>UCCS01000151.1 GCA_900470965.1 Hyphomicrobiales bacterium
ACACGACATACGGTACCCGTTTCAAGGCGGATTCCGTCCTTCTTGCCACTGGCCCTGCCGTACCGGAAATGGCTGCCGACTCTGGGCAGACGATCGGCGATGGGACTCCGATTGCACTTCTGGTGCAGACCAAACGGCTTGACCATCCCCTCAAGGCCGTCTTGAACACGCCGCGTGTCGCGGTGCGTCCGGCACCAGACGGAACCCTTTCGCTTGATGCCGACTGGGCGGCAGATCAAGGCGTGAAGATCAATCCGGATGGCAGCTATGAGATCGACCACTCAGTCGTTGTGGCTTTGCTTGAAGAAGCGTCGAAGGTATTGGAGGGCAATCCGAAACTTGAGGTTGCTTCCATCGGCGTCGGCGGCAAGCCAATCCCCGGCGATGGAGAACCGGTCCTCGGTGCATTCAAAGCCATTGCAGGCTACCATGTTGCCTTCAGCCACAGTGGCGCAACCCTCGGCCTCATCGTGGGCGAGTTGCAAGCTTTCGAAATCGCCACGGGGAGGGAGCATCCTATGCTTGCTTCGTTCCGACCTGAACGGTTTGCTGCGCATTAGTTGGCATGTGGTTCTTGCATGTGGTCCCGCCGCGAAATACAGCGGGACCCTTAGCGCAATTGTCGCACCAAGGTGAGCGGCGAGGTAATTCCATTGATTTGACACAATGCCGAGCCGCAATCTGCTGGCTGGGACAGTTTGCGTTCCCTCGTGGCGTGAGAGCGTCAAGGCATTGAACAACGAGGTGGCGTCCTCGCTGCTTCGAGCCATATGCCGAGTGGTAGCGTGGAAGGGCTTCGGACAGCCCGCGGAAACCTTCCCGGATTTCGGCCTCAATCGAGACCGAAGAAGCAGGTTGATAGTTGAAATCGCAAGGACGCGGACGTGCGCATACTCCTGGTCGAAGATGATTACATTCTCGGCTCCTCGCTGAAACGCGCATTGGAGAAGCACGCCTATGGCGTGGATTGGTTCCGCGATGCCGAGACGGCGCTCGATGCGCTGCGCGACAGCCAATTTGGATGTGTGATCCTCGACGTCAATCTTCCCAAGGCAAGCGGCTTCGAGGTTGTCCGTTCGCTGAGAAGGGGAGGCAACGACGTCCCGATCCTGATGCTGACAGCGCTTGACAGCGTACGCGATCGTGTCAACGGCCTGGACGAGGGTGCGGACGATTACCTCGTCAAGCCCTTTGACCTTGACGAACTGCTCGCCCGGCTGCGTGCGCTTATCCGGCGACGGCAGGGCCGTACCGAAACCATCATTCGATGCGCCGACGTCGAGCTCGACCCTTCAGCCATGGTGGCGCGTCGAAATGGCGTACAGCTTCACATCCCGGCCAAGGAGTTCCATCTGTTACGGCTCCTCATGGAGCGGAGTGGACGTTACGTTACGAAGAACGATATCGAATATGCACTCTACGACACGGATGTTTCGGTCGAGAGCAATACGATCGAAGTGACGGTCTACAATCTGCGCAAGAAGCTCGGTACCGATTTCATCCGATCGATCCGCGGCGTCGGCTACATGGTCGAGCGGCAGCAGTGACACTCAGCCAACGCCTTTTTCTCCGCATTCTCCCGACCCTCATCATCACGATCGCCATCGTCGGCATCTTCGCCTATCACAGCGCAACGCGCGAGATCGACAACATCTACGATGCGCAGTTGATCAACGATGCCAACGTGCTCTGGTCGTTGATGAAGCACCCCCTCACAAGATTGACTGCGAGGCCGACGGTGCAGGTTCCGGATCTTGATTTCAATATGGACAATCAGCTTGCGCTTAACGAGGACGCGGACGACTATGCCGACGCCCATTCGTTTCGCGCCTGGAAGGGGCCGGCGCTGGCCTTTGCCAGCAGCAACGCCTTTCCAGCCGAGGTCAAGCGCTTCTCGGCCGGTTTCTCCGATGTGACCTATCAGAACGAGCTCTGGCGGATCTACTCTCTGCCGATCCCGAATAGCGACGTGACCATCGAGGTCGCCGAAAAGATCATCCTTCGGGAAGGTCTTGTCGATAACATCCTTCTCAATCTCGCCTTTCCGCTGCTCGTCCTTGTGCCCGTCAGTGCCATCATCATCTGGCTCGCCATCAATAACGGGCTTGCCAATGTCCGGGGACTGGTCTCGCAGATCCGGACCCGCACGCCGGATGATCTGTCGATGATTGCGACGGGAAGACTGCCGCGGGATCTGACGCCGCTTGTCCACTCGCTCAACAACCTTTTGCGAAAGCTAGGCCACTCGCTGGCAATGGAGCGGCGCTTTTCCGATCTTGCCGCCCATCAACTGCGAACACCGCAGGCCGGCATCAAATTGCTTCTGCAAATGTTCGATCGTGCCGATTCCGACGAGGAGCGCGCCGCCCTGCTGAAGGATCTTGTTGTCAGCAACGAGCGCGCCATGCATCTCATAGAACAGCTGCTGCGGCTTGCACGGGTCAGCCATCAGCCGCTGCAGCTGGAGGCGTTGCCGCTGCGCCAGATTGCGGCGGCAGCCCTGGCGGATTTTGGGGTCATGCTCAATCGCCGCGGTTTCAATGCCGGGCTGGTCGGAACCCACGACCCACAAGTCTTGACCGACCGTGCCCTGCTGCGCGTCATGATCGATAATCTCCTCGACAATTCGATCAAATATTCCCCTGCCGGCGGTCGCATCGAGGTACGCATCGAACCTAGCTCGCGCGGCTTTCGCCTCTCCATTGAAGACAGCGGCCCCGGTATCCCACCCGAACAGCGAGAAGCCGCATTTCAGCGGTTCAACCGCCTTGACGCGCGAGCCGGGGAGGAGGGCGCGGGATTGGGATTGCCGATCGTCGCCGATATCGGCAACCGTCTCGACATTGGGATCAGCCTCGGCACGCCTGCCTGGGGATCCGGCCTGAAGGTGGATCTCGATATTCCTGCCGCATAAGCGGTCAATTCAGTTTCGCTTCACATTCGCCTCATCTCGCCTTCAGGTAGCGACGCTAAATGCTTCGTCACATTGAAGGAGCATGCGATGCAGGTGTTTTGCGATTTCGACGGAACCATATCGAAAGAAGACGTGACCGATCTGGTTCTGGACCGTTTCGCGCGTCCAGAGTGGCGCGAGATCGAAGATCAGTGGACCAACGGCAGGATCACAGCCGCCCAGTGCATGCGCCGCCAGATCCAGCTGCTTCAGGCAAAACACGAAGACATCGACGCATTCCTGGACACGATCGAAATCGACAGTGCCTTCGGAGCTTTCAAGGCATTCTGTGAAGAGAACGGGTTAAGCCTCATCATCGTCAGCGACGGTGTCGATCATTTTATCAGGCGGGTCCTTGCCAAACATGGTCTTGAAGACATTCAGATCATCGCAAACAAGCTGATTTCTCGCCCGCACGCTTGCACTATGCCCGATTTCGATCTCGGCTTTCCGTTCAAGAGCGCAGCCTGCGCTGCCGGCGCCGGCGTGTGCAAATGCGCCCAGGTGAGGCCGTCCGGCAACCATATCTATATCGGCGACGGCCGCAGTGACTTCTGCGTCTCCCACGAGGCGCAGCTTGTCTTCGCCAAGGCCAAGCTTGCGGATCATTGCCGCGCGAACTGCCTTCCTTTCATCCCCTATAGCGGTTTCGCCGAAATCCAGGCGAGTGTCGCAGCCATCCTTTCCAGCCCGTCACGACAGCCTGTTGCGCTGCCCGTGGCAAAAACTGCGTGAGAAGAGGACTTCATGCGTTCCAACCTGAAACTTGCTGCAAGCATGCACCCCATCGCTTCCGAAGACGAGCTGCGACGGCTCGAAGAGACCTATTGCTCCCACGGCGATACGGTTCACTATTCGCAGAAGCCGAAATTCTTCGAAAGCTGCGATGGTTCATTCGTCTTTGACGCAGCCGAGACGCCATTTCTCGATCTCCAGATGTGGTATTCCGCCGTCAATTTCGGCTATCGCAACGAGCGTTTGAACAATGTCGCGCATCGGCAGCTGGATCGATTGCCGCAGGTCGCCTCGCAATATCTCCATCGCGAAAAGGTCGAACTCGCAGCGCTGATCGCTCGGGATGCCGAACATAAATTCGGTTCGAAAGGTCGTGTTCACTTCAATGTCGGCGGCTCGCAGGCCGTCGAGGATTCCTTGAAGCTCGTTCGCAACTATACCGGCGGCAAGAGCCTGATGTTCGCCTTCGAGGGCGGATACCACGGGCGAACGCTCGGCGCGACGTCGATCACCTCAAGCTACCGCTATCGTCGGCGTTACGGCCATTTCGGCGAGCGTGCCCAGTTTATCGAATTCCCCTATCATTTTCGCGGGCCGAAGGGCATGTCGAAGGAAGAATACGGGCACTATTGCGTCCAGAAATTCGCGCGGCTGTTTGAAAGTGAGTACAACGGCGTCTGGGATCCGAAGGCCGGAAAATCGGAATATGCCGCCTTCTACATCGAACCCATCCAGGGTACCGGCGGCTATGTCATTCCGCCGATGAATTTCTTCAAGGAGCTCAAGAAGGTCCTCGACGATCACGGCATCCTGCTTGTCGTCGACGAGATCCAGATGGGCGTCTATCGGACCGGCAAGCTCTGGTCGATCGAACATTTCGGCGTGTCGCCAGATGTGCTCGTCTTCGGCAAGGCGATCACCAATGGTCTCAATCCGCTCTCGGGCATCTGGGCCAAGGAAGAGATGATCAACCCGACGATCTTCCCGCCAGGCTCCACGCATTCGACCTTTGCCAGCAACCCGATGGGCACGGCCGTCGCTCTCGAAACGCTGAAGATGGTGTCTGAGACCGACTTCGGCGCGAATGTGATGGAAAAGGGCGCGCATTTCCTCGAAGGCCTGAAGGACCTGCAGTCGCGGCATGCGATCGTCGGCGATGTCGATGGCCTTGGCCTTGCCCTTCGCATGGAAATCTGCGGGCCTGACGGCTTCACCCCCGACAAGGCGACGCTCGACTGGATGGCGGATGAAGGCATGAAGGGTGATCTTGTGGTCGATGGCAGGAAATATGGATTGGTGCTCGATGTTGGTGGATACCACAAGAACGTCATCACTCTTGCTCCGAACCTGATGATCAGCCGCGAGGAGATCGAGCTTGCGATCTCGCTGCTCGACCAGCTTCTGACACGCGCCGAGCGGAGATAGAACCTTGCAGCTCCTCCTTCTCCATCTTGATGATGCGTTGGAGTTGCAGCCCGACTTCGTGCATTCCTGCCGGATGGCAGGGGCGCGCGAAGTCGAGGCCAAGGATAGCGGCCGCGCCATCAGGCTGTGGGGGCGCCGGCCGGACCTTGATACCGTCTGGCGCAACCTGGCGAAGGCACGGCCATCAGCCGGTGACGGCGCCCGCCTTTGTTTCATGGGATCGGGCGACTTCCATCATGTGACAGCTCTTCTTCTGTCGCAGGCTCTGGAAAATAGCAGCAAAGCCGTTACCGTCATCCATATCGACAATCACCCCGACTGGGTCCATTTCGACCCTGGCATGCATTGCGGTTCCTGGGTCAACAAAGCGCTCGAACAGCCACTGGTCAAAAAAGTGATAACCCTCGGGGTCTGCAGCCGCGATCTCAAGTCGCCGGAGCGCAAGGGGGCCAATCTCATGCCGCTATCCGATGGCCGCCTGGAACTCTATCCCTATCAGCATCCGCCGAGCAAAGTGAAACTGCACTACGGCTCCGGCCCGAGTTTCAGCCAGATCGACGGCGCCCTGCACTGGCAATCGATATCGGAACTCGGCGAGAGCAATTTCCTCGACCGGCTTCTTGGCCGCATCCAAACCGAAGCGGTCTATGTAACGATCGACAAGGACGCTCTCTCCGACGCCGATGCCGTGACCAATTGGGATCAGGGCTGCATGCGGCTACCCTACGTCCTTTGGCTGCTCAGCGAAATCGGTGAACGGTATCGCGTCATCGGAGCAGACGTGACCGGCGATTATTCGACGCCGCACTACGGCGGCGATTTCTACACCCGCGCGATGAAGAAAGCAGAGGTGCTGATCGACCAGCCCTTCCGCCGTCGCGACATGAAAGTTGTCCGCAACATCAACAGCGCGGCAAACCATGCACTGCTCGAAGTCCTGTCGGAGCTGATGGCATGACGACGGGACTGACAGGATGGACGTTCGCCATCATTGCTTTTTGCATTCTTGCCGAAACCGGCCGCGAGCTGTGTTTCAAGTATGGCGCAGCGAGCGCGCTGTTTGAGACCCTGCAGAAACCGGTCATCTGGCTCGGGATCGTTTTCTGGGCAGTCGAACTGGTGATGTGGACGCGCGTGCTGGAACAGGTGGCGTTGTCGGTGGCCTTTCCGCTGATGGCGCTGAGCTATGCGGCGATCGCTTTTGCAGGCGCCGCCATCTTCAAGGAAACCATCAATCTTCGCCACGCTCTCGGCATCGTCCTGGTGACGGCCGGCGTGGTCTGTGTTGGAGCGACGGGACTATGAAAATCTTCGCGCACACGAAATGGGATATCGTGCCGGTGCTTGCCGCGACAGCGCATCTGGCATTCAACATCTATCTGATCGCCGGCTTCCAAAGCCGGCCGCTCTGGCTGTCGGCGGTGCTCGGTGCGGTCTATGCCGTGTCGATATCGTGGAACATCAACAGCATCTCGCACAACTTCATCCACACGCCGTATTTCAAGCCGAAGTGGATGAACTACGCATTCAGCCTGCTCGAATCCGTAACGATCGGCTTTTCGCAGGTCTACTATCACTGGGTGCATATGCGTCACCATTCCGGCAATAGCGACCGTCCCAACGAGAACGGCGAGACGGTCGACCTCCTGTCGATCTACAAGCACGGCAAGAACGGCGCGCCGGAAAATGTCTTCTCCTATACCTTTCTCAGCTTCTTTCGCGATGATGTCGGCGACATCCATCGAGCGATTGCAAAAAAAAGGCCATTCGATGCGAGATGGGGGCGCATCGAGCTCGTGTCATTCTTTGCCTTCGTCCTCTTCGCTCTTATCTACGACTGGAGAGCGGCGTTCTTTTTCCTGCCGTTTTATTATCTTGGCAACTGCCTGTCCTCCCTCAACGGCTATTACGAGCATCTGAACGGCGACCCCGATGTCCCCATCGCCTGGGGCGTCAGCAGCCATAACGGTTTCTACAACTGGCTCTGGTTCGGCAACGGCTATCACGCCGAACATCACTACCGCCCGAAGATGCACTGGACGAAGCTCAGGACCTTCCACGATCAGATCAAGCAGGAGCAGGAGGCGGCGGGCACACATGTGATCAGCACTTGCCATGCTCTGGGTTTCATGGCGAAGGAGAACCGCCAGCAGGGAGAATTCCCGCATGTCGGCTGACAGTCTTTCCTTCTTTCTCGAGGGCACGAACGGCAAGGGCGTCATCCTCGTTCATGGGCTGACAGGGGCGCCGGCGGAAATGCGGCTTGTGGCGAGGCAATTCCATCGCCGCGGCTTCAGCGTCTACGCCCCGCTGCTGGCCGGCCACGGCGAGGACGAAGCGGCGCTCCGTCGCTCGCGCTGGGAGGACTGGCTCGGCAGCGTCGAAACGGCGGCTGGTTGGCTTTGCGAACGCAGCGATATGGTCTTTGCCGCCGGAATTTGCGTTGGCGGCAAGCTGGCGATGATGGCAGCCGATCGCAATCCCATGTCGATCCGTGCCGTCGCCGTCTATTCGCCCTGTTTCCATTACGATGGATGGGACGTGCCGCGCTATTATTCGCTGTTTTCTCCGCACATTCGCTGGATCTCGTTTATCCCATTCATCGACCGGCTGAATTTTCGCGAGACGGCCTCCCTCGGCATCAAGGACGAGCGCATGCGCCGAATGGTGGCCGGCATGACAGGCGAGGGCATGCTCGAAACCTTTCCCGGCCGCGGCCTGATCGAAATGCATGAGCTTGGCCGGACGTTGAAAGCGCGGCTTCCCGACATCAGGACACCGACCCTGATCCTCCATTCGCGCGAAGACGATCTCAGCGGCCCCGCGCATGCCCAGTATATCGCCGCGCATATTGGCGGGCGCCGGGAGCTACGCTGGCTCGACGACAGCTATCACATGATCCATCTCGATCGGCAGCACAGGCGGGTGGCTGATATGACAGCGGAATTCTTCGAGGCAGAATATGCAGCAGCAAGCGCTTAAAGTGCGGTCACCTGAAGCGCAGGTCTCAAGCGATACGTCATCCGTGGCGGCGATGATTGTTCCGAGCATTCGAATGCTCGACCGCGATGAGTGGAACGCCTGCTTCCCTGGTGAGGTCGAGACCTATGACTATCTGCTCGCGGTCGAGGAAGCCAGTATCGAGGGTTTTGAGTGGCGCTATGCGGTCGTGCGCGAAGACGACGAGATTGTTGCCGCCATGCCGGCATTCCTTTGCAGCTACGCCCTTGAGACGACGCTGGAGGCCGGGCGTTTCCGGAAGGCGGTGGAAAGCATCCGCCGCATCTTCAGCGGCTTCCTGACGCTCCGCCTCGCCTGTCTTGGCTCACCCTGCACGGAGACGGCTTCCATTGGCTTTCATCCTGATATCGCCCAGTCCCGCCGGCCGGCGCTTTTTACGGAACTCCTCGACGCTTTCGAGGCGCATGCGCGCATGGAAGGCTGCTCGCTGACGGCGCTGAAGGATCTGTCCTACCCTATTCCGTCAGGCGTCGAACCGGTATTGTCGGCGAGAGGTTACGCCGAGATCGGCGGACTGCCGACAGCATGGATGGACATCAGGTTCGGTACGATCGAGGCCTATTTTGCCACCCTGTCTACAGCAACCCGCAAGGATATGCGTCGGAAACTGCGGAGCCGGCAGGAGGTGCGGGTCGAATACCGCACGGAATTCGGTGATCTTCTGCCGCGCGTCATGCAGCTCTATCGTGAGACGCGCGAGCGGAGCGGATTACAGTTCGAAGAACTGACGCCGGCCTATTTTGAAGGGGTGCTGAAAGGCATGCCGGGCCGATCTTTTTGCGCAATGTATTTTGTGGGCGACGAACTGCTTGCTGCCAATCTGCTGATCCACGACGAGGACAGGTTGGTCGACAAGTTCTTCTGCATGGACGGTCAGAAGGGCAGGACCTACAATCTCTATTATCTCAGTTGGTTCGCCAATATCGAATATTGCCTGAGCCATCGCATGGGCCGCTATCAGAGCGGGCAGGCCTACTATCGCAACAAGGTTCGGCTTGGAAGCTGCCTGACGGCAAATGCGATGTATTTCCGCCATTCCAATTCACTGCTGCAATTCATCCTCAAGACGGTCTCGCCGCTTTTTGCCGCAGACGATGGTGGCGAGGTGCAAGAGTGAGAACGATGCGGCCGATCTGGCTGATGGTGCCGCTCCTGAACACGGCGCAACAGATATTGCTGAAGCAGAGCGCCGTCGATGCGGGCAGAGCGGGCGGAGCTTGGTTGGTCGATATTCTGTCATCACACTGGTTCCTGGCGGCGATTGTCGCAGAGATCGTCTGCTTTGCCATCTGGATGAGCGTGCTCTCCGAGCTCGATCTCAGCAAGGCCTTCCCGCTCTCGGCCATCAGCTATGTTCTCATCATGGGCGTTGCCTGGCTCGCCTTTGGCGAGCCATTGCCGTTGCTTCGGCTTGCAGGCAGCCTCCTGATCCTGGTCGGTGTCTGGTTGATCGCAACGGCGTCGAGACCGGCCAGTTGAGCGGTTGAATGACGGATTTCAGAAGCTGACGTTGAAGGCCTTGGTGAGGGAGATGCCGATCACATTCTGGTTCTCACTGCCGAGCTTCGATGTGATCGGGCTGTTGGCCGCATCTCCGGTCAGGCGATCGAAGCGATCATAAATCTGCAGCGTCCAGGTCGGGGTCACATTATAGGCGGCGGAAACCGTAAAGCCGATCGACTTCAGGCCGCCCTTTGCATCGAAGGCGGGTAGGGCGCCGTTCTGCAAAGCTTCGCTCGACGAAATGCCGAAATAGGTCCGCATATAGGCGCCGTTGCCGAACGAAGCACGAGGGCCGGCCGAGAGCAGCCATCTGTCGCCGAGCGGCTGGAACCAATCGGCGCCGATATCGACGACGAGACCGCTGCCATTCGATAGGGCCTGGCGGATTTCGGAGCGGAATCGAAGCTGGTTCGGAATCGCCCAATATTGTGCAAAAATCCCGGCATCGACGTCCCAATCCACCGAGTGGATGCCTTTCAAGCGGTCATCATCGGATTGCGAACGGCTGTCGCGCAAACCGACTACCGGACCCGCTTCGAAGCCGCCGAAGTCGATAAGGCCATAATCGATATTGTCGTCCGGCGCGCTGTGCTCATCCGGTTCGTCGAAACGCCTGATATCGAAAGAGGGCAAGGCGCTGAAGCCATCATGCTTCGAGCCCGGAAATTTCGGACCGTACTCGACACTCGCACCCAATGTCACGATCCAGGTGCCGGAATCGGGTTGGTTGCGCGCGTCTCCGCTATCGGCGGCACGCGCTAGCGACGTGGTCAACAGCCCCCCCAAGGCGACAGAAAAAAGCGTAAGCCTCTTGGCTCTCATTCTCAACGAGATTGCTCTCCGGATAAAGCATCGCCCCTAGGCGCCACGATGCAGCCGAAAAATGGCCGCCAAGGCGAGGCTAGTCAATAGGCTATCTGCGCGAGGGCATGTCGGGGTCCTGATCCCTGCGCGATTATCATTCCATTGGTCGCCGCGGAGGCGACGCGGACTGTCTCGAAATTGCCAATCATCTTCGACATCCGCTTTCCTCGACTTGTTTGATACTCCTGCACACCTTACATCGCGCTGGCTCGCCTCAACCCGAACGGGGTTTGACCGATCTCGCGTCGCATCCATTGAGCGAGATGGGATTGATGTGCAAAGCCTGTTCGATGGGCAATCTCGCTGATACTGAGGTTTGTCGAGACCAACAATGCACGAGCTCTTTCGATTCGACGATGCAGCACATAGCGATGTACGGTCAAACCGGTCGCGGCCTTGAACCACGTACGCAGGTGCGAATTGCTGACACCGGCGACTCTGCTCAGCGTGTCGAGGCTCAAGCTGGTTTGAATCTGTTCTTCGATGAAGTCCATCACCCGCTTTAACTGAGCATCAGACAGCCGACGCTCAATGGCGGGAGCCGAGCATTCAAGGCCCAATAGGCGCACCGCTATCGCGATGCCAATGCTCTCCGCGTACAATGGTCCGCTTGGCGAACCAGCTTGGTAGTCTGCCTGGATTGCACGCGTCAGGTGCTCGATCTGCTCGTCTCGGAGGAGGTGGCGCGTCTGGAGCCGGCCGGGTCCTTTTACACCGGCACTGTCAGCGACGTCCTGGAGGAGCGATTTGGGAAGGCTCAATATGATTGTGTCAAAAGCGGACTCAGCATCGAATCCGCCAAGCTCTCCTGCAGCCAGCACATCTATGTCCCCTGCGCGACGCACGAAGTGTCTGTTCACCTGACCACAGTAGGAGCGTGTCGCGGGGCTCGCGTGAACAGCAACGCGGTGCCGATCCGCCTCCGGAAGAAGAAAGCTTCCGGCCCCAATTTTGAGAGACGCGATCGATACGCTACCCGACTGATATGCGGTGGAATGCAGGTTCACGGTGCCCTCCTTGATTGGCGGAACGTGCTCAAAATTTGGCGATTACGGCGCGATTTTCAATCTGCTCCTTTGCAAACTGTATTCATCGCAATGGTGAGCAGAGGTTGATATGAGCACTTATGTTGTTGTCGGAGCCGGTCCGGTTGGAGTTGAAACGGCGAGGCTACTTGGTGACGCGGGTCATGATGTTACGATCACAAGCCGAAGCGTCAATTTGGAGGATCAGACGAACGTAAGGACTGTCCGGGCGGACGCTTCCGACGCGGAAGCTTTCACGCAGGTGTGTAAGGGGGCAGATGCGATCTTCATGTGCGCGATGGCAGCATATGATCGCTGGCCGACGGATTTTTTCCCGATCATGGATGGTCTCACTCGCGCGGCTGAGAATGTCGGCGCAAAATTGATTGTCCTCGGAAATCTCTATGGCTATGGGTCGAACCCTGAGGGACTGCTCAGGCCCGACCAACCGCTCGACCCCAGCTCTCGCAAGGGCACGGTACGCACCATCATGTGGCAGCGGGCATTGCGGGCCAGTGTTCCCGCCATCGAGGTACGGGCGAGCGATTACCTTGGGAAGGGAGCAGTGACATATTTCTCGCTATTGGCGCTGCCGTCACTTCTGGCGTCGAAGCCCGTCACGTTCCTAGGCGACCTGGACGCGAAGCATGCTTGGTCATTCACCAAGGACGTAGCACGCACGTTGGTGGCCGCTGCAGAATATAGGGGCGCATGGGATCGCGCGTTCCATGTTCCGTCACACCATATCTCGCCCCGCGAGTTGATCCTGAGATCCGCGGCTTTCCTCGGTCAAGAGCCGCCCGCGCTCGGAACGTACTCACATGCGCAGATGGAAGAATTCGGCATGCACGAGCTTGTGGAGATGAGCTATCTCTTCGAAAGGCCGCTGCTGCTAGACGCCTCGGACACGGAGTCTCTCCTCGGCGTGAAGGCGAAGGAGATTGACGTGATGATCGCGGACACGATTGGGGAGCGCCAAAGATAGCTTTCCTTCATTCGCAATTCCTTCCGAGAAAACCGTGGGATTGATATGTGCATTGTCGCCGCTCGCTTCGGTACTTTGCATGAGGCGGGCGGCTGTTATAGGCTCTCCTGCGATGCTTTGCGCCAATTTAAGGCTCCTCCGTTCAACCGGATCCGCGATGCGGCTGCTTCTGCCGAAGCAGGATTCCGACCTGCCAGAAAGACCATGGCGCCTTCGTTGGCAAATGTTTGTGCAACGGTGCTCCCCACCGCGCCGCCCGCGCCATGAACGACTGCAACTTTCTTGTTTAATCTCATCTCTAACGTCCTCTTGATATGGTGGCCACCACGGCCACCCCGATCCAAGGACTGACCGATGAGCTGAAATTCACCGGTCGTACGCGAGTTAGCCGCCCTCGAGCCGCTAGGCGAGCAAGACGTTTGCGGCTCAGAAATGAGGCCGACGTTCCCGTCGACCCAGCCCATCGCGAAGCGGTTACCAATCCAACCGAATTGCAATTTTGCCGACGGGGCCGTGGGATTGCGCATGATACGCTTCCGCCAATTCTCCGATCCCGAACGTCTTGGCGAGGACGGGTTCGATCCGCGATGCCTGTATCGCCTGCATGGCCTTGGCAAAATCTTCTGCAGAGCCCGTATTGTTGCCCTGCACCCTGAGCGCTTTAACGATGATGGGCATCAGGTCGATTTCCAGAGCGGTGCCGGTGACGAAGCCAATTGTAAAGACGACCCCTCCATAGCGCGCCGCCGACAGAGAGCGGGGGAAGGTTACCGTTCCCACGGTATCGAGGACGAGGTCTGCGCCAAGGCCGTTCGTCAACGCGACGACGTCCTGATCCCAATTAGGGGAGGTCGTGTAATTGATTGTTTCGTCGGCGCCGATTTCGCGCGCAAACGCAAGCTTTGCGTCGGATGAGGACGTCACGATCGCGCGGGCGCCTCGGGCCTTGGCAAGTTGAAGAGCAATCATGGAGACGCCACCGGTTCCCAGAAGCACAACGTTTGAGCCTGGAACGATATTGGCGCAAGAAAGGGCGTTCCAGGCGGTTGTTGCCGCGATTGGCAGTGTTGCTCCCTGCTCCCACGAGAGATGGTCAGCAAGTTTAACGACTGATTGGGCATCTACGGTCGCGATCTCCATCAAGGACCCAGGAAGCGTAACACCGCGGGTGATCCCAGCCTTTTCCACTGATCCTCGGCCAGAGAACCACATCGCTTTGGGATGTAGGGCCACCCGGTCACCGAGGGCGACGCCGGTGGCGCCATCACCGATCGCGATAATTTCGCCGACGCCATCGGCCACAGGCACCAGCGGATAGACAATGCCAGGATATTGCCCGAACGCCACAGCAAGGTCGAGAAAATTGAGGCTCGCCGCGTGCATGCGGACAAGCAATTGCCCATGGCCGGGCGGTGGCGGATCGGGAAGGTCTGTTCTTTTCAACTGGTCCAACGACGGGCCGCCGAGTGATATTGCGAACATCGAGTTTGCCTCTTTTGAGTTTCACCAAGCCGAATATGATGCTGCAAGAAAAAACTGGAATAGGGATAATCGGCAGGTTATAACTGCAAAATATGCAGCAATCTTTCCATCTTCCTGATATCGAATGTCTGACTGCGTTTGTGGCCGTCGCAGAGGCCGGATCATTTAACGCGGCGGGACAGCGGCTACACCGGGATGCAACCGTTGTATCCCGGCGGGTAAACTCACTCGAGGAGATCCTTGGCGTGAGGCTTCTGGAGCGTTCGACACGTCGGACGGCACTTACGGAGGCCGGGGAGGCCTATCTTCACAGGATTCGCCCGCTGCTACAGGGACTGGTTGCTGCGGGCCAAGAAACCGAGCGATTTTCGGACGGTGAACCGCGCGGGAGGCTCAGGCTGGCTTTGCCTGGCAGCTTTGGCCGAATGTGGTTGATGTCCCTTCTTGTCGAGTTTCGCGAGACGTTTGCGACGGTGTCGCTCGACGTTTCTTTCTCAAACCGCTTCGTGGATCTTATCGGTGAAAACTTCGATCTCGCAATTCGTCTGGGCGTTTTGCCGGACTCGCGTTTGGTGAGCCGTAAGCTTGCTGACCGGAAGCGAGTGATTGTCGCTTCACCGGACTATCTCTCCAAGCGAGGCACGCCAGCCACGCCACAGGATATTCTGGCGCATGATTGCCTGATCTTCACGGGAAAGGCCAACCCCAGCGCCTGGGAATTTACAGCGCCGCGGGGAGGTCAGCTTTCCATCCCGATCACCGGCCACTTCGCGTCGGATGATGCGGAAGCGCTGGTGCACGCGGCGGTCGCAGGACATGGTTTGCTCTATGCGACGGACTGGCTCGTCGGCCGCGAGCTTGCCGACGGTCGTCTTGTCAGCGTCCTGGATCGATTCCCAATTCCCGACGAGGGCGCCATCTACGTCGTTCATCCGTCCACGCAGCACATCCCAAACAAGACACGCGCCTTCGCTGACTGGATCACGCAGCGATTTTCGCAGCCCCTTCCGTGGCAGTTGCGACAGACGTCGTGAGGCCGCCGCCGTCTCAGGTTCGGTGCGGAGCGCCGAAGACGGAGTTGGCCGGCAGGGGGAGAGTGATCCTTGAGGTTCGTCCTCCAGCGCGAGCACGTGAATGGAATGAGCTAACCAAGGGCCATCGCGAAATCTTCCCACTTCAGCTTACCTAAAGGACCAGTCGGCGGAAACGCAGAGGCCGCAATAACAAGGATGTCGGGGAGCACTGCTCTGAAGACGGTTTGCGGTGCCTCGTCGTTCGGCGTGTCGAGTTGCAGGATGTCGACCGAAGGGAAACCCGCGGCCAGTTTGTCAAGGTCTTCGCGGTTCCGCGCCACAGAAAAGGCCCCTGGGCCGATATGACTAAATACAAAGCCGCAAGTTGCTAAATTGTGTCATTTTCGCATCACTTTCCATAAGGTTGTAAAAAACCGGTTGGCAATGGCGAATTGGTTCGGTACAAAATACTAACCGCTCCAGATCGAACATAAGGGAGGCGTTGCATGAGACCAGCAATCATCGAAACCTTCCTATGTGGAATGTCCCGACACTAGGTCATTTCCATTCGCGGCCCGCCTCGAGCGCGCGACACGCGGTTTTATGTCTCTTCATAGCCCGATTGATCTGACGGGATCACTTCGTCTCCCGTACGGGCTGTGCCCTTTAACTCTCTATTTTGAGGACCGGCTACCGAGATACGGGCCGGGCTGGTTAAAATGACTCGCAAGAAGCTCGATTTTCGCGCTGATGCCTATCGCCACGTGCTCGGCTTTGTTTTCCATCATTGGACCCATCGGCCGGCATTGGTCGGCATGATCATGATGCTTGTGATCTCAAGCACGCTGGCAGAAGTCATGGTGCCGGTGTTTTCCGGCCAGATCGTCGATGCCATTGCAGGCAGCAATGGGATTGATGGTGCCCTGCGCGCCTTTGTCATCGTCGTGGCTCTGGGCCTGACCAGCGTGGCACTGCGCTGGTTCATCTTCAATGGCATCATCCGGCTGACGCTGCGCACAATGGCGGATGTGGTCAACAATGGCTTCCACAAGGTGCAACGGTTCTCAACCGACTGGCACGCCAACAGCTTTGCCGGTTCGACGGTGCGCAAGATTACCCGTGGCATGTGGGCGCTCGACTCGCTCAACGACCTGCTCCTGGTAGCCTTGTTGCCGTCCATCGTCATGCTGGTCGGCGCCAGTATCGTGCTAGGAAGCTACTGGCCGATCATGGGCCTGGTCGTGAGCGTGGGGTCGCTCATCTATATTGGAGTGACTGTGACGCTCTCCATGGGTTTTGTGTCGCCGGCGGCAAGGCTTGCCAATGCTTGGGACACTAAGCTTGGTGGTGCGCTGGCGGATGCCATTAGTTGCAACTCAGTGGTCAAAGCCTTCGGCGCCGAGAGCCGCGAAGAGACGCTACTGGCCCACGTGCTCGCCAAATGGGACAGCCGTACGCGGCGAACATGGAAGCGCGGCACATTGAGCGGCACGATCCAGGGCTTCATGATGGTTTCCATGCAGGCCGGTATCTTGGGAACGGGCTTGATTATGTGGCAGCAGGGGCTGGCGACAGCCGGGGACATTACCTTCGTGCTGGCAATGTTCTTCGTCCTGCAGGGCTATCTGCGCGATGTAGGCCAGCACATCCGCAATCTGCAGCGGGCCGTCAATGACATGGAAGAATTGGTGCTGCTCGACAAGATGCCGCTGGGTATCGAGGACAAACCGCGCGCAGCGCCGATCAAGATTGGAAGGGGTGAGATTGTCTTCGACCGAGTCACCTTCCAATACGGCGCTCATCCCAACCCGCTTTATGAGGATTTTTCGGTCGCCATCAAGCCGGGCGAGCGCGTGGGACTGGTGGGACATTCGGGCTCGGGCAAAACGACCTTCGTCAAGCTCATCCAGCGTCTCTATGACGTGAAGTCGGGCTCGATCCGCATCGACGGGCAGGATATCGCCCAAGTCAAACAGTCAAGCCTGCGCGGCCAGATCGCCATCGTGCAGCAAGAGCCCATTCTGTTCCATCGCACGTTGGCGGAAAACATCGCCTATGGTCGGCCGAACGCCTCACGGCGCGAAATCGAGCAGGCGGCGAAACAGGCCAATGCGCACGACTTCATCATAGACCTGCCCAAGGGTTATGAGACGTTGGTGGGGGAACGTGGCGTCAAGTTGTCGGGCGGGGAGCGGCAGCGTGTCGCCATTGCCCGGGCGTTCCTGGCTGATGCGCCCCTGCTGATTCTGGACGAGGCGACATCGAGCCTCGACAGCGAGAGCGAAGTGCAGATCCAACAGGCCATGGAACGTCTGATGGACGGCCGCACGACGCTTGTCATCGCGCACCGGCTGTCCACGGTGCGAGCGCTGGACCGACTGCTGGTCTTCGACAAAGGAAAGATTGTTGAAGAGGGCGACCACCAGGCGCTGATCCGGTTCAATGCAGGCATCTATCGCCGGCTGTTCGAGCGGCAGGCGCTGGAGCTAACCAAGGGTCTGGTGGCCTGACGGAAAACACGGGTGGTGGCTTAATTGGCGCCGCCAATCCACTGTTGTCTCAGGAAGGTCTCTTGCCGGGTGCCCACCCGGCAAGAGACAAGATCGTACAGAAGCACGTCTGTGCAGATACAAGGGAGATTGCAGGCTCAAGATGCGAGCCAGCGGCCATTCCGTGCATAAGTGCAGATGGTGCTGCACGATGTCGCCGGATGTCCTGCCGACAATTGACCCAACTATTTCTGTGGACCAGATGGGTCCGATGCATTCAAAGTTCTGTCGTTCTACCAATTGGGGGAGGGGAGCCGTCAAGGATGAAGCAGATTTACACGACTCTGGGACCAAAGCGTCGCGAAGAACTCGGGATGATTCTCCCGCACGAGCATGTGTTCGTCGATCTTAGAACGCCTGATCAGCCCGGCTATGCCGAGGCGGAGACAGACGCCGTTGTGGCACTGATGGTCCCACAGATTGAGGCGATCAAAAGACAAGGCGTTACGCTGCTCGTCGAGTGCACGACCGGTGGTGTCGGAAGACGTGCTGACATTGATCTTGCTGTGTCGAAGGCAGCCGACTTTCCGATCGTCGTCCCGACCGGCAACTATCGCGAGCCATGGATACCCGCTTGGATAGTCGAGGCTAGTGAGAGTGATCTCGAACAGTGGATGGTAAGTGAGCTCACCGAGGGAATGGAGGACACCGGTGTACTGGCGGGATGGATTAAGCTCAGCGCTGGCGACGATGGAATTACGCCGCTCGAAGCCCGTATCCTGCGCGCAGCGGCAAGAGCATCCGTGCGGACCAATGCGGTGATCGGCTCGCATACAATCCGGGGACGCGTTGTGATGGATCAGTTGGACATTCTTCAGTCAGAGGGCTGCGCACCAGAGCGCTTCATATCCATTCACACTCAAGAGGAAAAAGACTTCGGGCTTCACCGGGCACTGGTGGAGCGCGGTGCGTGGATCGAATACGATCATGTGGGAAGGGCTCCAGACCAAGAACTGGTCGCAATGATAATGCGCGCCCTTGAAACCGGGCTGGGCGAGCACCTGCTCATAAGCCACGATCTCGGCTGGTATGATCCTGCGCAGCCCGGTGGTGGAATTCCGCGACCTTACACGCACCTTGTCGAGAACCTGCTGCCAGCGCTCACAATCGCGGGCGTAAGCCAGGATGCGATCCGCCAACTCACCGAAATCAATCCCTTCGAGGCATTCGCACGCTGAAGAAAGGCGCAGTTCTCGTTTCTGGACGTTGCTGCGATTGTTTTGCCAGGAAGAGCGAAGGCTTCCTGTCTGGCTTTGTACGAGGGGTTGCCGAAGGCGCCCAGACCTATCTCATCTGGCTCCGGGCGGTTAAGGAAGGACTTTAAGATATAGATTTTCTTCTTGCTGCACGGACCAATGTGTCTCCGCTGGCCGGGATCATCAGGTGTTGGGCAATGCCGGGTGAAGGCTGTCCTCTCAATGCCTCGCTTCCGCGCAACCAGCGATCACGGTTGTTACGGGTCGTGGTGAGAAGATGTGACAAGATGTGAGCAAAATTCCTGAATTGTGGCAGGTGTTCGCCAATTTCGATGAACACATACGGATAGTGGCTACACAGAGCCGCTTTTTAGGAAAACCACCATGTCTATGTTTCGCAAAATCGCCGCAACAGGTCTTATCTCCCTGACCCTCGCAGTTGGCTCCATCGCAACGCCCGCACTGGCTCACGGTGGAGGCGGAGGTCACGGAGGCGGAGGCCACGAGGGAGGGGGGCACATGGG
>UCCS01000078.1 GCA_900470965.1 Hyphomicrobiales bacterium
CATCAGCTCGCCATCGGCGTCGAGGCCGACCATGCGTTCACGAAAGCCGGTCGAGGTGCGGATGAACTGGCGGATCGGGATCGCGTCGAAGAGTTCGTTGGCGACGATCAATGTGAAGCCGGGGGGCACTTCGTCGAAGCCAGCATGCCAGCTGATCTTGCCTTCATAGGCTTCCAGCGTCTGGCTCTGGATATCGCGCAGGCGTTCGCTGGTTTCGACGAGATGGATCGTCATGTTGTCGAAGAGCGGCGGGGCGATGCGCGAAATCACGCGCAACATGTCCGCCATCATCGTACCGCGGCCGGGCCCGATCTCGACGAGGCGGACGCCTGCAGGCGTTGCGTGGCGCTGCCAGGCGTGGACGACGAAGACGCCGATCATTTCGCCGAAGAGCTGGCTGACCTCAGGTGCGGTGACGAAATCGCCCGAACGGCCGAAGGGCTCGCGGGTGCGGTAATAGCCGTGTTCGGGATCGGCAAGGCAGAGCGAAAAATAGTCGGTGACGCTGAGCGGCCCGTTTGCCTGGATGATCGTCTTGATCTTTTCGCTTAAAGCGGTGGTCATGGCAGCAGTTCCGGTAGCTTCAGTGCTGCAACGCAGCAGCCTGACGGCGGGCGCGGAAGATCGCCCAAAGGCCGAGCAGGATCATCGGGAAGGACAGGACCATGCCCATGGTCAGCCAGTTCGTTTCGAGCAGATAGCCGAGCTGCGCATCCGGCTCGCGGAAAAATTCCACGAAGATGCGCGACAGCGCGTAGCCGCAGACGAAGACGCCGGTGATGAGCCCGGGGCTCTTCAGGGCCTTGGCGCCGTAGACGAGGGCGGCAAGAACGAGCAGCAGGACGATGCCCTCGAGGCCGGCTTCATAGAGCTGGCTCGGATGGCGGGCGAAGGGGCCGCCAGTCGGAAAGACGACTGCCCAGGGCACATCCGTCAGCCGGCCCCAGAGCTCGCCATTGATGAAATTGGCGATACGGCCGAAGAACAGGCCACAGGGCACGACCGTCGCAACGATATCGAAGAGGCTCCATATCGGGATGCGGTTGCGGCGGGCAAAGAGGATCATGGCGATCGTCGTGCCGGTCAGGCCGCCATGGAAGGACATGCCGCCGTTCCAGATCTGCACGGCGCGGATCGGATTTTCGATGATGGCGCCGAGATCGTAGAAGAAAATGTAGCCGATGCGGCCGCCGAGAACGATGCCGAGGGCTGCCCAGACGATGAAGTCGTCGAGCTGGGACCTTGATATGGGCGAGGTATTGTTCGGCCAGAGTGCATTGTTTGCAGCAATGCGGCGGGCATAGGCCCAGCCGAGCAGGATGCCGGCGACATAGGCCAGGCCATACCAATGAATCGCCAGCGGGCCGATCGAAAAAGCGATCGGGTCGATATTAGGGAAAGGCATTATAGCAAGAAGATCAGCAGCTATCGGCAAGGTTTTCCCACCCGTTGAGATGCGCGGAACATGGCGCTGCGATCTTTGGCGGTCAAGTGCATTGTTCGTCACGGCCCCGTGCGCAAGGGCTTATCCCGTGCAAAGCGCTTGCATCCTTAACGGCGAAGCCCTACCTCCATTTCAGTGGCCGCAAGGCCTGACATTCACGTCGTGCGAAGGGAGAAATACGCCATGACGACCGGAACGAACCGCATCATGGATGAATTCGCCAAGCTGATGACCGATGCGGCAGGTGCCGCGCAGGGTGTGCGCAAGGAGGTCGAGACCGCCTTCAACGCTCATGCCGAGCGCTGGCTGAACAGCATGGATGTCGTCAAGCGCGAGGAATTCGAAGCCGTGCGTGAAATGGCGATCAAGGCCCGTGACGAAAACGAGGCGCTCGCAGCCCGCATCGCTGCGCTCGAGGCCAAGCTCGCTGCAAAGGGCAAGTGATCTCAGCTTAAAGAAGATGCTGTATAAGGTGCGGCGTGGCCCATATGTTACATGCCGCATCTTGGATAAAAAAATTGGGTGTGATTTTTCACCTGTGGACACTGCCAAAAAAGCCAATGGGCAGAGTCTTTTACCTCCCCCGCTGAATTTGATTCCATAAGTGCTTTCCACAGCAGGCCAGGCCAAATTTCCGTGAAGGGGGCTGGCAGGGTGCAAGGGGCATTATACACTGATTTTAAATGATGATTCGAAGCGAATTGGTAAGCTCCGGGCAGGTTCACTGCGTTAGTCTGGCAGTGGTTCAGCGATCATCCCCAGTGGTTGTTTCCGGTATTGCGTGTGTCTCGTTTTGTGTTTTTCACGAAGTTAGGCCGCATTCATTCCGGTCAAGAAGGTGCTGCATGAGCCTTATGGAATTGGAAGTCGAACGCCAGTCGAACCCGGTCGACATGATCGAGTACGTGGCTTCAAACAATGACTGGGCCTTCGAGCGCTCCGGCGAAGACGAGATCGCGATGACGGTCGAAGGTCGCTGGGCCGACTATCACGTCTCCTTCTCGTGGATGGAGGAATTCGAAGCGCTGCATCTTGGCTGCGCCTTCGACATCAAGGTTCCCGAAATCAGGGTCAACGAGGTGGTGAAGCTGCTCTCGGCGATCAACGGCCAGGTGCTGATGGGTCATTTCGACCTGTGGCGCCAGGAAGATGTCGTCATCTTCCGCCAATCGCTGCTGCTTGCCGGCGGTGCCGAGCCCACGAACCGTCAGGTGGAAGTTCTGCTTTCCAGCGCGCTTGATACCTGCGAAGCTTATTTTCAAGCTTTCCAGTTCGTCGTCTGGTCCGGTATGGAAGCCAATAAGGCGATGGAAGCGGTCCTCTTTGAAACCGTCGGTGAGGCGTAAAACATGCCTGCGAATGCCTTTTCCGCTGCCAATCCGGTCGTTCTCATCGGTGCCGGCAATATGGGCGGAGCGATGCTCTCCGGCTGGCTGAAGAGCGGCGTTCCGGGTTCCGCCGTGGTCGTGGTCGATCCCGGCCCATCGCCGGCGATGCTGGCGACCATTGCCGATGCGGGTGCCTCCCATGTCAAGGCCGCTCCCGCCGGTCTCAAGGCCGGGGTCCTGTTCCTTGCCGTGAAGCCGCAGGTAATGGAAGCCGTGCTTCCGGCGGTCAAAAGCGTGGTCGGGCCTCAGACGGTGGTGGTTTCGGTCGCTGCCGGCAAGACGCTCGCCTTCCTTGAAAAGCATCTCGGCGAGGCGGCCATGGTGCGCGCCATGCCGAACACGCCTGCCATGGTCGGGCGTGGTGTGACCGGCGCCTATGCCAATGCGCGTGTCAGCGCTGAACAGCGCGACGGCGTCAATGCTCTTCTTCGTGTGTCCGGCCCTGTCGAATGGGTGCCTTCCGAATCCGATATCGATTCGGTGACGGCGCTGTCGGGCAGCGGGCCTGCTTATGTGTTTTATCTCGTCGAGTGTATGGCAGAGGCAGGCCGCAAACTTGGCCTGCAGGCGGACCTTGCCATGCGTCTTGCGCGGGAAACTGTCGCGGGGGCTGGTGAGCTGCTGCACCAGTCCCCCGACGACGCTGCGCGCCTGCGCCAGAACGTCACCTCGCCGGGCGGCACGACTGCGGCTGCACTTTCCGTATTGATGGCTGAAGATGGCATGCAGCCGCTGTTCGACGAGGCGCTTGCGGCTGCCCGCAAGCGCGCCGAAGAGCTCGCTGGCTGAGAAAGACTGTTATGGCTGAAGAGATCACTTTTGCTGATTTCGAGCGCGTGGATATCCGTGTCGGGACCATCATCGAGGCAAATCCCTTTCCGGAAGCACGAAAGCCGGCGATCAAGCTGCTCATCGATTTCGGCTCCGAGATCGGCGTCAAGAAATCTTCGGCGCAGATCGCGGTTCATTATTCGCCGGAACGGCTCGTCGGGCGACAGGTGCTCGCCGTCGTCAACTTTCCACCGCGCCAGATTGGCCCGTTCCGCTCGGAAGTGCTGACACTCGGCTTTGCCGATGAGAAGGGCGATATCGTCCTTGCGGCTGTCGAGCGGCCGGTGCCGAACGGCCAGAAGCTGATGTAGGCCGGTCAGGCCGGTCAGCTGCGTTTTGCGATTGCATAGATGATCTGGTCTTCGCCGAAGCGCGAAGCGCATTTACGGCTGACTTTACTGCAAGCAGGCTCAGTGAATGTTGCGCGAGAGCGGATCGCTCAATGTGAAATCGTGGAAGACGGCTTCGAAGCCGGCGCGTTGCGGCGAGCAGAACACGGGGCCGACCAGCGTGTTCTCGAAAGCCGGATCGAACCAGGCGAGGCGGGCCATGCGCCATTCGTCCATGGTGTCCGTGCTGTATTGGATGAACAGGGTGTCGCCGTTGCGGGTGGCGCGCACCGAGATGGCATCGAAGTCATGGCCGATGCGGAAGGCCGACCAGTCGGAATTGCCGTTGGTGACCACGGTGCTGAAATGCCTGGCCCCATCGGTATATTCGATGCCGCATTTCACCCAGTGCTTCTCGTCGGCACGGATCATCAGGCCGGCCTGATCGTAGAGCGCTTCATAATTGGCGGAGAAGGTGACCTCGGCGGTGAAGTCACCCTTGCGGCTTTCATGCAGGAAGTGGCCGTCGTCGCGATGGAAGCCGTAATAGGTGCCCTGCCAGAAATCGGTCCTTTCGCCGGAGCGGACATGGAGCGCGCCGTCACGTTCCTCGAAGAATGGTGGCGGGTTCCGCCAGCTCATATGTTTCATGCTCAGATCTCCCGCAGGAAGGGGTTTTCACGGCGTTCGTCACCGATGCGGCTGCCTGGGCCGTGACCGCAGATGAAGCCGACATCGTCGCCGAGCGGCAGCACCTTGTCTCTGATGGAATCGAGAAGCTGGCGATGATTGCCACCAGGCAGGTCGGTGCGGCCGATCGAGCCGTTGAAGAGTACATCGCCGAGATGGGCGAACTTCTGGGCGCGGTTGAAATAGATGACGTGGCCCGGCGCATGGCCCGGCGTGTGATAGACTTCGAATTCGTGAGAGCCGAAGGAAATCTTGTCGCCATCTTTCAGCCAGCGGTCTGGCGCGACGTTCTGCAGGCCCTGTATGCCGTATTTCTCGGCCTGGGTTTCTATGCGCTGCAGGAGCGGCAGGTCGTCCTCATGCGGGCCGACGATATCGACACCGAGCTTTTCCTTGAGCTCCTTGGCGCCGCCGGCGTGGTCCAGATGACCGTGGGTGAGCCAGATTTCCTTGATCTTGAAGCCCTGCTCTTCGATCACGCCCGAAATGACAGAGACGTCGCCGCCGGGATCGACGACCACGCCTTCCTTCGTATCGGGGTCGAAGAGAATGGTGCAGTTCTGCTGGAAGGGGGTTACCGGAATGATGCCGGCCTGGAGCATGCCCATGAATGCCTCGCTTCGCGTCTTTCAATTGCCTGTCTCTATAGGCGCAAACGCAGCCGAAGGCAGCCTGAATTTTCGGCCGGCTCACACGAAAAAGACAGGCTGCAACAGGAATTTATCGGCTTGCGGAGAGCGGCGCTGCGCTGCCTACAAGTGAATTTTTGAAGCGATTTCAGATGCTTGCTTCGGCCTTCTTTATGCCATTCTTCAGCCACGCCGGCCGCGGCGGAACAACCACGCAACCCGTGCGTTCTCAGCCCATCGCAACAAGGAGACCTTACAATGACCTTGAAGAGAAACCTTCTGCTGGCCGGCGCCTTTCTGGCTGCGAGTGCCGGCCTTGCTCAGGCGGAGATGGTGGCGACGTCCATCAACGACCTGAACATCCGCTCCGGGCCTGGCCCGCAATATCCCTCCGTCGGCCTTGCTACGCGCGGCTCGACTGCCGTGCTCGACGGCTGCATCGAAGGCAGCCGTTGGTGCCGGGTCGATGTAAACGGCGTGCGCGGCTGGGTCTATGCCGAATATCTGCAGGTCGATCAGGGTGGCTCGCCTGTCATCGTAGAGCAGCATCGCGACGATCTCGGCGTGCCTGTGGTGACTTATGAGACGACCTCCAGTGTCGTGCCGGCTGAGCCGATGCCTGCACCCGGTGACGAGCTGATCGGTCCGGTCGGCTCGGTCGAGGCGATTACGCCGCCGGAGGAAGTCCGCACCTATATCGACACCACGCCGGGGCAGGCCGTGCGGCTTGGCGGTGATGTGGTCGTCGGTGCCGAAGTACCTGCAGACGTGACATTCGAGACGATTCCGGATTACCAGTATCGCTATGTCCGCATCAACGATCGGCCGGTGCTGGTCGACCCGGGCACGCGCCGCATCGTCTATGTCTATCAATAAGCTCATGGGAAAGGCGGCCATGCTGCCGCCTTTCTCCTTTCCATGAAGGATCCGCAGAGCTCTCGCATGGGTTGCCAGAATCCTCTACTTCTCCTCGTAAATATGATAATATTCTAACATGTCATCCGGTGATGGCATGAGTCGGCGATCGGGGAGATCGCCAGAGGAGAAAATCATGGAAGCGCTACTTCCGCTCATCACACAACTGGTTGCAGGGGCAGTCGGCGGCAATGTCGCAAGCGCCGCGCTGAAACAGCAGGCGATCAATGTCGTTGCCCGCACGATTGCGGGCGCCATCGGCGGCATTGGCGGCGGCATGCTGCTCAGCATGGTCGGCGGGGAAGCAGCAATGACCGGGCTGATCGCTGACGGCATTGGCGGACTGATCGGCGGCGGCATCCTTTCGTCGGTCGCCGGGCTGGTTATGGCCAAGGCACGCTGAAGGTTCGGACGCTGGCAACGAAACGGTCGGCAAACGCACGCGCCTGGCCGGGTCGGCATGATCAATACGGGCCGAGTTCAGACACGGGAGTAACTTCCGCTGTCGAACCGGTCTGGCAGCGTCCGGAGAAGCTGCTCAGCTCTTCCGGGAAGAGTACCCGTTCGACGACGTCAACGCCACGGCGTTTGGTGAGTTCAATCTCCGTCCGGTGGGTGATGCCGTTCAGGAAGCAATCCGGGGTCGGCGTGTGAATGACGCCATCCTCGATGAAGACGATATTGGCGTCCTCGCCAAGTTGATGCGGTTCGCCTGCGCGGAAACGCTCATCATCTCACTCCCGCGCGTCGTGAGATCGGCCGCACGTAAGCTTCAGAGAACTGAAGCCATCCTTGCCTCCTCCGGCGCGTTTGCGCCATGTCTGTTGATTGTTGTCCCCATTACGTTCTATCCACTGACGCAGGGGGAAATTGCGCGTTGCGTTGGAGATTTGCCGGGCGGGCTTTAGTTTCTGGGGAAAGAACAGTCCGCGGGGCCTGCAACGTTCGGGGAAGCTAGCGGCGACGCAAATTACGTCAATAAAGCTGACATATTTTGCGAAAGTTCCGCAAGGCTCACGCCAAGAGAGAGGAAATGCCGAGTGCCACGACAGACCAGCTCGAAAGCAGGCAAACCTGAGCCGCTGGCCACGCCGATGGAAGATGTCGGGATCATCGATTTCGAGATCATCGAGCTGTTCTTCTTCGCTTATCGCGACTTCGTATCCGATCCCGATGCCATTCTCGAAAAGAGCGGTTTTGGGAGGGCGCATCACCGCGTCGTGCACTTCGTCAACCGAAATCCGGGCATGACGGTCGCCGATCTGCTCGATACGCTGAACATCACCAAGCAGAGCCTTGCAAGAGTGCTGAAACAACTGATCGATTCAGGCTATATTCGGCAGGTGGCAGGCCCGGAGGATCGCCGACAGCGCAAGCTCTATCCCACCAAATCGGGCAGGGAGCTGGCACTGGCGCTCGCCGAGCCGCAATCACGCCGTATTGAACGGGCATTCGAGGGAGCTACCTCGGAGGCGCGAGAGGGCGTAAAGGCATTCCTCAGAGGCATGCGAGACAGACAGAAGGCGGATTGAATGGCGGTCAAGACAGGCATTTCCGATGACGCGGCGCATCTTCTCGTCGTCGACGACGATACCCGTATCCGCGCGTTGCTGAACCGCTACCTGACGGAAAACGGTTTTCGCGTGACCATTGCCTCTGACGGGGCGGAGGCGCAGCGCAAGCTGGCAGGGCTCGATTTCGACCTCATCATCATGGACGTGATGATGCCGGGCGAATCCGGCATCGAGGTGACACGCGGGCTCAGGGCCGTGAAGAACGTGCCGATCATCATGCTGACGGCGCTTGCCGAATCCGACAGCCGTATTGCCGGGCTTGAAGCCGGCGCTGACGATTATCTTCCCAAGCCGTTCGATCCGCGCGAACTCGTCCTGCGCGTCAACAACATCCTGCGGCGCAACAGCGGCGGCGATACGCCGAAGATCGAGCAGATCATGTTCGGGCCTTACACCTTCTCGCTGACGCGCAAGGAGCTGAAGAAGGCTGCTGAGGTGATCCGCCTGACGGACCGCGAGCAGGAGATCATGCTGCTTTTTGCCCGCCGGGCCGGCGACACGATCCCGCGGCACGAGCTGATCGGAGACGATGCGGAGGTCGGCGAACGTACCATCGACGTGCAGATCAACCGTCTGCGCCGCAAGATCGAGGATGATCCTGCCAATCCGGTCTGGCTGCAGACAGTGCGCGGTATCGGATACAGGCTGAGCATCGACTGAAACGACGGGTTCGGGACCGGCGCAAATGGTGACATTCGACAGCTTGCGGCGGGAAGACCGCTCTCCTGCACCCGGCTGGCGCTGGTTCGTGCGCTGGCTGCGCCGGCGATTGCCGACGGGCCTTTATACGCGTTCGCTGCTCATCATCATCATTCCGATGGTGCTTCTGCAGTCGGTCGTCGCAGCGGTCTTCATGGAACGTCATTGGCAGATGGTGACGGAGCGGCTGTCGCTCGCCGTGACCCGCGATATTGCTGCTATCATCGAGGTCATCGACACCTATCCGCAGGGTGATGATTACAGCGATATAACCCGCATTGCCCGCGACCAGCTCAACCTGCAGATTTCAATCGAGCCGGATGGAGACCTGCCGCCGCCGCGTGAAAAGCCGTTCTTCTCGATCCTCGACGGTATTCTGAGCGACGAGATCACCGAAGAAATCCGCCGGCCGTTCTGGATCGATACGGTCGGCAATTCCAACCTCATCGAGATCCGTATCAAGCTCGACAACCGCATCCTGCGTGTGATCACAAAACGCAGCCAGGCCTATGCGTCGAACACGCATATTTTCATTCTCTGGATGGTCGGCGCGTCACTCGTGCTGATCGCCATCTCAATCCTGTTCCTGCGCGGCCAGATCCGGCCGATCCTCAATCTGGCGCGGGCGGCGGAAAATTTCGGCAAGGGACAGAAGGCCGATAGTTTTTATCCGCGCGGCGCTGACGAAGTTCGCCGGGCCGGCCTTGCTTTCATTCTCATGCGTGAGCGTATCGAGCGGCAGATGGAGCAGCGCACCGCGATGCTCTCAGGCGTCAGCCACGACCTCAGAACCATTCTGACGCGCTTCAAGCTGCAACTGGCGCTCGCCGGGGACAACCCTGATCTTGCCGGGCTCAACGAAGACGTCAACGATATGCAGACCATGCTGGAGGCCTATATGGCCTTTGCCAAGGGTGAGGTGGAGGAGGATGTCGGCGAGCTGAAGCTCAGCGAGATCTTCGAAAAGCTCGAGATCGATTTCGAGCTGCATGGCAAGGTGTTGACCTATTCCATCGAGGGCGAGGACCATATCTCGGTGCGCCCCAATGCCTTCCTGCGGCTTGTGACCAATCTCGCCTCGAATGCAAGGCGCTATGCCGACACGCTCCATATTGAGGCCAAGCACGGTGCGAAGTGGCTGACGATTGTCTTCGATGACAATGGTCCCGGCATTCCGGAGAAGTACCGGGAGGATGTGTTCAAACCGTTCTTCCGGCTGGATAGCGCACGCAATCTCGATGCTTCGGGCACCGGTCTCGGGCTTGCCATCGTGCGGGATATCGCGCGCAGCCACGGCGGCAATATCACGCTTGGCGACAGCCCGCTCGGTGGGCTGAGAGCGACTGTGCGTCTTCCGGCCTAGCTTTTTGCAGCCGGTTTGGGGGCGTCGAATTCATTCAGGTGGATGACGATCCAGCGCCAGAGCGAGACGACCTGGGTCAGCAGTTCGCGGCCGAGTGGTGTCAACTCGTATTCCACGCGTGGAGGCACCTGCGGATAGAGTGTGCGGATGACGAGGCCGTCGCTTTCGAGCGTGCGTAATGTCTGTGTCAGCACCTTCTGGCTGATATCCTCCACCCGCTCCAGCACCCTTGAAAACCGCAAGGGGCCATCGGCCTCAGAAAGCACATGCAGGACGCGCAGCGGCCATTTGGCGGCGGCGCGTTCCAGCATCTGCCGGGCGCGTGCATCCTGCTCGTCGCTCATATTGCGGCAGAAGTCGAAGATGTCGTCTCTCATTACAGTTACTTTCAGGTGTGTATAGATCTCCAAGGTACCTTCTTTCTAAAGGAAACAATAGATCTTAAATGGACAGGGAACCGAAAAGGAGTTTTCCATGTCGAAGGTTTGGTTGATTACAGGAAGTTCGCGTGGTCTCGGCCGGGCGCTCGCAGAGGCCGTGCTTGAGGCCGGTGACAAGCTGGTCGCGACGGCGCGCGATCCGGGCCAGCTTGCCGATCTCGTCGAAGCGTATGGGCCACGCGTTCTGGCGCTGCCGCTCGACGTGAC
>UCCS01000184.1 GCA_900470965.1 Hyphomicrobiales bacterium
TCTCGATCAGATCGGCAATCTCTGATGGCTTCGTCATGTCGGCCGGATGATAGAGTGCCTTCGCTTTCGACGATGATTCAAGGCGTTCGATTATCGCCTTGATTTCGTCGTCCTTTCCGAAGCCGTTGATGACGACGTTGTCGCCCCTGGCAGCAAAGGCAGTGGCGATCGCAAGCCCGATGCCGCTGGTGGAGCCGGTGACGACGACTGATCTGCTCATGCTTCTTCCTCCCTGACTATGAGATGCTGCATTGCAGCGTCAAGGCGAGGTTATGCCCAAAGGCGGCGAGCTGGCAATCGGGAAGTGACTGAGGGGCCTGGCTGCCACTTACGCCCTTCCAAGCCAGGCGGACCTGCCCTATTGATTTGCCACGACAACAGCATGCAGCGGGAGGAATCGCATGGGTGGATATGTTCTGGCGGTCGATCAGGGAACGACCTCGACGCGGGCGATCGTCTTCGACAGCGACATGAAGATCGCCGGCATGGGCCAGAAGGAATTCACACAGATCTATCCGCGTTCCGGCTGGGTGGAGCATGANNGGCAGGACCGGCGCACGGCAAGCTATTGCGACAATCTCAAGCGGCAGGATCTCGAGCGTACCTTCACGAAAAAGACCGGCCTTATCCTTGATCCCTATTTCTCGGGCACCAAGCTTTCCTGGATGCTCGCCAATGTGAAGGGCGCCAGAGCAAGGGCAGCGCGGGGCGATCTCTGCTTCGGCACGATCGATACTTTCCTCATATGGCGGCTGACGGGCGGCAAGAGCTTCGTGACCGACGCGACCAATGCATCGCGCACGCTGATGTTCAATATCGCGACCAATGAATGGGATGAGGATCTGCTCGATATCCTGCGCGTGCCGGCCGCCATGCTGCCAGAGGTGAAGGATTGCGCCGATGATTTCGGCACCGTCGATCCCGAACTCTTTGGTGCGGCCATCCCGATCCTCGGTGTTGCCGGCGACCAGCAGGCGGCGACGATCGGCCAGGCCTGCTTCGAGCCCGGCATGCTGAAATCGACCTATGGCACCGGCTGCTTCGCGCTGCTCAATACCGGCAGCGATATGGTGCGATCGAAGAACCGGCTGCTGACGACCATCGCCTACCGCCTTGATGGTGAGACGACCTATGCGCTGGAGGGCTCGATCTTCATTGCCGGGGCGGCGGTTCAGTGGCTGCGCGATGGCCTTGGCATCATCGACAGGGCGTCCGATACGAACGACTTGGCGAAGAAGGCTGATCCGACACAGGATGTCTATCTCGTGCCGGCCTTTACCGGCCTCGGCGCCCCGCATTGGGATGCTAAGGCACGCGGCGCGATCTACGGCCTGACCCGCAATAGCGGGCCGGCGGAGCTTTCCCGTGCCGCACTGGAGGCCGTTTGCTACCAGACACGCGACTTGCTGGAAGCCATGCAGAAGGACTGGAAGAACGGCACCGACGACACGGTGCTGCGCGTTGATGGCGGCATGGTCGCCTCGGACTGGACGATGCAGCGGCTTGCCGATCTGCTGGAAGCTCCCGTTGATCGTCCCGTCATCCTGGAAACGACGGCGCTCGGTGCTGCCTGGCTTGCCGGCAGCAGGGCGGGGGTGTGGCCGGACAGGGAGAAGTTTTCGGCGACCTGGAAGCGTGACCGGCGCTTCGAGCCCTCGATGGACGAGAAGACCCGTGCTGCCAAGCTCAAGGGATGGAAGAATGCGGTGAAGCGGACGCTGAGCGAGCTTTGATTGCTCAGTTTGGCGAGCTCATGTGAGCATACTGCTTGCGGTATTCCGCCGGCGTCACGCCAAGATGGCGCGTGAAGGCGCGGCGTAGCGTATCGTCATCGGCAAAGCCGCATGCCCTTGCCACCTGTTTCGGCGCGTGGCCGCTTTCGAGCAGGCGACGGGCAGCCGTGATACGAGTGGATTCGACCCAGCTTGCCGGTGTCATCCCGACCTCTTCGCGAAAAAGGCGGGCGAAATGGCGGGAGCTCAGCTCCATCCGGCGGGCCAGTTCCGCCACACTGTGATCGGCAGCCGGATTGGCGGCGACCCAGCGCTGCACCTCCTGCAATGCCGAGCGTCCGGCGGGGGCGGCTTCACCCTTGCGGCTGAATTGCATCTGGCCGCCGGGGCGCTTGAAGAACATGACGAGCTGGGCTGCGGTGCGCATCGTCACATCGCGACCGAGATCCTCTTCGACGAGGGAGAGGGCAAGATCCAGTCCGGCAGTGACGCCAGCCGCTGTCCTCAATTCTCCATCGGCTACATGGATGGCATCTTCCTCGACAGTCACCGAAGGGTAGGCCTCCCTCAGCCTCTCGGTGACAGCCCAATGGGTCGTTACTCGCCGGCCGTCGAGCAATCCTGCAGCGGCGAGCAGAAATGCGCCGCTGCAGACTGAACCGTAGCGCCGGGCGCGCGGTGCGGTCTTGCCGAGCCAATCCAGCAGCCTTGCATCGGGTCTGATCTCAGCCGCGTTCGGGCAGCCGGCGACGAGAAGCGTATCCAGCGGACCGATCTCATCTTCGATCGTGTAATCGGCGACCAGCCGCACGCCGGAGGAACTGCGGATATGGCCGTGGCTGATGGCGATGACGACGGGCCGATACGCTTCCATGCCGCTTTGCAGATTAGCTTCGGCGAAGACGTCGAGCGGGCCGGAGACGTCCAGAAGCTGGACGCCGGGAACGGCGAGGATGGCGATGTTCCTGGGTTTCATCTGATGGCCTCATGTCCGCAGCGGAATGGTTTTGGCAGGAAATGACGGATAGCGTTCATTGCTGCCATCGTTGGCAGCTTTTACTCTCCCTGACATTCACCAGCAAGGGAGAAAGACGATGACATTGACGATAGGCGATATCAGTATTCCCGACAGCAAGCTGGCACGCGACATTACCGAAGTTGTCAGGGACACGGAGTCGCCGCTGCTCTTCCACCACTCCAGCCGTGTCTTCTATTTTGGTGCGCTTGCGGGCAAGCGCCGCGGACTGCACTTCGATCCCGAACTGCTTTATGCCGGCGCCATGTTCCACGATATGGGGCTGACGCATCAGCACAGTTCGGAGCATGAGCGTTTCGAGGTCGATGGCGCCAATGCCGCCCGTGATTTCTTGAAGAGTTACGGTATCGCTCAGGCCGATATCGATACGGTTTGGACGGCGATTGCGCTGCACACGACGCCCGGCATTCCGCAGCACATGCATCCGGTCGTAGCCCTGGTGACGGCGGGTGTGGAAATGGACGTGCTCGGGATCGACTATCACGGCTTCCATGATTCCGACCGCGAGGCGGTGGTGCATGCCCATCCGCGCACGCCGCATTTCAAGGAAGATATCCTCCAGACCTTCTATGACGGCATCAAGCACAAGCCGGAAACGACCTTTGGCAATGTGAAGGCGGATGTACTGGCTGATAAGGATCCGCATTTCCACAGAGGCAATTTCTGCAGCGTGATCCGCAATTCGGCCTGGGTCGGCTAAGTCTCAGGCAGGTGGCATTGCTGCCGCTTGCCTGTTTCATTGCTCAAATTAAAACAACTCTACTTTGTGGTGTGAAAAAATATACGCTTTAATGTAGAGTTTCTAAAAGTATTGACTTATACTCCTGCTCTGCATCTGTGAGGGATAATGCCATGAGGAGCATACACCCAATAGCGACTGCACTTGTACTCTCTCTTCTGTCAGACATTGCTGCGCCGCCTTTGCTCTATGCGCAGACACGCGTTCAGACGAAGTATTTCGCCG
>UCCS01000154.1:0-3318 GCA_900470965.1 Hyphomicrobiales bacterium
GCCGGCATTGGCAAAGACGATATCGAACTTGCCAACATCAGAAGCAGCCTCGGCGAAGATCTTTTCCGCTGCCGCGACGTCGGTGAGATCGATCTTCAGCGCCAGCACATCGCCACCAAGCGCCTTCTTGGCCGCGGCGAGCGTTTCCGGGTTGCGGCCGGTGATGATGACCTTCGCGCCTTCGGCGACGAAGACCTTGGCGGTGGCAAGCCCGATACCGCTGTTGCCGCCGGTAATCAGCGCGATCTTGTTCTTGAGACGCATGGGAATGACTCCTATTGGAAAATACCTCGATCTGGATTACGATCGATATCTACAAGGATTATGATTATAATCCACTTGAGTCAAGTCCGTATGTCGGGAGATTTTCAATGGGCCATTCGCAACTCGAAAAGCAGAAGACGCACGACAGGATCGTCGAGATTGCTTCCAGGCGCCTGCGGGAGAGGGGGCTCGAGGGTATCGGCGTCGCCGATCTGATGAAGGAGGCCGGGCTGACGGTCGGTGGCTTCTATAAGCATTTTGCGTCACGCGATGACATGGTGGCTGAAGCCATGAAGCTGGCTTTCGGGTCCTGGGAAGCGAAAGTGCGTTCGCAGGGCAGGGCGCCGGCAGATATTCCGATGGCGGAATATTCCGCCAATTACCTCAGCGAGGTCCATCGCGATGACGTAAGCGGCGGATGCCCTTTTGCCGCGTTGACCGCCGACCTTGCCCGCAGCGACGAGAAATGCCGCTCGCTTGCGACCGAACAGTTGAAGACGAATCTCGGAAACATGACAGGCCGTATGAATGCGGTCGACGAGGCTGACGCACGCCGCAAAGCAATCATCGTTTCGTGCCTGATGACGGGTGCGGTCGGCCTTGCACGCATTGCCGACGACGAAAAACTCTCTGAAGAAATCCTGGAAACGGTCCGGTCCTTCGTCGATGGTTTCTCGGCAAAATGAAAGGGCCGGCTTGGGCCGGCCCCCTCGAGTGGAACTTTTGAATTTGCAGGTTAGGCAGCGAGAGCGAGTTCCTCGACGCGCGACTTGGCGGCGCCGATGGCCTTTTCCGCAGCTTCCGGGCCGAAAGCGAGGCCTTCGACATAGATGGTTTCAATGTCGGTAATGCCGAGGAAGCCAAGAACCGACTTCAGGTAAGGGACGGCATGGTTCATACCGGCAGCCGGACCCTGGGAATATACGCCGCCGGAAGCGAGGACGACATAGACCTTCTTGCCGGTGGCGAGGCCGACCGGGCCGCTTTCGGTGTACTTGAAGGTGAGGCCAGCGCGGGCCACATTATCGATCCAGGTCTTCAGCGAAGAATAGATGTTGAAGTTGATGAGGCCCGTGCCGATGACGATGCTGTCGGCTGCGAGCAACTCGTTGACGAGCTCGTCGGAAGTCTTGACTGCAGCAGCTTCCTGGGCGGTGCGGGCTTCCGGCGGCTTGCGGATGGCCGCGGTGAAGAGATCGTCAATGTGCGGCAGCGGATTTGCAGCAAGGTCGCGGCGGACGACGACACTACCGGGGTTCTGAGCCTTGAGCTTATCGGCGAGTTCAACGGCGATCGACGTGGAAAGGGACTCTGAACGCGGGCTGGACGTCAGAAGAAGAATGGAAGACATGGTTGAATTTCCTCTCGAATTGCGGTTCAGCGGCCGGTTGGGAGCGGTGGGCCGCTGTGTTCGAGACAAGAAATAAGGCTGGCTTGATATCGAAAAAACTGGGATAATGTCGATCAAAATTATCGATGGATTGGATGGAAGATGCTTCCTAACCCGACGCTGGATCAATTGCAGGTTTTCCTGACGGTCGCCGAAACCGGCAGCTTTTCAGCCGCCTCGCGTGTACTGAACCGCGCACAGTCGGTCATCAGCTATACGATCGCTAATCTGGAAGCCCAGCTTGAAGTGCCGCTCTTCGAGCGCTCCGGCGCCCGTCAGCCGAAGCTGACGGATGCCGGCAAGGCAATGCTGGAAGACGCCCGCCGCTTGATGGCTGACCTCGAAGTCATGCGCGCCCGCGTAAAAAGCATGAAGCAGGGGCTGGAGGCGGAGCTTTCTCTGGCGATCAGCGTGATGGTGCCAGCCAATGCCGTCATGATGGAGCTGCGTGAATTCCGCGAGAAATTCCCCACAGTTGCGCTCAACCTCAATGTCGGCGAGCTCGGCATGGTCATGGACATGGTATTGAGCGACAAAGCCGACATCGGCATCGGCGGCGCGCTCGTGAGGCAGGAAGATTCGCTGATAGCTGAAAAGATCGGCTACTCATTCATGGTGCCCGTGGTCGCGCCCGATCATCCGCTGGCGCGTATCGAGCGGCCCCTGACGCTGGCCGATGTGCGTGAAGAGATCCAGCTCGTGGTCTCCGACGCCTCCGGGCTTACCAAGGGGCGGGATTTCAATGTTCTGTCCTACAGGACATGGCGCGTCAGCGACATTGCGACCAAGCACCAGCTCATCAAGGGCGGTCTTGGCTGGGGTGGCCTGCCGGTGTCTCTGGTTGGTGACGATATCATGAAGGGCAATCTGGTCGCCATCAAACTGGAGGCCTACGAGCAGGGCGAATACCCGATCTACGCCATGCGCAAGGCCGCCAACCCGCCGGGTCCTGCCGGCCAGTGGCTGATCGAAGCCTTCCGCCGGCGACTCTCCATGTGCCCGAGCCATGGCGAACTCATCAACATGCTGGGCATCGACGGACTGCACGCCATTCGCGAGGCTGCGGAATAGCAGCACAGTTGACGGGTTTCCGGCCTTTGCTATAACGGCGTCACGGTCTGCAGTTCACCGAGGCGTCGCCGTCCCGCAAGGGAAGCTAAACCTGCTTTAGAAAGATCATCAGCACTTGTCCTGTGCCGAAGTCGAAAGCCGGCGACCACCGACACCTTTTTCAGGGAACGGCGCGTTGAGGATAAGAAGTGACCAGATCTATCTTTCCAATGGAAATCGCCGATCTTTCGGCTTTTGCCAAATCTCTCCGCAAGCAGATCGAAGCGCTCGCTGACAGGCCGAGCCATGTCGAGATGCTCAATCTGCTGACTCGCGCGGCGGGTTATCGCAACTACCAGCATTTCCGCAGCGTGGTGCACTCCGCCGAAGTGCTGAAGGACTGGAGCCTGAAGCTGGATCCCCAGCCTTTGCCGGACGAAGACCGAGTGCTGAGGGCATCGCGCCATTTCGATGGCAATGGTCGACTGATCCGCTGGCCGGGCAGGAGGGGGCTGCAGGAGCTTTGCTTATGGTTCCTGTGGTCGAAACTACCGTCGAATACGGAACTGACGGAGCGCGAAATCAGCGACTTGCTGAGCCGCCTGCATCTTTTC
>UCCS01000154.1:3365-23591 GCA_900470965.1 Hyphomicrobiales bacterium
AGCCGCCTGCATCTTTTCGGCGATGCGGCACTGCTGCGCCGCGAGCTTTTCGATTTCGGGCTTGTCCACCGCACCCGCGATGGCAGGCAATATCGCCGGATCGAAAAGAAGCCGCCGGCCGAACTCGGCTTGCTTCTTCGTCGCATCGAAGCTGAGGCCGAAACTGCTTGAGCGAAAGGGCGCGGTTGAAGAAACCGCGCCCCTGCGGCTTTAGAGAACCAGCCTGAACTTCGCGAAGCCCTCGGCGCCTTCGCCGGCATCCTCGATCTTCACGCTCTTGACGTCGGCGAGATACTGTTTGGCTTTCGGGCCGCTTTCGAACACGACGGTCGTGCCGGGCAGGGGCTTGAAGGTCCAGTTGCCGTCGGCGGACGGGTTGATCGTGCCCTGATCATGGACATAGCGGACGATGACGTCACGGTTGGTGTCCGGCGCTTGGAAGATCACCTTGTCGGAGGCGATTTCCGGGAAGCTGCCGCCGCCACCGGCACGATAATTGTTAGAAACGACGACGAACTTCTGAGCCGGATCGATCGGCTTGCCCTTAAAGGCAAGGTTCTGGATTCGGTTGGAGTCCGGATTGACGGCCTTGCCCGACGAATCATATTTCGGCGGTTGCGACAGATCGATCTGATAGGTCACGCCATCGATCACGTCGAAATTGTAGGATGGGAAGTCGTTGTTGAGGAGAGCCGCATCCTTCGCGCCGGGCTCGATGTGGTTGAACATGCCGGCGGACATTTCCAGCCAGTTCTTCACCTGCGCACCGGTGATGGCGACCGCTTGAACCGTGTTCGGATAGAGGTAGAGGTCGGCGACATTCTTGATGGCGATATCGCCGGCCGGAACATCCGTATAGTAGTCCGCGCCGCCACGGCCGCCGGCCTTGAAGGGGGCTGCGGCGGAGAGAACCGGCAAATCCTTGAATTGCGTATCGGCCAGCATCTGCTTGATGTACCAGGTCTGAGCCTGCGAAACGATCTGTACGGAGGGATCGTCGGCAACGAGCGCAAAGTAGGAATAGAGCGGCGCGGAGGTCTTGCCGACAGGCGTGCGGACATAGGCAAGCGTTGCCTCGTGCTCTGCCTTGGCGGCCTCGACCACTTCTTTCTTATCGGTGACGTCGGCAACGACTTTCTTCTTGTCGTCGCGATGGTAGATGGGCCGTGCTTCGGAGGTGAAGGCGACGATTTTCCAGCTGTTGCCATCCTTCTCCAACAGCAGGTCGATCAGGCCGAGATGCGAACCCCAAAAGCCGGCCATGACGGCGGGCTTGCCATGTAGCGTACCCTTGACCGGATCGGCATTGGTTATGCCATCCCAGGTTTTCGGGCCGGGGAAGACCAGATGCTGGTGGCCGGTGAAGATCGCGTCGATACCCTCGACGGCAGCAAGATGCAGCGAGGCGTTTTCCATCCTCTCGGATGGGCCTGAGCCATCGATGCCGGAATGGGACAGGGCGATGATGATATCGGCGCCGGCTTCCTTCATGGCGGGCACCCAGGCTTTGGCGGCCTGAACGATATCGCGCGTCTGCGCCTTGCCTTCGAGATTCTTGATGTCCCACAGCATGATCTGCGGCGGCACGAAACCGATGAAGCCGATCTTGACCGGGCTTTCATTGCCGGCGCCGTCCTTGATCTGCTTTTCGACGATGATGTAGGGCTTGAAGAACAGATCGTCCTGCTTCGGATCGGAGGCGAGCTGGCCCTTGGTCAGGTTGGCGCAGACGAACGGGAAGTTCGCACCGTCCAGCACCTTGAACATGAAGTCCAGGCCATAGTTGAATTCGTGGTTCCCGAGCGTGCCGACCGTATAGCCGAGCGTGTTCATCGCCTTGATGACCGGATGCACGTCGCCATCCTTCATGCCGTGCTGATAGGCCATGTAATCGCCCATCGGATTGCCCTGCAGCACGTCGCCATTGTCGATCAGCAGCGAGTTGACGGCTTCCGCGCGGATCGTGTCGATGATCGCTGCCGTGCGCGACAGGCCCATCGTGTCGTTCGGCTTGTCGGCATAATAGTCATAGGGCAAGACGTTGACGTGGATGTCGGTCGTTTCCATGAGCCGCAGATGCGCCTGGTTTGCGGCAGCGCGGGCGCTGAACGGGTGCAGCAGCACCAGAGCGGAAGTGGCGGCAAGACCGCCAAGCAGGGAACGACGGCTCATTGCAGGCACATCGAGAATGGAAGGCATGGAAACACTCCTTTTGACATCATGCATCACCCGGTTCGATGAACTTAGGATGATTGGCAAAGGAGTACATCGCGAAAATGACAGAATGGCAAAGACGATGCCACCAAAGCGGCACCGTCCTGGAAAGCTTTACCGAACGCGTGGCACTTCGCGGTGGAAGAAGCGGAAATAGGAGGCAATGAGCGCGCGGGCATTGGAATTCACGTCGAACTGGATGCCGACACGACCATTATGTGTCCAGCGGATGACGCCTTCGAGCAGGCCGAGATTTTCGGCTTCGATGCGGACCTTGCTGCCCGAGGCCGCATAAAGCGGCGCCTTGACTTCGAGCGCTGCACCCGTAGCTGAAATATCAAGGATGCGGGCATCTACCTGATTGTTCAGATAACGGATCTTGCCAAAAACGCGGCAGCTCCTGCGGTCGGCCTTGCGGGCCGTGATCTTGAGATTGCGTATCATGCTTATCCCCGTGACGAATTCGGGAGGAGCATAGGCAGCGAAGATTGAAATGCCTTTAGGCGCTTATTTAAAATTGCTGCGAAAGTCTCAATTCGGCACGACCGCTCGCCGCGCCACGACATGTTCGCGCCACACCGTGAAGATGCCGGCCGCGACCACGATGATCGAACCGACGATCATGTTCAGCGTCAGCTCCTCCCCGTAGATGAGCACGCCAAGGATAGAAGCGTAGACAAGCTGGATATAGGTAACCGGCTGGACGGCGGCCGCGTCGAGACTGTCATAGGCGCGGATCAGGAAATAGTGGCTCGATGTTCCGGTCAGGCAGACGGCCAGCATCCACATCCAGTCCCAGCCCTGAACCGGCGTCCAGTAAAAAGGGCCTGCGAGCGTCATCACGAGAGCCCCGACGACACCGGTATAGAAGAAGCTCGTCATCGCCGAATCCTGCCGGCTCACGTAACGCGTGGCGATCACGTAAAGCGCGAAGTTGACGCAGGAGACGACGGCAAGAAGCAGGTTCACGTCGAAGAACCCACCCTCCGGCTTGAGGATGAGCAACACGCCGCAAAGCCCGACGCCGATCGCCGTCCATCGGCGCCAGCCAACCCTTTCGCCAAGCAGTGGAATGGCAAGCAGTGCGACGATGATGGGGGTGGCGGCAAAGATCGCCTGCGAATGCGCCAGCCCGATCAGCGCAAAACAGGTGATTGCCAGCACCACCTGCGCAGCAAGCAGAATACCGCGTGAAACCTGCAGAAAGGGATGTTTCGTGCGGGCGGTGGCGGCGATGCCACCGCGCATTTTCGCGGCCAGAACCACAGTGAACAGGCCGAAGGCCCAATAGCGCACCATCGTCACGAAGATAGGCGAATAGGCTGAACCAAGATGCTTCGAGATCGCGTCCTGCGCTGAAAAGATCGTCAGTGCCAGGAGCAGGAAGATATAGCCGTGAGTCTTGGATTTCATGTCTTGCCGTTGAAGCGGAGACGCCCGCAACATCAAGCTAGGGCAGGATTCGAGGGCTTTGCAAGTGCTCAAAGGCCGACATTCGGCCTGTCGATGATTTCGCGTAGCGCAAAGCTCGAATTGATCTTCACCACATGCGGCAGCGCCGAAAGCCAGTCTCGGTGGATGCGCTCATAATCTTCCAGATCACGGGCGGCGACCCGCAGGATATAGTCGTACTCGCCGGACATCAGGTAGCAGACGAGCACGTTCGGACAGCGTTTCACTGCCGCCTCGAATTCCGACAGCGTCTTGGCGAACTGGCCGGACAGCGAGATGTGTACGATGGCGATCATCTTGTAATCGAGCGCCTTGTGCGAAAGCCGCGCATGATAGCCGCCGATGACACCGCTCTTTTCGAGAATATCGAGCCGCCGCGAACAGGCGGAAGGCGATAGTCCCACCTTGTCGGCGAGCTCCGCATTGGTGATACGGGCATTGATCTGCAGCGCCCTTAGAATCGCAAGATCGATACTATCGAGGTCAGACATTCGAAGAACCTTCGAAAAATGGACGGCTGGCGCAATAATCTTCGAAACTTTGCTGAAGACAAATCCTCTTTGCAAGGACATTTCGTGGCCGTGGTGGTTGGATTTAGGAGCAAGAAAACGCTCCGCGGAACGCGGACATAAAATGAGAGGAACGCGAATGCGTGTCGGCTGCCCGAAGGAAATCAAGAACCATGAATATCGCGTCGGCCTGACGCCGGCTTCGGTAAGAGAATATGTCGCCCACGGCCATGAGGTCTGGGTGGAGACGAAGGCGGGTGCCGGCATTGGTGCCGATGATGCCGCCTATATGGCTGCTGGCGCGAAGATCGCCGCCTCCGCCAAAGATATCTTCGAAAAGTGCGATATGATCGTCAAGGTCAAGGAGCCCCAGCCGTCGGAATGGGCGCAACTCCGCGATGGTCAGCTCCTTTACACCTATCTGCATCTTGCGCCCGATCCGGAACAGACCAAGGGTCTGCTCGCCTCCGGCGTTACGGCAATCGCCTATGAGACCGTGACGGACGATCGCGGTGGCCTGCCGCTCCTGGCGCCGATGTCCGAAGTCGCCGGTCGTCTTTCGATCCAGGCCGGTGCCACCGCGCTGCAGAAGGCCAATGGCGGCCTCGGCATCCTGCTCGGTGGCGTGCCCGGCGTTCTCCCGGCCAAGGTTGCCGTCATCGGCGGCGGCGTCGTCGGCCTGCATGCAGCCAAGATGGCAGCCGGTCTCGGCGCTGATGTCAGCATTCTCGACAAGTCGCTGCCGCGCTTGCGCCAGCTCGACGATATCTTCAATGGCCGTATCCATACGCGCTATTCCAGCATTCAGGCCCTGGAAGAAGAAGTTTTCTCCGCTGACCTTGTCATCGGTGCCGTGCTGATCCCTGGCGCTGCCGCGCCGAAGCTCGTGACCCGCGAAATGCTGACAGGCATGAAGAAGGGCTCCGTCATCGTCGACGTCGCGATCGACCAGGGCGGCTGCTTCGAAACCTCGCATGCCACGACCCATTCTGAGCCGACCTATGTCGTCGACGGCGTCGTGCATTATTGCGTCGCCAACATGCCAGGCGCCGTTCCCGTCACGTCTGCCCACGCGCTGAACAATGCGACACTCGTCCACGGCCTCGCACTCGCCGATCGCGGCCTGCGCGCCATCGCCGAGGACAAGCATCTGCGCAACGGCTTGAACGTCCACAAGGGCCGCATCACCAACAAGCCGGTCGCTGACGCGCTTGGTTATGAAGCTGTGGCGCCGGAAAGCGCGCTGAACGTAGCGTAAACCAGCTGACCCCAGGTCAGATGAAGGCGCCGGTTTCCGCAAGGGCCGGCGCTTTTACTTTATCGATCCGGCACTGATAGCAATTGTTGCGCGCGGAGCGGACATGCACATAGGCGATGCCGGGCCGCGCAAGCAGTTCGGTCGCATAAGCAGGGATCTTCTCGATCGGCGTGACCGCACCGGTGCCATAGACGATCCTGTCATTCTCGCCATAGCCGCGCACAATGAAGTCAGGGCTTGTCGTCAGGACTGGAGGCAGAACCTCTTCGGCGGAATAGCGCTTGCAGGGCTGCTTGTGCAGGAAGATCGGGCCGGTCTCGGCATAGGGCTGCAGTTCCGGAAAGGGCCGATAGGCAAAGACGAAGAGTTCTTCGCCGGTGCCGATATTTCGCAGGCAGTGGCGGCAGGGATGGCCTGGACCATCGGATATCATCGTCTCAGGCAATTGATCATAGGCGTCGCGGCCGCCGCTCCAGAGCGCTTCTGCATCTGTTGTCGGCATGGCGGAAAACTGGATGCTGGTCATGGCAAATCTCCTTGTGAGCTTTGCCATAGTTTCCGCGCAGACGCTCAACCAAGCCACCCGATTCTTGCTTCGAACAGCACGTGGCGTGCAAACGCGATCAGCTTTTCCTGGCGATTTCCAGCAGTTCCTTGTCGCTCAACGGCCTGACGATCCCGGTGCCGGTGGAGACGGGAGAGAAACCGAACATCTGATAGAGCTGTAATGCCCGTGGATGGTCGAGATTGTTGGTGGTCGTCGTGACCTTTGTCGGGTTCAGTGTCCAGATCGCGTAGAGCGCCTGGAGCAGGAACCATTTGCCTATGCCGAGGCCGAGGGCATGTTCGAAGAGCCCGAAATGGGAGAGCTCGATCGTATCCTCGTCCTCGCAGAGATATTCAAAAAAGCCGGCCGGCGCACCGTTGACGTAGAGCACGCTGATATTGTTGCGCTTGTCATGCAGCGCTGCCGTAAGCTCCTCGTCACTCATCCTCAATCGGTCGACCCATTGCCAGCGCGCGCCAACCTGCCGGTAGAGGTAGCGATAGAAGGCCAAGGGAATACCTGGGGCGCGCATGATTGCCGTCTGTATGTTGACGGGCACAGGCAGGCTTGCCTTCGGCGGCGCGACCATTTCCAGCCGCGTGATATGGGCCTTGAGCGAGGCGGGCGTCTTTCCCATGGCGGTCAGGCTTTGACCGGTTCAGGCGGGCCGGTGACGACGGGCGTGTCCTCGCGGCTGCCCCATTCGCTCCAGGAGCCGTCATAGAGCTTGTTATCGGTATGGCCGAGCGATTCCAGCGCCAGTGTGATGATCGCGGCGGTAATGCCCGATCCGCAGGAGGTGACGACCGGCTTGGAAAGGTCGATGCCGGCATCCTCGATCGTCTGCTTCAGTTCCGGTAGCGATTTGAAACGACCCTGATTGGCAAAGACGCCTGATGGCAGGTTGCGTGCGCCGGGCATATGGCCGGAACGCATGCCTGCGCGCGGTTCCGGCTCGACGGCGGCGAAACGTCCGGCGCTGCGGGCATCGGCGATTTGCAGAGCGCTGCTCGCAACGATATCGCGCATCTGCTCGAGATGAACGACGCGGCTGGCATCATAGTTCGTCTTGAAACTCGCCGGAGCATAGTGCGGCACCTCGGTTTCGAGCGGTCGTCCTTCGGCTTTCCAGCCGTCCAATCCGCCATCGAGCACGAAGACGTTCTTTGCGCCCATCACCCGGAACAGCCACCAGACACGTGGCGAGGCGAACATGCCGATGCCGTCATAGACGACGATCCGGTCGTTATCGCTGATGCCGAGCTTGCCGGCTTCAACAGCGAAATAATCGGGCGAGGGGATCGTATGCGGCAGGTTCGTCGAATGGTCGGCGATCTTGTCCTGATCGAAACGGATGGCACCCGGAATATGGCCGGCGGCATATTCCGCATTTGCATCGCGCTTTTGCGCCGGAAGATAGAAGGATGCGTCGAGCACGCGCAGATCGGGCTTGCCGAGTTCAGCCTGCAGCCAGTCGGCCGAGACGACGAAATGGCTCTTGGTGTCGCTCATGATGATCTCCCCAAATATCAGGCCCAAATGGCAGGCATCGTCTATCAGGCTTCGTCGCCGGGCGTACCGAAGCGAATGCGGAAGCGCCGGTTCTCTTTGCCCTTCTTCTCGATCTTGGCAATATGAATCTGGCCGACTTCCTGTGTTTCCGAAACATGCGTGCCGCCGCAGGGCTGGCTGTCGATCGCAGAACTCTCCCCGATGCAGACGAGGCTGACGCGACCAAGGCCAACAGGAGGGCGCACATTCTTCGATTTGACGATGCCGGGATTGGCGGCGAGCTCCTCATCCGTAATCCACTGAAGATAGACCGGATGGTTCTGATTGACGAGGTCCATCAGCTTGGCCGTTACCTCGTCCTTGTCGATCGTATCGGTCATGTCGAAGTCGACGCGGCTTTCGTCCTCGCCGACCGCTGCCCCCGTGATCGGATAGGAGCAGACGACCGACAGAAGATGACAGGCGGTGTGCATGCGCATCAGTCTGTAACGGCGCGGCCAGTTGATGTGCAGCACCAGCTTTTCGCTGATCTGGGGCCGTGCCTGGCCTTCCAGCGGCACATGGATGACGATGTCCTTGGTCGCGCCGTGTTTTGCCTGGCCAAGCTCTATCCTGGAACCATCAGCCCGTTCGAAGAAGCCGGTATCGCCCGGCTGCCCGCCCGATGTCGCGTAAAAGCAGGTCTGGTCCAGCTCGATGCCTCCGTCCTCGTGAACAGCCGTGACGACCGCTTCGCATGTGGAAAGATAGAAGTCGTCACGGTAGAGGGCATTGACTGGCATGGAGGCTCACGCTGCGGGTTCGTAGGGTATTTTGATATCCGTCGAGCCGACCATCCATTGAGGAATGGGCAGGCCCTTGGATGAAAGGAAATCCGGATTGAAGAGCTTAGACTGATAGCGGTTGCCATAATCGCAGAGGATTGTCACGACCGTGTGGCCGGGGCCAAGATCCCTGGCGAGGCGAACCGCACCGGCAATGTTGATCGCCGTGGAACCGCCAAGGCAAAGGCCTTCATTCTCGACGAGATCGAAGAGGTAGGGAAGCGCCTCGGCATCGGTGACATGATAAGAGAAATCTGGTGTGAAGCCTTCGAGGTTAGCCGTGATGCGCCCCTGGCCGATACCTTCCGTGATCGACGAGCCCTCGGACTTCAACGTGCCGTTCGCGTAGAATTCGTAGAGCGCAGCACCCTCGGGATCGGCAATGCCAATCTTGATGTCCTTGTTGACGGCCTTGAGACCTGCCGCCACGCCGGCAAGCGTGCCGCCTGAACCTACCGAGCAGATGAAGCCATCGACCTTGCCGTCAGTATCCTTCCAGATCTCCGGTGCCGTCGTTTCGATATGCGCCTGACGGTTGGCGACGTTGTCGAACTGGTTCGCCCAGATCGCGCCGTTCGGCTCGCTCTTGGCAAGCTGTTCGGCAAGGCGGCCCGAAACCTTCACGTAGTTGTTGGGGTTCTTGTAGGGAACGGCCGGAACTTCGACGAGCTCGGCGCCGAGCAGGCGCAGTGCATCCTTCTTTTCCTGGCTCTGGGTCTCCGGAATGACGATCACGGTGCGATAGCCGAGCGCCTTGGCGACGACCGTTAGGCCGATCCCGGTATTGCCCGCCGTACCTTCGACTATGACGCCGCCGGGCTTGAGCAGGCCCTTTCTCTCGGCGTCACGGATGATGTAAAGCGCCGCTCGGTCCTTCACCGACTGGCCGGGATTGAGAAATTCGGCCTTTCCGAGAATGGTGCAGCCGGTCGCCTCGGAAACACCCTTGAGCTTGATGAGGGGCGTATTGCCGATAGCCTCGATTACGGATGGGTGGAAGGTCATGGAATCTGCCTCGTTTACGCATAGTTTAGGAACGGTCTTTTCCCTTCACAAGGCGGCATTGGCAAGAAATCCTATTCCATGCCTTCTAGGCCCGCGATAAAATTAGTCTTCTATTTCCAGCCTTTCGCTCAGCCTGGGCAAGCAGTGATCCGAAGATTGACTTTCGGCGTATGGATGACGACAAAGCAAGCACGGGCGCAGGAACAAGGCGTGACCGAATCTGACATGGTTCACGAGCATATCGACACGATCGATGCATTGATGGCGCATTATGTTGCTGGCTCCCTTCCGGAGCCGGCTCGCGCACTCGTGGAATCTCATCTCGAAATGAAGCCGGACAATCGCGGCCTGGTGGTTGACCTCGAATGGCTGGCTGGAGAAGCTCTGGAGAGCACGCCATCAAGCCCGATCAGCGACCGCGATGCGAAGCTTGCGGCAATCTTCGGCTCGAAGGCTCCTGTTTCCCCTCCTAAGCTCCTGTCACGTCCGCCGGGTGCTCTTTTCCCGCGCGCCTTGCGCAATCTCATCGGTTTCGAAGCCGATGATGTGCCGTGGCGCAAGCGCCTTCCGGGCTTCAAGGAATATGCGACCGATATTGACGGCTGCGAGGTCAGCCTGATGTGGATACGGCCGGGTCGCGCGCTGCCTGCCCACACGCATGCGGGCATGGAACTGATCCTCATCCTCGACGGCGCTTTCCGCGACGAGCGCGGCCGTTTCGGGCCGGGGGATATCTCGGTTGCGGATGCCACCGTCGACCATCGCCCCGTCGCCGAGAAGGACCGACCCTGCATCGCCTTCGCCGTTTCGGACGGCCCGATCAAGCTCACCGGCTCCTTCCGGCAGATCATCGGCGACCTCATCGGCTGAAAGCAGCCACAATGCTGTGATAGAGCCATGGTCCCGGGAGAAATGAGGAGCTGCCGGGCCTGTGTTCGTGTTCAAATCGGCAGACCGGAGGAAGTGTCATGCGTAATTTCATCGCCCGTCCAGAACATGGTATCGTCTGGATTTCCGGTGCGAGTTCCGGAATAGGCCGAGCGCTGGCGCTGAAGCTCGCAGGCGAGGGATACGGGGTCGCCGTCACCGCCCGCAATCACAAAAAACTGGTGGAATTGCAGCTCGAGGCAGCCGGGCTGTCCGGCAGCATCATCGTGCTCGATGGCGATGTGACCGATGCCGAAGACATGGAACATGTCATGGCCTCGATCGAATATGAGCACGGTGCGCTCGCCATGGCGATCCTGTGTGCCGGCGTCTATCAGCCCGTCCACGGCGAGGATCTGAACCGAGCCGATTTCGAGAAGACTTTTGCCGTCAACCTGTCAGGTGTGGTCAATTGCCTGCTGCCGGCGATCCGCCACATGAAGGCGAAGGGGCAGGGCCAGATCGCCATCGTTTCCTCAGTGACGGGCTACACGGGATTGCCGACCAGCGCCGCTTACGGCGCGACCAAGGCTGCCCTGATCAATATGGCCGAAAGCCTGAAATTCGATCTCGATAAGATCGGCATCCGCATCCAGCTCATCAATCCGGGCTTCGTCGATACGCCGGCAACGCGTAAGAATGCCTTTCCCATGCCGGCACTGGTTTCGCCCGAGACGGCGGCAGAGCGCATTGCGGCAGGCCTCAAATCGCAGGCTTTCGAGATCACCTTCCCGAAGCGCTTCACCTATGTGCTGAAGTTCCTGCGGATCTTGCCTTACGGTCTCTATTTCGCACTGGTGAACCGCTTCACCGGTTGGGGCGAGCGGCCCGCCAACTCCAGTCACCGGCCGGTGACGCCGCATCCGGCTGAGTGATCAAGACCGCGAAAAGACCACCTGCCGCACATCGATGTTGCGGGCGCGAAAGCCTGCCTCGCAGTAGAAGAGGTAGAATTCCCAGAGCCGCTTGAACCGGTCGTCGAAACCCATCGGCCTGAGCTTATGCCAGACGGACCAGAAGCGCTCGCGCCATTCCGCCAGCGTACGGGCGTAGTCAAGGCCGAAACCGAAGTCTCTGACCAGTGACAAGTCCATCTTCCTGCCGAGTTCGGCAAGGTGGTGGCGCGTCGGCAGCATGCCGCCGGGGAAGACATATTTCTGGATGAAATCCGGATTGCTGCGATATTGCTCGAAGGCCTCGGGACGGATGGTGATGATCTGTAGGCCTGCCTTACCACCCGGCTTCAGACACTGCTTCAGCTTGGAAAAATAGGCCGGCCAGTATTTCTCGCCGACAGCCTCGAACATCTCGATCGAGACGATGCGGTCATAGACCCCGGTCTCGTCTCGATAGTCCTGGAAGCGAAAGTCGACCCTGTCGCTAAGCCCCGCGTTGCTGATGCGCGTTTGCGCGAAGGCAAGCTGCTCGCGGCTGATGGTCAGCCCCGTCACCCGGCAATTCAACTCGCCTGCCGCAAATTCGGCAAAGCCACCCCAGCCGCAGCCGATTTCCAGCACATGATCGCCGGACTTGATGCCGGTCGCCTCCGCCAGCGCCCGATATTTGGCGTTCTGTGCCGATTGCAGGTCGTTGGCGCCGGTCGAATAGAGCGCCGAGGAATAGGTCATGCTCGGGTCGAGCCATTGCTTGTAGAAGTCGTTGCCGAGGTCGTAATGGGCCGAGATATTGCGCTTGGAGCCCGTCTTGGTGTTGGCGTTCATCCAGTGGCGGATACGCTCGACGAAGCGGCCGACGCCGCGCTTGCCATGCGCGTAGCTGTGCGCCGCTTCGCCATTGACGAGAAAAAGCTCGAGGAAGGCAGTGATGTCTGGGCTGTCCCAATCGCCGTCCATATAGGTCTCGGCGACACCGATCGTGCCGCTGGTCAGCGCGCGATCGGCAAGGTTCCAGTTTCGAAGCGTCAACGCGGCGTCAGGTCCGGCAGCCTTGCCCTTGATAAACACCTTGCGCCCGTCGGGCAGCGTGACCGCAAGGGAGCCGTGCTGCATGCGCATCAGGCCGCGCAGTGCAAGCTTCGCTTTGAAGGGCAGGCCTTTGACGATGCGTGGAATATTTTCTGCCGTCAGCGTCACCGCGTCCCGGGCAGATTGATTCAAATCCTGTAAATTGCTCACCGTCCATCCTCCCGTATTTTTAGGCCGGTCAGGACAATGCTTGCGCCTCTCCTCCGGCGATTGCCGCAAACGCTAGATTCATTCCGCAGCTTCTGCAAGCCGGCTTGCCGGCTTCACGCTGACAGGCGGCGGAGGTGGTGGCCGGCGAACGTAGATGGCGCCTTTGAGCCAGAGTTTCAGAGCCTCCCAGTGAATTCCGGTCATGATCTTGATGGTCAGGAAGGGAATAGTTGTGAGAAGATAACCGAGCGTCCGGCCAGTCAGCGGCTTTTTCCGGCCGGCGAAGGTTGCGGCAAGAAGCGGCCCTTCCGCATCGGTTTCCAGGATGCGCCAGCGGATTTCCTGGCCGGGTGGCAGCATGCGGAAATGATAGCGCATGCCGATGCCAATGAAGGGAGAGACATAGAAGAGCTTGTCGCAGGTCTGGCGAAGACCACTTTCGAAGATTTCATTATCCTCGACGGGGCAGACATAACTATGCCGCTCGCCGAATGTGTTGCGCACTTCGTAGATCAGCGCAATCAAGGCATCCCTGTCGTCATAAGCATAATAGACCGAAAGGGGATTGAAGACGTAGCCGAGGATCCGCGGATAACAGACGAGCAGGATCTTGGCCGGCCGTTCGACACACGCATCCGCAAGCAGGCGGTCGGCATGGGAGCGCAGCTTTCCATTTGCTGCATGGTCCTCTTCATGGAACGAGACGAGATTGCTTCGGTTGACCGAAAACAGCGCCGACTGGCTGTCAGCTTCCTCCAACCGGTCGAGATCGATGGAGAGCGAAAAGACCCGATATTGGAAGCGATGGCCGAACGGTTTAATGCGCTGATGCATGACATAGCCCACATAAAGTACCGCCGCTGCGTCCGGCGGAGGACCGTTTCGCGTCACGCTGACGCCATACCTCGATGCGTGGGGGCTTTTGCGGGATGCCATCATGCTACCGCTTCCAGTATGGTTCCACGGGAGGAGGGCCGGGCGGTCCGCCAGGGTGTGATCCCGCCCAGTACCTCTGCCGCCGCAAGACCGGAAACGAGTCCATCCTCGTGGAATCCGTATCCGGTCCAGGCGCCCGCGAAATAGCAATTGTTTCTTCCCTGGATGGCAGCGAGCGCGCGCTGCGCGGCCATCCCTTCCGCGGAAAACTGCGGATGCTCATAGGTGAATTCGGCAAAGACCTTGCAGCTCTCCGGTTCGCGGTCCGGGTTGAGCGTGACGAACAGCGGAAAATTCGAGTCTATGCCCTGCAGCCTGTTCATCCAGTAGGTCACGGCCACACCGGCCGCCCTGCCGTCGGCATGGCTCGAACGCAGATAGTTCCAGGAGGCCCATACCTTGCGCCGCGTCGGCATCAGGCAGGTGTCACGGTGCAGGATAACGCGGTTGAGCTGATAGGGGATAGCAGCGAGCAAGAGCTTTTCCTGATCCGTCGCATCAATCAGCAACCGCGCCGTCTGATTACTGTGGCAGGCGAAGATCACCTTGTCGAAGAAGGCCTCGCCGCCGGTCTCGTCGATCAGGGTGATGCCCTTGTCGCTGCGGATCACCCCACGCACGCCGCAGCCGAGCTTCAATTTGTCGCCGAGCGGTGACAGAAGCCTTTTCAGGTAGTTGCGGCTGCCGCCGGTGACGGTGCGCCACTGATGCTGACGGCGATAGATAAGTCGGTGATTGTCGAAGAAATTGACGAAATGTTCGGCGGGAAATTGCAGCATCCGCGCTGATGGCGTCGACCAGATCGCCGCCGCCATCGGCATCAGATAGTTGTTGGTGAAACCCGGCGAGAAGCCACGCCAGTCGAGATAATCGCCGATCGAACGTGAGGCCAGGTGTCCGGCCGCCCGGTCTTCCAGGCAGGTCCGGTTGAAGCGCAGGATCTCGCGGATCATCCAGAGAAAGGAGGGGCTCAGCAGATTGCGCTTCTGCGCGAATATAGACGACAGCCCGCCGCCGCTCCACTCCAGCCTGCCATGATCCAGCGACAGTGAAAAGCTCATGTCGCTGGCATGCGTGGCAACGCCGAGCTCGGTAAAGAGCGCGGTCAGATTGGGATAATTGTGTTCGTTGTAGACGATGAAGCCGGTATCGACCGGAATGTTCAGCCCGTCATAGTCGACATCGACCGTTGCCGTATGGCCGCCCGGCCGGGCATCTTTCTCGTAGAGTGTCACGTCATGGACAGGATTGAGCGCCCAGGCGGCCGAAGCACCCGATATGCCCGACCCTACGATGGCGACCTTGAGGCGGCGTGGCAGCGAAGGAACGTGCGCGTTCATGCTGCATCCTTTATGGCGCTATAGACCTTCAGCGCTCGTCTGCGCGCCGTGGCGTGATCGACGATGGGTCTGGGGTAGGTTTTCCCAAGCGTGACGCCGGCGTTTTCGAGCACGCTCGCTGGTGCCTCGAACGGCCGGTGGATATGTTTGTCCTCGAGCTTTCCGAGCTCCGGCACGAACTGCCTGATGTAGCTGCCGTCGGCATCGAATTTTTCACCCTGGAGCATCGGATTGAAGATGCGGAAGAAGGGGGAGGCATCGGCGCCTGAACCTGCCACCCACTGCCAGCTGGCCGCGTTATTGGCGGGGTCTGCATCGACTAGCGTGTCGCGGAACCAGGCTTCGCCGCGGCGCCAGTCGACCAGCAGGTGCTTGATGAGAAACGAGGCGACGATCATCCGCACGCGGTTATGCATCCAGCCATGGCGCCAGAGTTGGCGCATGCCGGCGTCGACAATGGGATAGCCGGTCTGGCCATTGCACCAGGCATGAAATCCGTCTTCATCTTCGCGCCAACCGAAGCCGTCGAAATCGTCGTTCCAGTTATCCCTGGCAAGCTCCGGAAAATGGAAGAGCAGATGGTAGGAGAATTCTCGCCATGCCAGTTCCTTGCGGAAGCGTACGATATCGTCGGATGGAATGCGCCGCGAAAGTCCCTTCGTGGCGTCCCAGATGCGGGCAGGCGAGATTTCGCCGAGCGCCAAGTGCGGAGAGAGAAGGGAGGTTGCGGTCTTTCCGGGAAAATCCCGGTCGGCTGAATAGCCTGGAAGTCCGTCCTCGACGAAACCGCTGAGCTTTTCCTGGGCTGCCGCTTCACCCGGCGTCCACATGTCGGGGAAGGACTTTGCCCAGTTCGGCTTAAGCGGCAGGAGCTTCCAGGAGGTCAGCACTTCGGAGGCCGGAAACTGTTTTGGGAAGCGGAAGCGCTCGGGCGCATCGACCGGTGCCTCCGGCTCGCCGCCTTCTTCGAGCGCCCGCCAGAATGGCGTATAGACGCGGTATGACGTGCCGCTTGCCGTTTTGAGCTTGGTCGGCTCATGCAGAAGCTGTCCGCCGAAGCTGCGTGCCTCGATCGCCTGTTTTTCGAATTCATGCTTCAGGCGGGTGTCGATCGCGATGCCCGGCGGATCATAACGGCGGTTCCAGAACACGGCTTCCGCACCGCTCCGCTTGATGATGTCGGCAAGCACATTGCGGGCATGACCGCTTGCTAGAATGAGCTTGCCGCCATGTCTTTTGAGGGCTGCGTCAAGCGCATGCAGTGAATGATGCAACCACCATGCCTGGGCAGAGCCAAGAGGCCCCGTGCCGTCTTCCTGGGGTTCGCGGATATAAAGCGGAATGACCGGCCGCCCCGATGCGCATGCCGCATGCAGAGCCCTGTTGTCGTCAAGACGCAAGTCCTTGCGGAACCAGACGATTACCGGTCTTGCAACAGTCTCCCGTGCCAATGGCTGCTCCCTGCCTTGCCTCTCTGTCTGTTACGGAAGTACGAGGCAATCGGATCAACAGTTTCATCAGGCGCGCATGAAAAAGGCCGGTGGGAGCCGGCCTCTCTCAACGAACGGGTCTTTGCCCGATCAGTTGTCGTATTCGCGGCAGGCATCGCTGACCGAAGCGCCGCTCTCGCCACCGCGCGTATCGACGCCGGTATTCTGCTGCGGCATGCCCGGGCAATCGATGGCCTGACCACCGATGCTCTGCGTCGTGGTCGGGTCTACCGTGGCCCCGGGCATCGGATGAATGCCATTGCTGTCATTGGTGTAGTCGGACGAATAATTGCCCGAACTCGGGTCCGTCGAACCGCCATTGGTCGGGCCGATGGTGTCGGGATTAGACTGAGCGAATGCCGATGAAGCCATGCCGATGGCAAGCAGCGAGGCGGCGATAAGAGATTTATGCATGGGAGCTGTCCTCCTTAGATTTTCGTCTTTGGCGACCCTTTCCTAACCCGTGAGAAAACTCCTGGTTCCAAAATTAGGGTTACAAAATTTAAACGGGGCGGTTGAGACAATTGCGCATGGTTACGCATAAACCTTAACCGCGAAAGCCGCTTTGCCTGAGCTCTCCTTTGCCTTAGCTGCGCAGTGAGACCCTTGTTATGGCATGAGGCCGCCATGTTCATTTCACCGCGCGAAGCCGGAGATCTCTGCCTTCAGATGATGCTTGCACTCACTTTGACGGTGAGCGGCATGGCGCTGGCGTCGACCGTTGTGAAAGCAACGGAGCAACGGGTTTCGGTCATCGACGTCGACCGTCCTTCGCTCTGGTCTGCTGGCCCCGTCCGCGTCGGGAATGCCGAGCGCATTCTCGTTTCCGACGGGCGCGATATGACTGCAGGCGAGGGGATGCCTTGCCACAACACGATCGGCCTCAGAATATCCTGCGACTTGTTGACCTTTGCTGTGAGCGACAGCTTCTGATCCCGCGATGGATTTTCCAGCTTTCTTGCGGGTTTTGGAGCTTCATTTCTTTAGTCCATAAAATTTATGGATAATTCTGGCTGAGATGCGTCGCGGCAGTTTGCTGCGCATGCGCCAGGAGATAGCAATGACAAAAATCCTGATCGTGCCGGGTCTGTTCGGTTCCGACGAGGGGCATTGGCAGCACTATTGGCTTGATGATGTACCGCAGAGCCGAATGGTCGAGCAGGACGACTGGAACCACTCTCGTCTGGACCACTGGATGGAGCGGCTGGAACAGGCACTGCTGGAGGCGGGGGAAGCCTATATCGTTGCCCATAGCCTCGGCTGCATCCTGACGGCGAGGCTCGCCGACCGGCCACAGGCCCGCCGGGTAAAGGGAGCGCTTCTGGTCGCCCCGTGCGATTTGCCGGCCACGGAAAGGCTGCATCCCGGCTCGCTCGCCTTCGGCCCCATGCCGACAAACCCGCTTCCCTTTCCGAGCCTCACCGTCGGCAGCCTCGACGACAAATATATGTCGCTCGACCGTTTGAGCTTCTACACTCGCCTCTGGAAAACCGAGGTCCGCAACATAGGTCTCGCAGGCCATATCAACATTGCCAGCGGTTTCGGTCGCTGGACCGGCGGCTACGCCCTGTTCGATGCAGTAAAAGGCAAGGCGAAGGCGAAGAGACCGCAGATATCCACGCTTGCCGCGACCGCCGCATCGGCCTGATATTTTATCGGGACACGCGCAAGAAACGGGTTGAATTTACGCCTTTGCAGTACGATTCTGATGCCCGACGGAATGTGAGGGCTTCACCATGGCTCAGAAAGTGCATCAATATCTGATCTTCGAAACCGCCGGCGGCTTTTGCGGCATTGCCTGGAGCGATGCCGGCGTGACGCGATTCCAGCTGCCGACGAAGAGCGCCGAGTCGACAGAACGCTTGTTGCTGCGCCGTTTGCCGGCTGCCGAACCGGGCAGGCCGACGCCGCAGATTCTGGACGCCGTTGCTGCGGTAAAGCGCTACTTCGAAGGTGAGGAAGTCGACTTCTCCACTGTCGCCGTTGACCTTGACGGCCAGGACGCATTCTTCCGCGATATCTATGCCGCCGCGCGCCGCGTCAGTTGGGGTCGCACGACCACCTACGGCACGCTGGCCAAGGAGCTTGGAGCAGGGCCGGAAGCCGCACGCGACGTCGGCCAGGCCATGGCGAAAAACCCCGTCGCGCTTATCATTCCCTGTCATCGCGTGCTGGCCGCAGGCGGCAAGATCGGCGGCTTTTCGGCGCCCGGTGGTTCGAATGCCAAGCTGCATATGCTGGAACTCGAGGGCGTGCATGTCGGCCCGCCGCCGCCCGCCCAGCAGTCTCTCGATTTTTGAGGACGAAGCCGCAAGCAAGTGCTTGGAATATGCTGAAAATCCTCGCTATAAAGCCCTGTCTATAGCGAGGTTTTTTATGAAGAAGATTTTCAACCCGCCGTCCGTCCGCCGCCCCTTCGGAAATTACAATCACGGCCTTCTCGTGCCGCCGGGCGCGTCCTTGCTGGTCACGTCAGGTCAACTTGGAATCGGTCTCGATGAAACGGTCCCCGAGGATGTGACGGCGCAGGCCGAGTTCTGCTTCGAGGCGATCAAAGCGATCCTCGCCGAGGCCGAGATGAGCTTTGCCGATGTCATCCGCGTTTCCGGCTTCGTAACGAAGCGGGAGGATTTCCCGGCCTATATGGCGGTGCGCGACCGCTTCACGCTCGACCCGAAACCTGTTTCGACGCTCATCATCGTCAGCGGCTTTACCCGGCCCGAATTTTTGGTCGAGGTGGAAGTAACGGCCGCCAAGGTCTTCTAAGGTTTGACCGCAGGCTCCGTGGCGATCACGACCGCGCAGTTCAACGTCGTGGCAGCACGCATGCAAGCCGCTTCCCAAAGCGTATCGCAATCCTTCTGATTTGCTTGCCGCGCTTCAGGCACTTGTTTTCGCATGTGGTTGTCGCAAACCGCACCACATTTTTGCGCGACTTTAGAAGCGCTCCATCGCGCTCTTCACCTTGGCGAGAAACGCTGCTCGCGTCTCCGGGGTGCAATTGTTCATGTCGTAATGGGCGAGAAAGGTGACCGGCCTGAGTGGGTTGATCTGCGCCCGCAAAACACGCTTCACGATCTTCTTGGGCGGATTGCCGGCAACGAAGGCGCGAAAAGGTGTCGCGCCATAGGTCAGCACTGCACCGAGCTTCTTGATATGCCGCAGTCGGGATTGAACCTTGCCGTCGACAAGTTCGAAGGAAACACCGGGAAGCCAGACCCGGTCGAAGTAGCCCTTGAGGATGGCCGGAAAACCGAAGTTCCACACCGGTGTGCAAATGACCAGCGCCTCGGCCTGCTTCAGCCTCTCGACATAGGGTTTCACCAGCGAGGTATTGCCGGGATAGTCGTGATAGACGAGCCGGTCATGTTTCGACAGGACGGGGTCGAAATTTTCCGCATAGAGATCGCACGCATCCACCTCGTGCCCGGCCTTGGCGAGGCTCTCCAGGGTCTGTCTGAAGAGTGCCTTGCCGTAGCTTTCCTCGACCGGGTGCGAATGGAGGACGAGAACCCTCATGAAGCCTCCATAACGGCGGCAAGGCCCGGGAAGAGATAGTTCTTGCCGGCATTGAAATCGAAGTTGGGATTTTCCCAGGCGATCATCTTGCCGGGATTGAGCAGCCCCTTCGGATCGGTCTCATGCTTGAAGGCGAGCTGCACCTTGTCTGTGCGCTTCATGCCGCCTTCTTCCAGCGTATAGCGGTGCGGGTTGAAGATTGGGCAGCCGTGGTCCTGATGGATCTTGATGATTTCTTCCAGCCGTTCCTCGGTCGTGTAGCGTACCAGCGGCAGGCCCGAGCACTGGATCTGTCCATCGAACTTGATGAATTCGAGATGACCCGGCACCTCATCGCCGAAAATCTCCACCATCTTCCTCACCTTGGCGACATGATCCGGCCCCGGATACTGCACCTGCAGATAGGTGAAGGACGGATCGACCTTGAGGGCACGCAGCGTCGTGTGGTTCCAGGCAAGTTCATAGGCATGCGGGATGCCACGCATGCTCTCGACCTTGTCGGAACGGAACATGATTTCACCCTTCTGCGCTGCCGTAAAGGCCAGGAAGGCATCCATG
>UCCS01000060.1 GCA_900470965.1 Hyphomicrobiales bacterium
GCCAAGGCTTCCGTCCAGTGGCTGGATCCGGAAGATGGCGACGACACCACGACGGGTTACTTCCGCCTGCAGCGTTCGTTCTAATCTGAACATTGAAGACCCCGGGATCGTATCTCGGGGTTTTTCATCACAGGCTTCTGGTTTGGTGACCTCCAATTCAGAAGAAAGAGGTCGGTCCGGTTCCCTGCCGGGTCGGCCTCACCCATCGATACAGAAATCCACTCCTGTAGATGGTTCTGGCTCGCCCTCGGATGAGGGCGAGCTTTTTACTTGACGGGGTCTGGACTGTCCGACGGGTGGGGTCTTCGTCGGTGGCTGAGAATCTTAAGAACCCAACCGCCGATTTCCTTCGAGAGAGAATTGCAGCCGGTAACGTAACGGTCGCTCTGGTTGCAGATCGCGCGCCTGTCCTGGCGGACAGAGCGATTGCCGCCGCTTTCGTACTTCGGTACGAGATCGCTACGCGCTCAGACCATATTCAGCGGTATCAACTGGCGCAGTCTCGGATCGCGCAGATACAGGCCACCCCAGGCGGCAATGCCGAGAAGCAGGCAGATGATCTGGGGAGGCGTAAAAAACTCACCCAGACGGAAGTGCGTGCAGATGGCGCCGCCGAGAAAACCGGTTACCAGTATCGCACCAAGGAAGGCTGTTTTCGGAACAGCATAAAGGATCGCGCAGATCGCAATGATAATGCCGAGCGCCGGAGCGAGATTAACTGGGAAACCGGTTGCTTCCATTTCTGCCCTTATGAAATCAGGTGCAAAAAGGTTGGTAGCCGCATCGGCAAGAAGCAGAACAACAACTGCCGCTGACAGAATTCGCCCAATCCAGATCGACATTATCGCTGCCTCTTCAATTGCCGGTCTCAGTCCGACTTATGGTGTGGTCTGGATGTTGTCAATTCGGCATCAACCTCGCAATCGAGGATTTGGTCCTCCACGACCGATCACGTCTGCAGTTCCAAACGTTACGGTCATGATTGCCGCCTTACGCAGTCTGTGCTGGCCGTGGCAACTATTTCTCTCTCGCCGAGGCAAAAACGACGCTGGCATCGCTGACGATTTCCACATGCAAATAGGCTGCCTTTGCAGCGGCTGCACCATCTGCCCGCATGATCGCAGTCACGATCATATCGTGCTCATCATAGGATTTCGCGAGCCGACCCGGCAGCCGGAACTGCGCGCGGCGGAAGGGCGCGAGCCGGGCCCGGCTCTGGGTTACCAGCTCATAGATATGCTCGTTATGCGCACCGCGATAGAGCCGCGTGTGGAACTCGGTATTGTGAACAGCATAGTCCTCTTCCGCACCCTGATGCACGAGGCGAGCGGAAGCGCGATGTTCGATTTCCAGCATGCGCCGCTCGTCAACCGTCATCCGCTCGGCGGCCAAACGCGCGCAGACCCCTTCGAGCTCCGCCATCGCCTCAAACATCGAATGCAGATAGGTCTCGGTTACGTTGGTGACGAGAGCGCTACGGTTCGGCTCGCGATCGACGAGCCCCATTGCGCCGAGTTCGCGAAGCGCCTCGCGCACCGGCGTGCGCGACACTTCGAAACGGGCCGCGAGCGAGATCTCGTCAAGCTTATCGCCTGGCAGCATCTGCCCGGTCACGATCATATCGGCAATAGCCCGCACCATCTGCTCGACAGTCGTTCCTGCCCTGATGATCTCTCTGCGCCTGACCTGCTTCAAGGAATGATTCTGCCCATTGACGAATGCATACACATGCATTGTTGACGCCGCAAAGTCAAATATAGCTGCAACTCATTGTTTTAATAAAGAAACGTACTGGCCGATGCGCCGCCACACAGTACGCAGAAGCATCTGACGCCGAAATTAGCTAATTTTATAGTCTCTGCATAGTTTTTAATCTTACGTGGCTAAAAATTGCATACACTTTTCTGCAGCGTTTTGCATGGCCCCGAACATTTCCAATGTATTCAATGGAATAAAATCTGGCACGGTCATTGCATACACTTTTCCGTAATCGATTGAACCGGCAAAACCGCCGCAAGAGGAGCATTCTGATGACCAAACTCCTTTCCATGAACCGTCGCCATTTCCTTCAGGCTTCTGCTGCTACCGCCCTGGTCGGCGCAGCTCCCGGCTTCCTCTCCTCGCCTGCACTTGCGCAGACTGCGCTGACCGTTGGCTTCATCTATGTCGGCCCGAAGGATGACTATGGCTATAACCAGTCGCACGCCGAGGGCGCTGCAGTCGTCAAGGCGCTACCGGGCATTACTGTCGTCGAAGAAGAAAATGTGCCGGAGACCGTCGACGTCCAGAAAACGATGGAATCGATGATCAATCTCGATGGCGCGACCCTGCTGTTCCCGACCTCCTTCGGCTATTTCGACCCGCATATGCTGGCGATGGCCGCCAAATATCCCGATATCCAGTTCCGCCATTGCGGCGGCCTCTGGCAGGAAGGAAAGAACCCGGCCAATACCGGTTCCTATTTCGGCTATATCTTCCAAGGCCAGTACCTGAACGGCATTGCCGCTGGCCATGCGACGAAGAGCAAGAAGATCGGCTTTGTTGCCGCCAAGCCGATCCCGCAGGTTCTGCAGAACATCAACGCCTTCCTGCTCGGCGCGCGCGCGGTCGATCCGACCATCACCTGCCAGGTGATCTTCACCGGTGAGTGGTCACTCGCCGTCAAGGAAGCAGAAGCCACCAATGCGCTGGTAGATCAGGGCGCCGACGTCATCACCTGCCACGTCGACAGCCCGAAGGTCGTCGTCGAGACGGCCGCCGGCCGCGGCGCCTTTGTCTGCGGCTATCACGCCAACCAGAGCCCGCTTGCTCCCGAAAAGTACCTCACCGGCGCGGAATGGGCCTGGGGCAATGTCTACAGCGATTTCGTCAAGAAGGCGCAGGCCGGCGAAAAGCTCGGCAATTTCGTCCGCGGCGGCCTGAAGGACGGTTTCGTCAAGATGAGCGCACTCGGACCCAGTATTGCCGAGACGGGTCGCAAGGCTTTCGAAGCCACCCACGCCGAGATGATGAAGGGCGGCTTCTCGGTCTTCAAGGGTCCACTGAAGGACAATAAGGGCAATTCCGTCGTGACCGCCGACAAGAGCTACGCCGAAGACGCGATCGAGCTCGAGAGCATGAATTATCTGGTCGAGGGTGTCGTCGGGTCCACAGCGTAAACCGGCAAGGGAGAAGCGCCATGACTGTCCAGGCCAATGATCCCGCAATATCAGTCCCTTCCGAGAAATCGGCGTCGCTGCGCCCCTTCCTAGAATGGATCGCGCGACATGCCGAACCTGTTGTCATCGGCCTTGTGGCCATCCTGATCGGTCTTGCGCTCTTCTCCCTCTTCATCCTGGCGATCGGCAAATCGCCAGCGATGCTCTTCCAGCTCATGTATACCGGCGGCTTCGGCAGCTGGTTTTCGGTGCAGAACAGCTTAAGTCGTGCCGCACCCCTTCTCCTGACGGCACTCTGCGTCGCCCTGCCCGCCCGCCTCGGCCTCGTCATCATCGGCGGGGAAGGAGCGGTCGTGCTGGGCGGCGTTGCCGCCGCGGCCATGGCCATGCCGCTTGCCGGCACCGCGCCTGTTTTCCTGACCCTCATTCTCATGGGCATTGCCGCCATGGTGGTCGGCGGCATCTGGATCGGCCTAGCCGGTTTCCTGCGGCACTATCGCGGCGTCAACGAGACGATCTCGTCGCTGCTGCTCTCCTATATCGCCATCGCCCTGATGAACCAGTTCGTCGAAGGGCCGCTGCGTGATCCTGCCAGCCTCAACAAACCTTCGACCACGCCGCTGCCGCCAGAATATATGCTCGGCAACATCCCGGGCATGGACGTGCATTGGGGCCTCGTCATCGGCATTGTCGCCTGTATCCTCTCCTGGATCCTGATCGAGGTGACGAGCTACGGCTTTGCGGCCCGCATCGCCGGCGGCAATGTACGCGCCGCCCAGATCCAGGGCCTGCCAGTCGGCAGGCTAATCGTCGGCTTCACCGCGATCGCCGGCAGTTTTGCAGGCCTCGCCGGCATGGTCGAGGTAGCCGCCGTGCAAGGCAGCGCCAATGCTTCGCTTGCCGCAGGTTACGGTTACACCGGCATCCTCGTCGCCTTCCTCGCCCGGCACAATCCGCTGGCAATCATCCCGGTCGCGATCCTGCTCGGCGGCATCGATGCCTCGGGCGGCCTCATCCAGCGCCGCATGGGCCTGCCGGATGCCACCGTTCTGGTGCTGCAGGGCACGCTCTTCATCGTCATTCTCTTCTGCGAGACCTTCTATGGCCGCTTCAAGATCTTCAATCCCGACCTCTGGAAAAGGAGCCTCTGATGGAAGAGACAGGTATCGGCATATGGGGCGTGCCCCTCGGCATCCTCGCAGGCGCCATCCGCGTTTCCACGCCGTTCATTTTCGTCAGCCTCGGCGAGACCATCACCGAGCGCTCCGGCCGCATCAATCTCGGCCTTGAAGGCACACTCGTCTTCGGCGCGATGACGGCTTACGCCGTTGCCGTCATGAGCAATTCGCCCTGGCTCGGCGTGCTGGCGGCCATGGCGACGGGTGGGGTCTTCGGCCTTGTGCATGGCTGGATCTGCAAATGGCCTAAGGTCAACGATATCGCGATCGGCATCGCCATGATGCAGTTCGGGCTCGGTCTTGCCTTCTTTCTCGGCAAGCCCTTCATCCAGCCGGCAGCCCCGCACCTGCCTGCAATCCCCTTGGGTTTCTGGTCCAGCATGCCCCAGATCCAGGCGGCGCTGAATATCAATGTACTCTTCCTGCTTGGCGCGGCACTCGCCTTCATACTCTGGTGGGCCTTCAAGAACACCCGTGTCGGCCTGATCCTGCGCGTCGTCGGCGACAGCACTGATGCCGCACGCGCCATGGGCATCAATCCTGATCGCGTCCGCCTGCTGGCAACGGCCGTCGGCGGTTCGCTGGCGGCAATCGGCGGCGCCTATCTGTCGCTCTATTATCCCGGCTCCTGGAATGAGGGCATTTCCTCCGGCCAGGGCCTGATGGCCGTCGCACTCGTCATCTTCGCCCGCTGGAACCCGATCGGCTGCTTCCTCGCCGCTCTGCTCTTCGGCGGCGCTGGTGCGCTCGGGCCGGCACTGCAATCGGTCGGCGTCACGCAGGGCTACTACCTTTTCTACGCCGCTCCCTACGTGCTGACCCTGGTCATCATGATTGCGACGTCCTCGCCGACACGTTCGCTCGCCGGTGCACCCGGCGCGCTTTCCCTGACGAAATAAGCGTGAAAGGAGCCAAGCCATGAACGGTCTCGGCGGATTGAACAAGTCGGAACATGGCGTCGGCATCGGCCTTGTGCAGCTGCAGCTTCCGGTCACCGTGACAACGGAAGACCTTACGCGCCAGACGCAGGTCATCGTCGAACTCGTTGCCAAGGCGCGGCGCAACCAGCCGGGCATGGATCTGGTCGTCTTTCCGGAATATGCCCTGCACGGCCTGTCGATGGATATTAATCCGGAGATCATGTGCACGCTCGACGGGCCGGAGGTCGCAGCCTTCAAGAAGGCCTGCAGGGAGAACGCGATCTGGGGCTGCTTCTCGATCATGGAGCTGAACCCTGATGGCATGCCCTATAATTCCGGTATCATCATCGACGACAAGGGCGAGCTGACGCTCTACTACCGCAAGATGCACCCCTGGGTGCCTGTCGAACCCTGGGAGCCCGGCAATTTCGGCATTCCCGTTATCGACGGGCCGAAAGGCGCCAAGCTCGCGCTCATCATTTGCCATGACGGGATGTTTCCCGAGATGGCGCGCGAATGCGCCTACAAAGGCGCGGAAATCATGATCCGCACGGCCGGCTATACGGCACCGATCTGCGAAAGCTGGAAATTCACCAACCAGTCTAACGCCTTCTGCAATCTCATGGTCACGGCGAGCGTCTGCATGTGCGGCTCGGACGGCACCTTCGATTCGATGGGCGAAGGTATGATCTGCAATTTCGACGGCTCGATCATCGCCCATGGCACCTCCGGCCGGGTCAACGAGATCATCACCGCCGAAGTGCGTCCCGATCTCGTGCGCGAAGCCCGCCTCGGCTGGGGTGTCGAAAACAACATCTACCAGTTCGGCCATCGTGGCTATGTGGCTGTGGCCGGCGGCGCGGGCGACGCGCCCTATTCCTACATGCACGACCTCATCGCCGGCAAATACCGCCTTCCCTGGGAAGATCAGGTGAAGGTCACGGATGGCACATCGTGCGGCTTCGACAAGCCGGCGCGCCGCTACGGCGAAACATTCAAACTCGCGGGTGAATAGGAGAAGAAGACGATGGACGCCATGGTCGAGACCAAAGGACATTATGTCGACGCCGATCCCTATGCCTGGCCCTATAATGGCGCCCTGCGGCCGGACAATACCGCGCTCATCATCATCGACATGCAGACGGATTTCTGTGGCAAGGGCGGCTATGTCGATCACATGGGCTACGACCTGTCGCTGGTGCAGGCGCCCATTGAGCCGATCAGGAAGGTGCTCGCAGCCATGCGGGCCAAGGGCTACCACATCATCCACACACGCGAAGGCCATCGCCCTGATCTTGCCGACCTGCCGGCCAACAAGCGCTGGCGCTCACAGCGCATCGGCGCTGGTATCGGCGATCCAGGCCCGTGCGGGCGCATCCTGACCCGAGGCGAACCCGGCTGGGACATCATTCCGGAACTCTACCCTATCGAAGGTGAGACGATCATCGACAAGCCCGGCAAGGGTTCCTTCTGCGCGACCGATCTGGAACTGATCCTCAACCAGAAGCGTATCGAGAACATCATCCTGACCGGCATCACGACCGACGTCTGTGTCTCCACCACCATGCGCGAGGCGAATGACCGCGGCTATGAGTGCCTGCTTCTGGAAGACTGCTGCGGCGCGACCGACTATGGCAACCACCTAGCCGCCATCAAGATGGTCAAGATGCAGGGCGGCGTCTTCGGCTCCGTCTCCAATTCTGAAACGCTTGTGAGCCAGCTGCCATGAGTACGGTCCGCGACACTCCCCTCCCGCAGGCCGGCAAGGCCGTCGGCATCGACACGATCGACATGACGATGCGCTTCGGCAGTTTCACCGCGCTCGACCACGTCTCGATTAAAGTGCCCTCGGGCAGCTTCCACGCGCTGCTCGGTGAAAACGGCGCTGGCAAATCGACCCTCGTCAAATGCATCATGGGCTTCTACCACGCCACATCGGGCGCACTTTCCGTCGATGGCCGTGAAGTGGCGATCGCTTCACCGAAGGATGCGGCAACCTATGGGCTCGGCATGGTCTACCAGCACTTCACGCTGGTCCCTTCGCTGACGGGTGCGGAAAACCTCGTCATCAGCCGCGCCGAAGTGCCTGCCATCATCAACTGGGCGAAGGAGCGCAAGGATCTTGCTGCCTTCATGGAGTGTATGCCCTTCAAGATCCCTCTCGATCGGCCGGTGAGCGAACTTGCCGCCGGCGAAAAGCAGAAGCTCGAGATCGTCAAGCAGCTCTATCTCGGCCGCTCCTTTCTGGTACTAGATGAGCCGACCTCGGTGCTGACGCCTGCCGAAGCCGACGAGATGCTCGGCCTCGTCCGTGGGATGACTGAGCGCGGCGAACTCACCGTGCTGATGATCTCCCACAAATTCCACGAGGTCACAAAATTTGCCGATGCCGTCTCCATCCTGCGGCGCGGTAAGCTGGTCGGCACAGGCAAGGTGGGCGAGGTTTCGACCGCCGACATGGCGGCGATGATGATCGGCGACGTCAAACTGGCCGAACTCGACACCCGCGTTCCAATTTCCGACAATGCCAGGCCGGTGCTGACGGTCGAGCAGGTCAAGGCGCCGGACCGTTCAGGCCTCAAGACCATCGAGATCGGCAATCTCACTGTTCGCTCCGGCGAGATCGTCGGCATTGCCGGCATATCGGGCAATGGCCAGAAGGAACTGACGGAAATCCTCGCCGGCCAACGACCGACCGATACCGGCCGCGTCAGTGTCAAAGGCGAGACCTATGGCGCGACGCGCCCGGAGACCCGCAAGAACAATGTCCGCTTCATCCCCGAGGAGCCCCTGCAGAATGCCTGCGCCCCGCGCATGACGGTCAGCGAAAACCTCGCCTTCCGCACCTTCGATCTCAAGGCGGATGGTAAGGATGCGATCTGGCTGAGCAGGGCCAAGATGAAGAAACGCGCCACCGACCTGATCTTCGATTTTAAAGTCAAGACGGCCTCTTCCTCCTCGCCGATTGCGGCGCTTTCCGGCGGCAATGTGCAGCGCGCCGTGCTCGCCCGCGAACTGACGGGCGAGGTCGATCTGCTGATCGTCTCCAACCCCTGTTTCGGCCTCGATTTCTCAGCCGTTGCCGAGATCCGCGCCCGCATCATGAGAGCCCGCAATTCCGGTACGGCCGTGCTGCTGCTGTCCGAAGACCTCGATGAGCTGCTCGAAATGTCCGACCGCATCATGGTGATTTCCGAAGGCAAGCTGGTCTACGAGACACCGGCACGCTCGGCCGATATCGGCATCATCGGCGCACATATGGCGGGGCATCACTGATGGCAGAGATCAAGGCAGAACCCTTCGCCTTCCCGGCGAAACACGACCAACTGGCCCTCATCGTCATCGACATGCAGCGCGACTTTGCCGAGCCGGGCGGGTTCGGCGCCAGCCTCGGTAATGATGTCAGTCGCATCACCAGGATCGTGCCGGATGTCAAACGCCTCATCCAGGGCTTCCGCAATGCCGGCCTGCCGGTCATCCATACAATGGAATGCCACCAGCCCGACCTTTCGGATCTGCCGCCGGCAAAGCGCGATCGCGGCAATCCGACACTCCGCATCGGCGATGCGGGGCCAATGGGCCGTATCCTGATTGCGGGTGAGCCCGGCACGGCAATCCTTCCGGAGCTTGCGCCACTCAAGGGCGAAGTGGTGATCGAAAAGCCCGGCAAGGGCGCTTTCTATGCCACCGAGCTTGGCGACGTGCTGCAGGAAAAGGGCATAAAACAGCTCGTCTTCGCCGGCGTGACGACGGAAGTCTGCGTTCAGACGACGATGCGCGAGGCGAACGATCGCGGCTATGAATGTCTGCTCGCCGAAGAGGCGACGGAAAGTTACTTTCCCGAATTCAAGGCGGCTGCCATAGCCATGATCCGCGCCCAGGGCGCGATCGTCGGCTGGACGGCGCATGTCGACGACATCCTGGAGAGCATCGCCCATGCCTGAGACCACCCGCGAACTCCTGACTTCAGATGGCTGGAAGACACTTGAATTCGGCCCTTTCCGCGATGAAGTGACGATCCATTGGATCCGTCCTTTCGACGGCGACCAGCCGGGCGTGGCGCTGCTGAAATATGAGGCCGGTGCCAGCGTTCCCCGCCATCGGCATGAAGGACTGGAAACAATTCTTGTCCTTGACGGCGTGCAATCGGACGAGGCGGGCGACTACGGCCGCGGCAGCTATATCGTCAATGCTCCGGGCACCGAACATTCGGTCTGGAGTGATACCGGCTGCGTGGTGCTGATCCAGTGGGACAGGCCGGTGAAAATACTGGGAGAGGAAGCAGCGTAAATTCGGCAGCACCTGCTTCGTCAATCCAACGAGTGAGCGAGGCTGGCTGACGGCCAGCCTCGCGTTCAAAACTTGTTCAGGCCGATTGGACGGCTTTGATACGGTCAAGGCCACCAACGACAGAGGCGAAATCGTCCCAGACGCTGTGTGCACCCTTCTGCCATTCATCGAAGGCTTCGGGCTTCAGCAGCTTGCCGCCGTTCTTCAGCGAGATTTCGACCGATGCGACCTCGTCACCGACGATCAGCTGGTTGAAGTAGGCCGCACCTTCCGTGGAGGCCTGCTGGAAGACGGCCTTCTGCTCGTCGTTCAGACCGCCCCAGAAGGTCGACGAATAATAGATGATGCCCGACGCCCAGATGTGGCGGGTCTCGGTCATGTAGGGCACGACCTCATAGAGCTTGAAGCCGGCGTAGGCCGATTTGGTGAGGTCCATCGCGTCAGCAACTCCGGTTGCCAGCGCATTATAGGTCTCGGTGATCGGGATGCCGATCGGCGTCGTGCCGAAAGCGCTCCAGAGCTTGGTGTGCAGCGGGCTCTGGATGACGCGGATGCGCTTGCCCTTCAGTTGTTCCGGGCGCGTCACCGGCTCCTTGGTGAGCAGATGACGGGCGCCGTAATTGATGAAGTCGCCGACGACGAAATTCTGCGCCTGCAGCTTGCCCTTCAGATCGGCGCCGACTTCCCCGCTGACGGTGCGGCGTACATGGTCGGCATCGCGGAACAGGAAGGGAAGGTCGAGGATCTGCAATTCCGGCGCCCAGCCGGAGAGCGAAGAGACCGTCGAAAGGCTGGCATGGATGGAGCCTAAGCGAACACCTTCCGCCACTTCCTTTTCGCCGCCGAGCGCACCGCTCTTGACGATGTTGAACTTGAACTGGCCCGGCAGCTTGGCTTCTACCAGCTCGCTGATCTTTACCCAGATCTTCGTCTCCGGCTTATCGTCGCCGAGCAGCGAGGCGATGGTAATCGTCGTCGTACGGGCAGCCGCGGTGCGAACGAAGGCCGGGGCGGCAAGGGCAGTGCCGGCAAGCGCGGCGGTCTTCAGGAAATTGCGTCGGTTGAGATTGTCCATGAATGAGGTCCTGTCCGTTAGAAGATAATCGCCCAGGCGCAAAGGATTGCGAGGGAGACGAGAAGGGCAAGCAGATAGGGAACGACCGCCTTGAAGAGGGCGGAAGCTGGAATGCGGGTCACGCCGCTGACGACGAAGATCAGCATGCCGAGCGGCGGCGTCAGGCCGTGGATCATCAGGTTGACGACGATGATGACGCCGAAATGAATGGGATCGATGCCTGCGGCGACGGCCGCCGGCAACAGGATCGGGCCGAAAAGCAGGATCGCCGCGCCGATGTCGAGAACGAGGCCCACCACAAGCAGGATGATGTTGGACAGCAGGATGACTGCGAGCGCACTGCCGCCAAGCACCGTCGTCAGGTGTGAGATCAGGCCCGAGACATCGTCGACCGCAAGCAGGAAGGCAAAGGGGCCAGCCGTGCCGATCAGCAGGCCGATCGCGGCGGCCTCGACAGCCGCCTGCCGGAAGGCCGTGTAAAGCGAGAGGGTGCCAAGCCGCGCACCGATGCCGAGCAGGAAGGTGTAGAAGGCGGCAAGGGCCGCGGCCTCCGTCGTCGTGACGATGCCGATGCGGATGCCGACCACGACGATGACGCCGAGACCGAAGGCGGGGATTGCCTGGACGGCCGACTGCCAGCGCTGCGCCGACGTGGCTCGCGGCAGCGGCGCCTGATCGCCGACTGTCAGATGGATGGCGACCGCAAGGCAGATCGCCATCAGGCCACCGGCAAAGAAGCCCCCTACCAGCAGGGAGCCAACCGAAAGATTGGTGGCGGTTGCCAGGATCAGGAAGGCGATCGACGGCGGAATGACATTGTCGAGCACCGAGGTCGCCGCGATGATCGCTGCGGCCTTGGCCGGCGGGTAACCGTGGCGGACGAGCTCCGGCTGGAAGGTGGACGCGCCGAAGGCGGCATTAGCGACCGAGGAGCCGGAGGCACCGGAAAAGAGCACGCTGGTGAGCAGCGTCGTCTGGGCGAGACCGGCACGGCGATGACCGACCATGGCGGCGGCGAAACGCACGAGCTGGTTGGCAACACCCGATGCCGTCAGCAGCCCGCCGGCAAGCAGGAAGAAGGGGATGGCAAGCAGCAGGAATTTCGAAATGCCGGTGACGGTCGACGACACAATCGCCGGCTCTGGCAGGCTGCTGCCGAAGGCGATGACGACATAGGCGGCAGCCAGGAAGGCATGCGGCAAGGGTGCTGCAAGCACGAGGCCAATAGCGGCAACCAAGCCGAGGAAGATGCTGGGCGGCCAGTCGAGTTCGACGGAGACGAAAGGAATGCCGGCATAGAGTGCCACGCCGACTGCGAAGGAGAGCAGGACCGGCCAAGCCTTTCCTTCGGCGATGCGCTGCAGCAGAAGAACGACGAGGACCAGCGCGCCGCCAGCGCCGAGAAAGCCGAAGCGGATCCATTCCGACACGCCGAGCGTCGGGGAGATGCCACCGAGCATGGTCATGATCTCGCTGCCCCCGAAACTCAGGATCAGGCCGGAAAGCACGGTAAAGACATCGGCGGCCACCTGCGTTGCCGGGTAAAGGCGCTCCGGCATCATCTTCACGAAGACGTCGAGACGCATGGCAAGCGCACTGTTGAGGCTGAGCGGCGCGCCGAGCGCGATCAGCAACACATGCAGCCAGATGCCGAGATCTTCAGCGCCGATGAAGCCGGCGGCGAAGAAATAGCGCATGCAGACCGTGACCAGCACCATGACGAGCAGCACGGCAAGCACGGACGCAGCGGCTACGCCGAGTACGCCTTCGATCGTCTTCAGGATGCGGGCTGCAAGCCCGTTACCTGTCGTCTCCTGTTCGGCTGGGTGGAATTCGCTTGCTGCCACAGAACTTGCTTTCTTGCCGGAGGGTCAGGCGCTCTTGACGGTGGAAAGGTCGCGATCGAAGAGCGTCGACCAGGTGTAGTTGCGCGCCTTCGACACTTCCCTGCTGACATCAAGACGCGGCAGAACCTTTTCGCCGAAACGATAGGCTTCCTCAAGCAGCGGCATGCCGGAAAGAATAAAGGTTTCGACGCCGGCCCTCTGATAGGCCTCCAGCGTGCGCAGCACCGTATCGGGCGAGCCGACAATCGCCGTGCCGGGACCGGGCCGTACCAGGCCGATGCCAGCCCAGAGATTGGGCGCCACTTCGAGATCACGCAGGTTGTCCGGCTTCAGGCCGCCATGCAGCGCCGTCATGCGCTGCTGGCCGACGGAATCACTGCGGGCGACGAAACGCTGGTTGGCGGCAATCGCCGCCTCATCCATGCGGCCATAGAGATCAGCGGCGGCTTCCCACGCCTTTTCGTCCGTATCACGCACGATCACATAAAGGCGGATGCCGTATTCGAGCTCACGTTCGTATTGGGCGGCGCGCGCCTTCACGGCCTCGACCTTGCCCTTGATCTGCTCGGGCGTCTCACCCCAGGAAAGGTAGGTATCGACGTGCTTTGCCGCGACGTCGAGCGCCTTGTCGGAAGAGCCGCCGAACCAGAGTGGCGGCGGGGCGATGCTTTCGCCAACCGGAAGCGCGAGCTTGGCGCCGTCGGTGGAGAAATACTTGCCTTGATAGGTGACGCTCTCGCCGGCGAAGAGTCGATGCCAGAGCTGTAGATATTCATCCGCCATGTCGTAACGTTCATCGTGCGGCAGCATCATGCCATAGGCGCCGAGCATCTTGGCATCGCCTGAGACGACGTTGATCAGCAGGCGGTCGCGAGCAAATTCCTGAAAGGTCGCGGCCATCTTGGCCAACAATGTCGGCGCGACGAGACCGGGGTGGATGGCGACGAGGAACCGCAGCCGTTCGGTATGGGAAAGCAGCGCGCTTGCCAGCACCCAGACATCGTGGGCACCGGTTGCAAAGAGTGCGCCAGTGTAACCCAGATGATCGTAAGCCTGGGCGAGCTGCTTGTAATAACCGTAATCGACCGGACGCGAGCCTTCCGGCTGCCACGGATAGGCGCCGTCAGGAGCACACATATACCAGAAGACGTTCATTCCCGGCTCCTCACTTCGTTGCTTCCAGTGGCCCACCAATGGCGACCGCGCGATCAAAATAGCCGTGGCGAAAGAGCGTGTCGGCTTCCTCCTGCTGCTCGGCCAGCACTGCTGCATCGATCGGCACGACCGAGAAATCGCGTGCGCGTACCACCCTCTCCCAGGCCTCGGCGTCCGTACCGCTACGGTCGTTTTCCGCCAGAAGATGAGCTGCCCTTACCGGATCGGCGGCGATCTCGCTGCCAACACGGGCAAGCTCCAAGGCAATGCCGGCAACTTCGCTAGGGGAAAGTCCGATGCGCGCGAGGCTCCAGAAGAGCGACCGGTTGGGGATGGTGGCGCCACAGCGGACGATGAGACGGAGATCCGTCCGCTCGATCACCTTCTCCAGCCGCGGCGACATGGCGATCCAGGCATCGACCCTGCCCTCCAGCAGCTCCGTCAGGGAATCCCGTGTGCCGCTTTCGATGCGCTCGACGTCACCAAGCGCGAGATCCTCGCCCTCCAGGCTGCGAGCGAGCAGATAGGTGTGAAACGAACCGTCGATCAGCGAGATTTTTCGGCCGGCAAGATCAGCTACCGAGCCGATATCACTGTCGGCGCGCACGAAGATCGCGCCATTGGCTGGCCGCGGTGCCGATGCGGCGACATATTCGACATGAAGGCCACGCGCATCCGCCTCGATCGGCGGCGTCGAGCCGGTTCCGCCGACATGGATCGCGCCGCTTTCCAGCAGCGAGGCTGTGTCGCGGCCTTCATCATAGGGAACGAAGATCGGATCAAGCCCGGCAAAGGCACCCGGCCATGCGCTGGCGAGCCGCAAGTGGAGATTGTTGGGATGAACGCCGATTCTCATCTTCATTCCGGTCGGGATTGTCATTGCGATCAATCTACTTTTTTATAAATTGAAAGCGAGAAAAGTCCTGCCGGAGACCGACGGGAAAACAGATCAAAAACCTATTAAATCTACCGAAATTAAAATCTTTTATCGCAGTTGCGCCCGCAAAGCGGCCGGGCATTGAAATTTCCGAGCACTCACTTTACTTTTTTGTAGAACAAGAGAGATGACCATGACCAAGCCCGTATCATCGAGAGTCTGCCGCAGTGTCGGCGAGGCGAGCGAACTTCTGAAGCTGGTCGCTAATGCGAACCGGCTGGCAATCGTCTGCTATCTGATGGAAACGGAAGCATCGGTGTCTGCGCTGGAAGACGAACTCGGCATCCGCCAGCCGACGCTTTCACAACAACTTGCGGAATTGCGTGAAGCAAACGTCATCGAAGGGCACCGCGACGGCAAGTTGATCGTCTATCGTGTCGTCGATCCGAGGATTAAGACCATCGTCCACGCGTTGCGGGACATGTTCTCTGGCCTCGACGACGTCACCGGCCGTTTCGGCATGGCAAAGCTGCCGGTCGATGAAGTGATGTTCGACTGATCGCTCCTATGATCGACTTCTATACCTGGATCACCCCGAACGGCCTGAAGATATCGATTGCACTCGAGGAATTCGGGCTTCCCTATAAGGCCCACACGATCGATATCACCAAAGGTGATCAGTTTTCCGCCGACTATGTGGCGATCAATCCGGGCAGCAAATCCCAGCCATCGTCGATCACGAAACCGGTATCACCCTCGCCGAATCCGGGGCCATTCTTCTCTATCTCGCCGAAAAGACAGGACGGTTCCTGCCGCGTGAAGGTGCTGCCCGCCATCACACGATCGAATGGCTGATGTGGCAGATGGGCGGCTTCGGGCCAACGCTCGGCCATGCCCATCATTTCCTGACCTACAACGAAGGTCGCGCGCCCTTCGCCGAAGAGCTTTTCCGCAAGGATACAATAAGGCTCTATGAAACACTTGATGCAAGACTTGAAGGCCGGGAGTACCTTGTCGGCGACTATTCCATCGCCGACATGGCCGTCTGGCCCTGGGTTTCGCGTTTCGTGCGCCACAAGATCGACCTCAACGACTTCCCGAATGTCCACCGCTGGTATCTGCAGCTTGCCGCCCGGCCGCAGGTGAAGCGCGGCTACGAAGTGCCGCATTTCACCACCCCGGTTCCGCTGCCGCCAGGTGTCTAAGCATTGGTTTCGGATAGGCAGTCGGCCTATCGCGTAAACATCAGCCGCATGCGCGCCAGAATGCCCTTCATGCCCGGTATGGAGGTCGCTCTCAGATGGCGGGCGACGACACCCGCATCGACCCGTGCTCCGAAATGGCAGGAGCAGACGAGCCCGTGCAGTTGCCGATCGTTAAGATCGAAGAAGCTCTGGGCGTCCCCATAAGTATCGCCTTCGAGACCCGCGGCACGCAGAACCGGATCGTCATAGGCTACGGATATGGGTGACCCGGTGATCCTCATCAGTGTCCGCTGGTCGCGGGGTAGATATTCGGTTTCCCGAAGGGTAACGAGCGAACGCGCAGGATCGACTTCCAGAAGCTCAGCCCACCGGTCCAACCGCTCGGCGCGAGACAGTTGTGGCGTAGTACGGCTGACCCTGGCTATAGCCTTAAGCTGATCGACTGCGTATTGTTCCATGACGGCCTCCTATTTGGAAAAATAGACTGCACGCCCCCTCGGAAAGGTTGATCCCAACTACGCAGCCTGTCCAATCACGTTTGAAGAATCGTGCCTCTTAAATGCAGGCAGAATCCCGCCACTCAGGCGAATTCGCTCTGTCGCGAAAATGTCCGCGGGTGGGCGACGTGCTTCCGGACGACACTCTCCTTGCTGTCGAGTTCCTCCAGCAGAACGTCATAGCTCCAGAGATCGGCAAGGTGCTGCAGGACGAGCTTCAGATCTTCTTCTTCCAGGAACTCGTCATTGGTGGCTCGGTGCTGCAACAGCAATCTGCGGTCACCTGCGAGATCGACGTCGACGATCTCAATCGCCGGATCGGTATGGCCAATATCGTAGCCGCGGGAAAGTTGCCGGCGGATACGCCGATAACCGCGCTCGTCATGGATCGCGGAAACCAGGATACCCTCCTGAATCTCCGGGTCGTCATGGAGCTGGAACATGCGCCAGCGCCGCATGAGGCTTGGGCTCAGGAACTGGCTGACGAAACTCTCGTCGCGGTAGTTGGCCCAGATATCACGCAGGACCGCCATCGGATCGCCCCGTCCGGCGATATCAGGAAACCAGTCGCGATCTTCGCCAGTCGGCTCCGTCACGATGCGCTCGATATCCTGCATCATCGCAAAGCCCAACGCATAGGGATTGAAGCCAGAGAACCGCCGATCATCGTACATCGGCTGGAACACGACATTGGTGTGCGATTTCAGAAACTCGAAATAGTTGCCGTCGCTGAGCTGCCCGCGCTCGTGCAGGCGCTGCATGATGTTGTAATGGACGTAGGTGGCGGTCCCCTCATTCATCACCTTGGTCTGGCGCTGGGGATGAAAATACTGGGCGACGTGGCGCACGATGCGCAAGATCTCTCGCTGCCAGGAATGCAGCCGGGGCGCGGATTTTTCGAGGAAGTAAAGGATATTGTCCTGCGGCAAACCGAGTGCGGCACGCCGGTGCTCGAGATCGCGATCGGACTTGTTGCGCTTGAGGCCGACAGGCACGGTGCGCCAGAGATCGTTGAAGATCTTCTCCTCGTGCGCACGGCGCTCCTGCAGCCGCTTTTCTTCCTGCCGGAGGTCGACCGTCGTCTTGCCGGCATAGCGGTGCACACCGTGCGACATCAGCGCATGTGCGGCATCGAGCGTGCGTTCGACGGCCACTTCGCCATATCGTTCTTCGCAACGCGAGATGTAGCTCTTGGCGAAGTCGAGATAATCAAGAATACCTTCGGCGTCGGTCCAAAGCTTGAACAGATAGTTGTTCTTGAAGAAGTGGTTATGGCCGAAGGCAGCATGCGCAATGACCAGCGTCTGCATGGTCGCCGTATTCTCCTCCATGAGATAGGAGATGCAGGGCGAACTGTTGATGACGATCTCATAGGCGAGGTCGCGCATCCCGCGGCGGTAGAAGGCTTCGTGATGGGCAAAATGCTTCCCGAAGGACCAGTGGCGATAGAACAGCGGCATGCCTGTCGAGGAATAGGCATCGAGCATCTGCTCCGATGTAATGACCTCGATCTGGTTCGGATAGACATCGAGGCCCAGTTCCCCAAGCGCGATGTCCTCACAGGCATCATGAATGCGCTGCAGGGTCGGAAAATCCCAGTCAGCCCCTTCAAACAGAAGCTTTTCCTTATGCCGCGTGCTGGTCTTCATGGCGTAGCCCCTGCCTTGGCAGCCTTCTTCTGAAACAGGTCATGGAAAACAGGGAATATCTCGTTCCTGCGGCAGACCTTGCGTATGGCAAGAGGCAGAGCTGCGGAGCGGATCTCCTGATAGAGCGTCCAGAGCGGTGACCTAGACATTGAGGAATCCCCGTCTTCCTCACCGACTTCGATATAGGCGAAGTACTGGCAGACCGGCAGGATTTCCTGCTGCAGCAGCTGGCCGGTCAGAGCGCCGTCGGAATAGGAATTGTCGCCATCGGAGGCCTGCGCCGCATAGATGTTCCATTCCGTCGGATCGAACCGCGCGGCAACGATCGAGCGCATGACCGCCAGCGCACTGGAAACCAGCGTGCCGCCTGTCGCCGGGCTATAGAAGAAAGTCTCCTCATCGACTTCCTCCGCCTTTTCAGTATGACGGATGAAGACGATCTCCACCTTCTCATAGCGCTGCGACAGGAAGAGATAGAGGAGCAGGTAGAAACGCTTGGCGAGATCCTTCATATGCTCGCTCATGGAACCGGACACGTCCATGAGGCAGAACATCACCGCCTTGACGACAGGCTTCGGTGTGTTTTCAAAGCGCCGGTAGCGGACGTCGAGCGGGTCGATATAGGGGATGCGCTTGCTCTTGAGCTTTAGGGTCCTCAGCCTGTCTTCAAGAACAAGGCGCTCTTCCGCGTTGTCGCATTCGTCGATCTGCTTCTGAAGTGCCTCTATTTCCTCTACCTTCGGGCGATGAAGCGCTAGGCGCCGCATCATGGCGAGGCGTGTCGTGCGCCCGACGGCGATGTTGGAGGGGGAGCCGGAGACAGAAAAACCGGCCCTTTGCGGCGTCACTTCCTCGGTCTCGCTCAGCCGCCGCTTGGCGAGGTCAGGCAATTCCAGATCTTCGAGGAAGATGTTGAGGAACTCCTCCCGGGTCAGTACGAAGCGGAAGCCGTCTTCGCCGTCGCCCTCCCCCGCCTCGGACGAACGGCCGCCGCCCGATGCCGGCGGACGCTTGATGAAATCACCCTCGACGAATTTCTGATTGCCGGGAAGAATGCGATCCTGAATTCCCCCTCCGCCCCGGTGAAGGCCCGGTTCGGCCATGCCGCCGATCGGGAGAGTAACTTCACCGCCATCAAGCACATCGCGAATGGAGCGGTTTTGCAAAGATCGTTTAACCGCTTGTGCTACGGCGTCCTTGGCACGCCGTAGAAACCGTTGTCTATTTTCTAAACTTTTACCGCGCGGATTGAGCCGCCGGTCAATGATGTGCATGTTTGCTCCTAATGGGTACTCGCCGGACAGCCTACCTAACTCGCCTGTTTGACGCGCATGTACCATTCCACCAGCCGGCGAACCTGCCGTTCGGTATAATCCCGCGCGACCATGCGCGAGACGAACTCACTGTGTTTCTTTTCCGTCTCGCTATCCTTCTTCGATCCGAAGGAGATGACCGGCAGCAAATCCTCGACCTGCGAAAACATCCGCTTTTCGATCACTTCCCGGATTTTTTCATAACTGGTCCAAGATGGGTTCTTGCCGCCATTGTGGGCGCGCGATCTGAGGCAGAACTTGACGATCTCGTTGCGGAAATCCTTGGGATTGGCGATGCCCGCGGGTTTTTCGATCTTCGTCAGCTCCTGGTTCAGAAGTTCGCGGTCGAGCAACTGACCTGTGTCGGGGTCCTTGAAATCGACGTCCTCGATCCAGGCATCCGCGTAATCGACGTAACGGTCGAACAGATTCTGACCGTAATCGGAGTAGGATTCCAGATAGGCCTTCTGGATCTCGTTACCGATGAATTCCGCATAACGCGGTGCCAGTTCTGCCTTGATGAACTCCATATAGCGCTTTTCCGTCTCCTCGGAAAACTGCTCGCGGCGGATAGCCTGTTCCAGAACATACATCAGATGCACCGGATCGGCGCCGATATCCGTCGTGTCGTGGTTGAACGTCGACGCAAGGACTTTAAAGGCAAAACGTGTCGATATTCCGTCCATACCCTCGTCGACACCGGCAGAGTCGCGATATTCCTGCACGCTTCTCGCACGCGGATCGGTTTCCTTCAGGCTTTCACCGTCATAGGCACGCATCTTTGAAAAGAGATTGGAATTCTCGTGCTTGCGAAGCCGTGACAGAACCGAGAAGCGGGCCAGCATCTCCAGCGTCGCTGGCGCGCAGGCTGCATCTGCAAGCTCCGAGCCCTCGATCAGCTTCTCGTAGATTTTCTGCTCCTCCATGACCCGGAGGCAATAGGGAACCTTGATGACGCAGATGCGGTCGATGAAGGCTTCATTGTTTTTATTGGCCTTGAAAGTCTGCCATTCTGCTTCGTTCGAATGGGCAAGGATGATGCCCGAGAACGGGATCGCACCGATATTCTCGGTGCCCATGTAATTGCTTTCCTGCGTCGCCGTCAGCAACGGGTGCAGCATCTTGATCGGCGCCTTGAACATCTCGACGAATTCCAGAATGCCCTGATTGGCGCGATTGAGACCGCCGGAATAGCTGTAGGCGTCTGGATCGTTCTGCGAATAGTGCTCGAGCTTGCGGATATCGACCTTGCCGACCAGCGATGAGACGTCCTGGTTGTTCTCGTCACCCGGTTCGGTCTTGGCGATCGCGATCTGGCGAAGCCTGGACGGCTGGATTTTCACGACGCGGAAACGAGAGATATCGCCGTCGAACTCGTCGAGGCGCTTCAGGCACCATGGGCTCATCAGGCCACTGAGGCGACGGGTAGGGATACCGTATTCTTCGAGCAGCAACGGCCCCATGGCCAAGGGATCGAAGAGATTGAGGGGGCTTTCGAAGACCGGGCTCAAGTCGTCGCCTGCCTTCAGCACATAGATGGGATTGACCTCCATGAGCTGCTTCAGGCGCTCCGCAAGCGAAGACTTGCCGCCGCCGACGGGACCGAGCAGGTAGAGGATCTGCTTACGCTCTTCCAGGCCTTGGGCTGCATGCCGGAAGAAGGACACGATCCGCTCGATCGTCTCCTCCATACCGAAAAAACCCGCAAAGGCCGGATAGGTTCGGATCGTCCTGTTCATAAAGACCCGCCCGAGCCGCGAATCCTTGGCTGTATCGATGATCTCAGGTTCGCCGATTGCCGCCAGCAGCCGCTCGGTGGCGTTGGCGTAAGCCATCGGATCCTTCTTGCATATGGACAAATAGTCCGCGATAGACATATCCGTCTCGCGGCGAGACTCGTAGTTACGGGTGAACGCATCAAATAGGGAGTTGTTCAGCATAGGCCCTCCTATAAAGGTCTGCCTCAGCGATTTTCGCCTTCGCTAAGTAAGATGGTGCGCCAATGTTTCGAAAGATCAAGGTCCTCCTAGACGGAAATAAGACATCGCTGGCATTCCAGCATCGCTACACAAAAAATTGCGCGTAACCTGCCGATTTGATCCTCGAAAGTTGACCGCCTCTATAGATTTGCGGCAGCACCGGGAGTATTATTCGCGCGCGGTATGAAAGAGAACGCCGCGCACCTTCACGCCATGACGCGAATATGTGTTGGTGCCCCTTAAAGGGCTGCCTGATTCGATGGAGCGAGGATTTCTCGCCGTCCGAATGTGAAATGTGCCTTCAAGAACCGCCCGTGAGAAAAGCAAGGCTTGGTCGAAAACGGGCCATCGGCGCAACCCATGCGGTCAAAGCTCGGGGTCCTTCTCACATTGCTATTTGCGCAGCGACCTGTTCTGCCTGAGCCCTGATATCGGGAACGGCGGTAATCTCCCAGAATTGACCGGCTGTCAGCGCGCCGACCGCATAAAGGTTCGATTGCCTCACGCCTTCTGAATTCAGCACGCGCGAATCCCGGTTTACGGAGATTCCGAGCCCAAGCGAATCCGCAGCGACAAAGCCCTGCCGGCGCATTTCCTGCAGAAGCGGTGAATGCGCCAACCCCGCCCGTTCCATCCCCGTGCAATTGACGATCCAATCGACTGTGAGAGCGATCGTCTCACGGCGTCCTCTTTTGCGGTATTCGATGCCGATCCCGTCGCCGGCATCCTTGAGCGTTTTGAGAAAGCCGGCGTGGAAATTGACGACACCCTGCTGCCGCAATTGCTCGAACCGGTCGTAGATGTCAGGCGCCACGCGATGGCGATGGATGTTCCACCATGGCAGCGCATGCCGTAGGAAACGCGACCGCTCCGCTGGAGCGAGGTTCTGCCAGATCGCCTGGGTCTTGGGCCGCAGCCCATCCATGACGCTTCGCCAGTCGGCCTCCGATCTCACCCGCCGCCTGATATCGTGCAGGATCTGGCTGAGTGTCGCCCCGTTTGCATCGATCTCGATGGCCGCAGGTGATTTCGGATCGCGGGCATGTCCGTGCGGCGCGAGCCCGCGACGGGAGAGAACATCGATGCGGCCGCGGTGCCCATGCGACCGAAGCCCAAGAACCTGATCGATCATGGTAAGGCCCGAGCCTAGGATACAGACCCGATCCTGCGGGCCGACATGTGTCAGCCAGGAAAGGCGCCAGGGATTTTCGATCACATGCGAACGCGTGGCGCTCCCGGGATCTCCGGTATCGACCGGCAATTTCGCATTTCCCAACCCAAGACAGAGGACGACGTGGCGGCCGGCGATTTCGCCGCCATGCTCCAGCAGAAAGCCGAGGGCGCCCGGATAGCGCTCGACGCAACCAGTGGCCTTGGCCTTGATGAAATCGACGCGGCACCGGTCGTCGCGAGGCCGCAGCAGATCTGCGAGCGTATCCCTGACATAGAGCCCATAATCGCTCCGTGAGGCGAAATCGGCATCCCGCGACGGACGGTCCTTGCGGCTCAGCCATTCCACGAAGTCGGCCGGCCTGTCCGTGAAGAGGCTCATGCGCGCCGCTGGGACATTCAGCCGGTGGAGATGCATTTCAGTGCGATAGGCCGTGCCTCTGCCAAAACCCGGATCATCGCCGATGACGGCGATCGACGCCGTCTGCGGAAGTTTCCGGACAAGATTGCAGACGACTGCGATCGCAGAAAAGCCGGAGCCGACGACAACAACATCATAAATCAAGCGCTCGTTCCATGAATCACCGGGTGAGGCATCGATGGAACTAGCGCGGGCTGGTGAGTTGTCACGACCAGAGGCATCAGCATTTCAGGGGTTTTTCGACTGCCTTACCGCTCTTCGCCTCTTTGAGGCCATTTCTCTCCTTCTGCTTTGCCCCGAACCTCCGGCACGACGCGATAAACCCAGACAAGATTGGCAAGGAACAGCCCCGTCGTCAGCACGAAAACCCAGCGGATGCCGACTGTAGCAGCCATGGCGCCGCCGGTGAATGGTCCGAGGAAGGCCCCGAGAAAGGACGCCGACGCCGTGACGCCATAGGCAAGGCCGCGCTGCGAGGGCGGGGCGAGATGGCCGACAAGCGCATTGGCCGTCGGCAGGATGCCGCCGATGAACATGCCGATACCGAAGCGCAGCGCAAGGAACTGCCAGTAGCTGCCAACGAAGGCCTGCGGCAGGCTCATCAACGCGCCACCGAACAGGCAGATGATGAGAACGCGGCGATAACCGATCGTATCGCTTCTCTTTCCGAGGAAGGGCGAGGCAATGAGATCGGCGACGCCGGTCACAGAGAAAGCAAAACCGGCAAGCGTTGCGATCCCATTCGGCGTCGAGACGAGTTCCTGGATAAAGGGGGTTATGACCGGCTGGACAGCGCGTACGGCAAATTGGGCGAGCAGCAGAACGACAAAGAGCGGCAGCAGCCCCTGGGTCTTCGTCAGCGCGGAAAACGCGTCGAAAACGGAAACCTTATGTACGCCATTGTCGGGATTATACGAATCCGAAACACCCCAGTAGGCAAGGCAGACGGCAATCCCCGAGATCACGGCCGTGAAATAGAAGGTCATGCGATAGTCGCCAGTGATATCGGCAATCACACCGCCGGCAATCGGGCCGGTCAGGTTGCCGACAAGCTGACCGGTCGCAAGCCAGCCGAGCGCATAGCCAAGACGCCGCTCCGGCATCTGGGTTGCGACAAGCGCGATCGCCGAAGCGGAAAAGCCGCTGAAGGCGCCCATCATCACGCGCAGCGTCACGAGCTGCCAGAGATGCTGGCTGAAGCCCATGAGCAGCGTGAAGAAGCAGATGGCAAGGCTTGAGCGCAGCACCATCACCTTGCGTCCATAACGATCGGCAATCGAGCCCCAGAGCGGCGAGACGAAGGCCGAAATCAGGAAGTTCAGCGAATTCAGGAGACCTGACCAGAAATTGATGGCGCTGACATCGGTGACGCCGATATCCGGCAGGAAGAGGGGCAGGATCGGGCTCATGACCGAAAGCGCCACGCTCATGATGAACTGGACGCAGACCATCAGCCACAGAGTCCGCATCCAGGGGGCTTCAGCTGTATCGACGAGCATGGCAAATACCTGTCCTGTCCATTGCGTGGTGGTGGATCCTCACCGCGTGGCCAGCGAAGAAGCCCCAGAGCGGAAAACCCGCCTGCAATGCTCCGTCGAAACCTATGATTTCTTTTAGTTTTTTGAACATGCGAATACCTTGACCGGTGGGCCGGCCTCAACTGTTTCAGCTTTTCGGCGGTTCGAAGACTTATGGCGGGCTTGTGCCCGCCGGCTCAAAGCTCGCTCAGGTCATCGGGAAAGCGAATGGCACTGGCGAGATGCGCGGGCCATGTTGCCGCATGCATGCGGAGCGAGGCGCGCGAACTGGTTGCGATCGACGTAGGCACGTCCAGCAGCTTGCCACTGTTGACGAGAAGCAGGATTTGTCGCGACGGAACATCTCCGGGCAATTCCAGATCGGCGACGCGTGCCGGATCCGGCCGGTAATAGGCAATGGTGAGCGGCGTCGTAATCGTCCATCCGATGCCGGCACTGACGAGTTCCAGGATGGGCACCGCCGAGTTGCATTCGATGCCGCGTGGCGGGTTGAGGCCCTGGCCTGCCAGATAACCTTCGATGAGCTCGGCCTTGCGGCTGCCACTGCTGGAACGGATGAAGGGCATATCCCTGGCAAGAGCATGTAGCGTACGCCGCTCCGCCGGAATGCCCGCTGGGGCAAGACCGATCAGATCCTCCTCGCAGAGGTTGAAGCGGTCGAGCCTGGAGATGCCCTCCAGCGGCTCGCTGGAAATCAGTGCCTCGAAATCGCCCCGTAGAAATTCCTGCACATAGTTGAAGGACTGGCCGGTGCGGACTTCGAGCTGCCCGACGATCTGGTTCAGCTCCGAGACGATGGCGGGTGTCGTATATTTCGCGACACTTTCGGCGATATAGAGCCGTAGCTTCGGCAGAAGCTGGGTCCTGTAAGCCTCCAGCTCCTGAAGGATATCGGCCTCGCTGTTGATAATGTCGCGCGCCCGCTCCTGCAGGATGCTGCCGGCAGGTGTGAGCCGGAGGCCTTGCGCACTGCGCTCGAAGAGCACGATGCCCACGTCCCTTTCCAGCCGGTGCACGATCTGAGAGACTGCCGGTGTCGAAAGACCGAGCTTGCGCGCGGCCGCCGACATCTTCGAGGTCTGGCAGATCACGAGGAACTGCGAAAGCAGCCGCAAATCAAGATGTCTTGCCACCGGCACCTGCCCTTCCAGTCCATGCTGCTGCCGCAAAAACCGGCTCCCTTCTCAAACCATCTCCTCCATGATCGATTCCCGGACCTCATGCTCGATGAGGTTCCAGATGCGCTCAACCAGCGCAACGAAGGCCGGCGTGCGCTTAATCGAGAGCGGACGCGGACGCGGCAGGTCGATCTCGATGATTTCTTGCAGACGACCGGGACGGCGGGCGAAGACGAAGACACGGTCGGCGAGAAAGACCGCCTCATCGATCTGGTGGGTAACGAAGAGCACCGTCTTGCGTCCCTTCTCCCAGATGCGCAGCAGTTCTGTCTGCATGATCTCGCGCGTCTGCGCATCAAGCGCCGAGAAAGGCTCGTCCATCAGCAGGATCTCGGGGTCGATTGCCAGTGCACGCGCTAGGTTGACGCGCTGACGCATGCCGCCCGAGAGCTGCCTTGGATAGTAGTCTTCGAAACCCTCCAGGCCGACGAGTTTCAGAAGACCCTTCGTCGCCTTCAGCCGCTCGGGACTGGCATAGCCGCCGATCTCCGGCCCGATCATCGCGTTCTGCAGGATGGTCCTCCAGGGCAGGAGATTGTCTTGCTGGAATACGAAGCCACGGTCGCTGCCAGGCTTTGAAATGGCACGGCCGTCGAGACGGATCTCGCCGGTCGTCGCTTCCTCGAGGCCGCTGACAATGCGCAGGAAGGTGGTCTTGCCGCAGCCGGAGGGGCCGACGATCGAGATGAATTCGCCGGACTGGATCGTCGTATCGATCCGCGTCAGCGCATCTATGCCGGTAAAGCGTTTGGTGAGCCCATCGATGACGAGTTTTGGAACGACCTGGACCATGATTATTCCCTCCAGTGCAGAAGCCGGCCTTCGAGCCAACCGAAGGCCGATGTCAGCCCAACGCCCGCAACGGCGAGGATGATGACACCGGCAAAGAGCTGCGGCATGTTGAAGGCGTCCGCCGCCTGGCTGATGATCTGGCCGATACCGGCGCGAGAGCCGAAGAGTTCGGCCACGACGACGCCGATCAAACCGCGACCGATGCCGAGCTTCAGCCCGGCGAAGATGAACGGCAAGGCAGACGGCAGGGCCACCTTCAGGAAGATCTGCCGGCGACTGGCGCCGAAACAGCGGACCATTTCGACCAACTCACGGCTCGTCGTGCGCAGGCCCGCCTCGGTGTTGATGATGACGGGGAAGACCACCAGCGTGACGACCATGATCACCTTCGACCAGATGCCGACGCCCATCCAGAGGATGAAGAGCGGCGCAAGCGCGATCGTCGGCGTTGCGTAGAGGCCGGAGATCCAAGGCTGCAGTACCTGCTTGGCCACATTGGAATTGGCAAGCGCGATGCCGAGTAGGACGCCGGCAATAGAGGCAAAAACATAACCCAGCAGGAATTCGCTGGCACTGACCTCGATATGTTTCGTCAGCTCGCCATCGGCCCAGAGATCGGCGATTGCAACGAGGATCTGGCTCGGTGCGGCAAGAAAGAGCTTGCTGGCTACGAGGTAGCGGCTGACGAGTTCCCAGATGAGGAAACCGCCGATGACGGAGGCGAAGGCCCAACCGGACCGCCGCAGGGGGAGCAAGAGACGGGCGGCAGCTGTGAGCGACCGGCTGCCCTCCCTTCCTGCGTCAGGCAAAGTGGAAACATGTACCGCCATTCGTCAGTCCTTTGCGAGAATGGTTGCGTTATAGAAGCGGTCAGGATCGGCGCTGCCTTCGAGGTCGCCGAGACCCTTCATGATATCCAGGAGTTTGCCGAGGCCGGCTTTGTCGACCGTGCCCTCGGGATCATAGATATCGAGCGATTTGAAAAAGTCGTAGGTCTTCTGGGCATCGTCAGGCTTGGCGGAAATATCCTTGATCAAGACGTTCACCGCCTCATCGCGGTTGGCAGGATCGGCAAGCCAGGTCACAGCCTGCGAATATCCCGTGAGGAAGCCCTGGATCGCCGGCTTGTGATCCTTGGCCCAATCGACATTGACCGCATAGCCGGTGAAGGGGAAATCCTTCACATAATCGACCGTCACACCGAGGTTCTTCATGCCCGCCGTTTCAGCCTGGAAGTTGAAGGGAGCGCTAATCAACGCACCGTCGACGGCCCCCGACTGCAGCGCCGCGAAACGGGCCGAAGTGGCACCGGCATAGATCAGGTCGTAATCGCCCTTATTCAGGCCGTTCGGCGCCGCCATGCGCTCCAGATAGATGCGGGTGATATCCTTGGCGCCGCCGACCATGATGGTCTTGCCTTTGAGCGCGGCATAGTCGGCAATCTCTGGCTTCACATAGAGCGCGTAAGGCGCGGCCTTGGCTTCAATGCGGATGATCGAGATGGCCGCTCCCTTGTCGATCGCCCGGATTGGATCGACGAGGCCGCCCGAGCCCATGTCGACCGAACCGGCGGCGACCTGCTGCTGAACGGCGGCACTGGAAGGCGCGCTGACGAGGTCGATCTTCACATTGTTCTTCTCGAAAAAGCCCTTGTCGAGAGCAACGAGCAATGGCCAGTTCAGTGCCGACCCCGAGCCGACCGTTCCAAGCGTGATCGTCTCCTCAGCGGATGCGGCGCCAATAGCTGCCGCAGACACTACGAGGATCGTTGCAAGCGAGAGGGTGATATTTTTCATCGCGGTGTTCATCGACGGCTCCATCATGCGGCTTCGGTGCCGGAAAGGGGAAAGGCTTCGGCATAGGCTTGCGCGATTTCGCTGCCCGTCGCCCGCCACACGCCTTCATGTTTGCAGACATAGGCGAGCGCCTCCTCCAGCGCGCGGATGCGGTGTGGGACACCGGTGATGTAAGGATGCAGCGCGATCGCCATCACCCGGCCGGATTCAGCTCCCTCCTCCCAGAGGACGTCGAATTGACGGCATATCATCTCGCCGAATTCCACTGATGTCATATGCTTCTTCTCGAAGGCCGGCTTGTCGTTCAGTTCCTGGCTATAAGGAACCGACAGGATATTTCTGCCATTCGGCAGCGACATCCAGTAGGGCTGGTCGTCATTGGTCCAGTCGCAGACGTAGCGTACGCCCTCGGCCTGCAGATGTTCCAGGGTGTTCCATGTTTCCTGCAGGCCGGAACCGAGCCAGCCGACCGGTTGCTGGCCGGTCGCCGCACGGATGGTGGTGACCGCGCGATTGATGATGCCGCGCTCTTCTTCAGGCGGCGCTGCATTCAGGCGACGGGTGTTGCTTTCATTGTGGCCCATGAGTTCCCAATTGCGCTTTGCAGCTTCTTCGAGGATCTCGGGATGCTGCTTGCAGAGGTCGCTATTGAGCGCCACGGTTCCGCGGATGCCGAACTTGTCGAATACCTTCATCATCCGGAAGATGCCGATGCGGTTGCCATAGTCGCGCACCGACCATGTCGGAATATCGGGCGTGACGCCGCCTCCGCCGGCTGCCGTCGGCACCTGTTCGTCAAGCGCGAAGAACTCGATGTTGGGAATGACCCACAATGCCACGCGGGCATTGCCCGGAAGCTTCCAGCGAGCGCGGCGGATGATCGGCGAGTAGGCGAACGGACCGTAGGAGCGAGGTTCCATCACACGGCCTCCTTCAGAGCGAGACCGTCGAGATGGGCGACGATGTCGTCCGTGTGCATGACGTTGGCGTATTTGTGATGCAGGTCGAAGAGGTTGATCTTGTGGGAGATGAGGCTGCGATCGAAGCAGCATTCCTCGGCCATCACCATCTGGAAGCCATAGGAATAGCCATCAACCGTGCTGGCGCGCACGCAGCCCGAGGTGCTCTCGCCGCAGACGATGACTGTCTGGACATTGAGAAGCGTCAGATGGGCGATGAGCGGCGTGCCGAAGAAGGCGCTCGCACGTTGCTTGGTAATGACGATGTCACCGGCGACGGGCGCAAATTCCGGCCGGATGGCGAAAACATCAGGATCCGTCTTGATACTGTTGCGCCTTGTTGCGCGGATCGAATTCGGCTTGCTGTCGGGCCGCGTATCGCTGGTCGTGTAGATGATCGGCAGACCGGCAGCGCGCGCGGCTGCAAACAGGCGCTTGGTGGGCTCGATTGCATTCCAGGCATATTCGCCGCAAGAGCTCGGATAGGTCTTCGAGACTTCCGCGACCGGTCGCGGACCACCCTGGTAGGCAAGCTCGTAGAGATCGATCGCCAGAAGGGCGGCCTGCGGACCGACTGTGACGGGGCGTTTGTAGTGGCTGTATAGGTCGAGGACCTCTTCTGGAATGACATCACGCCAGCAATGATCTTCAAACGCGTCTATCATGCGATATCTCCAAGCTCTTGAATGGCAGAGTTATGGTGCGTTGCACCCCTCGCCAATAACAAAGCAAGGCGCGTGCCAGAGTGGAATTCTGGAAGATTATTGTTATATTTCAGAGAGATATAGGCCTTCCCGGGAAGGAATTTCGCTCCTGGCCGCATGAAGGTGTCCCTCATGCATTTTTTGCCTAAATGAACGCCGTTCGGGCCTTAAGCAGTCTCTTAACGGTCGCAAGAGGATAAATGCGCCATGCCGCAGTCCAAGTCGCAAGCTTCTTACGGCCCGCGCTTGAATGAGCTATCTGTATTTTCGAGCGAAGCATTGAAATCGTGGCCACGTAGGTGGGTTGCGGTGCCCTGCAACCGGCAGGCAGCCGACCCCGCGGATCCGTCGACCCGCGGAGCGATATCGCCGATGACTGAAGCGGATGCCGCTTACTTCTTTCCACCCCAGCGTTCGGGATAACCCGGAAGATCCTGGCAACCACACAAGCTGTAGTGCAGCGGCGGCATGCGCTCGTCTATGTAGTTTGCGAGCGTGTCGTGGGTGATGGCCGGCTGCGGAAGAAGCCATTCCGGACCCGGTACCGGCTTGCCGTCGAGAACATCGAGAGCGCCGATAATGGCAGTGCGCCACTGGTAGGTGGGATAAGAGGGGCCAATAGCCGTCAATTTATCCTTCTGCCACTTGCGCAGGAAGTCCTGCTGGTCTTCGCCGCTGATGACCGGATATGGCAAACCCGCATCCTCGAAAGCTTCGAGCGCCGCGGTCGCGGTATCACCAGCATCCATCCAGACGGCATCGATCTTCTCGCCGCGATTTATATAGTCCTCGACGATCCCCTTCGTCTTCGCGCGGTCGCTGCCGGTGAATTCGGAGCCGATAACCTTCAATCCCGCTTCGTCGAAGATGTTCTTCGCGGCGGAGTAGCGGGTTTCCAGGACGTCGACGCCCGGCATGATACGCAATGCAAGCACATTAGCGCCCTTCGGCAGCTTGCCGGCGATGAACTCACCGGAGGTGATGCCGAAACCATAGCCGCCGACCGGGTGAATATAAGTCACCGGGCAGGAAGTGGCGACACCGCGGTCAAAGACGATGACCGGGAGCTTGGCGCAGGCAGCTTCCACGGCAGGCGTCAGAGCGGCCGTAGTATTGGGTGAAACGATCAGCGCGTCGCATCTGCCACCGCTGACAAGCGCTTCGATATCAGAAATCTGCTTGTCGTCCTTGCCCTCAGCATCGATCACAACCAGTTCCTTGATGCGGTCCTTGCGCAGTTCCGCTTCTGCCTGCAGATTGTTCATGCCGACGACGCGCCAGGGATTGAAGATACCCGCATTCGAGAAGCAGATCGTTACCGGACCATCCTTCTTGTATTTGGCGGTGTCGACCATCGTGTCCCCAAGGTGTTGTGCCCAGGGCTGGCCCTCCGGACCCTGCGGCGTCATCGAGAGCTGCTCTCGCTGCTTCTTGAACTCGGCGGGATCGTTGAATTCCTGCGCATAGGTCACGCCGGCAAATGCCATCACGACCAGTGCTGCGACGACTGCTCTGTATTGCATGTTTTTCCTCCTCAAAATGCCGGAACACCGGCGGTTCATCGCTTGTCTCTCCTTGCAAGCAATCACGTTCTCCGACGGTCGCGCCAGGCGCTGGCACCGACGGCGGCGATCAGAATCACACCCTGGATGCTGTCGCGCAGTGACTGCGGCAAGCCGGCCAGATTGAGCAGGGTGAACAGCGAAAACAGGCTGAGCGCGCCAAAAAGAGCACTCCAGATCGAACCGCGGCCGCCAAGAAGTTGCGCGCCGCCGATCACGCATGCGGCTATCGCCTGGAGTTCCAACCCGCGTCCTGCATTGACTGATACGCCGGAAAAGCCACCGACGAGAATGCCTGCGGTCACGGCGGCAAGGGCGGAAACGACGAAGGCGGTAATCCTCGTGGCTGCGACCGGGAGCCCGGCAAGTTCAGCCGCGCGCGCATTGTCACCGATCGCCAGCGCCCGCTTGCCGTAGACGGTGCCGTGCAGGCACCACCAGGCGACGCCGATGAACGCCACGAGCACAACAACTGCAATGGGCAGCATGCCAATCGGCCAGACGTCGCGCATGACAAAACGGCCGAGATCCCGGAAATTGTCCGGCAGATCGCCGCGAGCCGCCCCGCCTGACCAGGCCAGTGCCAGCCCGTTGACGAGCAGCATGGTGCCAAGCGTCGTAATGATTGACGGCACTTTCAGGAAGGCGACGACAAGCCCGTTTACCATTCCGACGGCGAAGCCCATCAGATAGAGGACACCGATCATCGGCCAAGTCATGGCGGGATCGCCATTGATCAAAATCGAAGCAGCGAGCACCACCAGGGTGACAACCGCGCTCATCGAAAGATCGAAACCACCCGTCAGAACCACGAAGAGTTGGCCAGCTGCGAGGATAACAAGCGGTGCGGCCCGGCGCAGGAAATTCATGAACAGCCCGACTTCGAGGTAGTTCGGCTGCAGGATGACAATGGCTGCGTAAATCAGAACGAAGATAATCAGCCCGAAATTGAGCCTCGAGAACGAGAGACTGGAGCGCCGTATGGGCGTCGTGTCGGGGAGCGGCGTCATGCGACGTGCTCCTTGTTGCGCACGGCATGAACGGCAACCGCGACAATGATGATCGCGCCCCGCAGGACCTGTTTCAGGAAGGCGTCGACACCCAGCATGTTGAAGCTCGCATCTAAGCTGGCAAATAGCAGCACACCGGCGACTGTACCCGCCACGCCACCCTTGCCGCCGGCCAGGATCGTCCCGCCAATGACGGTGACAGCGATCGACTCCAAGTCATAGATGCCGTCACGACCGATCCACGGCGTGCCGGATTGCAACCGCGCTGCAAGATAGAGACCGGCGACGCCGGCGAAGAGACTGGCGATCACATGAGAGACAAGGACAAAACGCTCCGTGCGGATGCCGGCAAGGCGGGCACCCTCGGGATTGCCGCCGACCGCATAAAGGCGCGCACCGAACACAGTGCCCGAGAGCACGAAGCCGGCACCGGCGGCAAGTAGTAAGAAAAGAAGCAATGGCCAGGGAATCCCGAACGCATCGCCATATGCAAAGGCCTGGAAAGCGGGGGCGACGGAGCCTTGCAGATAGGTGAAGCCAGCCGCCAGGATGCCCTGGATCGTCAGTCCGGTGCCAAGCGTCGCGATCAGCGGGTTGATGCCACAATAAGCGACGAGGAGGCCGTTAACCGCCCCCACGAGCACGCAAACTACCACGCAGACGACGATCGCTGGCGCGATCATCGCCGCATCCGCCTGCATTATGTAGGAGGCAAGCACGGCTACGACGCTGATCAGCGCGGCAACCGAAAGATCAATCGAACCGACGAGAATGACGAAGGTTTGGCCCAATGCCACGAGGCCGAGCGCGACCATGCGCTGGAAGAGGCCAGTCAGTCCCTCGAAACTAAGCTGATTGATCTCACCCGTCACAAGCGCCGTCACCGCATAAATGATGGCGGAGACGAATACGAGCACAGTTGCGACGGAAAAATGCAAAGGACGACGTTGAAGTCGAATAGCCTGCGGGACAGTCTCGACACTCATGCGACGGCTTCCCCCTTATGGCGCATACCGATGCCAAGCGAGAGCGCCATGACAGCCTCCTCGCCTGCTCCGCGTGGAAGCTCGCCGGCGATGCCTCCCTGATGCATGACGAGGATGCGATCGGAAATGCCGATCAGCTCAGGCATATCGGAGGAAACGACGACAATGCCCCGGCCGGCATCCGCAAAATCACGCATTGCCTGATAGATCGCAGCCTTTGCAGCAATGTCGATGCCGCGGGTCGGCTCGACAAACACAAGGATATCCGATTGGCGGGCAAACCATCGCGCGATGATTGCCTTCTGCTGGTTGCCTCCGGAGAGCGAACCGATCGGCTGGCCAAAGTCGGTGGCGCGCACGTCTATTGCCCGCAAAGCCTGATCAATATGGCGATCAGCAAAGGCGCCGGCCTGCGGGCGAGCGAAGACATTCGACATGGAACGCAGTGTCAGCAGCGCATTGTCGCGCACGGACTGACGCAACAACAACCCTTCCCGCTTGCGGTCACCCGGCAGATAGCCGATGCCGAGTGCTGTGGATTCACGAGGCGAGCCGATTGCCTGCGGCTTGCCTTTGCGTGTTGTGACGCCTTTTGACAACGGCACATCGCCAACGATTGCCTGCGCAAGTGCGGCCTTGCCGGAATCCTCCAGCCCGGCAATGCCGACGATTTCCCCGGCACGGACATCGAGATTGATGGCGCGCAGCATGCCGTTACTGCCGTTTTCGATGGCAAGAAGCGACTGCCCCGGTCCGGCCGCCGGTGCCTGAGGATAGAAATCCCGAAGGTCGCGACCGACCATTGCTTTTACGATCGCGCCGATATCGACCTCGATCCGCGGCCGCGTCCAGATTTTGCGTCCGTCTTTCAGCACCGTGACGCGGTCGGCAATCGCCATAATTTCGGGCATACGATGCGAGATGTAGACGATTGCCACTCCTTCGCCTTTCAGGCTGCGCACGAGGTGCAGCAGCGCTTGCGCATCACGCCCGTCGAGAGCGGCCGTCGGCTCGTCCATGACGAGCACCTTGGCATCGAGCAGCAATGCCTTGGCGATCTCCACCAGTTGCTGGCCGGCGATCGAGAGCGATGCGACTTGCCGGTCCGGATCGATATCGGCGCCAAGGCGTTGCAGAAGCGTTGCAGTGCGCCGGCGCATTGCATGGCGATCGAGAAAGCCATAGCGCGAGGGCTCGCAGCCCATGAAGATGTTCTCCGCCACGCTGCGGTAGGGCAACAGGCTGAGTTCCTGATGGATGATGGAGATACCGGACGCCTTCGCCTGCTGCGGATGGGTGAAATGGGCGACCCGACCACCGATGTGGATCTCGCCGCTATCCGCCCGATAGCTGCCGCCGAGTACCTTCATCAATGTGGATTTGCCGGCACCGTTCTCGCCGCAAATCGCGTGGACCTCTCCCGGAAGGCAGTCGAAGTTGACGGCGTCAAGAGCAAGCACACCAGGAAAAGCCTTGCAGATGCCAGTCATTTCAAGCGCTGGTACCGTCACGGCGAACCCTCCGTCTTCGACGTCACCCGCTCGCCTGCCGCCTGCCATTCGTGACGGATGAACGCGACGCTCTCGGAAAAGAGATGGTCGAGATCGTCGAAGAGATCGCGCCACACCCGCGTGGCGCCCGCAAGTTCCGGCAGGGCACGGCTGAAGGATTCGACCGTCAGCCAGCCATCGTAGCCGCAGCGGCGCAGCGCCTCGAAATGCGCAGTGAAAGGCACATGCCCCGTACCGGGAATGCCACGATCATTCTCTGAAACATGATAGTGGTTGATCTCCCGGTGGTAACGTTCGTAAGTCGCCGCCGGATCCTTTTCCTCGATATTGGCGTGGAACGTATCGAACATGTAACCGTAGTTCGGGTGGTTGACCGCCCGGTGTATCGCGGACGCCGCAGAGATCGTCGACATCAGATAGCACTCAAAACGATTGACTGCTTCGGCGGAAATGCGGATGCGGGCAGGCGCGGCATATCCGGCAAGGGCGCGCATCGCGTCCACGCAACGGCTACGTTCCTCCTCCGTCGGACCGAAGCCGGTAAAGACGCCGACGGGAGAATGAACCGGACCGGCAATCACCTCGCCACCCATGGCCTCGGTGCAATCGACGATCCAGCGATGATGATCGCTGGCGCGCTGGCGGACGAGCGGATCGGCGCTGATCGGATTGGCCTCCACCGGCGCCACCGCCGCAGCGCCGGCGGAAAGGCCGATATCGCGTAGCAGCCTGCCGAGATCGGCGTAATCCTCCTGTCTGCCTGAAAAGACCGGGATCTCGACGGCATCGTAGCCCAGCGCCTTCAGTCTCTCTAGCTGGCGCGCATGCGCTGTCGTGATCTCCGCTCCGAGCACGAGCAGATTGAATGCGATCTTCACGTCATCTCCTCCCAGACAGGCGATCTCGAAGATTTTCCTCTGTTTCGAAAGAGCATGGCAGACTTGACTTGGCATGACTTGCGTCTCACAACAGTGGTAAATTTCTTAAGTCATTTTTCTGCGTTGGGAGGCGCGTTAAAATGAACAAACACACCGTCATCAGCTCCGGCAACGCCCATCGTCCATCCGTCTTTCGACAGCCGGATTCAGTAATGTATGCCGATAACTGTCGGGAACTTCAGGCTGCGGCAGCGCGTGGGGAGGTGGAACTGCATGCCTGGACCCGCGGCAGCTATCCTGGCCAGTCGCTCGGCGACAGGCTGCCGGGTATCTGTACGGTCGGCTATTGGGATGCGCGCCATACACAGAACTGGGGTCTCGGTCGTCATTGCAATGAAGGCTTCAAGATTGCCTATCTCGCCCGTGGCAATCTCAACCTGATCGTTGACGAACAGACCTACGATCTCGAACAGGGCCAGTTCATTGTCATCCGGCCCTGGCAGCTTCATTCGATCGGAAATCCAGTTGTCGATGCCAGTCGGCTGCTGTGGCTCATCCTCGACGGAGGGCTGCGACGGCCAAGTGAGCCCTGGCAATGGCCGAATTGGATGGTGTTTTCGAGACAGGAGGCTCAGGCGCTCGGTGAGCTTCTGACGCAGAACAACCAGCCCGTATGGGATGGCGGCGCGGATCTTTCCCGTGCTTTTGAAGCCGTCCCTTCGATCCTTCTCAGCCGCACACCCGAGGACGGTGAAACCCGGCTGAAGGTCGCAATCAACACGATCATGTTGAGCCTTATCGACCGGATGACCGAGCAGGCGCCAAAAATCGACCCCGATCTTTCGACGTCGCAGCATACGGTGGCGATCTTCCTGCGCCGTCTTGCCTTTGCGCTTGGCGAGGATTGGACATTGGACTCGATGGCCGAGGAATGCGGTCTTTCGCGTACGCGGTTTTCCGAATATTGCAAGCGACTGACGAATATGTCGCCTCGACAGTATCTCCAGCATCTGCGGCTTGAAGAGGCTTCGCGTCTACTCAAGACCTCTGGTCGCCGCAGCATTACGGAGATCGCCTTTTCCTGTGGCTTCAATTCCAGCCAATATTTTTCGAACGCTTTCCGCAAGCGCTACGGCCATGCGCCCAATGAGCTAGGTTACGATCCGATACGAAGCGCGCTGTGAAAAGCCGGGTCGAGATTTGAAGTTCAGTTTTCTGCCTTCGAAGGACTGAAAGCGGCGCGTTCTATGCCGTGGCGCTGCAGCTTGTCGTAGAAGGTCTTGCGTGGGATGCCGAGGGTCTCGATAGTGCGGCGCACATCGCCAGCGGTCCTGGTCAGCGTCTCGCGGATGATGTCGGCCTCGTAGCGGTCGATCCTTGCCGGCAGAGACAGGGAAGCATCCTTGTCCTCCATCTCGCCCTGCGCCCCTTCTGCCGGCGCCGCTTCAAGGCCGAGCACGAAACGCTCAGCGAAGTGGGAGAGCTCGCGTACATTTCCTGGCCAGTCATGGCCTTTCAGATGGCGATGCAGTTCGGGCGCAACAGGCGGAACCGGGCGTTTGAAGCGGTTGGCGGCCCGTTCGGTAAAGTGGGCGAAGAGAAGCGGGATATCGTCGCGCCGATCGCGCAGTGGCGGGATGCTGATCGTCACGACATTGAGGCGGTAATAGAGGTCCTCGCGGAAATCGCCGCGCTCGCGCGGATCGCCGAGATCGATCTTGGCGGCGGCCACGACACGCAGGTCGACGGGGCGCACCTCGTTGGTACCGAGCGGCATGACTTCCCGCATTTCCAAGACGCGCAGCATCTGCACCTGCGCGGAAGGCGGCATGCTTTCGATTTCATCGAGGAAGAGTGTCCCACCGCTCGAATGTTCTATGCGGCCGATGCGCTTCTTCTGCGCGCCGGTGAAAGCGCCGGCCTCATGGCCAAAGAGTTCGCTCTCGATCACTGTTTCCGGCAGGGCGCCGCAATTCAGCGCCACAAAGTTGCCCTTTGAGCGACGGCTCCAGCGATGCAGCAGGCTTGCCACCACTTCCTTGCCGCTGCCGGTCTCGCCGGTCACCAGCACATCGACATCCGTGTCGGCGATCTGCCGGAGCGTTCGCCGCAGGCGCTCCATGGCCGGCGTCTGGCCGATCAGCGGCAGGTCGCCTTGTGCTTGCTCGGCCGCCTCGCGCAGCGACCGGTTGTCGAGCACGAGCCGGCGCTTTTCGGCGGCACGATGCACGCTTTGCACCAGCCTGTCGGCCGCGAAAGGCTTGGTGATGAAGTCATAGGCCCCATCCTGGATCGCCTTGACGGCCATCGGGATGTCACCGTGCCCTGTGATCAGGATCACGGGAAGGTCTTCATCGAGCCGGCGGATCCGATCGAAGAGCTGCAATCCGTCGACATGCGGCATGCGGATATCGGAAACGACCACACCCGCGAACTCCGCGGTCAGATCCTTCAGCGCTTCCGTAGCGGCGGAAAAGGTCGAAACAGAAAAGCCGGCAAGCTCCAGCGTCTGTTTCGTCGCCTTCAGGAGATCCTTGTCGTCATCGACCAGCAAGACCGGGATCGCTTCACTCATGCCTGTGCCTTCTGCAGATAAACGGTAAAGCGGGTGCCGCTTTCGTTGCTTTCGACCTCGATACGGCCGCCATAATCGGCAACGATATCCTTGGAAATGACGAGCCCAAGGCCCAGGCCCTTTTCTTTCGAGGTGTTAAAAGGCGAAAAAAGCGAGCCGAGGATGTTCTCCGATATGCCGGGGCCGTTATCTGCCACAGTCACCGCCACCTCGCTGTCCGTCTCCTCGCAGAAGATCTCAACCTTCGCGGCCTCCCTGCCCTCCAGCGCTTCCAGCGCATTCTGGAAGAGGTTGATCAGTACCTGCTCCAGCCGGATGCGGTTGCCGCTCACCTTCAGATCGGCTGCAGGGAGCCTGATATCGAGCGCATCTAATCGGCCGGCAAAACGGCTGCGCAGCAGGACGACCGCGCCTTCGATGACGGCGCGCAGTTCGATCGGCTCCGCCGCAGTGCGGCCCTTGCGGGCAAAGGCCTTCAACTCCTCGGTGATGGTGCCGATGCGCTCCGTCAGGCTGGCAATCGCATCGAGATTGCCGTCGGCCGATTCCGGCTGATGGCGTTTGAGGAAGGTGCGAGCATTGTCGGCATAGGCGCGGATGGTCGCGACCGGCTGGTTGATCTCATGCGCCACGCCTGCGGCGACCTGCCCCAAGATCGCCAGGCGGTTCGCCTGCACCAGTTCCTGCTGCACCACCTGCAGCCGCGCCTCGGTCGCGCGGTGGTCAGATATCTCCTCCTGCAGACGGTCACGGGCGCGGCTCAGGTCCTGTGTGCGCTCCAGCACCCGGCGCTCCAGTTCCTCGCGGGCGGCGCGCTCGGTCGCGATACGCATGACGACGATCTGGCGGCGGCGCAGCAGGAAGGTCATGATCGCCAGCACCGGAATGAGAGCCGCCAATGTCAGCAGCCGCCATTCGCGCACCGAAGAGGCGATCGGCGCTTCGGTCGGCACAAGATATTCGAGTTGCCAGGCTGTCGACGGCACCTCAGTGCGCAATCGCAGGAACTCGCCCTCCCCGGCGCCCGGCATGATGGCATGGACGATTGCGGCTCCAGGCCCCAGCGCCTGCCGTTCGTCGATCGGCAAGGGCAGCAATGGCGCCTCGCCGAATTGCAAGCTGCTCCTGATCGCCGCAAGGCTTTCTTGCGGCAGAGGCTTCGCCGTCATAAAGCGCCAGGACGGCAGGCTGGTGATGAGCACGACACCGTGCTCGTCGACAACATAGGCCGGCCGGACAGCATCGCGCCAGTCGGATTCCAGCTGATCGAACTCCATCTTGACGACGACGACACCAAGCGGAGCCGCGGCATCCCCGACCCGCCGGGAAATATAGAGGCCCGGCCGGTTGCTGACATTACCAAGCGCGAAATGCTCCGCCGTGCCCGTTTCCATCGCACGGCGGAAATAATCGCGGAAGGAATAGTCGTTGCCGACAAAACTCAGGGGCTCCCGCCAATTGCTGGAAGCGATCGCGATGCCGTTCTTGCCGGTTACATAGAGAACCGAGGCGCGGGTGCCGGCGACAAGGCTCTGGAGCTTGCGGTCAAGCCCCATGACGGCTTCTCCCTGCCCCGAGGCCAAAGCGTCCCGCACCTGCTGGTCATCGGCAAGGAGCAGCGGCAGAGCCCGTGGCCCTTCGAGCACGGCACGCAGCAGCGCCACCTTGAGATTGGCGTCGGTCTGCCCCTGATCCTCCAGCGCTGCAATTGCCTGCAGGCGGCCATAGATGCCGGCGCCGTAAAGGGCCGTTCCGATGAGGACGGCGGCGAGCGCCGCAAAGATCAGCCAGACGGATCGGGAGCGCCGGCCAAGCTGTTCAGGCGTCAGTAAAGGTTCATTTGCTGTCCTCTGGAGCATGGCCCGCATTGTGCATCTTTTCGCACGGCCAGCAAATCACTTTGTGCGAAAAATCGCACTATCGTTTCCGGGTCAGCCCGGCGCATTCAATAATATCAATGAATTAGGCAATTGGAAGTAATTGGCACGCGCGTTGCAAACAAGTCCTCATCAGTCGGGAGGCTGTTTGACCATCATGACTTGGCCGTCGCCCTATTGGCGTCCGGCATAGTGGAGGACACCATGGATATTGCAATGAACGCCGCTACAGAGCGCGGCAAAACTCCCTTTTACCGGCACCTCTACGTGCAGGTTCTCGCCGCCATCGCCGCCGGCATTCTGCTCGGCCACTTCTACCCTGCTCTCGGCGCTTCGCTGCAGCCGCTCGGAGACGCTTTCATCAAGCTCGTGCGCATGGTGATCGCACCCGTCATCTTTCTGACTGTCACGACCGGCATAGCCGGCATGGCCGATCTCAAGAAGTTTGGCCGCGTGGTCGGCAAGGCGCTCGGCTACTTCCTCGTCTTTTCGACGCTGGCGCTCGTCGTTGGCCTCGTTGTTTCCAACGTGCTGCAGCCAGGCGCCGGCATGCATATCGATCCGGCGACGCTCGATACGAAGGCGGTCAACAATTATGCCGCCCAGGCCCATGATGCGACGATCGTCGGCTTTCTGATGAACATCATCCCGGACACGATCGTCGGCGCCTTCGCCAAGGGCGACATCCTGCAGGTGCTATTCTTCTCAGTCATCTTCGGCATTGCGCTCGGCTCCGTCGGGGAGCGTGGCAAGCCCGTGCTGGATTTCTTCCAGGTTCTGACCGCTCCGGTCTTCCGCCTCGTCGCAATCTTGATGAAATTCGCCCCGATCGGCGCCTTCGGCGCCATGGCCTTCACCATCGGCAAATATGGTATCGGTGCGATCGCCAACCTCGCCTTCCTGATCGGCACCTTCTATCTGACGTCGCTGCTCTTCGTGTTGGTCGTGCTCGGTGCAGTTGCCCGCTACAACGGCTTCTCCATCCTGGCGCTGCTCCGCTATATCAAGGAAGAACTGCTGCTGGTGCTCGGGACTTCGTCCTCGGAAGCCGCCCTGCCCGGCCTGATGAACAAGATGGAACGCGCCGGCTGCAAGCGCTCGGTCGTCGGCCTCGTCATTCCGACCGGCTATTCGTTCAATCTCGACGGCACCAATATCTATATGACGCTGGCTGCACTCTTCATCGCCCAGGCTACTGATACGCATCTGAGCTTCGGCGACCAGATCCTGCTGCTTCTGGTGGCGATGTTGAGCTCCAAGGGTGCCGCGGGCATTACCGGCGCCGGCTTCATCACGCTTGCCGCCACACTCTCAGTCGTCCCCTCGGTTCCGATCGCCGGCATGGCGCTCATCCTCGGCATCGACCGCTTCATGTCGGAATGCCGGGCGTTGACGAACCTTGTCGGCAATGCCGTCGCGACTATCGTCGTCGCCCGTTGGGAAAACGAACTCGACCAGACCCGCTTTGCCGCCGCAATGGCCGGCGATTTGCGCGAAGACAGCGATGTGCTTGTTCCAGTGGCGCAGCCCGCCGAGTAAACAACCGACAAAACAAACCCGCCGCCAGTCATACGATCGGCGGCGGATTTCATTTGATGTCGACGAGCCGGCACACGTCCGGATCGTCAGCGATCTCTCAGATTTAAAGCGCCAGACCCGTGCCGCGGTCGAAAATATGGACCTGATCGCTGGCGATATTGGCCTCGAAACGGGCGCCGTAGCGGGCGGCATAGTCTCCATCCACCACCGCCGTGACCGGCTGACCGGCCAGATCGAAGACGACGTGCGTCTGGGCGCCGGTCGGCTCGACAAGAAGGGTCTGGCCGGCGAGCGCATTTCCATCCCTGCCGCCCGGCGTCAGATGCTCGGGACGCAGGCCGACTGTCACCGCCTGGCCGGGACGGACCTTGCGGTCCGGCCCAATGCGGATCGCGGTTCCATCTGAAAGACGGGCTGCAGGCGCGCCACCCTCGCCTTCCACTATACCTTCGATGAGGTTCATCGCCGGAGAGCCGATAAAGGCTGCGACGAAGAGATTGGCGGGTTTTTTGTAAAGTTCGAGCGGCGTGCCCTCCTGCTCGATATTGCCCTGGTTCAGGACGACGATGCGGTCGGCGAGCGTCATGGCCTCGATCTGGTCATGCGTAACGTAGATGGACGTCGTCTTGACCTTCTGATGCAACGTCTTGATTTCCGAGCGCATCTGCACACGCAGCTTGGCATCGAGGTTCGATAGCGGCTCGTCGAACAGGAAGACGGCCGGGTTGCGCACGATGGCGCGACCCATGGCGACGCGCTGGCGCTGGCCGCCCGAAAGCTGCGCCGGCTTACGCTCCATGAGCTTCGTCAGATCCAGCATACGCGCGGCCTCAGCCACGCGCTGCTCGATCTGCGGCTTGGGAAGACCTGATAGTTTCAGATTGAAACCCATGTTCTCTGCGACGGTCATATGCGGATAGAGCGCATAGGACTGGAAGACCATGGCGATGTTGCGCTCGCGGGGTGTCAGTTCGTTGACGACGGCGTTGTCGATGATGACCTCACCGCCGCTGATTTCCTCGAGACCAGCGATCATGCGCAGGAGCGTGGACTTGCCGCAGCCGGACGGGCCGACGAGGGCAACGAACTGCCCATCCTCGATCGACAGCGAGATATTATGGATCACATCGAGCGATCCATAGGCCTTGCGAATATTCTTGAGTTCGACAGACGCCATGTGCGTGTCTCCGATGCGGGCTCAGGACTTCACCGCACCGGCGGTCAGGCCGGCGATGATGTGCTTCTGGGCGAGGAAAAAGACGATGATGGTCGGCAGGATGGTCAGCGTGATGAAGGCGAGGATGAGGTGCCAGTCAGTGGCAAACTCCCCTCTGTAGACCATGATGCCGAGCGGCCAAGGATAGAGGCTCTCCGAATTGAGCATGATCAGCGGCACGATATAGCTGTTCCAGCTTCCGACAAAGGAAATGATGCCGACGGTCGCGACGATCGGGCGCGAGAGCGGCAGCGAGATATGCCAGAAGAAGCGCATATAACCGCAGCCATCGACGAAAGCCGCATCGAAGAGCTCGGACGGCAGGTTCCTGAAATAGTTGCGGAAGAGCATGATGCTCATGCCGAGCCCGAAGGCCACCTGCGGCAGCACCACACCCCAATATGTATTGAGAAGGCCGAGATCGCGGATGCGGATGTAGAGCGGCAGGATGGCAGTTGCAGCCGGAAACATCAGCCCGATCAGGAAATAGTTCACCAGATAGGTCGAGCCGAAGAAGCGGATATGGGCAAAACAGAAGGCCGCCATGGCACCGAGCGTCAGCGTCAGAAAGACGGTGAGCAGCGCGATCAGCAATGAATTGCCCATCTGCAGCCAGTAGCGATGGCTGACAATGATGTCGATATAGTTGCTCCACTGCCATTCCGTCGGCAGACCGAAGGGATTGCCGCGAAGGTCGGAAAGCGTCTTGAAGCCGCCGAGCGCGGTGCTGATCAGCGGGATGACGACAAGGCCGGCGACGATCAGCAACGAGACGTATATGTAGATCTGTGTGCCGGTACGGACCTTGCGGCCGGCGCTATTTGCCGTTGTGGCATCGATGGGTGGTGCGGTTGAGATATCAGTCATTGCGCATGAATATCCGCTTGTAGCTGAAGGCGAGCGTGACGCAGATCACGAACAGCACGACGCCGACGGCGCTGCCGAAACCTACCTGCATGCGGGTCACCCCGAAATTATAAAGGAAGGTCACCATCGTCTGCGTCGAGTTCGACGGACCGCCGCCGGTCAGCGGCATGATCATGTCGAAGAGCTGCAGAGAGCCGACGACGCCGAAGAAGACGGAGAGGCGAACGGTGGAGCCGAGAAGCGGCAACGTGACGTGCCGGAATTTCTGCCAACCGGTCGCGCCATCGATATCGGCCGCCTCCAGCACGCTCTTGTCGATCGCCTGAAGGCCGGCGATGAAGAGCATCATGTGAAAGCCGAAATACTTCCAGACGATGACGCCGAGAATGGCATACATGGCGACGTTGCGATCGGCGAGCCAGAAAGGTGGCTCAACGCCGATCATATGCGAAATGCCGGCGACCAGGCCGAAATCGCCGTCATAGACGAAGCGCCAGATCATGCCGGCGGCAACGTCGGCCAGAACATAGGGCAGGAAGAAGATGAGGCGAAAGAACAGCGCGCCCTTGATCTTGGTGGAGACCATTGTCGCGAGCCATAGCGCCAGCGGGATCTGCACACAGAGCGAGATGAGGACGATCAGGCCGTTATTGATGAGCGCCTGGGTAAAGGCACCGTTGCGGAAAATGAGCTGGTAATTGCGGAAGCCGATCCATTGCGTCGGGTCGCCGTAGCCATTCCAGTTATAGAAGGAATACCATGCGGCTTCGCCCATCGGTACGATGACGAGCAGCGTGAAAAGCATCAATGCCGGCGGCAGGAAAAGGATCAGCACCGGCCATTTGCTGTGGGCCAGCGAACGCTTGTGCCGGCGCGGGGCCACTTTGGCGCTCGTCCCTGCCACATTTGCTGACATGAAAGTATCACTCATCGGTCTCTAGGACTCCTCGGGCGAATTCGCGACTGCGCCGCGAGTGAGAAGGAGCCGGCGCTCAGTTCGAGCGCCGGCGGATTTTTTACTTCGCTTCGAGCGAGTAGGCGTCCTGGATCTGCTGGGCGGCGTCGGCCGGCGAAGTCGAGCCGGAGACGATGTCCATCGTCATGTCGTTGACGACACCACCGACATTCGGGCCGAGATCCTGATCGAGGAAGTTCTGGTGCCAAGTTTCCTGATCGAGAGCGACCGCGCTGTCCTTCAGAAGCACGTTCTTAACGCCATCGGCTGCGCCCTTGGCGACGGGGATGATACCGGTCTTCTGAGCCAACAGCTTCTGATTTTCCGGATTGCCGAGGAACTTCAGGAACTCTTCGGTTTCCGGAGGCGCATTCTTGGTGACGACCCAACCGTTCAGACGGCCGAGGTAATCGGTCGCGAGACCCGGAGCGCCTTCGACGACCGGGAACGGGAAGCGGCCGATATTGTCGTCCGGCTGACCCTTTCCGCTGGTTGAGCTCGCACGCGAGGTGTCGTTGGTGTTTTCAAAGCCGAGCAGCATGGCCGCGCGTCCGTCGCCGAAAGCAGCAAGCGCATCGTTCCAGGTGGCGCCAAGATAGCCGTTCTGGAAGGGTTCGAGCTTGCCGAGTTCGGCGAGATGCTCGCCGGCCTTCACGAAGGCTTCACCGGCAAAACCATCACCCTCGCCAGCCTTGGCCTTTTCGAAGCCATCGTGGCCGGCTTCGCGCATGGCGAGATAGCCCCAATAGAAATGGATCGGCCACTTATCACCGCCACCGCCGGCGATCGGCACGATGCCTGCCGCCTTCAGCGTCTTCACGGCGCTGAGGAAATCGCCCCAGGTCTTGATCTTGTTGGCATCGACATTGGCCTTCTTGAACAATTCCTTGTTGTAGAAGAAGGAGACGAGGCCAGTCTTGTAGGGCGCTGCCCAGACCTTGCCGTCGAAGGTCATGCCGTCGATCGTGGCAGCACTGGTGCCGTTGCGCCATGCGCCGCCATCGGCGTCAAGGGCGGCATCGATCGGCCGCAGCATACCGGTCTCGGCTTGCGCCTTCAGTACGCCGCCACCCCAGGTGTAGAAGAAGCTCGGGGCTTCGTTCGACTGCAGGAGCGTCGGAAGCTTGGCCTTGAAGGCCTGGTTTTCGAGGAACTGCAGCTCGACCTTGACGCCGGTGTGGCTCGCTTCGAAGTCCTTGGCGAGCTTGTTCCACACCTCGAGGGTGCCCGGAACCTGCTCCAGGTGGAGCCAGCGGATGGTCGTATCGGCGGCAGCCGTTACCGTTGATGCACAGTAACCGGCAACCGCGATTGCGATCGCCGACAGCATGTTGATGCGATGAGTTTTGGTAGTCAGCACTTGGCACTCCTCCCGAGGCGCTTTATTTCTGTATCCGGATTAAATAATCGCAACCTTTGCCTTTCTGTCAATACCCTGCCTGAAAAAGCGGCAGAAGATGCGCAGAATGATGCAGTTATGGAAATTCCTGTTGCGCGATTGTGAAAATCAGATCTACAACAAGGCGAATTTAATTTGCCTCTCGAAAAAAATCGCGGGGCCTATGACAGTTTAGGTGCGCACGAGACGATGAAGACTGCCGATCCTGAATTGATGCGTGCCATCAACCGCTTGAACGTGCTGGATACGATCCGGCGCCACGGCCCGATCTCCCGCATCCAGATCAGCGAACGCACCGAATTGTCCACGACGACAGTTTCGGCCATTACCGCTTCGCTTCTCGATGACGGTCTCATTTTGCCCATTCACGAGGGTGATATCCGCAACGAGGCAGTGCGTGGCAGGCCGCGCGTCATGCTGGAGGTCAATCCGGATGCCGCCCGCGTAGTTGGCGCCAAGATTGCCGCCAGCCGCATGATCTTCGTGGTTACCAATTTCCGCGGCGACGTGCTCTCCAAGCTCGCCCTGCCGATCCGCATCGACCGCCAGCCGATTGCCGTGATTGCCGACCTCATCGAGGATGGCGTGCGGCGCTGCGTCGTCGATATCGGCCTCTCGCTCGATGATATCGACAGCATCTGCCTGGCACTCCCTGGCGTCATCGAGCACCGTACCGGCCATATCCGTTCAAGCCCCATCTTCCGCGAAGTCAACATTGATTTTGCTGCGGAAATGTCGGCACGCCTGTCGACGCCGACCATCATCGAGAGCGACGCACACGCCATCACGCTTGGCCATCATTGGTTCGGCAAGGCCCGCGATCTCGAAGACATGGTGCTGATCTCGCTGGAGCAGACACTCGGTCTCGGCGTGCTGCACGACAACCAGCTTTTCCGCGGCGCTGGCGGCCTCAGCCACAATCTCGGCGATCTCGTCCTCGGCATGGGTCAGCAGGGCGTGGTGCGTCTTTCCAGCCAGGCCGGTGAAAGCGCCATTCTCGGCGAACAACAGGCCGATGGCCGCTTTGCCGAAGCGGTACGCCTCGGCCGAGGCATGACCCATGTTCAGGCGCTGATCCAGGCCGATGACGACCGTCTGATCGGCGCGGCCATGCGCGCCGGCGAGGCGGTGGGGCTGACCATTGCCAATATCGTCACCCTGTTTGCGCCACCGCGCGTTATTCTCGTCGGCTCCTCGCTTGCGCTGGGTGAGCCCTTCCTCAACAGTCTGCGGGATGCCTATGCGCTGGCTATCCCGCCGTCCCTGCAAGGCGTCAGCGAACTCGTTTTCGATGATTCGACCGACGACTTCTGGGCGCAGGGTGCTGCCGCTGTTGCGCTTTATGAACTCTACGAATCGCCCTGGAGCACTACAGGACCGGCGCTCTGACGCGCAAAAATCAGTATTTATGGAGGATATGATGGAAAAAGTCGGTATCGGCATCATTGGATGCGGCAATATTTCGGGCGCCTATCTGAAGGCGATGACATCGGCATTCCCGATCCTCGAGATCCGCGGACTGGCCGACCTCAATCGCGAACTTGCAGAGGCAAAAGCCAACGAATTCAATCTTCAGGCTAGGTCTGTCGAAGAGCTGCTGGCCGATCCGAAAGTCGAAATCATCGTCAACCTGACCATTCCGAAGGCCCACGTTGCAGTCGGTCTGCAGGCACTGGAGGCCGGCAAGCATACCTATTCGGAAAAGCCGCTGGGGATTAATTTCGCGGAAGGGAAAAAATTGGCGGATGCCGCCAAGGCCAAGGGTCTGCGCATCGGCGCTGCCCCTGACACTTTCCTTGGCGGCGGTCACCAGACCGCCCGCGCCCTGATCGACGAGGGCGTCATCGGCATTCCAGTCGGCGGCACCGCGACCTTCATGTGCCCGGGCCATGAGCGCTGGCATCCCAATCCGGCCTTCTATTATGAAGTCGGCGGCGGCCCGATGCTCGACATGGGTCCCTATTACATCACCGACCTCGTCAATCTGCTGGGGCCGGTTGCCAAGGTCGCCGGTTTTGCGGTCACGCCGCGCAATGAGCGCGTCATCACCAGCGAGCCGCGCAATGGTGAGCGCATTCCGGTTCATATCCCGACGCATGTGGCCGGCGTGATGGCTTTCGCCAATGGCGCTGTTGTGCAGGTCGGCATGAGCTTCGATGTGGCAGGCCACAAGCATGTGCCGCTCGAAGTCTACGGCACCGAAGGCACGCTGATCGTGCCGGATCCGAACCGTTTTGCCGGCCCGGTCGAATATCTGAAGAAGGGCGGCCAGTTCGAGGACCAGCCCGTGGCTCTTCCTTATGCCGACGGCAACTATCGTTCGCTTGGCGTCGCCGATCTCGCCCATGCGATACGGTCAAACCGGCCGCATCGCGCAAACGGCGATCTGGCGCTGCATGTGCTCGAAGTGATGGAAGCCTTCCAGAAGGCATCTGACACCGGCAGCACGGTAACGCTCACCACGACAACGGAGCGCCCTGCTCCGCTTTCTCAATCCCTCGTCGACGGACTGCTCGGCAAGTAACATTCAGGAGGAATACACGATGCGTGAAGCACTGATCGTCTGGGGCGGCTGGGCCGGCCACGAACCGGAACAATGCGCCGCAATCATCAAGGACATACTCGAGGAAGACGGCTTCAAGGTCTATGTGGAGCACAGCACGGAGGCCTTCGCCGATCCGTCGATCCACGATCTGAGCCTGATCGTTCCCGTCATCACCATGTCGAAGATCGAGAAGGAAGAGGTCAAGAACCTCGCTGCCGCGATCGAAAGCGGCGTCGGCATTGCCGGCTATCACGGCGGCGCCGGCGACAGCTTCCGCGAATCGACCGATTACCAGTTCATCATCGGCGGCCAATGGGTTGCCCATCCCGGTAATATCATAAACTACACCGTCAACATCACCCGGCCGGACGACCCGCTGATGGAGGGGATCACCGATTTCCCCTATAATTCCGAACAATATTACATGCATGTCGATCCCTCGAACGAGGTGCTGGCGACGACGACTTTCACCGGCGAACATGCCTACTGGATCGACGGCGTGACGATGCCGGTTGTCTGGAAGCGGAAATATGGCAAGGGTCGCGTTTTCTATTCCTCGCTCGGCCATGTCGCCAAGGAATTCGACGTGCCGCAGATGAAGACAATCTTCCGCCGCGGCGCCAATTGGGCAGCGCGCTGATCGGTTCGACGTTGGGGCTGTCGGTGTCTCGCCGGCAGCCCCACATGAAAAGTGCATATTTGGGCACGACACGGGTGCCAAATCCGTCGATATGCGTTACTGCTGTGGAAAGAACGAACCAGACAGCAAGACAATGAGCGATAACGTTATCAAGTTTCGCAAGCCGAAGCCCCCGCCGAAAGCCCCCAATCCCATGCTCCGCAAGCTCGTGATCATCGCCGCGGTGATCATCGTGTTTGCAGTGGCCTGGGTCTACGTCCAGGTCACCGGCGTCCAGCCGCAATAATCCAGCGAGGGATCGTCCGATGAGCGTTCGCCCGCCGCAATCCTTCAGGCAGTCTTTTTCGGCCGAAGGCGGGGTGAATGTACTCGAATACGAGCTCATGTCGGAGCGCGCCAGTTCACTCGGACGCAACGGCCTCAAAGTCGAATCGGCTCTCTCAGCCCTGAAGGCCTGGAATCCCGATCGCGATAGTGCCGAGCAGCGCGAAACGCTGATCAACGAGGCGTCCGATGCCGTTTGGGCGCTCTTCGTCCAGCGCGAGATCTGCGGGTTGCGCAACAACAGGGATATTGTCCAGCGTTACGCCATTCCCGGCGAAGTGCTGGCGCGGGTCGGCGTCGTCAGGAAATAGCGGCGGTCAGGCTCTGTGTCGCAGGCGCCGGATGCGAGAGAACGAATGCGCGCGCCTCTTTTTCCAGCCATTCGCAAAAGAGCGTGGATTTGCGGTTTCGCCTCGCCCGGCGCAAGGCCACGTATTCATGGCCGCTTTCCAGAAATCCATGCGGCGCCACCAACCGGCCGAAGCGAACATCATCCGTCACATAGGGCCAGGGCACGACGCAGACGCCAAGCCCGGCGTTGGCAGCCTCCAGCATGAAATAGAAATGCTCATATTCGACACGGCCACCAGCTTCGACGGTGATGCCCGAGCGAGCAAGCCAGTCACCCCAGGCGCGTAGACGGCTGCGGGTATGAAGGCGAGCGGCACCTGTGAAGCGTTCGCCGACAATTTCCGCCAATGCCGGCGAAAGCACGGGACCGGTCTGTTCGGGAAAGAGCGGGATGACATCCGCACCGGCTGGCCAGGGTGCTGTTCCAACGCGGATAGCGACATCGAAGCTGTCGCGCGCAAAATCCACCGGACGTGAAGAGGCGGTCAGGCGCACATCGATATCGGGATATTCCGCCTGAAACCGGTAGAGCCTTGGGATCAGCCAGCGCATGGTGAAGGTTCCGGGGCAGGATACATCGAGCGCACCATCCTCGGTATCGGCCACCGCGCGGACGGACGTGTCGATCTGGTCGAAGGCGGCATTCAGACCTGACAGAAGCGTCGTGCCGGCCTCGGTCAGACGCAGCCGGTTCTTCGGGCCTTCAAAGAGAGGAACGCCGAGCACATTTTCGAGATGCTGGATCTGGCGGCTGACGGCGCTATGGGTGACGTTCAGTTCGTCCGCGGCGAGCGTCATGCGCCCGAGACGGCCGGCGGCTTCGAAAGCGCGGAGCGCATTGAGCGATGGAATACGGCGAGCCATGTGCATTTTCCGAACAACATTTGTTCGATCATATCGATTTTCACACTGCATTCCATGGTGTTTCTTGCGGCTCGCGAATTGGCGAATGCCTTTTCAGGAACAACAAACGCCGGAGAGCTCAGCGCTCCGACAACAGCGGCGCTTTGCCTTTTGAAGCAGTTATGGAGACCGATCGTGAACAGCAGACACAGGGACGGAAGTGCGGGCGACGCCAATTACGGCGTGATCGGTACAAATTACACCAGGTACCGCCGGCCCGATCCGCATATCGCCGAATTCATCCGCGCCGCACTTGGCAACGCCGAGACCGTTCTGAATGTCGGCGCAGGTGCAGGCTCCTACGAGCCGGTCGACCGGAAGGTGACACCAGTAGAACCTTCTGCATCCATGCGCGCCCAACGTCCGGACCATCTGCCCGAGGCAATCGATGCAACGGCCGAAAAACTTCCCTTCGCAGATCAATCATTCGACGCGAGCATGGCGACCTTCACTGTGCATCAATGGTCGGACCTCAAAGCTGGTGTTTCAGAAATGCGTCGTGTTTCGCGCGGTCCCGTGCTGATCTTGAGCTGCGATCCCAATGAACTGGAACACTCATGGCTGTTCGACTATGCGCCGGAGATGATCGCCGTCGAGGCAAGCCGCTATCCGGCCCTGCAGACCGTCGCCGATCATCTCGGCGGCACAATTGAGATATTGCCCGTGCCAATCTCGCTTGCCTGCATCGATGGCTTCGGCGAGGCCTACTACGGTCGGCCGGAGCTTATGCTCGATCCCGGCGCCCGGCTTGCAAATTCGGCCTGGAGCTTCGTCGATCCATCGATCGGCGAGCGCTTCGTGACCGAACTCGGCCGCGATCTCAAGGATGGCACGTGGGATGCGCGTTACGGGCATCTGCGCACGCAACCCTTCTTCGAAGGTTCACTGCGCCTGATCGTCGCCCTGCCCTGACAGCCTTAGCTGAAGAAGCGATTCTCCGGTCGCGGCAGGCCAAGATGTTCGCGCAGCGTCGTGCCTTCGTATTCCCTACGGAATAGGCCACGGCGCTGCAGTTCAGGCACCAGGCGCGTGGTCACGTCGTCAAGCCCCTGCGGCAGGTAGGGGAAGACGACGTTGAAACCGTCAGAGCCCTCTTCGTCCAGCCAACGTTCCATCTCGCCGGCAATGCTTGCAGGCGTGCCAACGAAGGCAAGACCGGAATAGCCGCCGTAACGCTGGGCGAGCTGCCGGACGGTGAGGTTTTCCTCCTGCGCCAGCTTGATGACCTGACCGCGGCCCGTCTTACTGGCATTGGTATCGGGAATATCCTTGGGCAGCGGCGCATCCGGGTCGAAGCCCGAGGCATCATGGCCAAGCGCGATCGACAGCGAGGCGATGGCGCTGTCATAGTGAACGAGGCTGTCGAGGGCGAGGCGCTTGGCGCGCGCCTCCTCGATGCTGTCGCCGATGACAACAAAGGCGGCAGGCAACAGTTTCAGGTGATCGCGGTTACGGCCGATCGTCTCCATCCGGCCCTTGATGTCGGCATAGAGAGCCTTGCCGCCTTCGAGATCACGCGGCGAACAGAAGACTACTTCGGCGGTTTCCGCGGCTAGCTGGCGGCCGGGATCCGACTGGCCGGCCTGCACGATAACGGGCCAGCCCTGAACCGGTCGGGCAATATTCAACGGCCCACGCACGCTCAGTTCCTCGCCCTTATGGTTGAGCACATGCATTTTTTCGGGATCGAAATAAATGCCGCTCTCGCGGTCACGAATGAAGGCGTCGTCGGCGAAGCTGTCCCAGAGGCCGGTAACGACATCGTAGAACTCGCGCGCCCGCTTGTAGCGCTCGCCATGTTCCACATGCTCGTCAAGGCCGAAATTGAGCGCAGCATCGGGATTGGAGGTCGTGACGATATTCCACGCGGCGCGGCCATTGCTGATGTGATCGAGCGAAGCGAAACGGCGGGCCACATGGTAGGGCTCGTCGAAGGTCGTCGATGCCGTTGCAGCGAGCCCAATCCTCTCGGTGACGGAGGCAAGCGCGGACAGCAGCGTGAAGGGCTCGAAGGAAGTCACGGTGTGACTGCGCTTCAGCGCTTCGACCGGCATGTTGAGCACCGCCAGGTGATCGGCCATAAAGAAGGCATCAAATTTCGCGGCCTCGAGCTTCTGCGCGAAGGCTTTGATATGGGCGAAATTGAAATTGGCATCCGGATAGGAGCCGGGATAGCGCCATGCGCCGGTGTGCAGGCTAACGGGACGCATGAAGGCGCCGAGGCGCAACTGCCGTGAACGGGTCATGTTTTTCCTCATGGATCGGGCGAAGCGGCCGCCTGCCCTCTGCTGAACGGTGATGGCGGAACGACGTATCCGTTTGGGTTACGTAGGCGTTGGCGCACAGCAATTCGAGATCAGCATTGGCATTTTCTGGCGGCGATTTCACCGGCAACCCGGTCAATTGCCGGTGAGATGGATAGGGGCAGACGTTAGCCGTGCCGACGCACCTCGCAGAAGCAAGCACTTTCCATTTTCTATCACATCTATAGAATTTATAATCTTACCTGTCGCTCCGATTTCTTTCACCCATATCACGGTCAGAACTGGAGAAATCGATGACGACCGTGCTCAGGCAGCAAGACCAGATCCGGCCCGTGGCCGCCCGCATAGCCAGCGACGTGGAGGCACTTGAGACGGCCCGCAGGCTCGGCGCTCAATTTGCCGCCACGGCCGCCGCACGAGACGCAGAGCGTCGGTTGCCTTTCGCCGAACTCGACGCGGTGGCACAATCCGGCCTGCTGGCGATTGCCGTTCCAGCGCAATATGGTGGGCTTGATGTTTCGAATGCCGTGCTTGCCGAAGTGACCGCGATCCTGGCGGAAGCTGATGGCTCGATCGGCCAGATCCCGCAGAACCATTTCTATATTCTGGAAGCCCTGCGCACCGATGGCAGCGAAGAGCAGAAGCGGTATTTCTTCGGCCGGGCGCTTGCCGGCGATCGTTTCGGCAATGCGCTTTCGGAGCGTGGTACGAAGACGGTCGGCCACTACAATACGCGCATCGTCAGGGACGGACCCGGCTACCGCATCAACGGCCAGAAATATTACTCGACCGGCGTACTGTTTGCCGACTGGGTCACCGTCTTCGCGCTTGATGAGGAAGACCGGCTTGTCATGGCCTTCGTGCCCAAGGGCACCGAGGGTGTCGAGATCGTCGACGACTGGGACGGCTTTGGCCAGCGCACGACCGGCAGCGGCACGACGATCCTCAAGAATGTCTATGTCCATGCCGATTCCGTCGTCCTGCATCACAAGGGTTTCGAGCGCCCGACGACGATTGGCTCGGTCGGCCAGATCGTCCATGCCGGCATCGATCTCGGCATCGCGCGTGCCGCTTTCGCCGAGACGCTCGAATTCGTGCGCACCAAGTCACGCCCCTGGATGGATAGCGGCGTGGAACGCGCCGCCGAGGATCCGATGACGATCTCGAAGGTCGGGCAGATCGCCATCCGGCTGGAAGCTGCGGCAGCACTCCTCGAATGCGCCGGCCGCAAGGTCGATGCAGCGCAGATCGAGACGACAGAAAAGACCGTCATCGACGCCACGCTTGCGGTGGCTGCCGCCAAGGTGCTGACGACCGAGATCGCCATCGAGGCCACCAACACGCTCTTCGAGCTTGCCGGAACCTCTGCCGTCAAGAGCGACCTCAATCTCGACCGGCACTGGCGCAACGCCCGCACCCATACGCTGCACGATCCCGTGCGCTGGAAGTACCACGTCGTCGGCAATTACCACCTGAACGGCGCGATCCCGCCGAAGAACGGCGCGCTCTGAACCCTCTCCTCAACTAAAAACCCCATTTCCGTCACCGGAAATGGGGTTCTTTTTTGCTTATGTTCCTGAGTTCAGCTGTAAAGGCTCACTTCAGGGATTTTGTCGTTCAGCACGAACTCTCCGACTTCCTTCGCCTTGTAGAAGACCGGATCGTGCAGCGTGTGAGTGCGCACATTGCGCCAGAAACGATCGAGGCGATATTTCTCCGCCGTCGAACGCGCGCCGGTCAGCTCGAAGACACGCGAGGTGATATCGAGCGAGACATGGGTTGCATGCACCTTGGCGGCATAGGCTTCTGCCGCAGCCTCGCCGCGCTCGCGGGCGGTGACGCTATGGCCCTTTGCGAGACCTGCCTGAACGGCGGCGGCTGCCGCATCGGCCAAGGCGGCCGAGGCTTTCAACCCGGCGGTGAATTCACCCACCCGCTCCAGGATATAGGGATCGTCTGCAGCCCGCTCGATGCCCGAGGTGACCCAAGGACGCGTCGTCGTGCGCACATAATCGACGGCAGCCTGGAGCGCGCCTTCTGCGCTGCCGAGATAGAAGTTGACGAAGACGAGCTGGATGAGCGGCGTATTGAAGGTGGAAAGCACCGGCGGTGCGGCATCAGGAGCAGCCGGGGGACCGACGAAGTCTTCCTCATAAACAGGAAAATCGTGGAACTCGACACTGCCGCTGTCGGAGAGCCGCTGGCCGAAATTGTCCCAGTCGTCATTTGCCTGATAACCGGGCCGGTTGGTCGGCACGGCGAAACCGACGATCTTGTCGTCGAGCGTGGCGTTGGCATTGATATAATCAGAGACATGGGCGGCGGTGGAAAACGACTTGCGCCCGTTCAGCACATAACCGTTGCCACGACGGGTGAGCACAAGACCCGGATCGCGCGGATTGACGGCGGCACCCCAATAGAGGTTTTTCGCCACGGTTTCGGTACCTAGCGCATGAGCACGAGCTTCCTCGAGCGCCCAGTAGACATACTGGCTGTTGACGAAGTGATAGCCGAGCAGCTGGCCGATCGAGCTTTCGCCGCGCGCAAGGATACGCACCAGCCGCAAGCCATCCAACCAATCAAGGCCACCGCCGCCGATCTTCTGATCATGCAGGGCGTTCAGCAGGCCGGCATTCTTCAGCTTGACGATCTCCGCAAGCGGCGGGCGACCGTCGCGATCGAGCTCGGCGGCGCGTCTGGAGAGATCGGCCGAGATATCTTCGGCGCGGGCAAAGAGGTCCTCTCGCGTCGTGCTGCGATTGGTCGCGAAGACGACATTGGACTGGCTCATGGGTCGAAACTCCGATTCCCTGAAAAAAATGGGCCGGCGGGGGCCGCACAACCCCCGCCGGAAGATCGAGGCAGGCAGCCTAGAAAAGCTTGTCCGGGATCCAGCTCGCGGTTGCCGCGTCGCTTGTGCTGAAGGCCGGGATCTTCTGCGCCAGGTCCTCGATCGTCTTGACGCCGGCTGCGCGCAGGCTTTCCTGCGTGAGCAGCGTCGGCTTGACTGTGATCTGATGGGGGACGTCCTGTCCGGCGATCTGCAGAGCCGCGGCGCGGACGGAGACGGCGCCAACGACAGCCGGGTTGGTGGCGACGGTCGCAACCCAGGGGCTGCCCTCTTCGGTGATCTCCTGAATGTCAGCAGTCGAAACGTCGGCCGAATAGATCTTCAGCTTGCTTGCAATACCAAGGTCGTTGGCGGCAAGCTTTACGCCACGGGCAAACTCGTCATAGGGCGCAAAGACGACACTGATATCGGGATTGGCGGTCAGTGCGGCCTTGGCCTGATCGGCCGTCGAGGTCGCGGTCGTGTCGCTCACGTTACCGAACCGGGCCTTTTCAACGACGCCGGAATTCTCCGACTTGAACTTCTCCCACACCTCGTTGCGGCGGTCGAGCGGCGCGAAGCCGGCGACATAGACATAGCCGGCGTTGAAATTTTTGCCGTTATCCTTCACCACCTGCTCGAGCCCGAGTTGAGCGAGTTCGTGGTCGCTCTGCTCCACCTGCGGCACCTTGGGATTGTTGAGGTTGACGTCGAAGGCGACGACCTTGATGCCCTTATCCAGCGCCTGCTGGACGACATCGCCGAGCGATTCCGGCAGGCCGTGATCGACGACGATCCCGGCCACGCCAAGATTGATCGCCTGAAGGATCTGCTCACGCTGCTCGGCAGCATCCTGCCGGCCGGGGAAGACGCGCAGGTCGATATCGAGCGCCTTGGCCTGGGATTCCGCACCGGCCTGATAAGCCTGGAAGAAGTCACCCGCCGAGATGTAGCTGATCAGTGCCACCTTGACGCCGCCCTTATCGAAGGGCGCCGGTGCGCCGTTAAGGCCAGCGGCAAAGGAGGCCTGATAGAGAGAAAAAGAAATTGCGGCTGCAGAGAGCCCCAGCCGTGCGAAGGATTTCATCGTCGCGATCCTCTAGTCAATCGGGAGCGTCGTCTGACAGGTTGGCAGCTCCCTGCGACGCATGAAATTATTAGATATAAACTCTATGTTTTTAGTAGATTTAATGATCCGATTTTTGCGGATTCAGGAGATTCTTTGTTCTCATCGGCTTGCGACCGGGGCAAGGCTTGCCTCGAAGTTCGGGCATCTGTCAGGCCAATATCGCGGCTTAAAAGCAGACCCGGATTTGCCCGATGCCGCTCCTTCAAGTCGACAATATCACCCGCAGTTTCGGGTCCACACGCGCGCTTTCCGGCGCGCATTTCTCTATCGAGCGGGGTGAGATCGTCGCGCTGATGGGAGCCAATGGCGCCGGCAAATCGACGCTGGTAAAGATAGTCTCCGGCGTGCTTGCGGCAGATGGCGGCACAATCAGCCTGAACGGCCGGCCCTTTTCTCCGAAAACGCCATCCGAGGCGGCAAAGGCCGGCGTCGTCACTGTCCATCAGTCGACAGATCTTGTCGGAGCGGCGGGGCTGACCGTTGCCGACGCTCTGCTGCTGCATCGCTTTGCCGAGGGCAGCACGCCCTTCTTTCTCTCCCGGACAAGCGTACGGCGCGAAGCGCGTGCCATGCTCGATGCCGCCGGCTTCTCGCTGCCGCTCCACCGGGATTTCGGCGATCTGACCGCCGCCGATCGGCAGTTGGTTGCGATCGCCCGGGCGCTTGCCAACAAGGCCGAGCTGCTGATCCTCGACGAGCCGACCGCAACCCTTTCGGCGGACGAGAGCCGGCGCCTGTTTGACATCCTGCTCACCTTGCGGGCGCAAGGCCTTGCCATCCTCTATATCTCACATCGGACCGCCGATCTCGAGGCCATCGCAGATCGAGCGCTCGTCATGCGCGGCGGCCGCATCGTCGGCAGCTTTAACCGGCCGATCGACTTTTCAAGCGCAATCGAAACGATGATCGGCCGCAGGCTTGAAGCTGCGCGGCCGGACGCCCGCCCAGCAACGGGCTCAGCCGTTTTCGAGATGAACGGCATCCGCCTCCTGCCGTCAAGCAAGCCCTTCGACCTGACCCTGCACGAAGGCGAGGTCGTTGCCATCACCGGCGTGCTGGGCGCCGGCAAAAGCCGCCTGTTGTCGGCGATCTTCGGCGTTCGAGACCTAGCTGACGGCGCGATGCAGCTCGACGGCAAGCCCTACCGGCCGAAATCGCCGGGCGAGGCGATTGCCGCAGGCGTCGCCATGGCGGCGGAGGACCGCCATCGCTCCTCGCTGATGCCGGCCGCCTGGCCCGGCAATTCGCTCGCCGCCACCATCAGCCTGCCGCATCTTGCCAAATGGTATCCGAGCGGCCTGCTTTTCGGCGGCCGCGAGCGGCGCGAAGCAGAGCAGGCCATTTCCCGACTGGGCATCAAGGCCGCCGGTCCGCTCGCCTCGATCTGGACTCTGTCGGGCGGCAACCAGCAGAAGACCGTCATCGCCCGCTGGGAGGCGGAGCCAAGCCGGCTGCTGCTGCTCGACGAGCCGTTCCAGGGGGTCGATGTCGGCGCCCGCCATGACATCATCCAGGCGATCCGGGCACGCACCGACCGCGCGACGCTGATCGCCACATCCGATCCCGAAGAGGCCTATGAGGTCGCCGATCGCATCCTGACGATCGACCACCACAGCTTGCTGCCCGATCTCGTCGATATCGCCTCTTCTTCAGCTCCACAGGAAATTTCCGCATGACGACCATCGACGAAGAGGCCCTGCCAAAGACCAGTGCGGTCCCTCAGAGCCATAAAGAGGATAGCCGCGCTCTGGCACTCGGCAGCTTTTTGCGCGCCGGTGCGGTGTTCATCCTGCTCGGGTTGATGGTGATCGGTTTCACCATCGCCCAACCGGCCTTCATCAACATCGGCAATCTGATGAGCATCCTGCAGGCCGTATCGGTCGTTGCAATCCTCGGCGCCGGTGTGACGGTGACGCTTGCCGTCGGCGGCTTTGATCTCTCGATCGGCGCAGTAGCCGCATCCAGCGTCATGGCCGCAAGTTATGCGATGATCGTCTGGCATATCGATGTTTTCGCCACCGTGCCGCTGGTGCTTGCCTTCGGCGCCGCGGTCGGGCTCGTCAACGCCCTCCTGATCGTGCGCCTGCGCGTACCCGATCTGCTGGCGACGCTTGCCATGATGTTCCTCCTGTCCGGCCTGCAGCTTATTCCGACGGCCGGGCGGTCGATTTCTGCCGGCCTTGTCCTGCCTGACGGCTCCAAGGCGACCGGTGCCTATGATCCGGCTTTCCTGCTGATCGGCCGCTACAGCCTGTTTGCCACCCTACCCGTTTCCGTCGTGCTGATGGCCGTCGTCGCCATCGTCCTCTTCGTGCTGACCGAGCGTACCCGCATTGGCCGGCTGCTTTTTGCGACCGGCGGCAATGAGGTGGCGACGCGGCTTGCTGGCGCCTCCACCACCCGGCTGAAGACGCTCGCCTATGTCATCTCGGGGACCTTGGCAGCCCTCGGTGGCATCGTGATCGCCGCCCGTGTCGGGCGCGGCGATGTCTCCTCCGGCGGCTCACTGCTGATGGACTCGGTGGCCGCTGCCCTGATCGGTTTTGCCGTTCTCAATCTGCGTCGCCCCAACGTTCTCGGCACCATTGCCGGCGCCGTCTTCGTCGGCGTGCTGCTCAACGGCCTGACGATGCTGAACGCGCCCTATTACACGCAGGATTTCGTCAAAGGCGCTGTACTCGTCGGAGCACTTGCCCTGACCTATGGGCTCGGCCGCAACAGCGATCGCTGAAGCCAGGTTTAGGCTTTCAGAAAATTTCCTGCGGCCGCGTGCTTTTGGAATAACGTACCTCTTATACGCATTAAATCTATATAATTTACAGACTATCAAATTGAGAGGGTATCGTTATGAATGAAGGACTTGGAGGCGGCTTCGGACGCCGTGAAATCTTGAAGCTCGCGGCTGTCGCCAGTGCGACCTTTGCAGGCGCCAGCCTGCTGACCGCGCCGGCTGCAAGGGCCGACAACGAGGGGCTTTCCCTGAAGGGCAAGCGTATCGCCATCAGCGCTACCGGCACGGACCACTATTTCGATCTGCAGGTCTATAATGCCCAGATCGAAGAGGTGAAGCGGCTTGGCGGCGAGCCGATCGCCGTTGATGCCGGCCGTAACGACGGCAAGCTGATCGCCCAGCTTCAGACACTTGTCGCACAGAAGCCGGATGCAATCGTCCAGATCCTCGGCACGCTCAGCGTCATCGATCCCTGGCTGAAGAAGGCCCGTGACGCCGGCATCCCGGTACTGACCGTCGATGTCGGCTCAACCAATTCGATCAACAACACGACGTCGGACAATTGGGGCATTGGCAAGGATCTCGCCCTGCAGCTCGTCTCCGATATCGGTGGCGAAGGCAATATCGTCGTCTTCAACGGGTTCTACGGCGTGACACCCTGCGCGATCCGCTACGACCAGCTCGTCAACGTCATCAAGTATTTCCCGAAGGTGAAGATCATCCAGCCAGAACTGCGCGATGTCATCCCGAATACGGTTCAGGACGCCTTCACGCAGATCACTGCGATCCTCAACAAATATCCGGACAAGGGCTCGATCAAGGCCGTCTGGTCGGCCTGGGACATTCCGCAGCTCGGCGCCACGCAGGCGATCGCCGCCGCCGGCCGCAACGAGATCCGCACTTATGGCGTCGATGGAAGCCCGGAGGTTCTCCAGCTCGTTGCTGACAAGAACTCGCCGGCTGGCGCCGATGCCGCTCAGCAGCCCGCCGAAATCGGCCGTGTCGCAGTCCGCAACG
>UCCS01000156.1 GCA_900470965.1 Hyphomicrobiales bacterium
GGACACGTCGAATGTGTCGCTGCCCGTGCCGCCAAGCCGCAGCACGTCTGTCGTCGGCACGGCACCCGCGACGACGTTGCCCTCGATCACCGAGCCCGGCTGCAGCTCGAGCTTCAGTGTGCCCGTCGTTGCCGCCGCGCCGCGCCCGATCGCGTCCGTCTGGCCGGCGCCTGCGCGGATCGTGCCGCTATTGACGATATCGAGGTTCACTATTCCGTTCGAGGCCACGATGGCGATGGCACCCGTTCCGCCCTCGATCGTGCCGAAATTGACGATCTGGCCCGCCGTTGTTCCTTGCGCGAGAATGCCGGCACCCGCCGTTCCGTTGGTCGGCCCGTTTCCTCCGCGGATCGTTCCCATGTTGAGGATGGTATTGGGACCTCCCACCGCATTGCCGTAGGCGACGCCTTGTCCACCGCCAGCCGACGTGCTGTCGCCACCCACGATGGTGCCGTTATTGGTGAGAGACGAGCCTGTCAGCGCACGTACGCCAATGCCGCCTGAAGCTGCGGCACCGCCGCCGCCGCCGCCATTTCCGCCGCGGATCGATCCATCATTCGTGAATGCGGTGGCAGTAACGACGGCACCGATTTGCCCTGATGTCGTGGCGGCGGCACCGGCGCTTGCTGCCACCAGAGTGCCCGAGAACGTCACGGGGACGAGAGCTCCGACCGATTGCTGGATCGTGAGCGTGCCCCTGCTCGCGCCGGCTGCGGGATCATAGGTATTCGTCAAGACGAAGCCGTTGGTATCGATCGTGATCGGCTTCGTCGGGACTGGCAGTATCGCCGTTGAAATGGAGAAGCTGCCGGTCATGACGATCGTCGAACTGGCGTCGCCATCCCCATTCGCGGTGGTGATGGTGTTGCGCAATTCCGTTTCGTTGCTGACCCGGTATTCCCTCGCGGTCGCCGCCGATGAGGGCCAGCAATAGAACGCCAGCACAGCGAGGCTCACGCTCGCAAAAAGTCTTGCCTTATCAAAAGTCCCGACAACGCCGAAGCTCATGCTGCCTCTTATGAAGTTGTTGCTAATATAAATACGATTAAAGGGTGTGCTTTTTCTGCGCCGGTTCGGCCTGTCCCGCAAGATCAGCTTATCACAAAGCGAGCCGTACTGCGCCAAAGGCGACAGGCCGTTGCCGGGCGGCAACAGAATATTCAAATGCGACAGCTCTATAAATCAACATGTTAGGGTTTTGGTAACTTCCGGCTGTCGCCGTCGCAAAACGGGCAAGCAGGCTCTGCGGTTCCCCGGAGGCGATTCGGTCAGGATTTTGACAAACCGGAGGGCGCGAGCGTGGTCAGCACCGGCAAAGGGAAGGTCCCTCCGCCGGATTTCTGTCGGCCGGGCGCATTCCGTTCGGAAATGGATCCGGTCATTATGGATCACCCGGCCATTTCGCGCTTCGGGAGCACGAGGTCCGCGACCGTATAGGTGTGGAATTCGCTGCTGGAGACCGTGTCCAGCCGCTTGAACTTCTCGGCGAAATCAGGATCGGAAAAGAACTCGCCGACATTGCCGGCGTCCTGGATCGCCTCGATGTTGACGACCGTCAGGCCATCGCTGCTCTTCGCCAGGCTGCTCCAGAGAAAACCTTCCTTCCGCTCGGCGACGTAATGCACCACGTCCTGGATGATCTCGAAGGCTTCCTCCTGCTTTCCGGGATGGGCATGAATGACGTTGACGATGAAGGTGGTGGGAACGGGAGCGTCCGCAAAGGCGGCGATCGCTTTGGTGTTCATGAAGATCTCCATTTGAAGCGCACGGACGAAATGGCCGCGGCAAGGTCTGGATATCGGATGGCAAATATCGGAGAAATGGGCCGGTATTCTCAACAGATCGGATATTTTTTCCGCAATGGACAGGCTCGGCACATCAGGCATTTTCGTTCAAGTCGCAGAGGCCGGTAGTTTCGTGGCCGCCGGGCATCGCTTGGGCATCTCGGGCTCGGCGGTCGGCAAGGCGATCGCGCGGCTGGAGGAAGAGCTCGGCGTGCGCCTGTTCAACCGCTCGACCCGCAGCATGGCCCTGACGGAGGAGGGCAGCTTCTTCCTCGAAACATGCAGACGCATTCAGGCCGAATATGAGGAGGTACGGGCGAGGCTTTCGAGATCGCATTCTGTGCCGCGGGGCCAGCTGCGTGTCAGCCTGCCGCTCGCCGGCATGCTTCTCATGCCGACCATATCGTCCTTCATGGCAGCCTATCCGGAGATCAATCTCGATCTCGATTTCACCGACCGCCTCGTCGATGTCATCGAGGAGGGGTTCGACGCGGTCATCCGGACCGGAGATGTCAGGGATACGAGACTGATGAGCCGGAAGCTCGGCACATTCCGGCACGTGATCGTGGCCTCGCCCGAATATCTCGCGACATCAGGTCATCCTGATGTGCCCGAGGATCTGGTCGATCACCGGTGCCTGCACCATCGCTTCGCCAATTCCGGCAGGCTGGAACCCTGGCCATTGGTGCGTGACGGCATTGCGGTCAAGCTCGATCTGCCGGTGACCACGGTGGCAAGCACGCTGGAGCCGCTGATCTACCTTGCCGAACGCTCATTCGGCATCACCTGCCTTCCGCCTTTCGCCGTGGCGTCGGAGATCGCCGAAGGCAAGCTCGTCCGGCTGCTGGACGATCATCTTGACGATACGGGAACCTTCAGGGTTCTCTGGCCGAGCAGCCGGTATCTGTCACCCAAGGTCAGGGCCTTCGTCGATTATATGGCCGCCAACCTGTTCAGCGCATGAGGTGTTCATGGGCGCTTTGATCCATTTGGCCGGCTGCTATGCAGGCCTTGAAGGTGGCCGATCGCTGAGCCGAACTTGAAACCGAATGCGAAAAGTAATACCTGATTGTGGAGCGGTATTACAGGATTGCGATCATGGCGACGACGGTGACGGCAAAAGGGCAGGTGACGATTCCGAAGGCGGTTCGCGAGCTCCTGGGGATCACGCCCGGAAGTAAGGTCGACTTTCATCGGGCTGCAGATGGCAGCGTGGTGCTGACGCGCGCCGACAGGAAAAAGCCGGCCAGCCGCTTCGAGCATCTCCGCGGACATGCCGGAAAGGGCCTCGACACGGATGCGATCATGGCGCTCACTCGCGGTGATGCGTGACGCTTGTCGATACCAACGTCCTGCTCGACCTCGTAACGAACGACCCGATCTGGGCCGACTGGTCGATAGAGCAGCTCGAAGCAGCCAGTCTCGCGGGGCCTTTGCTCATCAATGATATCATCTATGCGGAACTTGCCGTCCGCTATGAACGCATCGAGGAACTTGATGCGTTTATCGACGAAGCGGAGCTGATCCTGGCTCCTTTCCCGCGCGCTGCGCTGTTTCTGGCAGGAAAGGCATTCACACAGTATCGCCGCGCCGGCGGGTCCCGCACCGGTGTCTTGCCGGATTTTCTCATCGGCGCGCAGGCTGCGGTTCAGAAGCTGCCGGTCCTGACGCGCGATGTTGGCCGGTACCGCTCGTATTTCCCGACCATCGAGTTGATATCACCAGCTTGATGGCTGAGAGACGGGGACTGAGAGCAGGGCAGATACCTGCATTCACGAACCCACTTCGCTCCCCAGGATACCGCGGCTTGACGAACGCCTCAAATCTGAGGTACGTACATCATTACCTTGGACGCGATCCGTCCGACAGGGGGCTGCGGGAGGAAAATGGAATGAAGGCGTTCAGTGTCGATCCAAAATTTGTCGTGAGGGATGAACAGGCTCTTCGAGAGCTGTTTCAACCGACGCATGCTCTGGCAGCTCAGAAGTGTATGGGCGCGCTCGACAGGCACGCACAGGAGTTTATCAGGCGATCGCCATTCCTGTGCATCGGCACCCAGAACCAGGATGGCAAAGCCGATGTCAGCCCTCGCGGCGATCCGGTCGGCTTTGTGAAAATCCTCGATCCGCACACATTGGCGATTCCGGACCGGCCGGGCAACAATCGCCTCGATACGCTGGCCAATATTCTCACCAATCCCAGCGTTGGACTGCTCTTCATCATTCCGGGATTTGACGACACGCTTCGCGTGAATGGCGAGGCCAGGCTGGTGACCGATCCTGATATCCTCGCGGATATGGGTGTCGGCGAACGCGTGCCCAAGCTCGCTATATTGGTCAAGGTGGGTGAGGTCTTTCTTCACTGCGCCAAGGCATTCAGGCGCTCTCATTTGTGGGACCCGGAGCACTTTCAGGATCGTAGCGAGATGCCCTCGCTTTCAAAGATCATCCTGGATCAGACAACGGGCGCTCCGACCGATGATATCGAAATGCGCAAGATAGATGACGAACTCGAAGACGCCTACAGGAAGTCGCTCTATTGACGGCTCCTGACTGGACGGGTGGTATCGGCTGAACCGCGGCTGCGATCTGGCCGGTCTATTCGAGTTGGTTGGAATTTGGATGTTGGACGGACGCCCAATCCTGGTCATGCCGGACCTTGAGAAGCTCTCGGGGTATGAAGCGGCGCTGGCGAAGGGCTGGTCGCCCGACCCGCGGCGCATTGGAGATACTGGCTTCATCGAAGCCGAACTTCAGGACCTTCGCAATGATCCTGCGGCATATCTCGACAAGCTGATGGGGCGACATGCTTCGGCCGGACAGCAGATTGGCGATACGGCCATGGCACTCACCAATCACACGTTCTGGATTTGGGATGGGGAGTTCTGCGGCAGGATCGACCTGCGCTATCTGCCCGTCACCTGGACAGTTCCCGATGGTATTCCGGGACATGTCGGATACTCGGTGGTGCCCTGGAAACAGGGCCGGGGCTACGCCACAGCCGCGCTTGATGCTCTGCTCCAGTTCGCAAAATCCCGGGGGCTGAGTGAGCTCGATATTCTCTGCAATGAAGAGAACGTCATTTCCCGCGCCGTCATAGAGCGAGTTGGCGGTCAGCTGGTGCGACGCGCGCCCCATCCCTCAGACAGGCCCGAGCAGCAGAAGCTGTTTTTTAAGGTTCCCTTGGTTTAGAGCCTTTCCGTTTTTATTCGAACTACCGGGACCGTCACCTGGGACGGGCAAGGATCGATGCAAGCCAGCGACGCGGCGCGCTGATGGCCGCCGCGTCGCCGCATCGATCAATGCGTTGCGGGTTCGAGATAGCGGCGCAGATTGTCGCTGATCTGTTCGATCGCGGCTTCCGTGGAAGGCACATTGCGGATCGCGTTCAACAGCACGAAGTCATGGATCGTGCCGTTGTAGCGGGCCGCAGCCACGGTCACGCCGGCTTCCTTCAGTTTGCGGGCATAGGCCTCGCCCTCGTCGCGCAGCGGGTCGTTCTCGGCAGTGATGACGAGTGCCGGCGGCAGGCCCTTGAGCTGGTCGATGCTGGCGCGCAGCGGCGATACATAGGGGTTGTCGCGGGTCTTGGCGTCGGGCGCGTAGAGATCCCAGCCGTATTTCATGAATGCGCGCGCCAGGAAGCGCTGCTCTCCATATTCGTGATAGGAGCCCGTATCGACGCTGGCATCGGCCGCGGGGATGAGAAGGGCCTGGAAGCTGATCTTCGGGCCGTTGCGGTCCTTGGCCATCAGCGTCAGGGCCGCGGTCATGTTGCCGCCGACCGAATTGCCGGCAACCGCGATCCTGCTGCCATCCGCGCCGAATTCACCGGCGTGAGCCGCCACCCATTTCAGCACGGCATAGGACTGATCGAGTTGGGTCGGGAAGCGTGCTTCCGGCAGGGACGTATATTCGACGAACACGCCGACCTGGCCGGAGCCGACCACGAGATCACGCAGCAGGCGCTGGTGGTTTTCAAAATTGCCGACGATCCAGACGCCGCCGTGAATGAAGAGCAGCACGCCGGGTTTGCCGGTAATGTGTTCGGGCTTCATGATGTAGATCTTCACGCTTAGACCATCCTGGGTGATGGTCTGCTCGGTCGTGGTCACGCCTGACATGTCGACCGGCGTCATGTTCTGAAGCCCGCTCAGGATGTCCTGGGGCTTGGGCTGCGGCAGTTTCCAGAACGGGCTTGGATCCTTGTTGATCTCGGCAAGGAAGGCGCGGACCTGGGGGTCGATCCGCGGGTCGGTCGCGGCGTCGGGCGCCGCTTGAGCGGGCTGAATCATGAGAGTTACTCCGAGGCTGAGGGTTGCGAGTAGGGGCAAGAATTTCACGGTCTTTCTCTCCGGGAAGGTTGCACGCAGCCGCATTGGTAGCCCCCGGCGAGGAGCTTCCGCTTCTGTCAAATGACCAGTCTGGCGACTGGTGACCACTCCGGTGACAGGTCGGTGGTCAGCTTTCAGGAGTGATGGCGTCCGTCAGAATGGGACGCAGCCCCGAGCGCGACGTGACGCCGGTCTTCGCAAAGATGCGATGAAGGTGGTAGCCGACCGTTCGGTGCGACAGATAAAGCCTGGCGCCGATTTCCTTGTTCGACAGACCCTCGGCGGCAAGCTGGGCGATATGCAGCTCCTGTGGGGTCAGCATCTCCCAGACATATTCGGTTCGCTTGCGGCTCGCTTCTCCCGAAGCGCGCAGTTCCTCGCGCGCACGCTCGCTCCAGGGCAGGGCGCTCAGCGCATCGAAGATGTCACGGGCCTCGCGTAGCGGCGCTCTCGCATCGGCGGACCGACGCTGGCGACGCAGCCATATGCCATAGGCGAGCAGAAGACGTCCCCTCAGGAAAGGCCATTTGCTTGCGCAGGGCCCGAGACCCTGCAGATAGAACCGCTCGGCCTCCGCAGGTGTTGCGAGCAGTGCCGTGCCGTAGGAGAGCATCGTTTCGACCCACGGCACTGGCGACGGACCGGCGACACGCTGCATCTCCTCGATCACTTCCTCGGCCGTTTCGGCATGTCCGGAGAGCACTGCGGCCTCCACGAAATCAGCAAGACCGAAGAATTGCAGACCGGAATTGAAAGCCGGATCGGCGGGGATAAAAAGACGCCGCAGATGCTCGTAGGCCTCCCAATGCCGGCCTGCGCCGATGGCGGCCGTGCCGCGTGCAATCTGCAGCATTGCCAGCAGGAAACTCGCGCCGACCGAGACGACCAGGCGTTCTGCCTGGGCCGCATAGGCCTGTGACTGGTCCAGATTGCCCATCATGCCCGCAAGCCTCGCCTTGACGATCGTGGCCGCGGCAATCCAGAGCGTTCCTCCCGTTTCTTCGGCGAAGCGAACGGATTCTTCGGCCTCCCGCATCGCGCCCGTCCAGTCGCCGACTTCCATCTCTGCCCAGGCTTGAGCAAAAAGCACGCGCGCGAGGTCGCTGAGCCGCCCCTGATCGCGCAGGGCGGCAGCCGAATAGGTGAGCAAACCGACGCCAAGGTCGAAGGCGCCGATGACATTGGCCGTACTGCCGAGAATGCGCGCCGCGACCGGATTGCCGCCGCTCGTGCCGGCAAGCTGCTGGAGCTTGCCTGATATCTCGCTCCCGAGATGAAGCGGCTCGACGTAAGCGGATATGGCGATCAGGCGTGGATCGGTGTCGGGCAATTTCAGCTTATTTGCCGCCTTCAGGATGGTTTTGCGAAGATCCCCATCCGCATTGCTCCACCAGCAGCGTTGCGCGGCGCGCCAGAGCAGGTTGCTTGCCAGATCCGTGGCGCCAGCAGCATTGGCCTCAGCGGCGAGGCCAACCAGACTGGGGATTTTCGCGGGGTCGTTGACCATCGGAGGCTGACCCATCTCGCGGCACCAGCCGATCCGCGCCGATGCAACAGGATCGGGCTCGCTGACATTGGCCTGGCGCAGCAGTCGCTCCAGCAAGTCCGGCTGGCCGAGATCGGCGGCAAGCTCGGCGGCGCGCAAGAAACGGTCGCTCCTGGCTCGCGGTGTACCGCTCAGCGCCGCCGCCTTTTCGAGAACCTCGATTGCCATGGCGACGGCACCTTTGCGCAAGGCGCGGCCGGCCATGACATCATATTCGCCCGCCAGTTCCTCATCCGGTCCGATCGTTGCCGCCGCACGATGCCATAAATGCCGGTCCAGCTCTTCATGAACGATCTCGGCAAGAGCGGCATGGATCCGGTGCCGCGTCGCCAGATCTGCCGCCTGGTGCATTGCCGAACGCACCAACGGATGCCGGAACCGCACCTCCGTTTCGTCAAGGTCGATCAGCCTGGCGGCAATGGCGGGCGTCAGAGTACTGACATCCACTTCTTCGCCCAACACGGCTTTGCCCGCGCGCAGGATTTCGTGGAGCGATGTCCCGTCGTTTTCCGCCGCCACGAACAGCAGCATCCGGGTTGCAGCGGGAAGATCGGTCAGCCGGGACGAGAAGGCGCGTTCCAGGCGTTCCGTCAGTGGAAGCCATGTCGTATCCTTGATATCAGCCGCTCGCCTGTCGCGCGGCAGTTCCAGGAGGGCGAGGGGATTGCCCGCGGCCTCCTGGAGGAAGCGGCTGCGCAGGTCGGCCGAAAGATCAGGCGCATGGGCGTCCAGCAGGTGCTCGGCATCGGCTTCGCCGAGCCCCGAAAGCCGAAGCCGCAGATGGGAGGGATCGTCGAACAGGCGGTCGAAGCCATCGCGCATGGCCACGAACAGGACGATAGGATCCGAACTCAGCCTGCGTGAGATGAAGGCCAGCACCTCATAGGTCGCCTCGTCCAGCCACTGGACGTCGTCGGCGATGAGCAGGATGGGCCTGCGCGCAGCACTTTCCGTCAGAAGGGACAGTGCGGCGAGCGCCACCAGAAAGATGTCGGGTGCGCCCATGTCATCATGCATGCCGAAAGCGGAGAACAAGGCAGATCGCTGACGGGGAACCAGGTTGACGGCCTCCTTCATCAGCGGGCGGAGCGCCTGCTCGAGCGCTGCGAAGGGCAGATGAACCTCGGCCAGAACGCCGGTCATGCTCAAGACCGTCAGATCGCGTTCGCGGGCCTGATGCCTGGCCCGTTCGAGGAGGGCGGATTTTCCAATCCCGGGCTCGCCGCTGATCACGAGCGTCGATCCGCCCTGATCGATCCGCGCGATCATCTGGTCGATCAGGGCAATGTCGCGATCCCGGCCCTTCAGGAATTCGGGCCCGGAGACGTGTGTAGACCGGGCGGGCGCGCCCTTGCTTTGCCTGCGCCGTGACGACCCGATCTTTTCCGACTGCTTGGCCATTAATTTAACGCTGCTTGCTCTGATCCGCGCGGAGGAATGCAAACGAATCGAATCCCGGACTATGGTTCAGCAACTGCCGACGCGTCGCCTTGTCATTGAGCGTGCCATTCGCAGACATATCCGTAAAGCAGCTTCCACCCGGGCAAGAAGAGCCCGGATTGAGGCGAGGAGGAGGGAGCGCTGCCGCATGCGATCAAATAGTGCCAACGCACAGCGACGTTCGCAAATTTGTCATATCCGCTGGTTAGAAGCGGCGGCCTGCGCGCAGCCTGTCGAGGGACTCAGCTGCTGCGCCTCTTTTTTTCGGAATGAGACCCATGCAAAACAATCCGGCAGTGATTATCGAGGGTGCAACCGTGGTTTTTGGCGACCGTCTGGAGACCGCCTCCGTGCGTGTCGAAGACGGCCGGATCACTGATATCGACGGTGCGCGCGACGGGGCGGATCCTATCGATGGACGAGGCCATCTGCTCGGCCCGGCTTTCGTGGACATTCATGGCGATGCCTTCGAGCGGCAAGTCATGCCGCGGCCCGGCACGATGCTGCCGGTCGCGGCCGCGCTGCTCGAAACCGACCGCCAGCTTGCCGCCAACGGCATCGCCACGGCCTATCATGCGCTGACGCTGAGCTGGGAGCCTGGGCTGCGTTCGGTCGAAACCGGTTATGCCATCGTGCGTGCGCTCGACGCGCTCACGCCCCGGCTGACGGTGGACAATCGCGTGCAGCTGCGCTGGGAGACCTTCTGCTTCGAGGCGATCGACCTCATTCGCGAGGCGCTTGCCGGTCCGCGCCTGCCGTCGATTGCCTTCAACGACCACACCTCGATGGCGATGCTGCATCCTTCGACGCCGCTGCAGGAACGGCCGTTCGACCTCGATCCGGCCTTCCCGACAGTCGATCCCGAAACGCCTGCCTTCGCCGAGAAGATGGGGGAGCGCGCCAAGCGGGCGAAAATCCCGGTGGCGGACATGGTGGCACTCGTGCGCAACATGTGGGCGCGCCGTCCGCAGGTGCCAGATGCAATCGAGGAAGTGGCAGCGCTCGGCCAGGCCTCGGGCGCACCGATGCTGTCGCATGACGACAGCCAGATCGAAACGCGCGACTTCTTCCGTCTCCGCGGTGCCAGGATCTGCGAATTCCCGATGAACCGGCGGGTGGCGCGGGCCGCCCGCGATGCCGGCGACTTCATCGTCTTCGGCGCACCGAACGCGACGCGCGGCGGCAGCCATCTCGCCTCGATCGGTGCGGCCGACATGATCCGCGAAGGGCTCTGCGATATTCTCGCCTCGGACTATTACTACCCGGCGATGCTGCTCGGCCTTGCAAGGCTCAAGGCCGA
>UCCS01000158.1 GCA_900470965.1 Hyphomicrobiales bacterium
TACGCAAGGTCGTTGATGAAATACCACGATTTCAAATCGTAAATCTGAGTATTACCAAGGATTTAATAGGGCTTGAGCGACCCGCTGCCGCCTTGGGCAGCGGGTGAACGCCATCAATCATCACAGCCAGCACCCTAGGGATCAGCAGACTACTGGGACAGGAGAATAGTGATGACGGACTATTATGTTGCCACTGACGGAAGCGACATCGCCAAAGGCAGCTTGTCTGCACCATGGAAGACGATTAGTCGCGCCATGCAGGCGCAGCTCAAGCCCGGCGATCAGGTGGTGGTAAGGTCTGGAACGTACCATGAGCAGATCGTGGTGACGAAGGATGGTGCGGCGGATAATTACGTCACCATCCGCTCCGAATTGCCGGGTGACGCTTTACTCAGACCGCCTTCTTCGGACAGCTACAGCACGCTGAATGTGCGGGCAAACTACGTCAAGATCGAGGGCTTCGACGTCGTTGGCGGCGGGGGACATGCGATCGATATTGAAGGGTCGCACCATGTCACGATCAAGGACAACATCGCCCATGACAGCGGCGGTTCGGGTATTTCCAGCGCCAAATCGGATTGGCTGACAATCGAAGACAACCGGGTCTACGGCAACGCCGCGACGAACGGCTATCAGTGCAGCGGCATCTCGCTCTGGCAGAACATGGATCTCGCCGCAGGCAATGCCGAATTCCGCAACATCATCAGGAACAACATAAGTTACGATAACGTGCAAGGACCCGCTATCAACTGGGAACATACGGATGGAAACGGTATCATCATCGACGGCTTTCAGGACACCAAATACCGCTACGGCACTCTGATCGAGGGCAATGTCTCCTACGGCAATGGTGGCAAGGGCATCCACGTCTTCCTGAGCGACTTCGTCACGGTGCGCAACAATACCGTCTGGCACAACAACCATGACAACGCCAACAAGGGAAGCTGGCGGGGCGAGCTGAGCAACGCCATGGGTAGCTACAATACCTGGGTGAACAACGTCGCGGTGGCGGATCCGCGAACGGACTCCAGAAACCGAGCCATCAACGATGTCAGCACCAACGGCTACGTGAACAAGGATGTGAAGTGGTACAACAATATCACCTTCAACGGCACTCCGCGCGAGGCATCGGTGCTTTCGGACGGCCAAATGCCGGACGCCGCCAACGGAAACCTGCTTGGGCTTGATCCGCTGCTTTCGAATCCGGCTACGGGAGATTTCCACTTGAAGCCGGGTTCGCCGGCCACCAATGCAGGAACGTCCGCTTTCGGGCTCGGATCTGTCGACATTGACGGGCAGGCCCGCGTGAACGGCAAGGTCGACATCGGAGCAGATGAGGCCACCTCCACTGCGGACACGCCGCCGAATGCTCAGGACGTTTCTGGTTCGGCGCCGCGCTGAATACAGTCTCCGAGATTATTTTTCGCCAACGGCGGCTAGATCACACCGAGCTCAGTGGCGATGATCGCGGCAGCTCGAAGCGCAATATCGGCGCTTAGCCGCAAGGCAATGAACCCGTCGATGGCGCGCGTCGCCAGATCTGGAAAGCCTGAAAGGTTTCGGTGATCTGAAAATGCTGGTCGGATAGGAACGCGGCTAGTACCCCTTCCGGATCGTAGATATCGGGCTTGCTGGCGACGATCAGGGTTGGAACCTGCAGTGCGGAAGCAAAACCTGGCCGCGGTTCAGAAACATAGAGTGCACTGCCACACTCCTGACCCAGCGGCACATGGTAAACGAGCGCGCCAAGCGCGTCAGCGCTCCACCAGACCCGATCACCCTCGGTGAGGGCTGAGCGTACGACGGCGGCCGCAGAGCGATAGTCGTCCTTCGCGTGACGGGGCGCGAATCTGATGCTTGCGCCGGAGGCCAATGCCATCGTCAGGAAGCCAAGCACGACGAGCTTACCGACAGGCCGACGCCAAAGTAACACCACACCCGCCGCCTGCAGCGCCAAGACGACCGCGATTGCGGGCGCGAGATGGCGACCTACGACTCGCCAGTGCAGAATATATCCGGCAATCAGGATCAGTGCAGCGGCGGCCGTGAACGCGATGGCACAGGCCGCCAGTGCGCGAAGCGGAACATCGCGAATTGCCTGGATCACGCCGGCCAGCGTTACAGCCGCGACCAGGATGGCGTAGCTCGCCAACGCAACCAAGTAAGAGGAGACGATCGCCCCCTCCCCGGCGCGCAGATCCGTGCGGCCCGGCCCGAGGCCCGCAAAGCCCAGCAACTCGTAAGCTGAGAAAACCAGAGTCCGAACGTCAGTTGTCGCTACTTTGGTGCCGCCTGCCCCTCCAAGCACCGTCCAGAGATAGTAGAGCCCGAGCGGCGCCAGCACGACCACGAGCAGAACCGACGGCCCAATGATGCGGCTGGCGGCAAGCCGGCGAACGCGCCAGGGTACGGCACAAGCCGCGGCAGCAACGGCCGCTGCAGCCCATATCGCGCCGAGCAGGCTGCTTCCGGCAAGAGCAATAAGCCCGAGCGCAAGCAGCCAAACTTGGTAGGGACGAAGGAGCGGACCTTCCGCGCCGCGATCACCAGCTGCAACGACCGCGCGTTCGAGCAGGCCGAAGACGATCAGGCTAGCTCCGATCTGCATGCCATAGGGCCGCGCCTCATCGATATAGTACCACAGGAAGGCACTGGTCCCGGCCACCAGAAGCCGATCAATCCGGCCGTTGGCGAAAATGTAGAGGCCCGGAACGAGCCAAAGCAGGTTCATCACCCTCAGCGCGACCTCGCCGTCGCCTGCAACCTTCTCCCAGGCCCAGATCGCCACTAGGAAAAACGGCATCTGCGCATCGGAGCCAGTCTCCGCGACCATGCGAGCCAGAAGCGCCCCGAAGTGCGGCTCCGCTGCACGCCACGCCGTATTGGCCTCGTCTATCCAGTAACTCTGTCCGCTGATCGCCGTGCAGAGCGCCACCAAAGTGGCGACCATCGCGAACCATAGAGTGACGTGCCGCGACAATGGCCGCGACTTCTGCGAAAACGATCCTGATTTGTTGACCGGGTTCGATGGCCCCGCGATCTCCGCGCCCAGCGTCAGATTGAGGTCAGATATGCCCATCCACGTACAATTCCCAAAACCGTGTCCAGCGCGCCACCGGTAATACATCTATCCGGCTTAGATCATCGCTAAGACTAACGCGTTCTTCGTTCAAGCAACAATCAGCACAAAGTGGTACGCGTACGCCTTATGGCTCGCTTTCGACCAGCCGACATAAAGAATAAAGTTCATTTCTACAGAGGCTTGCGTGTCATCACAGACGGAGATTCCGAGAGAAGTTCGATGAGCCTCGGAGCTTGCCAGTTCGGCAAGCTGGATGGAGCCGAGAATGGTCAAGAGTAAGACTAGTGTAAAGAGTAATCGGATCGAACGGTTTCCTCAAAAGACCTATGGGCGGCGGAGTCGCTGCCTTGGCAGAGACTTATATCAGGCCCGATCCCTATTCGGCATGTGCCGGCAGTTGCTCAATCGGCCGAGCGCCGATCGTCATGCGGTAGCTGGCATTCATGGTCCAACCCATTTCATCACATCGGGGGCTTAACATGTTGCCGCACAGCACGGAGTTCCCCCGCACATGGCCAATTGCCACAACTGATCTTTCGCCCCGCGGCATGTCCGATGTGGACGGCCTTGTGCTGAGCATTGTGGTGCCGGTGTTCAATGAGGAGGAGACGATCGTGCTCTTTCTCCAGGCTCTGGATGCACAAACCAACGCGATCCGCAACGCTCTCGGACCAGGCGGACAGGTGGAGATTCTGTTCGTCGACGACGGCAGCCGAGATCGCACTGTGGAGATCATCGAAAGTCTCGTGGCACAGCGACCGGATATCGGCCTGATCTGCCTGTCGCGAAATTTCGGCAAGGACGCAGCGCTGGCAGCCGGCCTCGCCCATGCCCGCGGCGACGCAATCATCCCGATGGACGTCGATCTGCAGGACCCGCCGGACATCGTTCCGGATATGGTGAGCGCCTGGATGCGCGGCGCAAAGGTGGTCAACGCACGCCGCAAGCGGCGTGGCAGCGACACCTGGCTCAAACGCTGGAGCGCCACGGCTTTCTACGGCCTCTATAATCGGATGGCCGATTATCCTATCCAGGACAATGTCGGCGATTTTCGGCTGCTGGATCGCAGCGTCGTCGATGTTCTGAACGGCATGCCTGAGCGCATCCGCTTTATGAAAGGTCTGTTTTCCTGGGTTGGCTTCACTCAGGCGACGGTCGAATACGACCGGCCGAAACGCACGGCAGGCACCTCCAAGTGGGTATATTGGCGCCTGTGGAACTTCGCTTTGGACGGGATCACCGGATCGACGACGATGCCGCTGCGGATCTGGACCTATGTCGGTCTCGTTGTCGTCTTTCTGGCGCAACTCTACGCGGCTATCATCATTGGGCGAACGCTTATATTTGGCGTCGATGCGCCCGGTTATGCATCCATAATGGTGGTCATTCTGGTGTTCGGCGCGTTCAACATGATCTCCGTCGGGCTTCTTGGCGAATATGTCGGCCGCATCGCAGTCGAGGTCCGGCAACGGCCGCTGTACCTGGTGGAGCATCTGACGGGCCGAGCCGCTGCGGGACCGGCTACCGGCACCGTTGCCGATCAGGCGGGGCGTGACGGACCCGCCGGCGCCAGTTCTCTGCGGCGGGTCGGCATCGCCGCAAGTTCAGCGGTGACGAGCGCGAGAGCGCCGGAAGGCCAGTTGGGCAGCCAGTATCCGGCAGAATGACATGGCGGATAAGGCTTGCTACCCGGTAGTCTACAGCCCCGGTGTCATCATGCCTTGGCGTTCGATGGAGTGCGTCGGCGTCATCATCGCGCTGCTCCTTCTGAGCGGTTGCGTTTTTCCGCTGGTCGATCGCGATGGCTACCTGGATGCCAGCGAGATGGCGACTCTTCGCCTGCTTGGCATGCCTATCTATCTGATTTCTCTCGGGCTCTTGGCTCGAAATCAGGCCGAGCTGCTGATCGCCATTCGCCGCAGCCTGCCGTTCGTTGTGCTCCTCCTTTTGCCACTTGTCTCCGTGCTGTGGTCGCCCAGCCCCGCTCTCACCCTGCAGCGGGGCATTGCGCTCGTTCTCTCGGTATCGCTTGCATATCTCCTCGCCATCCTGTTCACACCGCGGCAATTGCTGTTGCTGACGGTTGTAGTGCTTGGCTCCGGCATGGCGTTCAGTCTTTTGATGGCCGCGGCGTGGCCCAGTCGCGCATTCACCGTGGGCGAGAGCTCCCTGAGAGGCGTCTTTGACAACAAGAACGCGCTCGGATGGAACGCCGCAATCGCGACTTTCGCATGTAGCGTGATGGTGGCGGATCGCCGGGCGGGGCTGAGAATAGTCAGCATACCGCTGCTGTGCGCCAGTCTCGTTTGCCTCGTCGCGTCCCAGTCGATGACGGCTATGACCTCACTCGCCAGCGCGGTGGTGGCGACGTTTTTCTTCCTTGCTCTATCAAAGACCCGCGACCTTGGACGGGTGACCCTCGTGCTGGTCTGTCTGCAATTGGTCGCACTGGTCCTTGTAGGCCTCAGCGAACTACTCGTTCCCCTGCTCGAAGCACTGGGCAAGGATGCGACACTGACCGGTCGTGTTCCGCTCTGGCGGGAAGTGGATCACGCAATCGGAAGGCGGTTATTGTTCGGTTACGGCTATCAGGCCTTCTGGGCCGACTCCAACCTCGACGGCTGGCGCGTCCGAGCTGCGGCGGGATGGCCGGCGCCGCACGCCCATAATGGATTTCGTGACACATTGCTAAGCCTCGGGCTCCTGGGCTTCATCCCCCTGATCTGGACCATTGCCCGCGCGGTGCGGCAGGGTGCGACGCTGCTGTGTGATGCTCCCGAGGAAGGTTGGCTGTGGCTGAACGTGCTGGTCATCATGTTCCTCGTGATGAACCTCACGGAAACGATCCTCCTCACTCAGAATAGTCTTCTCTTCGTCCTGTTTGCCACTGCCGTAATTATGTTCGCGATCCGGTTTCCGACCGAAGCGAGAGATCTGACGTCTGGTTTACGTTTGCTCCGTCGCCGGATGGTGATGATTGTGGCGCTGATGGTGGTGCTGATGGCGGCTTCCA
>UCCS01000020.1:0-90911 GCA_900470965.1 Hyphomicrobiales bacterium
CCTCGATATGGCGGATGATATCATCGGTGGTGCCGCTTTCGATATGCAGGCGGATATCGGGATATTTGCGGGCAATGCGCGACAGGAAGGATGGCAGCACGCCGATGGTGGCGGGATAGACGGTGCCGATCGCAATCCTCCTCGCCGCCTTGCCGGCCACCGACCGGGCGATCTCTCTCGACAGGTCGACTTCGCTGAGGATCCTGACGGAGCGCTCGTAAAAGGCTGCCCCTGCCCTTGTCAGCTCCACCCGCCGTGTCGTGCGGATGAACAGCTGCACGCCGAGTTCCTTCTCCAGTGCCATCACCTGGTTCGACAAAGCTGGCTGGGCGATATGCACCTTGGCTGCCGCCCTGCCGAAATGCAGTTCCTCGGCCACTGCAACGAAGTAGGATAGCTGGCGTAATTCCATGTGCTGCCTAATGTCCTTTTTCCGGGATCTTCCAGACAGAAATCTTCCGCATCGGGTAACTCCATATCGTAGTTATAGCACTACATATCGTTCATGGCTAGACTCGTGTCATTGGGGAACAAGATGTTCCTATGGAAACACTCGCGAGACGATTGCAGGAACGAGCCCAGCAACTGGGCATTTCGAACGCTGAGGCGGCGCGGCGAATTGGGCTCGATGAACGCCGGTACGCGCACTACGCTTCAGGTCGCAGGGAACCAGATTTGGCGACCCTTGTGAGGATCGCGAACACCTTGGAGACCTCACCAAACTGGCTGCTGGGTGTGACACTTAAGACTGCAAAAGATCCACAGTTCGCGGCGCTGCTTGAGCGTTTTTCCAATGTGGCTAATGGAATGACCAAACAGGAACTAGAGATGTTTGTGATTCAGGCTGAAGCTGTCGTTGCAGCCAAGAAGCGCGATTAGCCTCTCCATGTCGCTTCCGCTGTGACTAATCTTGCCTGAATGCGTTTCGGGGAGCTGGTCTCGGTTTTAGGGATGCCCGCCAGGCTTGTCGGTCGCATGTCTAGACAGGCGACATGAGAATTATCGTTTTCCACGATTGCACAGCTGACCAATTGTCGACAGATCGCGCTCGGCGGTTGTTTATGACGGTTCCATGACAGAATATGTGCCCCGCTGATTTGCAAGGGGAACATGGAATATGAAAGAGAAAAAGCGGGTCTACGAGGCTCTCGTGGACGGCGCAATGGATGGACTTGTGGGCGATGCCCTTTATGAATTTGTCCGCAATCGCTGTCCGAAAGCCTCCAGCAAGAAGATCGTTCGTGCCTCGCTGCTGGCGCTCAGCGATCCTCATCTAAAGGACCGCAATATCCTCGATGTCATCTATGCGCTGGCGATCAAGCACCGACTGGATGACACCAGCATCGATGACGAGCATGATGAAGAGGCCGAGGAACAGAAGAAACCCTCCGAAACGGTCATCAAGGAATAACCTCCGCTTTTCCTGATATGGCGAGGACGAGAAAAGCCCTGGATCTGGGCACCGGCCTCGTTAGGCGGCGCTATCCGAGAGCTCTTCGAGGATCGGGCAGTCGGGACGGTCATTGCCGTGGCAGGCATGAACGAGATGCTCGAGCGTGTGTCGCAACTCCGTCAGCTCGCGGATTTTCCGATCGATTTCCGAAAGCTTCGCCTCGGCGATCCCCTTGACGTCGGCGCTTGCCCGGCTCTTGTCCTCGTAGAGCGCCAGCAACTGACGGCACTCCTCGACTGAAAAGCCGAGGCCGCGCGAACGCTGCAGAAAGCGCAGCTTGTGTACGTCCGAGGCCGCATAGTCGCGGTAGCCGTTTCCGCCCCGGTCAGGACGGATCAGGCCGATATCCTCATAATAGCGGATAGTCTTTGAAGGCAGGCCGGACCGTTCCGAGGCTTCGCCGATATTCATCGCTTGATTCCTTTACAGCTTTTCGACCCTCAGCCTCAGTGCATTGCCAATGACGGAGACAGAGGAGAGGCTCATGGCGGCCGCTGCAATCATCGGCGAGAGCAGCAGGCCGAATATCGGGTAGAGCACACCGGCTGCCACCGGAATGCCGAGCGCATTGTAGCCGAAGGCGAAGCCGAGGTTCTGGCGGATGTTGCGCATCGTCGCCTCAGCCAGCCGTCTTGCGCGGACGATCCCGTTGAGATCGCCCTTCACCAAGGTAATGCCTGCGCTTTCCATCGCAACATCTGCACCCGTGCCCATGGCGATGCCGACATCGGCGGCTGCCAGCGCCGGTGCATCATTGACCCCATCACCAGCCATGGCAATGACGGCGCCCTTTGCCCTCAGTTCATCGACGAGCGCCTTCTTGTCCTCGGGCAGAACGTCGGCGCGAACCTCGTCGATCCCGAGGCTTTTCGCCACGGCACGGGCCGTGCGTTCGTTGTCGCCCGTCGCCATGATGATCTTCAGGCCGCTGTCGTGCAGCGCCTTAATGGCAGCCGCCGTCGTTGGTTTGATGCGGTCGGCGACTGCGACGAGGCCGGCCAAAGTACCGTCGATGACGACGAACATGACGGTCTTGCCTTCGCCGCGGAGCACCTCGGTCTGGTCCAGGAGCGCTGCCCGATCGTTGCCGAGATCGGCGAGTAGAGCGGCATTGCCGAGGGCGACGGACGCGCTGCCGACCGTGCCCTTTACGCCCTTACCGGTCTGTGCCGCGAAACCTGTGACCTCGTGAAAGGTGAGGCCGCGTTCTTCGGCCCCTGAGACGATGGCTTCTGCAAGCGGATGTTCAGAGCCACGTTCGAGGCTCGCGGCAAGCGCCAGCAGATGTTTTTCATCAATGCTGCCCAAAGCCACAACGTCCGTCAGCTTGGGCTTACCTTCGGTCAGCGTGCCGGTCTTGTCGACGATCAATGTATCGACCTTGGAAAAACGCTCCAGCGCTTCCGCATCCTTGATCAGGACGCCTTCCTGCGCACCGCGTCCGGTGGCGATCATGATCGACATCGGCGTTGCGAGGCCGAGTGCGCATGGGCAGGCGATGATCAGGACGGCGACGGCGGCGAGCAGCCCATTGGCCAGCCGCGGCTCCGGCCCGACAAAGGACCAGACGAGGAAGGCTGCGATGGCAGCGGCAACGACGGCCGGAACGAAGATCGCCGAAACACGGTCGACGGCGCCCTGAATCGGCGCACGCGAACGCTGCGCCTTGGCCACCATATCGACGATACGTGAGAGAGTGGTATCGGCACCGACCTTTTCGGCGGTCATGATCAATGCGCCGTTCTTGTTCATCGTGCCGCCGGTCAGTGTGTCGCCCTTGGCTTTTTCAACCGGAAGCGGTTCACCCGTGATCATCGATTCATCCACGGTCGACTGCCCTTCGGTGACGGAGCCATCGACCGGTACACGTTCGCCGGGGCGCACGCGCAGCCGGTCGCCGGTCTGGATCTCATCGACAGGCACGTCGCGCTCACTTCCGTCGGCATCGATGCGGCGCGCAGTCTTTGGCGCAAGATCGAGCAGGGCGCGAATTGCAGAGCCGGTACGCTCGCGGGCCTTCAATTCCAGCACCTGCCCGACGAAGACGAGCGCCACGATGACGGCAGCCGCCTCGAAATAGACGGGGACAGAGCCGCTATGACCGCGGAAACTGTGCGGGAAGAGGTCCGGCGCCAAGGTCGCGACGACGCTGTAGAGATAGGCCGTGCCGACGCCGAGGCCGATCAGCGTCCACATGTTGGGGCTGCGGTTGACGACCGATGCCCATGCCCTACGAAAGAAGGGAAGGGCCGCCCAGAGGACGACGGGTGTCGCCAGCAACAGTTCGACATAGCTCGCCAGCGGCTCGCCGAGCGCTTCGCGCGGCCAGGACAGGCCAAGCATCGGGCCCATAGTAAGGATCAGGAGCGGAATTGAAAGAACAGCGCTGACCCACAGGCGCCGGATAAAATCCACGAGTTCCGGGTTCGGGCCTTCGTCTTCAGGCGGAATGCCCATCGGTTCCAGCGCCATGCCGCATTTCGGGCAGTCGCCGGGGCGGTCGCTGACGACTTCGGGATGCATCGGGCAGGTATAGAGCGTGCCCTTCGGCATGACGGCCGCCGTTGGCTTTTTGCCATGGCGATAGGATTCGGGATCGGCCTCGAACTTGGCCTTGCAGCCCGCGGAGCAGAAATAGAATTTTTCGCCCTCGTGCTTCAGGAAGTGTTTCGCGTTCGAGCGGTTGACGGTCATGCCGCAGACCGGGTCCTTGGCGGTCAGATAATCCCGCGGCGCCGCCTCGAACTTCTTGCGGCAGCCGTCGCTGCAGAAGTGATAGGTGTGACCTTCATAATCGAGGGAGGGTTTTCCAGCGTTCGGATCGACCGTCATGCCGCAGACGGCATCGCGCACCACCACTTCAGCCTTTTCGTCGTGGCCGCAACCACATTGCGCACCGTCGGCATGGTGATGGTCGTGGCCATGCCCATGATGATCGTGGTCGTGGTGATGATCGTGCTTGTTATCCATAAACTGCGCCTTTCATGCCTTTCTGGCATCCGGACAGCTTTATGAACCTTCCAGCAACTGGAAGGTCAACGTCTTTTTTCGTCCGTGCAGATTTTTTCGCGATTGCCGTCAGGCCGGCACGATCAGAGCCGCCGGCTGGTCTCCAAGTAGCGTGGCAAGCGAGATCTTGCTTCCCGGCTCCAGCATCTTGCCGGTCAAGAGATCGGCCTTGAGGCCGTGCATGGGCGAGGGCACTGATATTGCCGTATCCTCCCAGAATTCCGGTCCGGCAAAGAGCACGCCGGGATCGAGCCAGCCGAACATCAGTCGCGGCACGACTGTGATGGCGAAGTTCTCCTGATGCAGACGGGCAAAGGCGACGACATGGTCACTCCTGGTCCCGTTGACGGCAACCGGCAGGTAATCGCCTTCCGCAAAAAGCCGGGCGCGCTCCATCCGGAGCCCCAGGCCGATCTGGATGATGCGCTGTTTCAATGCCGCGGCCTGCAGCCGCGCGAGCGCACCGCCTTCGGCAAGCCAGCCGCTCAATGTCTCGAAATCCGGTAGGCGCCTGTTATCGGGATCGACGAAACTGAAATCGAAACCCTCTGCCCCCTGGTAGATGTCGGGAATGCCCGGTGCCGTCAGTTTGATCAGCGTCTGCGACAGGCTGTTGACGTAGCCGGCTTCGATGAAGGGCTGCAGGACTCGAGCGAAATCCTCGGTGAATGCGTCATCGTCGATTGAGAGGAGCGCGGCCGTATAGGTTCGCACCGCCCCTTCATAGTCACTGTTCGGCGCCGTCCAAGTCGTGCGCAGCTTGGCTTCGCGAATGGCCTTTTCCGCAAAAGCGGTGAAGCGGTCGCGTAGCGCATCGGCATGATGGCGGTCGAAATCCTCGGGCCAGGCGCCGGCAAGCGCCTGGTAGAGCATCCATTCCAGATTGGGCTCAGGTGCTGCGCCATCCGGCAGTTCCGTGCGGTGGCTTTCATTCAGTCTTCGCCAGTGTTCGACGGCGTCGGCAAAGACGCCGGCGCCTTCGCTCACGGCATAAAGCCGGGCGCGCGCATCCTCGCCGCGCTTCGTGTCATGCGTCGATGTTGCCGAAAGACCTGAGGGCTGGGAGCGTGTGCGCGCTTGCATGAATTGGTGAAACGCTTCGACGCCACCTGGCACATGATCCGGCTCGCCGCCGACCTCGTTTACCGCCAGCAGCCGGTTGTAGCGATAGAAGAGCGTATCCTCCATTGCCTTTGCCATGACGGGGCCGGAGAGTTGCTGGAAACGGAGGCGGAATTCGCGAGCCGCCTCGTTGTCGATCGTGCCTTCGAGTATGGCCGCGATGCTCTGCAGGGGCTGCGCATAGTCCAGATGTCCGGCGGCCGCCATCTCGGCTTTCTTCAGGAGAGCCGCATCCCGCGTATCGAGCGGGCCATTGGCCCCATAGGTGCGGTAGACGGAAAAGGCGATCAGAAGCTCTGAGATCGCCCCAGTAATTTCCTCCTTCGACAGTTCGGGAAAGAGGCCGGCTGCAATGCGTGCAAGGCGGGCCGCCTCGCCGGCGAAATTCCGTTCGACCATCAGCCGCTTGGCCGTCCGCCGCCCGGCTTCAAAATCGCCATTGCCATCCGCCAGTCGGCGATAGGCTTCATCGAGCTTCTGTAAACCATCGCCCTCCACGAAAAGCCCGCTCAAGGCTGTGATGAACTCGTAGCCCGTCGTTCCCTGCACCGGCCAGTCGGCGGGCAATTCCTCACCTGCGCCGAGGATCTTTTCGACGACGATATAGGTGTCCGCGCCGACCGCTTCCCGCAGGCGGTCGAGATAGGCTCTCGGTTCCGCCAGCCCGTCAATATGGTCGATGCGCAGGCCCTGCACCTGGCCCTGACGCACGAGATCGAGAACCAGGCGGTGGCTCTCTTCGAAGACCCTGATATCCTCGACCCGCAGGCCGACCAGCCCCGTCACCTCGAAAAACCGCCGATAGCTCAGATGCTCCGAGGCCTCCTGCCAGCGCTGAAGCTGCCAGTGCTGTCTCCCGTGCAGCCGTGTCATAAAGGCATTGTCTTTCGAAAGCGCTGCAAGCTTTCCACTCAGGCTTTTGAGATCGCCGGCCTCGAAGATCATATCGCGCAGGCCACGATGCAGGTCACCGCCGTCGACAGAGGCCGTCAGTTCCGCCATCCCGGCGAGAACCGGATCATCCAGTTCCGCCGAGAGCAGAGGGTAGCTTTCCATGCTCAGCGGAAAGAGGTTGTCAAAATAGCTGATCGCCAAATTGCCATGCGCCTCGTCGATGGTGATCGTCAGTTCGCCGGCAGCAACGCTTTCATCGAAGCTCTTGCCGAGCTGGGGCAGGGTCAGCCGCTCGCGCCAGTCTATGTCGAAATAGTCTGCAAACGGGCTATGCCTGCCGAATTCCAGGACGCTCCGCCACCAGGCATTCTCCAGTGAAGCGGCCATATGGTTCGGCACGATGTCCAGGATCAGGCCCATGCCTGCTTCTGACAGCGTCGCCGTCAGGCGATCGAATCCCGCCCTTCCTCCAAGTGCTGGATCGATCTCGCTGGCGTCGGTCACGTCGTAACCATGCGTCGATCCCCTGGTAGCCGTGAGGACCGGCGAGGCGTAGAGGTGGCTGAGGCCGAGCGACTTCAGATAGGGTACGAGCCCGCATGCGTGATCGAATGTCATGCCGTTGCGGAACTGGACCCGGTAGGTCGCGGAGGGGAGTGTCATGGGGTCATTTTTGCCGTTTGGAGGAGACATCTTCCAACGGTTGTGAAGCGCTTTTGTTCCCGTCCCTTAAGGGTGGGTTCGTGATGGTAGTGAATTCGAAATCATGGGGAATGGGCGTCTGAATCGTATCCGCACCGTGACCGTTCCAATCTCCAGCGCGCACTTCTGGACCGCTTACTCACCATAAAATCTTGCCCCGACGTTCAACGCTATATATACTCTGTTCAACACAGGGAGAATTGCATGGCTGCCCGATCACATTCTGCCGCGGAAACTGAAGCAAAGGTCGCATTGAATCGCAACAAACTTGTGCTCGAGCAAGCGAAGGCCATTGGTCTTCTTGGCGCGGCGAAGAATACGAGACTGTCCGGGCGCGTCCCCTCAGAGTTGATCGAGGCGGCCAAGAAGCGTGCCCATGTTACCTCCGACACCGAGTTGCTGGAATTGGCGCTTTCCCGCCTTGCTCTTGAAGATGACTTTGGCGTGCGTCTGGTGGACCGAAAAGGCATCATCCCGGCGGATATCGATCTTGAGATTTGATCTTTCCGAAAGCCTTCGCGCGTTAAAACCCGAAAAGCACAGGGGAACGCTCGAACGCAGACCCGACGAAACTCTCCCATGGGCTGCTGACGAACCGCCAATCGGCGGGCCTCTGTTCTTGGACACCAGCGTTTATCTGGACGTGCTTCAGGGCCGCTCACCGACGGAGGTCGATACGCTGCTGACCTATCGCCTCTGCCACCATTCCGCAGTGTGCCTTTCTGAGCTGACCCATGCCTTCGGTCGGCTGAACCCAAAACATCCCTCTACAAAAGCGGCTCTGGCAGCGATCGCTGCGACGGTCGAAGACATTCCGGTCCACCGGCTTCATGCCCCGGATGCGCCCATCTGGGGACAGGCAGGCATGTTGGCCGGGCTCCTCTTTCGCCTGAGCAATCTGCCCAAAGGCGAGGGACATGAGCGCCGCTTCGTCAATGACGCCCTCATTTTCCTGCAGGCGCGGCAGCTGGGCGCGAGCGTATTGACCGGCAACGTGCGGGATTTCGACTTCCTGTCGCAGCTTGTACCGAGTGCTCGCGTCATCCTCTATCGAGTGCCTCTGTAGCCGCGCTTATCAGGAACGCTGGGCTTCTACTGATGGGCCATCGTCCGGGAGCCAAGGTAAAGTTTCGTGCTCTGCCAACAGAACGCTTCAATCTGGCCAGGTAAGGCTCTAGTCGACGAAGACGCCGACGCTTGCCGCCCGGCCCATGGAATCGATAACCGTCAGCTTGGAATAACCCCCGCCATCAGGCATCCAGCTTTGCGTGCGCCGGCGGGAAAGATCCGGCAGCGGCTTGCCGTTGGCAAGCCAGCGGAAAGGCGCGCGGCCGCCCTGCAGTTTTAGCATCAGCGGCGAAAGATCGCCCGCCTTTGCCCCAAGATCGACATGGGCGCCCTCCGGGGGATAGACGATCTGGGGCGACGGCTCGCGGCCGGACGCGACGAGCAGCCCGTTGGCATTGACGGCAAATCGCCTCTGGCTGATCGGCAGCTCGGTCTGGGCGATGCGCACGGCGCCTGCCGGCGGACGCGGCAGCGGCGTGGTGGCGATGCCGGATTTCGCAAGCGCCTCGAAGAGGATGGGGGCGGCCGTGCCATATCCCGTCAAACCGGGTACGGCGCTGTTATCGGGCCGTCCGACCCACACACCAAGCACATAGCGCCCATCATAACCGACCGACCAGGCATCGCGATAGCCGTAGCTCGTGCCGGTCTTGTAGGCGATGCCGCGTTGCGGCGCGCCGGCCGGCGGTATGACGCCCGAGAGTATGTCGGCGACATTCCAGACCGCGACCGGCTCCAGCAGGGGCTCGCCTTCGATCTTGCCCGGCGCATTCGTTACACCGTCACCGATCCTTACCGGCTGGCCGCGATTGGCAAGCGCTGTATAGAGCTGCACGAGATCCTTCAGCGTGATGCCGACGCCGCCAAGGCCGATCGCCAGGCCCGGCGTCTCGTTTGGCGGCAAAACGGGGCGCACCTCGGCGCGGCGGAAACGTACCATAAGGCGAGACGGGCCGACCGCATCGAGCAGCTTGACGGCCGGCACGTTGAGGGAGAGCTGCAAGGCCTCGCGCACTGTCACGTCGCCCTGGTAGCTCATGTCGAAATTGCGCGGCCGGTAGCCGAAGAAATCGGCCGGCCGGTCCTCGATGATGGTCTCCTGGCTGACCAGTCCCTGCTCGAAGGCAAGGCCATAGATGAAGGGTTTGAGCGTAGAGCCGGGCGATCGGTTGATACGCGTCATGTCGATCCAGCCGGAGCGGCTTGCATCGAAATAATCAGCGGAACCCACCTCGCCGACGATCTCGCCGGTCTCGGCGTCCGCCATCACCATGGCGAGCGACAGTTTTGGTCCGAGCTTCATCGTCGCGGCACGCGCGACGGATTCGAGACCCGTCTGGACCTGTTTCTTCAGCGTCGTCTGATACTGGATCGCTTTCGGATCCTTGCGCAGGGCGGCTTCCGCGACATGGGCGGCAAGGGCTGGAAGCTGCAGCCTGTGGGCGGGAATGGCGACACCCTCGGCGCGCTCGGCCTCGCCATCGCCGACCACCTCGGCCACGGCGATACGGTCGAGCACCCGCTTGCGCGCCGCTTCCGCAGCTTTCAGGTTCCGGTCCGGGCGGCGCTCTTCGGGCAATTGCGGCAGCGCGACGAGCAGGGCGGCTTCGGCCACCGTCAGCCGCTTCGGCTCCTTGCCGAAATAGGCAAGGCTTGCGGCGCGCACGCCTTCCAGATTGCCGCCATAGGGCGCATGGGTGAGATAGAGATCGAGGATTTCACCCTTCGAAAGCCGCCGCTCGATCTGCACGGCGCGCATGATCTGCAGGAGCTTTGCCGAAAACGACCGGCTTTCGCGCGGCTCGATCAGCCTTGCCACCTGCATGGAGAGCGTCGAGGCGCCAGACACGATTCGGCCGTTGCTGACAAATTGCAGTGCCGCGCGCCCGAGCGCCCAGACATCGATGCCGGAATGCTCGTAGAAACGCCGATCCTCGTAGGCGACCAGCATGCGAGTGAACTGCGGATCGACGTCGGAAACGCCGGTCTTCAGCCGCCAGCGCCCCTCCGGTGTGGCAAAGGCGCGCAGCAACTGCCCGTCGGAATCCAGCACTTCGGGCGAGACGGCTTCTGCTTGCTCCAGCGGCGGCGGATAAGCACGGTCGGCGGCATCGAGCGCGAAAAGACCTGCGCCGGCAATGATGATGCCGGCCGCTGTCCCGATCGCAAACTTTTGCCACCGCCTCATTGTCGAGCCGCAACGACCTCCATCTTGCCGGTCGCCGTCCGCGCAGACATATCGGGACGGTACATGTCCTCGACTGTCGCTGCCGGATGATCGTAGACGCCAGGTGTTACGGCGCGCACGACATAGGCGACGTTGAAGTCACGCGCTGAACTTTCGTCGCGGTTGAAGGCGGCGACGAAGCGGTCGTAGCGGAATTCCGTATGGGCGGCGGACATCTCGCCAACCCAGTCGAAATTCGTCATCTGGGCGCTGTCGACAAGGTTCGGATTGTCGATCTCGAAGCCGGCCGGCAGGAGATCGGTGATGACGATGCGCGAGGCCCAGTCGTTCTGCTCGGTAACATGCAGCACCACGACGTAGCGCTCGTTCTGCTGCGCCTCGCTGACATTCGCCTCCTCGCCATCAAGCGTGTAATAGGTCCGCTCGATGGTAAAGCCGTTGCCGCCGGCCGGCAGCGGCTTGACAGGGGCGGCGACCGTGGTGACGACAGCCGAGACCGTGTCGCTCGTGGCACTCGTCAATGTCAGCGGATGGTCGATCAGCGCATCGCCGGTCATCTTCGCCATATAGGCGCCTGTCCGCTCAGCGCCGTTGACGTTGACCTTCAGATCGTCGTCGCCGTTCTGCAGGGCACGCGCCGCCAGCAGCATCCAGGCCTGTTCCTGGGTGCTTGTATATTTGCTGCGATCCCATTCCCGCGCGACCGCCTTGGCGAGTTCGGGAATGACGGGCGGAACCGGCCGGCTTTCGGCGGCGAGCGCCAGGATCGCCGCGCCATCGCGCAGCACCGAGCCATAGTCCGTGCGCGAGAAATTCACGCGGGTCACCATCGACTGTTTCGACATTTGGAGCGCATCGACGAAAATGTTCTTCGAGCGCGTTGCATCGCCATAGAGCGCCAGTGCTGCAGCGATATGGGCCTTGGCAAGCGGCGTCGGGAAGTCGTTGATCATCGTGTCGGCATAGTAACGCAGGTCGCTGACGGCAGCCTTCTTGTTGCGGGCAAGCACATAGAGGGCGTAGGCGATCTCATCACCCTTGCCTTTCACATCCGTCGTGTAGGAGAGCGAGTTCTGCAGGTTTTCCAGCGCCTGGACGAGCGCGCGATCCGGCACATCGTACTTCTGCTCGCGCGCCCTCGTCAGGAAATCCGTGACATAAGAATCGAGCCAGAGATCGCCGGAATCCGGTCCCCACAGACCGAAGCTTCCCGCATAGGCCTGGTAGGACAGCACACGGTAGATCGCATCCTGCACGCGCTTGTGGATGTCGTCATCCGTTTCATCCATACCGGCCTGCTTGGCGACCTCGGCCAGATAGAGCAGTGGCAGCGCGCGGCTCGTCGTCTGTTCGGCGCAGCCGAACGGATAGCGGTCGAGCGTCATCAGCAGAGCGGGAATGTCGAAAGCGGCCGAGCGTGTGACGTTGACGGCGATCGAAGCCCCCGGCAACACGCTGTCGGCCAAGAGGTTCTTGTCGACCGTCAGGCTCTTGCCGGGTGCAAGCGCAATGACGCGCCGTTCTGTAATCGGTAGCGAGGACGGCCGCACCGGCACATCGACCACCTGGTCGAGCGAAAGCCCCTGATCATTCGACAGGTTGATCGCCACGCTGCCATCGCCCGGCTCGCCGCCGACAAGCGTCAGCGTCAGATCGGATTTGGCGCCGGCCTCAAGTTTCAGCGTCTGCTCGGCAGGCCCGTCGATGCTGAGCGCGCTGTTGCCGGTGAGCGTCAACTTGTAGTCGCCGGTCGGCGCATCGGTGTTGGCGATGTCGAGCCGCAGATTGGCCTTGTCCCCGGGTGCCAGGAATTTCGGCAGGCTTGCGGTGACGACGACAGGATCGCGGATGATGACGTCTTTGGCGCTGTGACCAACGCCGGTTTTCGTCCAGGCCAGTGCCATCACTCGGGCGGTCCCGTTGAATTGCGGAATGTCGAAGCTGACTTTCGCCTTGCCTTCGGCATCGAGCTTTACCGGACCGGAGAAGAAGGCAACAAGCTTCTGCGTCGGCGGGCTTGCCTGCAGCGCGATTGCGCCGCCATCGCCGCCTGTGCGCAGCTTGCCGGTCGCGCCCAGCGAACCGTCGATCAGGCGGCCGTAAAGGTCGCGGATTTCGAGGCCGAGCTGGCGCTGGCCGAAATACCAGTCCTCAGGGTTCGGCGGCTCGTAGCGGGTCAGGTTCAGGATGCCCACATCGACGGCGGCAACCGTAATATAGGCTTCCTCATTCGCGCCGGCGCCTGTGACCTGCAGTGCGATATCAAGCGGTCCGCGCGGCAGCATTTTTTCCGGCGTATCGATCTTGACTTGAAGTGCACGCTCAGCGGGATCGACCTTCAGCCATTTGATGCCGATCGAGCGGGCGGGCATATGGGTGTCGAGCGAATCGCCCGGCCGGAAGAGGGTGGCAGTCACATAGGCGCCGGCACCCCAGTCGGCAGTGACGGGAATATCGACCTCGCCACCGGTTTCGCCCATGGTGGCGTTCTCAACGGCAATCAGGTTTTCTGTGCCGGCCGTGATCATCAGCTCGCCGCCATAACGCGACGTGACCTTCAGCTTGGCCGTCTCGCCGACATGATAGCTGTCCTTGTCGAGAGCGATTTCGAGACCGTCGGGCGTTTCCGTCGAAGTCGAGGCGACGAACCAGCCGGCATCGAACTCGACGCTGGAGGTCGGACCTTCGGCGTCAGGGCTTTCGACCTCGAGCCGGTAACGGCCCCAGTTGACCGGTGCCTGGATCTTGCCGCCATTTTCAGCCGTTGAATCCACCGAGCCGGAGGCGACCTCTTCGGGTGTATAGGTGGGTTCATATTTCCAGGCTGTGCCTTCGCGATACCACTGATAGTCGCGGCGCAGCTTGTAGAATTTCCAGCGCAGGCCCTTCATCTCCTGCTTCTGGCCCTGGGTATCGAGGCCGATGACCGTGAAATTCGCCAGCGCATTCTCCGGCAGGTCGCCGTCGAATTCAGGCTTGATGCCGATTGCGGTCGCGTCGGTCTTGACCGGGATCTCCAGCGAGCGCTCGATGGCTCGGCCACCCGGCTCCTGCATGCGCAGATAGACGGTGGCCTTCAGGAGCTGGGTCGTGGCCGGTAGTTCGCCGATCGTCAGATCCGTCGAGGCCTCGCCGTTCTCGTCGAGCGCCGGCAGTCCGTCGATCGGCTGGCGCGAATCCTCGCTCGCCTCTTCGTCGGCAAGGCCGAACTGATAGCCGGGATATGCGGCATTTTCGCGGGTCGGCTTGACGACGACGTCGCCCTCAATCGTCAGGCCCGCCGCTGGCGCGCCATAGAGATATTTGCCGGAAATATTGATCGTCGCGGCCGTATCCGTGCCGATCTCCTTGGAGTCGGTCTTGATCTCCATGTCAGTGCGGTCAGGCACGAAATCGTCGACGAGGAAGGTCTTGGTGGCGATCGACGAGCCCTTCGGGTCGGTATAGACGTTCATCGTCCAGGTGCCGCGCATGGCGTTTTCCTGCGTCTGCAGGTCCACCACATAGCCACCGAGATTGCTCGTCTGGCTGACGATGCGTCGGTCTTCCACACCGTCCGGCCGTGAGAAGATGAAGGTCAGCGGCAGGTTTTCGATCGCCTTGCCGTCGGTATCGCGGGCAAGGGCTGCGGCATGGACGATTTCCCCGGCGCGGTAGATGCCGCGTTCGGTCCAAGGCAGGATGTCGATGGCGCCCGGCGCGGCGCGTCCGGTAACGCCACGGTCGGAAAGATCGAAGCCAGCGCGCGTCATGTCGAGAAAGACATAGTCGGACGTGCCGCTTTTGGCGCTGATGACCGCCGGGGTGAGTGCTGCGGTGCCGCGCATCAGACCGGCCGTGAAGGTGGCCCGGCCGTTCGCGTCTGTCGTGGCGGTTCCTAGCACTTCATTGTTCTTGGCAAGCAGCTGCAATTCGACGCCGGCCATCGGCTTGGCAGATGCAAGCGAGCGGGCAAAGACGTTCAGCCCGTCCGTGCCGGCATAGGTGGTAATGCCGATATCGGAGACGAGGAACCATTGTGTGGCCTGCGAATCCCAGTCCTGCGGGGGGCCGGTCGGTGGGGTTGCGACCATCACATAGATGCCGGGCTTGCGCTCGGGCAGCGCCTCGTCGACCGGGAAGCTGGTGATGACATCCTTGTTGAGTTCGTTGGCGATCTCGATCGATCCCTGCCAGACGAGCTCGCCGCTCTGGTCCTGGATATTCTGAGCGCTGTAGCCGTCGAGCTGCGTCAGGAATTGCGAGCCGGTCAGCAGAGGTGCTATGCCGCGATCGCCGATCCGGTAGAGCTTCAGATTGGCAGACGCCATGTTGACGGAGACGATCGGGATGCCCCGGCGCGCCGTCGACGGCAGCACGAAGCTGTCGCCCGTGAAACGCACCATCTGGCTGCGGTCCTTGATATAGACGTCGATCGTGACCGGCGCTTCCAGAACCTCGTCGACCGAGGAGGGCAGGCCGGTGCGGAAGCCGATCTTGTAGGTCTCGCCGTGAGTGAGGCCCTCGACGCAGATCTGCTTGTCCTTGGCTTCCAGGGCCTTGGGAGCAGCGCCGTTCAGCGTCACGAAGGGTGCATAGTCGACCGTCTTGACCAGCGCCTCGGAGAAGGTGACGCAGGCGCGCGGTGTGGCGCTATCGGCATCGACCGTATGTTCGGTGATGCGGAAGCCCTGCGTCTCTTTGAGCCGCAGGTAGTCCGCTTGCACATCCTTGGCGCTGACAAGCGCAAGGCTTGCCTTGTAGCTATTCAGCGCATCGCGATAGTTGGCATTCTTTTCCAAGGCCTTGGCAAGCACGGCCAGCGCATCGGCGCGCTTGTTGGTGGTGCGCGTCAACTGGTAGCCGTTCAACGCGTCGATCACCGCCTGACCGAAGACGCCGCTGTCAGGCGCGCCGAGCGAGGTGGCGGCACGCGCCGTCTCGATCCAGAGGTCGCCATCATCAGGGGTGATCGAGAGGGCACCATGGAAGGCCTTCAGCGCATCGGAAAGATTGCCGCCGGTGAGATCCAGGCGCGCGCTTGCTGTCAGGCTGTCGACGCCCTGGTCCTGCTGGTCGTCGGCAAGCGCCAGATCGTTGCGGAAATTGCGAGCCTGCTGGACAAGATCGTCGGAGAGGAAGGGCAGGCGGGGAGCAGCGCCGATATCCGGCTCTTTCGGGACGCTCGCAGCCGTCGTTTCGACGATCCTGCCGGCAATCGCGCCGGGGGCGGCATTCATCGTCTTGAAGTCGGATTTCAGGAAGCACCACTTCACCTTGGGATTATAGGTGAAGGCCTTACAGCTCTTGTCGCCGATGCAGGCCGCCTTGCACTGATCGAGCGAGAGATTCTGCTCGGTTCGCAGGTCGAAGCCGAAATAGTCGGCGTCCTTGACGGTGACGATGTCCCGCTTGGCGTCGGCGGCAAAAGCCGACGGGCCTGCAAAAATCATAGATGCGACGATGATGGAAAAAGCGAAGAACGAGCGCACAGACATTGGTTCCCCCCGGATGCTGGCTCTGAGCCGGGCGGCACTGTCCCCACTCTCCAGAGAATTGTCAACTCGCCTTCCCGCCTGTTCCGGTTTCGCACATTCGCTTTCGTGCAATCGTCACATCGGTGTGAGTGAACAGCTTGTGATTTGCGGCTTTTTCGTCGATCGGCGAGGATTTCGCCATGTCGTTCCCGGAGGTAGCCCCCATGCCCATATCCACATCAGGCAAGGTCCTTGCCGCGCTTTTTGCAACCGCCACTCTTTCGCTCGGCCTTGGTTCCGTTGCCACCCAAGCGGCGGAAGATGCCGTCGTCATTCCAGCCCCTGCCATCGACGAGGCGGGTAAGTCCGGCACGGAGACGGCCGTCTTCGCCGGTGGCTGTTTCTGGGGCGTCCAGGGCGTCTTCCAGCATGTGAAGGGCGTCAAGAGCGCCATTTCCGGCTATGCTGGCGGTGAAGCGGCAACCGCCCAGTACGAAACGGTGAGCGCTGGTACGACGGGCCATGCCGAATCCGTCGAGGTGACCTTCGATCCGAAAGAGGTCAGCTACGGCAAGCTCCTGCAGGTCTTCTTCTCTGTCGCGCACAACCCGACGCAGCTCAATTTCCAGGGACCGGACCAAGGCACCCAATACCGCTCGGCACTTTTCATCTCAGACCCGGAACAGCGCAAGGTCGCCGAAGCCTATATCGCCCAGCTCGACAAGGCGCATGTCTTCAAACAGCCGATCGTCACCAAGGTCACCGACTATACCGGCTTCTACCCGGCCGAGCAGTATCACCAGGACTTTTTGACGCTGAACCCGACCTACCCCTATATCGTCTATAACGACCTGCCAAAGATCGAAAACCTGAAGCAAATCTTCCCGGCCGATTACAGCAAGGATCCGGTTCTGGTGCTGAAGGCCAAGGGCTGAGAAGCCTCCGAAATCAGAATTTCAGAAGGCGGCACAAGTAGCCGCCTTTTTACGACCTGCAAAGGCTTTTAAGAATTTATCAATATTAACAAAAGTTTAATTGTGAAATGCTGCGTTTCATGCCGGAACATATCGTCGCATCGCCCGTTTAAGCTGCGAGCCTCGTCGAAGCGATCTCTCTTCAACGAAGCGGAGTCTCCTGAAGTAAAGTGTAAAGGGGATCTGTCATGGCCACGAATGTCATGCGTAGCTGTCAACGGGAACATCTCATGGAACAGCGAGTGCTGATTGTCGAAGACGAACTTCTGATCGCCCTCGATCTTGAAATGACGATCGAGAACATGGGCGTGCATGTCGCAGGCCTCGCAGCGGATCGTGAGGGGGCCTTCAGGCTCGCCCCACTCGCCGACATTGCCTTCGTCGATGTCAACCTCTCCGACGGTGCAACCGGCCCGGAGATCGGCCGACAGCTCGCGGAAGACCATGGTATCTCCGTCGTCTTTATGACCGCCAATCCGGAAGTGGTTGCAGACGGCGTGCGCGGCGCCCTCGGCGTGGTGCAAAAACCGGTCATGCCGCGGGTAGTGGAACAGCTCGTGAAATATGTCGCCGCCCGCCGCGTCGGCATGCTAGCGGTTGTGCCACCGCAGATGATGGTGTTCGCTTAGTTCTCTCTGAGCTGACTCAACAGTGACAGTTTGAATATTCGCTCTCTGACCTTGAATTCTCGTTTTGCGCGACCTTCACGACAACCTCTACCGCCATCGCGCGGATGTTCTGATCATTGACTTAGGGGCGAGGATACGCTTGAAGCGGTTTGATGACGACCTTCGAACGAGTGGCAGTTCGTTCAGGTTCCGGTTTGTGAACGTCGGGAGCGACCATGTCTGAGAAGCGGTTTGATGAAGAAATAAATCTCTTCGTTTTGGCTTCCTTCCTCAAGAAAAATGCTCTCGTGATTGGTGCATGCGCGGTCATCGGCCTCATCGGGGCAAGTGTTCTTACCACCAAGGCGCCGGCGGTTTTCGAAGCATCCGCACAACTCGTTCTTGCGAAAATCGGGCGGCCTGGCCCTGATGGAACTGTACTGGTAGCTCCGGCGGAGCCGCGGGATCGTTTTATGTTTCGGATGCGTTCGCCAGCTGCATTCGACTTGAAGCTCGTTCAGAGCTGTTCTGAAGGAGGGACTGCCACACGCGAGCAACTGGCACGAAGCGTACGAATTATAGCCCCGACAACGCCTGATGATGTGATCTCGATATCTTTCAGCGCATCTACGTCGGAATTCGCGGAGCGATGTGTAACGTCCGTTGTGCAGCTAATTCAAGAGCAGCAATCGCTCTTGGCCTCGCAGAGCGATGACGGCATCAAGGCAGAAATTGCTGCCAGCGAAAATCAACTCGCAGACAATCTGAAATTGATTGAGTCGTCGCAGGGGTCGGACTGGCAGAAAGCGATTTATTTGGCCACGCGGGATGATTCCAATTTTCTTCGCCAGAAAATTATGAACCTTAATTCGCGGCTACAGCTAAATGAGCCTGCGAAGCTTTTATCACCAGTCTATGCGTCGCCGTCCCCAGTGTCGTCAAATAGCCTGAAGCGAATTCTCGTCGGGTTGATCGGCGGTTTTGCTGTTGGGGTCTTCGCAGCAATTGCAAAGACCTGGTACAACTCCCGACGCACAAATTAAGCTCGAATCTTTGCTAACCTGAATTAATAGCCGCCGCACTTCGTTCGATGAGCTATTTGACCTTTGGCGCCGTGGAAACGTGGAATTTCCCACGAGCAAACTGCAGACCTCGTGAAAGAAATTTTCCGCTCAAAAACCGAAATAGACGTGCGTTCAGGCCGTGGCTGCGAAGCGCACGAAGGATTTCCTTATTCTGGTTCACGATATTGGTAAGGCTGCGATTGGTTGTGCCTCCCATACGCATCTTGACCATCACTCCTGGTACGTACCGGACACGGATTCGATGGCGTTCCAGGAACCGCATCATCAACTCGACATCGGCGGCGATGCGGTAACCGAGATCAAATGAACCAAATCGCTCATAAACACTGCGGCGTACGAAGAAAGTCGGATGAGGGGGAGCCCATCCTCTTTCGAACGCGGTCGGCACGAAGGGTGACGAACGCCAGTGGCGGACCACAGTTTGGGGATCGTTTTGCTTGACGTAGCAGAGGTCGCCGTAACATGCTTCAAGCTGTGGGTCGTCTTTGAATGTCTTGGCCACCTTTGCCAACGTACCTGGCAGGTAGAAATCGTCCCCGTTGATAAAGCCGATGATATCTCCTGTCGCCAACGCGATACCTTTATTCATCGCATCATAGATTCCGGCGTCCTTTTCGGAGATAAGCTTGCTGATGATCTCCTTGCGTTCTTTGATCCTGTCAAGCGTCCGATCCTTCGAGAGACCGTCTATAACGATATATTCCAGATTGGCGTAATCCTGGGCGGCAACAGACTCGATGGTATCGGCAATTGTATCTTCATTGTTGAAGACGACAGTAATGACGGAAATCTTCGGCTCACTCATTTGCGTTCTCTTATGGCGACCGAAACTGAAACACCACACGTGCTCGGTCGTTGCTCTGTTATTGCACTTGGTTGCAAGTATGGCGAACAAGCGAGGTGAAGTCAGAAACGAAGCGGAGAACTCGTTCGCTGGACATAGTCTGTGCCGAATCACCGCTTGTAGCGATCGTTGCAGGGGTATGCGGGAAAACAGAGACCAAGGCATCTGCAAGCGAATGTGCATCGTAACGGTTGAAATACGTTGCTGCTTCGCCCGCCTGCTCTCGATTCACATTGAGATCTGACAGGATCAGGGGAACACCCCACGATAGAGCCTCTTCCACCGTGGTACTCCACCCCTCGAATAGCGAGGGATTTAGCAGCCCCACGCTCGCAATGCCGAGTGGTGCGAGATCCTGATACGGGATCAACCCGAGCAAACGAAAATTCTGCTCAAGCCCAACTTCTTCGATGGCTGCCTTCAGGCTTGGAAAATATGTGGGATCACGTGGATCCGATTGATTGCCACTCGCCGCGATCGTGATCCCGTATCCCCGCTCACGGAGGATTTTCAGCGCCTCAAGCACGAGAAGATGGTTCTTATGCTTCCAGAATTGATTGGGCAGGAAGACGTAGTGCTCCGGTAGCCGGTACTTGTCGGCAATTGCCCGCGCCACGCTATAGTCGATCTTGCCTTTTGGCGGCACGGCAAAGCGAACGACATGCGTACGACCTCGAGCTGCGGGATAGAAGTGTTCACAAGACCGTTTGGAATCTTCGCTGCTCAGCATGATTGAGCGATGAGCCATAATCTGGAGCCGAAATCCGATGTCACGTTTCCAGTAGCCAAACCTGCTGAAAAGATGCGGCAGATAACGATGCTGGAAATCCGGAAACCACGCAATGGCCGGTAGGCCGAGCCTGAAGCCAAAAAATTGCGCCACTTCAAAGACCACATCGATCTGGTGTTTGTTGAACACCGCGCGGATGCTTCTATCCGTACCGGTTGCAAGACTGAGTATTAGCGACCGAAGGCTTCGAGATCTGTTGAACAACGGATGGCGGATGACCCTTACGCCGTCCAGGCTTGCAAATGGCGCTACCTCGTCTTCCTCAACATCGGTTCCGAAGAAAACGACGGGACAAATCTCGTCCTTTCGGTAACGGGTTAAAAGCGTGACGAGGTTCAGCAAATAATTGTAACCGCCGGTCCAGTTACGACCGCCGATCATGGTAAAGCCGATTCTGATCATCTTGCTGTGCCAGCCTCCGACCGAAACCAGCCGACATATGCGGAAAGCCGGTCCTTTAAATCGCTGCGCAGATCAAAGCCGAGGGATTTGAGCCGTGTCGAATCCGCGACCAGGCTTTGAGGATCGCCCTTTCTCGCCTCGCCGGAAAAAACGATACTCGGACGAGAGGGCTGTTTCTCGAACCATGCGTCCACAACCATCTCGACAATGGAGCGAACGCTCGTGCCGCTGCCTGTGCCGACATTGATGACCCTACGAGACTGGTCGGCTTGTGCCTCAATCAGCGATAGCGCACGCACGACATCCGCGACATCGATCCAGTCTCGAAGTTCAGCACCGCCACCGCCGAGACTGAGGCGGTCCGGATTTCTCTCAAGTTGAGAACAGACGTCCCACAGTAGTTGCTTACGCAACCCTTGTCCATAAACCGAAAAGAGACGAGCGATCGCGACCTTCAATCCATATGTATCGCAATAGGACTGACATAGAGATTCCATTATATTTTTGTGATGGCCGTAGGGGGAAAACGGGTTCGTAGCCGCTGTTTCCGAGATTGGACCTTCGTAATTGGCGCCGTAAACCGCAGCGCTCGAAACAGCCACCAGTCGGCACTCAGGCGCTTCCAGTCGCAGCCACTCGAGGAGCTCCGCCGTCGAATTTACTGTGCGATGGAAATCCTCGCGGGGATTTGCAATCGCGACACCGACCGAAGAGCCACCAGCGAGATGGTACACCACATCCGGCGTGCCGGACTGTCGTTGCAACAACCGAAGATTGAGGCCATCAATTTCTCCATTGTGCCAAAGCGTCAGCCCCCAGCGTTCCGCGTGGAGAGGAGGCCAGATACCATGCCCAAGACCAAGCACGACATGCCCGTTTTCCGAGAGATGCCGCGCCAGATATCTGCCGATAAAACCGTGAGCGCCAGTGATGAGGATTCGAGCCATTCTTCTCTATCTGGGCCTCGTGGCAATGAAGGAGTACAGCCGTCCGGGTCGGTTGTCGAACACCCGTGCAATACGTGACAGAACGGTCCACACCGGGTCGAAACGCAAGATTGCGGAAGCAGCACCGCCGACGAGTGGCAGCTTGGCTCCGATACGCGCGCCGAGTTCCCTTTTTAGTTCATTCCTGGTGTACGGAGCAAAATTTATTTCGCTTTCGAGGGGCGCCAAGACTTTGTCCATACCAAACCCGGCAGAAACGATAGCATTTTCGTAGTCTGTCAGAAGGAAAGCATTCTCTCCACCGTACAACTTGTGAAGAGGATGCTGGTCCAGAAAAACCGGAAGATCGTTTTTCGAGGAAATGACGTGTTCTCTTATGGCGATCAGGCGACCGCCCGGCTTCAGGACACGAAAGAACTCCCGGCAGGCGGCTGCCAAATCCGATGTATGGTGTAAGACGGCTCTTGCGAAAACGACATCAAACGCCTGGTCGGGAAACGGCAATTTCTCAGAGAACTCTTCCACCGCTTGAATAGGCAGCTTTGTTTCCTCCGCGAGATGTTTTATCGCTCCGGAACCTACGAGGTTGCTTTTGTCGGGCTCAAGGGCAGTGACATTGAAGCCTTCCTTGGCCAGAGCATAGCTCGCGATACCTCGTCCTGCGCCGATATCGACGGCGCTGCCCCGCTGATCAGGAAGATACTTGCGGATGGCTTCCCACTCGTCGCTTCGCCAATAGCGGTCGGCCGCTTTCGAAAGAGGGTCGTCGTAATAGGCATCGATAACAAGCTTCTGCTGGTCGGGTTGTTCCCGGAGCCATTGTACAGCCTGCTCCCATGTATCCAGATGCTGCGATGTCATCATCAATCCTGAGTTAAGACTGCTTCCGGCGCTATGTGGCGAATGATCCGAGCCGGATTACCTGCGACAACCGTGTAGGGTGCTACATCACGCGTTACAACGGCTTGCGCACCAATAACCGCACCTTCGCCGACTGTCACGCCCTTCAAGATACTGGCGCCAAAGCCGATCCACACTTTGTCTTGGATCACAACTGGCTTAATCGCGACGCCGGACCAATCCTTCCGACCTATACCCCAGTCCCGAACATCGTTCTTTCTCAGTTCCCAATCCAGCGAGTGAGAGTCGTGGTCTACGATCGTTACGCCCCAGGAGATGATGACATCATTTCCAATTTCGATGCCTGAATGGCAAACCAGATGGCTTGATCCCACGTAACATCGGTCGCCAATCGAAATGTGCCCATTCGGGTCGTCGAAACTGATAATGCAGTTTATGATGCAGTCTCGACCAATTCGGGTGTTACCACCTCGTATGGAGCGCAAGGCCAACCAGCGAACCCTGCTCCGCGGCCCCACAACGAACCGACTTCTGTTCCGCACCAGAATGCCAGCAAGCAGATTAGCTAGTGCCGATGGATTGAGCTTCATGCGATCTCGACCAGTCGATTGAACTGTTGCCATTGAGCATCTTTGTTATAGAGCGTCCTGATCATACTGTGGCCCCTGGCCGCAACTGTTTGTAGTTGACGGCGGTCAGCAAGTAGGTCGTGGATGATCGATACCGCAGCTTGAGCGCTATCATAAGTTAACATGGTTTCGCCATCCACCATCCCCGGCGGGTAGTTCCCGGCGTCGGATACCATGGCTGCACCACAACCAAGTGCTTCCCAGCAGCGCATATTACCTCGGTCGGGGCCAGCCATGTCGACAGCACCGTTCAATACGATTTTTGCCTGTGAGATGGCGCTATACAGGTCGCGTCCAAAAACAGCTGGCTGGGAAACTGCTCGGATGCTCTTGGGCCGTTTGTGCTCACGCAGAGGCAGGAGCCACCCTATCGGGCTTTCCGCGAGGCGGGTGAGGCGGGATCGGTCGAGGTGATATACAACCCGAACTCCCGTGCCGAGCTCAGAGACCGCCTCCAGGATTTCGGCGCGCTTGCGATGGTGGCGACTGTAACCTCCAACAAATAAAACATCCACTGGCCGGTTGCTATTGGCGGCATAGTTATCCATTGCAGGGTCATGTGCCGGCGCAAAATACTCCGCATGCCATCCATGCTTGCGGTAACTTTCTAAAATGATTGGAAAGTTGCAAACGATAAGATCATACGCTCCGAAGTCGACATTACCGGATGGAGCCGCCCTCCACATGATGGACTTGCGAACACTACCCGGCAGCTTTCGTAAAAACTCGCTGCCGTAGCGCATCGGATCCATGTTGTAAAAAATCTCGGTTCGGTGATGCTCTATTTGACTAAGCAGGATCTCTTCCATGCTGGTTGAACTTGGAAGACCATTCTCTGCAGCCCAATATTTTTGAAGCTTTTCATCGTCGCCATTCGTGAAAAAGACGTCAGGCGCCAGTTCGGCGGGAGGCTTGAGGATGTGACATGCCCCATAAGAGTCGTCCAGAAAGACCTGCAATCGCTTCCGGAACTCTATTTCCTGGTTTGCAAGGCGATTGAGGCGCGGCAAATAGGATGCATATACGCCGGAGTTCTGGAAAATACGCATGTCGTCTATGCCTGCTTCAGGCTGGCCATGCTGTCGACACTGCCTGGATACTGGTTGATCGGGCGCCATTTGAAAGCGCAGGACATTGCTACGGTCAATGGTACGACCAAGATCAATCCGCCCGTGACCATTGCCGTCTGCAATGCGGTGGATAGCATGATGAAGACGCCCGAATGGCCGAGCGCCAGACCGGAAATGGTCGCTGCCGTCTTACCTCGCTTTACGATCAGCTCGGTATCGAGCCATCTCACGAAAAAGCCCGCCATAAGTGAGAGTGCAAGGACCCCAGCCCAGGAAAAATCTGCCCAGGCATCGGCAATGAACATCGCGGTTGTCGTCGAGCCCATCACTCCGCGATGCACTGCGCCAACAAGCAGATAGGTGGGCGGAGTTGACTCTGATTGCAGGATATTGGCCAACCAGCTGAACTGACGACCCCAACTATGCGGAAGCACGCTTGGAATTGCTGCGAAATATTCCAACAGGCTTTCATTGACGATCATGAAGACACGGTAGAAGAGGAAATCGAGCGTTTCTCCGAAACCGCTGACTTCTCGAATGGCGATTGCCGTCATCGCTCCGAACAGCACAACACAAACGGCGCTAAAACCGAGAGCCGCGCCGAGGCGAACCTGAAGTGATCGCCGGAGATATTCGATCACCATCAATTGCAAGATGAAAATCGCCAGCGGTGCCTTGCTCAACGTCGCTGCCTTTTCGAAAAGCACGACGGCAATAAACGCCCAGGCCAAGGGTCGGAGCCAGATGGACCTCTCCCTCAAGGCGACGAAACAGCAAAATGCCAGAAACGGGAACAGATTGGAGTTAAAGAGGTTCAATAGATAAAACCGGCTGCCCCCGAATTCACGGCGCATCGCTATCTTTTCGAGTTCACTCGCATCTGTGTGAAAAAAGGTTAGCACATGCGGCACGCTGTTCTCGCTGAGGATAAAAAATCCGAGAACCAGCACGCCGATGGTAGCTATGATCTCAAGCCTCTCGGAGAAGCCTCTAGAAACCCGTACAGCTTGCAGGTTCCAATTGCTAATGGCGTCGCGCATTTGCTGACGGCTGATCCCCAAAACTTTATCGGAGAGAGCTATTCCAATACATACGGAACAAAACGATAGAGCTAAAGCGAGATCCAGAGTGGGAATGACCTCTCCGCCAGGTGCGGCAGAAAGGATCTTTTCGAAAAATAACGTCTTCGGTCCCCAGACGCGTGTGTAATAGAGATAAAGCGGACCATGCAGAACAAGCATCAATCCAAGCAGCAGCGAGGAGAGGGTAAAGTTGACTCCGATGCGTCGGATATAGAACCCCGCCGCCAGAAGGACCGCGATCGAGAAGACCAGGCTAGTCCACATTTGCTGCCTTTGCGGTCACGTGACGACGGACTGGCACTAGTTTTCGAACCCAGCGTCGCAACTGCATGAGTGCTTTGTGCAGCATCATACCGTTGGGATAATCAGTATGAGGAACTGGCGGCGCCAGGATGTAGGACTGAAGTTGTTGTTCGGTCAATCCCAGCTTTTTGGCGACGAACTTGGTTTCCCTGCGCGCATCTCTTTCGAGTATGATTGGCTTTGAGATCTCTGCCAGGGCGCTATCGCGTGTCAACTGTCCTGCTACGATCAGGCTCGACAAATGCAGCCTCCTTTTATCGAAGTGGAACTTTGCCGGCAGATATATGTCCTGATAAAACTTCGTGAAACGAGACTCGCTGTGCTTGCTTCCGTAGTCGCGCCAGCCGTATTCTCGGCGAAGCTCGTCCTGTGCCTTCTCCTTGTCGTAATCGAAATAGTTTAGCGGGCGATGAATTGTCAGTTGCTTCTGTACCCGCGTCATCCAGATATATTCCGGAAAGCTCATGAAGGGGTAGGTAGCGAGCGTCATGGAGCCGAAGCGTTGCTGAATGGCGCGTGCATGTGTTCCGTCGACGGATGGATAGCCGAAGCCGGGAGGAACAACAGATTCAGAAGCGAAGTTGACGCCGCTTAGAAAGTGCCGAATGCCGAATTTTGCTGCGGTTCTATAGAGTGTCGAAAAAAACGCATGATCCTGCGGGATGTCCTGATTGAGTACGGACGCTTTCAGGAATGAAACTTGAAGATCTCGCATTTCCTGCCACTCGACAACATAGGTATAAAGGTCGAGATCGAGTTTCCGCACCAGTCTTTCTATGTTGTGGACCGCAGGCTCGGAATTCCAACCTCCATCGACATGAACAGCGAGCAAGCGTAGGCCGTGCTTCCGGCCCGCAAGGTGTGCGAGGAAGGCACTGTCAATGCCGCCGCTAAGCCCCACCATTGCATCGTAGGGCTTATCTTTGCCTTCCTGCTTCAGCATGGCGACAAGTCGCTGCATTCGTACTTCGCCCTCGGGTCCGGGCCACCATTCATGCGATTTTCTGGTGAGCGCATCGCGGCAGCAATTGCACTGTCCGTTGGCGTCGAATTCGATTGCCGGATTGGAGTCATCCATAATACAGAAAGAACATATCCTTTGCGCTTTACGCATGGGCGTCACGCTCCATTCCTCCAAGCATTTCTGGATCGGGATAATTTACCAGAACCGCACGCAACCGGCCGACAAAGGTGAATGTGCTTCCTGATGCCGCAGCCGATGCACCCGCACGCAGTCCTTCGGTCAGGTGATCGTACGTCCCTGCACCGCCGAGAGCGATGACCGGAATGGTTAACTTGCTCGCGACCGACTTGATGAGTTCGAGATCATAACCAGATCGTTCTCCATCCAGAGTTGCGGACTGAAGGATGACTTCTCCAACACCTAGATCCTGAAGCCGGAGACAGAACTCTACCGGATCTTGCGGTCCATCGGCATCCTTCTGTATGCACTTTGCCGCGGAACCTCGCCCTTTCACGTCAACGCAGGCAACGAGTGCTTGGCTTCCCATATCCGCGGCAATCGCCTTCAGCAGCTGTGCGTCGTGAGCTCCAGTCCCGAGCACGAATTTTTCGACGCCGAAGCGATTGAGTTCTTCGCATTCCCGCGGCTTGGTTATCCCGCCTCCATAGGCCAACGGCATGAAGCATTCGGTCGCCAGCTCGCGCAAGAAACCAAGATCTGGTCCACGGTGGTTCTTGGAGGCGTCGATATCGAGGATGCAAATCTCATCCACCTCCTTCTCGTTGAAAAGCCGCACGACATTGAAGGGATCGCCGACATAAGTCCGAGCTCCGAATTCAACGGTTTTGACGAGCCGATGTTTTTCGTCGACCAGCAGAACAGGGATAAGCCTTTTTCTCATCAAATCTTCCCGAAGGCCTCAAGCACGCGCATGCCGAAGCGGTGGCTCTTTTCCGGGTGGAACTGCACCCCGCTTACATTTCCGGAGTTCACGGCGCAGCAGATTTCGCTACCGTAATCGATTGTCGCCGCCACGTCCTGAGGGTTGTCGCATTGCACATAATAGCCATGATCGAAATAAAAGCGCTCGCCATGTACTGCCGAACCGAAAAGGGCGCTTATGCGTGCCGGCTTCACCTCAAGCCAGCCGATATGCGGCACCTTAAGGGGGGATTCAGGCGGCAAGGTGATCCTAAGTACATCCGCCGCGACCCAGCCCAAGCCGGCCTGACCACCTTCGTCGCTTCTGCGCGCCAGCAACTGCATGCCAAGGCAGATGCCAAGAACGGGAATTTGCCGCTTCAACGCGGCTTCGTTGAGCGGTTCAATCAGTCCCTTGTTTTGCAGGGTCAGCATGGCTTTGTCGAACGCGCCGACGCCTGGAAGAATGAGCTTGGAGGCGTTTCTGATCTTGTCCGGATCGCTGCTTGTTTCGGCATCGATCCCGAGATAGTCCGCCATATTGATGATCGCACCAATATTACCGACACCGTAGTCCACTACAGTGATCACTCAAAGCCCTCTCTTATGTTTCGTTAGGCCAACCGGCCGAAATACCGATCTACGATTGTGCTTCTAACGGAGCTATAAATTCTGGACAAGATAATACGTCCGGTTTTTGACGACATGGCGGTAAGTACCATCGCCATTCCCACAATGCCGAAAAACAGGATGTAGGCGAGGCCGAGCAGGAACCAGTTGTCGATCCACTGGAATTGGACTTGATAGAAAACGAGCGAGAGCACGGAACCAGCAACAGTTGGGCCAATGGTGCTCGCAAACATCTGCTCACCGCTGAACGCCGCAAAGAAGCGGCGGCGGATCACCACGAGCGTGAGGCCGAATCGGATGATGGTTGCAGCCAACAGGCCACTGCCTGCAGCGACGGGGCCGAAATATCCTATGAAAACAATCGAGAAGATGACTGTCATTATAGAATATGCCAGCGAGACCATCGTCACGGTCGCATTTTTCCCCATGCTGGCGGCATAGTAGAAAAACACGTTGTAGCTGCAGCCGATCAAGCCTCCGAGGATGAGAACCTGTAGCAGATGGCCGGCCGCCTCGGCCGTTTCCGTCCCGACCCAAAGCGTCAGCAGGGGTCTTGAGAGAATTGCGATCGGCGATAACATGATTGCGCCGAATGCCGCATTGACCCATGACGAGCTGAGGAAAAAATCAAATCGTTCGGACTCGCTGCTCGCGGACATGCTGCCGAAGCGCGGAAAAAGCACCTCGCATGCACGTATGGTCGCAATGTAACCGGCCTCCTGCACGCGATTGCAGATATTATATTGTCCGACCACTGCGGCAGGTGCCAGGGACGCAAGCACGTACCTATCCATCTGATTGCCGAAAATACCTGCAAGTTGCGATAGCCCTTGCCATTTCCCGAAATGCAGCAGGGCGTTTAGTTCGTCTCCGACCTTTGGGCCTGCATGTTGGCCGCGGCGCAGGATATGGCGTGTGACAAGGAGCCATCCTGCCGCAGACAGGATGAGGCTTCCGGCGAAGCCGGACAGATAGCCATTCAGCGTTGGGATAGACCAAGTACATCCCAACGTGACGAAAACCGTGACAAAAGAACTCCAGGCGGAAGCCTTGGCAACATTCTTGAAATTTTGTCGCCCGACGGAAATGGCCTGCAGCACCAGTGAAAACTGCTGGGCAAAAATGCCCGCTGCAGTGATCAAGAATGGAACTGTGAAGTTTTGGGCGCCGGCACCCTCGTTGTTTACGAGGCTTCTCATGATCCATGGTCCGGCTAGCACCAGGGCTATACATCCGATCGCCGAAGCGATCAGACAAATCTTCAATGCAACGACTGCGACGTGAAATGCGGCGCTATATTCCCCGCGTCCTGTTCTCGTCGATGTCTCGCGGACTGTTGCCTGGCCGAGGACGGTGCCGATGAGCGTGAGTGGTGCGGTGATTGCAATTACAATGCCTGCATTGCCGAAATCATGCAGTCCGATCCAGCGAACGACAAAAGGCACTGTGGCCAAATTCGCAATAAGCGTGAAGACGAAAGCCGCTAGATTCCAGCTGGAGTTACCGAGGAGGCTTGAGCGTGCTTCTCCCCGGTCGCCGGATTGCGGCTTGCTCACGCAACAAATCCCCTGATGGTGTCGGCCACGTAAGCGAGCTGATCTTCGGTCATCTCGGGGAATATCGGAATCGATAGGATCCGCGATTGATTATGGAAGGCATTAGGAAAGTCTTCCGCATGATGGCCCAGATGTTCATAAGCGGCGAGAAAGGGCAGCGCGACCGGATAGTTTATGACTGTCTGTACGCCATGTTCGTTCAGGTGAGCGGCGAGGGCGTCGCGACGTTCATGCTTGACGACGAAAAGGTGGTAGACATGCGTCCTGCCGGGCGCAGTCTCCGGCAGTTCCAGCCCGCCGACATTGCCGAGCGCCGCGGCATAGCGCGCCGCAACCTCTTGCCGCTTCGCGGTCCATTCGGCCAGGCGAGGAAGCTTGACCGACAGAATAGCCGCCTGCAATCCGTCGAGCCGGCTATTGATGCCTTCGATCCGGTGCTCACCCTTTGTCAGACCACCGTGACGGGCAAACATCGCCATTTTGTCGGCGAGGGATTTGTCCTTGCAGGTGATGGCTCCGGCATCCCCCATGGCGCCGAGGTTTTTCCCCGGATAGAACGAATAGGAGGCCGCGTCCCCGAAGCTTCCGACCATCTGTCCGTCAACTTCCGCCAGATGCGCTTGAGCGCAATCTTCGATAACCCAAAGGCCATGCTTGCGGGCAATCGCCATGATCGCACGCATGTCGGCCGGGTGACCATAAAGGTGGACAGGGATGATGCCGACGGTGCGCGAGGTAACCTTTTCTTCGAGTTTGGCGGCGTCGATCGTGAAGGTCGTGGCATCCGTGTCACAAAAGACGACCTTGCCGCCAGCTTGGGTAATCGTCTCGCTGGTGGAAATCCAGGAATGCGCAGTTGTAATGATTTCGTCGCCCGGCTTTACGCCCAGCGCATGCATGGCGATGTAAAGCGAATCCGTTCCATTTGCGCAGGAAACGCAATGTGCGGCGCCAACAGCAGCAGCAAATTCTTCCTCGAACTTCTGAACGAAGGGGCCTCGGATGAAGGCCGAGGATTTGATGACCGCAGCAATAGCAGCATCGATCTCGTCCTTTATCGAAAGATACTGCAGATGAAGATCGGCGAAGGGGACTTTCATGATGTCGCTCTCGATATGTCGATTGATGTTGATGCGTCCGCTTAGTTCAATTCTCGGCAGATCCCGAGCCCGCGGTGCGTATGAACCGCGCTGGGTTACCTGCGTAGATGCCCGAAACTTCGATATCACGGGTCACAACCGCTCCGGCGCCGATGACCACATCGTCACAAATGGTTACCGGCAGGATTGTGGCATTCGATCCGATGGATACTCGATTTCCGATGCGTGTCTTCTTCCAGAGCGTCCGGTTTCCTCTTGCGGGCCCTCCGTTGGAGAAAAGATCGTTGATGAACATCACACCATGGCCGACAAAGCAGTCTTCGCCGATCTCAACGAGCTCACAGATGAAGCTATGTGACTGTACTTTGGTACGGGCACCGATCTGAACGCCCTTCTGGATCTCGACGAAGGGGCCGACGAAACAGTCATCCGACAGGGTACATTCATAGACATTGGCGGGTTCCACGATCTTTACGCGATCGCCGCAGGTTACATCCCGGACCTGCGCCTTCCAGAGTGTTGGCGAAGGACCCGTCACGAGGATCGGCTTCCTAGTTTGGAATGCTTGACCTCCAGAGGGAGGCTGACTTCCTGTTGGGACGCAATCGATTCATAGAGCGCCATGATGAGCTCCAGGCTCTGACGGCCCTCGTGACCATCGACAAGAGCCTTGGTGTTATTCCTCAGGCAATCAACGACATGCTCGTAATATGCCTGATGGCCGAAGCCATAGACATTCGGCGGATTGACCGAATACTTTTCCATGACCTCGGCATCGGCCGCATGATTGTCACCGAATTGCCAGGTCCTGATCTTGTTGACCGCAAAACCAGCAATTTCCACTGACCCGCCGGCGCCAAGGATCGAGATCGAGCCCTCGATATCCTTGGGGCGTGTCGCGGAGGTCGCCTCAATAATCCCCAGGGCACCGTTGCGGAATTTCAGCGTCGCGACGGCGGTATCCTCGGCCTCGATATTGACAAGGGCTGTGGTGGCACGGGCATATACGCTCTCCACTTCGCCCATAAACCAGGCCAGCATATCGATATGATGGCTTGCCTGATTGGCCAGAACACCTCCGTCATAAGCCCAGGTTCCACGCCAACTGTCCTGATCGTAGTAGCTCTGGTCGCGGCACCAGCGGACCCGGACGGTGCCAAGGACGAGCTTGCCGAAACGGCCGCCATCCAGTGCCTCGCGGGCCTTGACGACTGGGACATTGAAGCGGTTTTGCTTGACGACGAACAGGCGTACGCCATTGTCGTCGCATGCCTTTATCATGGCCTCCGCATCCGTGAGGGTCAGTGCCATCGGCTTCTCGACGACGATATGTCGCTTATACTTTGCCAATGCGATCACGTGCTCTGCATGCATGCCGCTCGGTGTTAACACCGAGACAACGTCAATTTGCACGTTCTGCAACATTTCATCAAAAGACTGGTAATAAGGCACGCCGAAACGTTCGCCGAATTCCTTTGCCTTTTCGAGGTCGACATCGCAAACCGCAGCCAATCTTGCGCCTGCAATCTGCGAGAGGCCAAGCAGCTCTGAATGTCTTTTCGCGATACGCCCGCAACCGACAATAGCAAAATTTATCACGATCTCTTTCCTGCTGATGTTGCGTCAGTTGTTATTCGGTGCTGACCCTCACGTCAAACCCGTGACGCTTGAGCAGGGCATGTCGCTGCGCCTCCACCAGATCGTGCGAGACCATTTCTATGCACATTTCTCTTGCCGAAATCTCCGGAACCCATCCCAGCAACTCGCGGGCCTTGCTGGGATCACCAAGCAGGGTCTCGACCTCGGCCGGGCGGAAGTATCGAGGATCGATCCTGAGGATGATATCCCCTGGCTTCAGCGCCGGCGCTTTATCTCCGGAGACCGATTCCACGATGCCTCGCTCCTCCAATCCGGTTCCCTCAAAGCGGAGTTTAACGCCCAGATCCTCCGCTGCCCATTCGATGAACTGGCGCACGCTATACTGCTTGCCGGTGGCGATGACAAAATCCTGTGGACTATCCTGTTGAAGCATCATCCACTGCATGCGGACATAATCTTTGGCATGTCCCCAGTCCCGCAATGCATCAAGGTTGCCCATGTAAAGACACTTCTCGAGCCCCTGTGCAATATTCGCCAACCCGCGCGTAATCTTCCTCGTCACGAACGTCTCGCCACGGCGAGGGCTCTCGTGATTGAACAAGATGCCATTGCACGCATACATTCCATAGGATTCGCGATAGTTCACAGTCATCCAGTAAGCGTAGAGCTTTGCGACTGCATAAGGACTGCGGGGATAGAAGGGGGTCGTCTCTTTTTGCGGCGTCTCCTGCACCAGCCCATAAAGTTCACTTGTGCTGGCCTGGTAGAAACGTGTCTTTTTTTCGAGGCCCAATATTCGGATGGCTTCCAGAAGCCGCAACGTGCCCAGAGCGTCGGTATCGCCCGTATATTCGGGACTTTCGAAGCTGACGGCCACATGGCTCTGGGCGCCAAGATTGTAGATCTCGTCAGGCTGGGTGTCCTGAATGATGCGGATCAGGTTGCTGGTATCCGTCAGATCGCCGTAATGCAGCTTGAACCGCATGTTCTCGTTATGCGGATCTTCATAGATGTGATCAATACGCTGCGTATTGAACGAACTCATGCGCCGCTTGATTCCGTGGACCTCGTATCCCTTCAATAGAAGGAGTTCCGCAAGATAAGAACCGTCCTGTCCGGTTATGCCGGTTATTAATGCGACTTTGCTCATTTATGCGACTTTCTCTCGGGATAGGAAATCTTCGTAAGCCAGCTTGAGGCCTTGCTGCAGATCAACATTTGGCGACCAGCCGAGATTTCTTGCGACTTCGCTGTCCATCAATTTTCTTGGGGTGCCGTCGGGTTTGCTTGTATCGAAGTCGATACTGCCGTTGAAGCCAACGATCTTGCTGATGATGGTCGCAACTTCAAGGATGGTGACGTCGCTTCCATAACCGACATTGATATGGGACTGCCCCTCCGGCATCAGCCTCTTGTAGACTTCACGAGGCAGATTCATGATATGAACGCTCGCCACGGCCATATCATCGACGTACAGAAACTCTCGTAAAGGCCTACCGCTGCCCCACAGCGTTACAGTTGAAGCTCCGCCCACTTTCGCCTCGTGGAAACGCCTTATGAGCGCGGGGATAACGTGAGAATTCTGCGGGTGATAGGAGTCGCCTACACCATAGAGATTGCTCGGCATCACAGATCGGTAATCGACCCCGTGGCTGTCGCCATATTGTCGATTGTAGCTCTCGCACAACTTGATACCGGCAATCTTTGCAATGGCGTAGGGCTCATTGGTCGGCTCCAGGGGGCCTGTCAGAAGCGCGCTTTCTTTGATCGGTTGATTGGCAAGCTTTGGATAAATACAGCTCGAGCCGAGGAACAACAGTTTTTTAACGCCGGTTCTAAACGCTGCCTCGACGATATTAAGCTCCATCATCAAGTTGTCGTAGATAAAGTCAGCCGGGTAGGTATTGTTCGCGTAGATGCCGCCAACCTTTGCCGCGGCAACGTAGACCTCATCGGGCCGTTCTTGCTCAAAAAAACGTCGAACGTCGGCCTGCTCGATGAGATCGAGTTCTTGGTGGCTCGCCGTGACGATCTGATCGGCCGGATGGCCCGCAGCCAATAGTCGCCGTACGATAGCCGAGCCGACCATTCCCCTGTGTCCTGCAACAAATATCCTGGGAGGCCGGATCATCGTGTGCCCATCCATCTATTGGTCATCGAGGCGTTACGCCTACCAAATTTGCAACTACACCAGCGCCGATCTTAGGCGTGCAGCCAATGTCGTTTTCCTTGATTGTTCCGGTCCGAAATGTCAATCGGTCGGCCGCTTACATGTTAAAGGTTCGTAATTTGACGCTGGGCTGCGCAAAGATGGCCGCCTTCGATAGCTCGAGCGATTCGTGGATTTCCAATTCCCGACCTTCGACGTGGTCTGTGATTTCCACTGGAATTTGCCTGGCTGCTGCCAGCGTCTTTAGGTGCAACTTGGAACGGCTCCCTCAGGGTTGTAGATACAGTTTTACGGCTTGCAAGTTGCCGGCAAGGTACGATATGGGCTTCGCGCAGCGGCGGTCAGGGAGATTTGGCTTGACAAAATATAATCATATATGTCCTGCATGCGGTTCAGCTGACTGTCGTGCGTTGCCCGTTCCGCATCCAACGCGCTCGATGATCAGCGATGGCAGTGTTACAGGCAAGCCATTAAAGCGTTCGAGTTGCACGAACTGCGGGCATGGCTTTCATTTTGAAAGCTTATCCGAACGTGACGTAAGAGAAATCTACGGCGACAACTATTCTATCGGTCTGAGGGACACAGCGGCGGAGGTTGAGAGATCCCTTGAATATGACCGACAGGTAAGAGGATTTCTGGCGGACCTGGGGAGTGAGACGCATTTTACGAAGATTATTGAATTCGGATGCGGTAGTGGTACGCTTCTAAATCATTTGACAACCAATCTCGAAGCAGAATTTGGGATTGGCGTTGAGCCCAGCGCGAAGGTCGCGGCATATGCGAGTTCTATAGCTGGTGAGCGCGTTTCCATCCAGCAGGGTTTTGCGGAGCAATTTGCTGATACCGCGCAGAGAGATACGCTGTGCCTATCTGTGAACGTCATAGAACATGCAAGCAATCCGCTCGCCTTCCTGCAGGCTTGTGCCCGAACAATCGATGAAACGGGAAGAATTCTTATTGTATGTCCGGATGGAGAGGCCGCCGGATCGGAACTGCTTTTCTACGATCATATCTCCAGCTTCACATCGAGATCTCTGGCAACGATTGCAGCAAGAGCTCGATTGACAGCGATTGCGGACGCCCCTCTGATCGGTGTCTTGAAGGGTTTCAGAATTTACCTTTTCCGGCTTATGGCGACGGTGGTTGGGTCGAATTGTGGCGACTTCCAGTCTTTAGCCGATCAGCGTATCGATTATCTGCGGACTTGGAGCAAAATTGCCGGGGCAGTGGACCAGACGCTAGTTGGTCAGAAATATGGTGTGTTCGGAGCCGGAGAATACTGCGACCTACTCCACGCCTATACCCCTGCGATCATCGAGGGCGCCATGTTTTTAGTAGCCGACCGCCCGCTTGAGAAACAGTTATATGACAAGCCGGTGATTTCTACTGAAGAGTTCCTAAAATCAGCGCCGATCTCCTTGATCGCTGCTGTTCACGAGCGAAATTGGCGAGTAATTCATGACCGGTTTAAGCTAGCGAGCGTGCCGATGATTCATCCCTTTGAAGTTGTAAGTCAGGATGCACTACGATGACAGAGATCTCACGCTACGGAGTCCTTGAAACTACGGGCGCAAGGGACGTTTACGACGTTCTGGCGGAAGAAGTCAGGCTCCTTGGGTACAGCGCGCTAGAAGCCGCCTTGTCCGAAAGCGAACTCGACAATTACTCGAAACACTTTGATGAAGCAGAGCTGCAGTATGGTGCTGACGCTTCCGCAAGGGGTTACAATCTCGAGGAAATTAACGAGCGTGATGCAATTCGCCTTCTTCCGACGATAAGCCCGCTTTTTTGGGAAATCGTCTTTAATGAACGACTCCATCAATTGTTATCAAGGCTACTGGGAGGCTATTATATTCTCAATCAGGTAAATGGCCTTATTAACCGCGGTAATCAAAGCAAGTATCATCAGGCTCAATACCATAGAGATTTGCCGTATCAGCACTTCACGAGTTCACGTCCCCTCGCGATCAACGCGCTGTTCGCATTAGATGACTTCACGATCGAGAATGGCGCGACTCGCGTTATTCCTGGCAGCCATCATCGTGAAGCATTTCCGCCCGATGAAGTTGTTCGGCGTTTGGAAAAGCAAGTCATCGTTAAACGGGGTACTTTCGTCGTTTTGGACTGCATGGTGTATCATGCAGGTGGCACCAATATGACTGCCAGAAATCGCCGAGCGATCAATCATGTATTTACGATCCCCATGCTTCGGCAACAATTTCACATTTCGTCTGTGGTTGCCGACGCTTCGGGATTCTCCGACCAGCAGAAAAAGATTCTAGGCTATGGATTGGAAGAGTTTCGCTCTGTCGACGACTGGCTTAGGTCCAGACAGACGAAAGCCATATGACCAATGACGTGCAAGCTTTCGATAGTCACGACACTGTACCGGTCCCGAGAGACAATTGAGGAATTCATTCAACGCGCAATAGCCGCGGCCGAAGCAGTCACTGACGACATCGAAGTAGTGATCGTCAACGACGGCAGTCCGGATGATTCCGCGGCAATCGTTCGTAAAAGCGTTGATGCTGATCCACGTATCTCCTTGGTGGAGCTTAGCAGAAACTTTGGTCATCATCACGCGATGCTCGCTGGGTTGGATCATGCCCGCGGTGATCTTGTCTTTTTGATTGACAGTGACCTTGAGGAGCCGCCGGAACTGCTTCCAGAAATAGCCGATGTTTTGCGAGGAAAATCCGTCGACTGCGTCTACGGGTTGCAGCAAAAGCGCAGGGGCGGATACGTCGAGAGGGTATCTGGGCGACTATTCTACTGGCTTTTCCGCACTTTGAGCGACGTTGGTATCCCAGAAAACGTGTCGACGATGAGGCTGATGACTCGTCGCTATGTCGATTCACTGCTTCGCTTTCGAGATAAGAATCCTGTCTTCGTTCCCCTGAGTATTCTTGCGGGCTATCCTCAGGCACCTTTCGAATTTGTCAAATCCAGCACCTCGGAAACGACGTATTCGATCGGCCGAAGGATTGCTCTTATGCTTCTCGCAATTACAACCTTTTCCGCGCGACCGCTCATGTTGATGCTACTCTTCAGCCTCCTCATGGCCACCCTAGGGATCCTTTACGGCAGTTATGTTGTGCTGGGCGCGCTAACTGGGCCGGTTCAAGATGGGTGGTCATCGCTGATGGCCGTGGTGGTGTTTTTCTTCAGCTTGAACGCGGTCTTTACTGGATTGATTGGCCTTTATGTGAAGCAGATCCTGGAGGAGGTGAAAGATCGGCCTCGGTCGATCGTTCAGGAGATCTACTCGCATAAAAAAACGTCCGAGAGTTCGCGAGTCTTATCGACCGATTAACGTCCGGAGTTCTTGAGGAGCCGAAATTGTTGAAGCGAAAAGGCATAGTACTTGCGGGAGGCACAGGTAGTCGACTATTCCCTCTCACACTAAGTGTTTCGAAACAGCTGTTGCCAATCTTTGATAAGCCGCTGATTTATTATCCGCTTTCTGTCTTGATATTAGCCGGCATTCAAGAGGTCCTATTTATCACAACGCCGGATTCGGCAGAGTCTTTTCGGAATTTGCTAGGCGATGGCTCGCGATTCGGGATGTCGTTTGAATATGCCGTGCAGACGGAGCCACGCGGCCTAGCTGACGCTTATAAGATTGGACGAAAATTCCTAAACGGCTCACCGAGCGTACTGATCCTTGGTGACAATATTTTCTTTGGGCATGACTTCCAGACTCACCTTGCCAGAGCTTACGCCCGAAAGGGCGCCTCAATATTTGCTAGTTTGGTGAAAGATCCGGAGCGCTTCGGTGTGGTGCAAGTCGACGAAAGGGGTAAGGCTCTTTCGGTCGTCGAAAAACCGTCAAAACCATTGTCACGATGGGCAATAACGGGGCTTTATTTCCTGGACGAAAGGGCGTCCGATTTTGCGGAAGACGTAAAGCCCTCAGCGCGCGGTGAAATTGAAATCGTGTCCATCCTTGAGCGATATTTAGCCGAGGATGAATTGAGTACCGAGATGTTGCATCGCGGTTTTGCATGGCTCGACGCCGGCACTCACGAAAGTCTGCAGCAGGCGTCGGATTTCGTTAAAACTCTGCAAGATCGGCAAGGCTTGCTGGTTTGCTCACCTGAAGAAATAGCGTACCGGATGAAATTGATCTCGTTGGATCAATTATCGAGACTTGCCAGCGACCTCAAACAATCTTCATACGGGCAATCTCTGCAGGCAATTGTGCAGCAGGAAACTGGATCGCATCATGGCTGAAATTCCTTTTAATCGGTCTCCACTCCTTGGCAGAGAAAAAGAATACGTTGAAGACGCGATCGGACGCCGCCGCCTGAGTGGTGATGGTTTCTACACGAAGGCGGTTTCTGGACATGTCAAACAACGATTGGGTGCAGCCGAAGTCTACCTCACGCATTCCTGCACAGCTGCACTTGAGATGGCGGCGCTGCTTATTGACCTTGGTCCAGGTGATGAGGTCATCATGCCGTCATTCACCTTTACCTCCACGGCGAATGCTGTCGCCCTCCGAGGTGCCAAGCCAGTTTTTGCGGATGTTTCAATCGGATCGATGAACATCGATTTAGATGAAATCGAAGCGCTGCTAACCGCCGCCACAAAGGCAATTCTTGTGGTTCACTATGCGGGCCGTGTCCCTGACATGGATCGAGTTAACGAATTCGCGCGCGAGCGTGGACTTGTCGTTATCGAAGATGCGGCTCAATCCTATGGTTCGTTTTACAAAGGGTCTCCATCGGGAACGCACTCTGCACTGTCGACTATAAGTTTTCACGACACGAAGAATGTCACCGCTGGAGAGGGTGGAGCCCTCGTGATCAATGATCCTCGATTTATCGAGCGAGCGGCAGTGTTGCGTGAAAAGGGCACGAACAGACAACAATTCCTTCAGGGCCAAACAGACAAATACACCTGGATCGATTTAGGATCATCCTACCTTCCATCGGAATTGACCGCGGCATTTCTGCTCGCCCAGCTCGAGTGTTCAGACACGATTACGGATGTGCGCAGAGGTCATTGGAAAAGGTACCGGGAAGGGTTCCAAAGCTTGACGAAGAGATTCAGCGTGAGCCTGCCGGATCAGGAGACCGCTGATCAACCGGTAAACGGCCACATATTTCATATTCTGTTGCCGGATTCTGGATGTCGTCCAGCATTTCTCGCGGAGATGAAGGCTCGGGGCGTCAACTGTACGTTTCACTACGTGCCTTTGCACTCGGCTCCGGCCGGCCTCCGCTTCGGAGTTGCGCCTCGCGGATGCCCAGTTACAGAAGATGCGGCTGCTCGCCTCGTCCGTCTTCCCCTCTTTTACGATCTGACGCCCGAAGATATTGACTATATTGTGTCTCAAACAGCTTCTGTACTTGGAAGTCTTGAAAATTGAATCGCACGTTTTTCAGATCAGGCGTTTTGCAATTTGGCGGTCTTATTGAACGCTCATTTCAACGCCTCCCGCTACCGGTCGCTATTTCTTGGACGATATTTGCGGCACTCCTCTTTTTTATTTCAACGCGACTCGATGCCGGCGTTGATATAACCGATACAGCGTTTTACCTCATCAGCGTGTCACGCCACGCGCAGATTATTGCGCAAGTGACCCTGTTTGGCGCGTTGTGGGATAGTATTTCGCCTTTTGCGTCAATCTACTGGAACCGCATTCTCGCTCTTCTTTTGATTGTAGCCTCGAGTTTATATCTCTCATGGGGCGCAACGAAATATTTGACGTCAGCTCAGGGCTTGCAGTCGATCCTGCTCGTGGGTCCCCTATGCGCTACGGCAGCACTTGCATTCTACAATTTTTGGCTGCCGGACCCCTCGTATGACTTAATAAACTTGGTTCTCGTAAGCACGGTTTTAGGTTCCTTTTTTCAACTTATTGATCTTTTCGGCAATGGAAAAACGCCAACGGCTCGCGGTGTCGTGCTGCCTATAACGATTTTGGGCGCAGCCGGGCTTAGCCTAGCTTTGGTGAAAGTAACGACAGCAGCTTTGCTTGCGCCACTACTCGTTATTTTCCTTCTCTGGACTGCGCGTCACGTGACCGCAGCAAGGGTCTGGATTACATCCATCGGTGGCGCGCTCGCTGGGATGGTTGTCCCAGTACTCCTGTTGATGTCGGTCGGCCTTTACCCGGCGAAAGCGGTAAATGTTCTCCTCGAGGGCTTTTATGTCGCCCAGATGATCACAGACCCTCATTTCAATGTCCTAGAATCTTTGAGGATTTACACGGCGAATATTCAAAGTGTCATTCAGGGGAATCGCTACCTTCTTGTATCCTTTATGGTGCTTGGCGTTCTTTCCGCCGCGGCAGTGCCGCGGACGGGAATAATATCTACTGTCCGTCCGTGGGTGAGGGGCTGTCAGGCTGCAATGTTGGTCGCTGCTATTGTCATCCTGTCCTTCGACGGCGCGTCGCCGCAAATCCGACTGACATTAATCGGACTGCTGGGGCAGCTTGCCGCGATCTACTCGATTGGAACGGGCCAGTTCAAAGCGGACATTCGTGGACGTGCACTGTTTGTCGTAGGGATCACGGCCTATGGGCAGGTGGCTTATTGCTTCGGGACAAATTCTCCATGGTCCAATTTGCTCTCGTTAGCGACACTTTTGGCGTTAGTCCCCGCAGCGGTGTTCTTTGGAGCCTTGGCGCGATCAAACGTTATCTACGCGCTGGCACTGATTGGCGGATCGGCTCAAATTACGGCAATCTCGATAGAACGAAGTCCTTATCGGTTGAACTCGACATTCTCCGCCCTAACAGAAGTCGTTGAAATCGGCCCAAACAACGAACCCTTCAAAGTCAATCCCGCTTTCGCACCGTTTTATCGCAATCTCGAGAATGTCAGGAGCCAATATTTTGGTGGTGGTGACGTACCAGTTCTTCTTGACATGACTGGCAGGGCGCCGATGGCTGCCTATCAACTCGGCGCACAAATTCCTGGAACAGCGTGGACTCTAGCGGGGTATAGCGGAAGTTCTGACTTTTTTCGGTACTTCGTGTCGAGGCTCTCTGAGGCTGATCGAAAGTCTGCATGGCTTCTGGTACCGGACAGCACATATCCGGGCATTCCATTGGATCTTCTGTCCGATTTGGGCATCGATTTCCCGGGGCTTTATGTGCCGGTGACAGAAATTCCAATCCCCTCCGTACATGGGCGGGCAATCTTATATCGCCCTCGTTGAGAGCCTGGACGTCGCGGCAGCATGTTAAGGCGTCGGAATCACGCATTGGACCTTCCGAAGTGGGTAGTCAGTGATCCTACCAACATCTTGAACATCCAAGTTGCCGTCAAAGTGCTCTTTGCAGTAGCCGCTCGTCCTTGTCCGGACCCAAGGCTTCGAGGATGGCGTTCATGTGCGCATCGATCCGGGCAGAGCGCCGATCTCCGCCCAAGGCACGAGGCCGGGCATCGCCGTGTTCACGCTCACGCTTGCGTCATCTGCTGATGCTGGCGGCGCTCACCTTGAAGCATTCGGTCGCAGCCCGATGCGAAAGACCTTGCGAAACCGCCGCAAGAACCCGAACGCGTAAATCCATCGATAAAGCTTTCGACATGTCCGCCGCCTCCTGCCGGCGAACATCCATGAATCAGACAAAAGCTGATTTGCATAGCTAGTGCGGTTCATTCAGATCGGATTCCGTTCCAAACCCCACATCGTTGATCTGAAACAATCCCGGACGCGCAAGTAGCGGTCGACGCGGTTGTGTGGCCTTGAGGTTCGTTTAAATCCCCAGTACACGTTGGCGCTGGTAGCGTAGTCGCTACGGCGATAAGCAGGACATTGAAGGCAAGAGAAGCATGGTTGAGGCGGTGGAAAAGCCAGGGCGAGAAAATTATTTACTGAAAGAGCTATTCGAAAGAAACAAAGGAGCTGTTGTAACCAGCGTGATCTTTGTTCTTGCGCTTTCCCTAATTGCCCTTACCGGGACATGGGGTTGGTTCAGCGAGCGAATGTTTGGTTTCTTCCCATTATTGATCGTTCTCTTCTTGGTCGGGAGGCATTCCCCCGTCAAGATGGCAACAGCAGCACAACTGACTCGCCTTGCTCACTGGCTTACCAAGCGCGGAGCCTTTGTATCGAACCCAGAGGAAGAGGCGCCGAAGTTTGCACTCATCCGTATATTGTTTGGCCTCTTCATGATTGAGAGGGCGTTCTGGATACTGGCATATCTTGAGCCTTCGGACTGGGGAAATCCATCGATATGGCTATTTGCGCTGCTCGGTCTAGTGGCGGGCGCCTTGGTCGCGGTGGGCCTCTTTACTCAATATGCGCTCCTATATCTGATCCTCGTTCAGTGGCAGGTTGGAGACATATTGCTTCGCACGGCTACGCTAGGCAATTGGATCGCAGCCATGCTGTCATCGTTGCTGATTTTTGCAAATGCTGGCGCTAACTTTTCGCTAGATCGCATATTGATGCGAAGAGGGACTTCTGCGGGGAAAGCGATCTCAGCATTCTATTATGAAGCTGGATTGCCCAGTGAGGCAGGACTTCAACTTGCAAAATTGATGACGCTCGCATGTTACTGGTGCGTATGTCTGTATTCGCTTGCGATGCACCTCGGGGAATCTGCTTGGATGTCAGGTTCGGCAGGACCTTTGTTGCTCACAAATAACTTTATGTCCCGATATTCCAGTGAATTTGCGTGGCTGTTTTCTCAAGGCTGGATCCCCGTCTTCTTGGCGCGAGTATCTCTTTGGGGGATGTTGCCGTGGTACCTTCTGATGTTGCCATTTGTGCTTATTGGCGGTCGCTTTCGTCAATATGTGATCATTTGGGGACTGTTATTCTTTGGGCTCAGTCTATTCGTTTTGCAGCTCCAATGGTTGGCCCAATTCGAGTTTCTATTCTTTGCAGGCTTATTTTGGAGCAAGGGGTTTATCCATGGGGCGAAAACGCTTCAGGTCGCCTACGATGACCGGTGCAACCTCTGCGACAACACAGTCACGTTCGTAAAAGCGGTCGACTTGTTCAGGAGAGTCGATCTCAAACCGCTGTCCAAAAATACCCCGTGGCTTCTCCAAATGGGCATTGATCCGGATGATGCGCAAAAGGACCTATATGCGGTAGACTCCAACAGCGACGAGGCTGTCAAAGGCTATGAATTTTACGTCCTTTTATCCAGGCACGTTTTGCTTTTGCTACCGATCCATCCGTTGCTCCTAATCGGCCGTTATCTTGGCGGACCTGCAGTGTACAGGTTCGTGGCTGATCGCCGGACAAGATTGTTTGGCGTTTGCCAAATACCGACCGCGAAGCCGGAATATGCGATCTTGCAGGGCGGCCAGGTCATCAACAGAAACATCGTTCCGGGCGATCCCATATCTGTCGTTTTTGTACACACGATGGTTCTTCTAGTGTGCTTCTTCGTCGCATTGCCATTTCCGCATTTGACGGATGAACCTCCGGTGGCGCTGAAGAAAATCCAGAAGCTGGTTAGCTCTCCGACGAGCGGTGCTGGTATCTATGGCGTCAACCCAATTGACGTATTCAATCAGACTGACCTTCGAATGGCTGAGAACTGGTTTACCATAACGAGGAAGACCAAAGACGGCATGGAGCAAATCCTTCCGATATTCTCAGAGGATGGGAAGCGTCTTTACGCGCACAGGTCGGATCGCGTCTACTTCGGTCACACCGTTGCGTTCAGGCGGGGAGTGATCGGCAAGGAGGGCTGTCAATTTGATGCATATCGTCCGATGGTCAACTACCTTTCGGAGGACCAGCGCTCAAAGGATGACACCTTCGTGTATCGTCAGTACGCGGAGCCGTTGCCCAGCTTGGAATTGATTTTGCAGGGTCAATTTGTTGCGAGTGAGCGACGCCTTGTCTGTGAAGTAAGCTTCTAACGAAGCCTGGGAGGTCAGAAGGTCTAGGAGCGGAGATGGCAACTATAGAGGTTGCCTACTCCGCCGCATTTTTTTCGGTATTGCCCCAAGAGAGCGTGTCAGGACGGAAACGACTGAATTCCCAACCATGCGAGACACCTGGATCGCGAGCTTGTTGACCGACGCCATAGTCGGAGGCCATCATGCCGTAACTGCGGTTGATCTCGGGATCGTAGAAGCTGGCATGGTTGACGCCCGACTTCAGATTGTCGGGGACGATCAGTCGCGGAACGCCGTCGAAGAAACGAAATATCCGGACATGCGAGCCGATCCAGTCAGGGAGCGTTTGCGTCCAAGTCGCCTCTGCATAGGTGAAGCTCGATGCACCGAGCACCGCCACAAAGATCTCCCCCTCGCGGATCTCCGGTCTTGCGATCAACGATCGGGATCTTCTTGCCGGAATAGTCGACGAAGACCTTGTCGCCGGCCGCATGCTCCTGGCGCATCGTCGGCGAAAGCTTAAAGCTCGCGACATCATCGCCGACTTCCACCGCCTTCTCATGTCGCGCCGATCAGGCGGGCTTGAAGCAGATCAAGTTTTCCGCGACCGTATCTTGGCTGTTCTGCGTCATGCCGCCCGTCGCTCCTGCTCTGTCATCGCCTCGCACTCGGCGATGAGGCCTTGGCCGTTCGCGATCATGGCCATCGCTACGTCGTCATTCGTCTCCCATTCCGGTGTCATGAAAAGACACGTGCCAACTCCGAGTATTAAATTGAAAGAGAATGGAATAACGGAGTTGTATCGATTGCCGATGGTCTCCTGGTCTTGCTTTTTACCCCCGCGCAGCAAGTATCGTCCCCAATACGATTAGGCCCAGGCCCGCGCACTTTTGTGCGGATACGGGTTCGGCTAGCATCCAATAGCTCAGCACTCCGACCACGACGAAATTCAAGCTCATAAATGGGTACGCATGGTTCAGAGGGAACTTGGTCATTGCCGCCATCCATGCAAGCGATGCAAGAAATCCTGCCGCGAAACCGGAAAAAATCGCAGGATCAAAAAGAAGTAGAATAAGGAATCTCAGCTTACTGAGTGGGTCGGAGGGAAGAGCGCCAAACTGACCTATCCTCCATTTGAGCATCATCTGACCGTAAACCGTAAAAGCAATTGTTGCTGCGATGTAGCCGTAGTCAAGCAAGCGAAGCATCAATGGCCCTCTAGTTCGGCAAGACCGAAGCCGCTTTTACCATATCCATTGCCATTATAGAGCATATAGACCGCTCCCTTGTGTCCGAAAACGAACGGGTATTCGATCATTTCACTGTCCCAGCCGCTTTCAGATGCCTGAATGGAAAGTGCATCAAGTGCCAACGTCCAGGTACGGCCGTCATCAGCACTTTGCGCATGGCCTATCCGATACGTGGAGCCGTCTCCTGCTCGGTATGAAAACCACATATGATCGATGCCATCACTCAAGCGGATAACAGTTGGGCGAGAAAATGCCTGTGCGACGCCTAGAATATAAGGTACAGCGAGACCGGTCTTCCGCCAGCTTCTTCCATCTGAAGATACGGCGCCTTTGATCACATGGACCATTTCACCGTTTCCGCCATCCCAAGTCTCCGTTGATCCATACCACATTTGGTAATCGTGGTTATGCTGACGCACCCACGGATAGGACAAGCTAACACTGTCTTCGGAATCGCTCGCAAGATGGGGATGTCTATCCAGGATTTCCAGATTGATCTCCGGGGTCACTTTAAGGCGTCCAATGTCTCCCCGCCAATGATCACCTGGTTTGTTTTGCCAGCCCATGAAAAGAATAAAGCGATCGCCATCCTTCGAGTAGTCATTGCCGATGCTGATGCCAGCTTCGTAAAAGCTGCCAGCCGGGCCATGCACAACGAATGGCTCTATGTGATCGCAAACCACGACTCCTGTCGGGATCTCGATATCCACAGCGCCCACCGAGGATCGATTTTCACTATCCCTACCGCTATAGAAGATACGGAAAATATCGTTCTCCAAATGGACTGCGAGAGGATTGGCTTGGTGAGTAAGTAGCTTAGGATGCCGCTCTCCGGTTGCGACAAATAGTCTGCCCCGTTTTTTCCAGACCCAATCCGCTGTCATATATTTCTTAACCGATTGCTTGGAACGCGGGATCGTTCAGTCTCCGGCGTGCTGTAGACGCCGTATTCCGCGGCATCGGAAAGGAGCACAGTTCCAGCTCCTAACACGCAGAAGTTGCCAACGTTAACATGATCTCTCAATGTCGAATTTACACCGATGAAGCAGCTTTCTCCTATGGTTACACCACCGGAAACAACAACATGAGATGATATGAATGTGTGGTCATTGATCGTAGAGTGATGACCGATGTGATTTCCGCTCCAGAGCGTTACATTGTCGCCGATTTTTGCGAAGGGCTGGATCGTGTTGTCCTCCAGAATGAAGCAGTTCCGTCCGAACGCATTGCCGTTCAGCGCTGTCGCTCTGGAACTAATGTAGCTGCATAGCTCATAGCCAACTTCAATGGCGGCCTCAAACTTCTGTTTGCGGATCTGATTGAGCTTTGCGTAACTGAGCGCCACGAACATTGAATGTTCGGTGGGCGGATATCGGCTGGTTACCTCCTCAAAACTGATTACCGGGAGGCCACAAAAACTATCTTCGGTCAAAAAAGCCTTGTCGACTGTGAAGGCAACGACCTCGTATGGGCTATCAGTAGTGAAGTAATAGTGAGCGAGTTGTGCAATATCGCCGGTACCGAATATTACAATCTTGCTCATCTTTATCTCCGTACGATCATTGTGAATTCGTAGAGGCCATAGTCGTGTAAGAGTGCCACATGGCGCGAGTAGCGGCTTTTACAAATCTGGAATAGATGAAGCGGATCCGCATAAAATAAGTCGGGACGCATTTTATGTGTGTCGGAGTAAGACGTCAGACAGTTAAACGCAAACCCGCGTGTACTTACCTCGTTCATCATGTCCAGTGTCTCGAGCAGATATTCTTCCCACTCCTGCTCAGATCTTCCGAGTTTAACGTTGAAAATCCCCGACGCGACACTGTAATCGACAATGGTGTCGGGACGGCTTGATATCTCGAACCGAGCATTTGGGTTGTGAACGAAACGTTGCCGAGCGGCGTCGACCATTGCCGATGAAACGTCCAGGCCGACGTACCGGACCGAATGCTTGAGCTTCGAAATATGGTCGAGGAGGGCGCCATAGCCGCAACCGACATCGCATAGGGTATACGGGCCATTTGCTGCGATAAGCGTCAGCAATTGATCAAAACGAAGAATCTGACTGTCCGCGTCTCTCCAGTCGACTCCCGCAGCAGTCTGGCCATGTTGTGCAAGCCGATTCGAATAATAAACGGCAACCTCGTTCAGGAGCTCGTTCGTTCCATCAGTCATTCTGTCACCTTGAATTTAGCACATTTGTAACGGTCCGACCGATCAGCGACCAACCGGGGGCTATTCGAGGTCTTGTTTAGGGGCAGCTATAGTGGGTCTGTTCAGATGCTGCATATAAAGCGGGCTTTCGTGACCGCAGTTGAAGAGCAAGTCCAAAATGGAGACACTGTGCTCAAATTCACCCCAGAGCTGAGGGTAGACCGGGTAGCCACCATAATCAAACCATTCGACGGCAACACCAGCGTCTGCGAAAAGAGATTGGTCGAGATAATCCTGTGCGGCAGGCCCGGACACGTAGGTGGTGGCGCCGGTGGCAAGACAAACGCCTAGGAGGCGCTCGCTTTTTCCTTCCTGAAGGTCAAATTCAGAAGCCTGTCGAATGCTGGTTGTAATTCCCAAATAGCCGCAGATCGCCTTAAGCAGGTCCGTGTTCAAATCGGAAAGGAGGGTTTGCTTCCCATGCAGCAGGATGGGTTCAATCAATGTGGCAATGTCACAATAATATTGCGCCTTGCCATAGTTGTGGGCTAGGCTTCTCCAATGAGCGTCACGCCAAGCGTCGCCATCGATCTCAGTCTCTTTGATAGTTTGAAGGTACCGGCCTTTTACCTTTACGGGTACCGTCAACCACTGCAGCCCCTGTGGCGTCTTAAGTTTATTGCGGTTACGCCAGTCTCGCCGTGTATATTGCACGTCGTCGTAAAGGATAAACTCGTCTACCGCACCAATCATGTCAAAGTACCCCTTCCAAGGAAGGTAATTTGACTGAACAATGGCAACCTTTTTCATACGCCGGCCCCTACACGCTGCAACCGATAGCTTCCGTCGAGAATTGCTCGCCACCAATGCGCATTATCTAGGTACCATTGGACGGTTTTACGAAGTCCGGTTTCGAAGTTTTCCCACGGTTCCCAACCTATTTCGCTCTTGATTTTATTGATGTCCATCGCATAGCGATAGTCGTGCCCGGGCCGATCTACTACGTGAACTATTTGGCTCTTGTAACTCTTGCCATCAGGCAATGGCCGAAGTTCATCCAATATTGAACAAATTTCACAGACAACGTCGATGTTTCGACGCTCCGCCAAGCCACCGATATTGTAGGTTTCGCCAACCTTGCCCCTTTCCGCGACAAGCGCCAAGGCGCGAGCATGGTCTTCGACGAATAGCCAATCTCTGATCTGGTGCCCGTTTCCATAAACTGGAAGATCGGCTCCATTAAGAGCGCTTACAATCATGTGTGGAATAAGCTTCTCTGGGAAGTGATAGGGCCCATAATTGTTAGAGCAGTTCGTAATAACGGTCGGCAGCCCATATGTCCGGTGCCAAGCGACAACCAAGTGGTCACTCGCCGCCTTACTCGCTGAATAAGGTGAATTCGGCCGATAGCGATGGGTTTCGGTGAAGGCGGGGTCACCTTCGTGAAGTTCACCGAAAACTTCATCAGTACTGACGTGATGAAAACGAAATTTCGTCTTTCTCTCTGGCGGAAGCTGATCATAGTACGCGCGCGCCGATGCCAACAGGCTATAAGTGCCCATAATGTTCGTCTGCATGAAGACATGAGGTGCGTCAATTGATCGATCGACGTGGCTTTCGGCAGCTAGGTGCATGATAATGTCGGGCCTAAACTCGAAAACGAGCGCCCTCATCTGGCCAGTGTCGCAGATGTCATGGCGGTGGAAGCTATATTCCGCCAGTCCATTCACCAAATCGAGCGACCTCTCGTTCCCAGAATAGGTCAGACAGTCAACGTTGCTGACCGTCCATTGCTTTTCCAGGACCATATGCCTCACGACAGCGGAGCCTATAAATCCCGCTCCACCGGTCACCAAAACTCTCATATTATACCGACGACAACGTCTTCCCTAGCTCGTCTCTTTGTTGAGGGAACGCATAGCAGTCGATCTCCTACGTCGCAAGGCAGAGCCATCGCGACAGTTAGGTCATCCAGAGTTCCAGCCTCGTCATATGGCTACAGGATCGACGTGGGTTGATCTGGAAGTTCAGTTTTGCGATGGGGCTAGTTGAGTTTGGACGCGAGTGCAACCGTAGACCGCTTGCTGGCCGAAAAACCGCGAAATTTGGATGGCAAGCTTATTTACTCAAATCATCGGCAACGCGGCGAGGATTGAGATCATGCAGATCCCGATATCAATGGTAAGTTTCGACTGTGCCGTCTCGCCGAAGTTGCGGACGAGCGGCTCTCCGATCAATACCAATCTCGGCCCGTGAACGAGATAAAGAGGAAAGGAGATTCTGCCGAGAAGTCTCGAGAAATGGCAAGACAGAAACCTGTTCACAGGCTTGATACCGATGCATCCGAGCGTCAACGCGACTGTGGCGACCATATTCCATGCATCATATGCAGGTGGCAAAAAGGCAGGGGCCGATAGGCCGACAGCAAGCATCGCTGCGAACACCCAGGGCGATATATCTTTAACATACTCCCGTTGAATGACGCCCGCGATCACAGCCCCCAAAAGAAATAGCGAGTAAAGCCTATGATCTTCAGGCGTGGAAAATATAAGTATGACAGAGATAATAAAAATGGTCGGAAGATAGTAGGCAGATTGGGCGCTGAGTAAAAGGACTGCGAAAAGAAGGAACGAGCCGATTAATTCTACGCTCATCGTCCACATCGGGCCAGCGTAAGTCACACAGGGATTATAGTGAAAGAAGACATCAAAAAAGGAAAAGCGTAGAACGTATTCCGCTTTGGACTGAAAATTCAACGCGTTTGAAAATGTCGCTAGTCTTTCACTGGATGTGTTTTGTAGTCCTGCGATCATTGCAAGGTGCACAGCAATTGCAACAACAAAAATGGGGAGCACTAGGCCGTGGACTCGTTATGACGGAGAGTAAGACGAACACAAGCTAGCTTCGTCATAGCGAGAAAGTTCGTGCCCAGTTTGTCGTATCGGGTAGCGATCCGTCGATAACATTTAAGCTTGCTAAAAAACCGCTCGATCAGATTTCGCTTTCTGTACAGCCAAGGGCTAAAGACGATTGGGCTCTTTCGGTTGGATTTTGGCGCGATATTCGCCCATGATCGTCTGGCTCTCACTTCTGCGCGGAGCCAATCAGCGTCGTATGCCTTGTCGGCAAGGAGCATAGCTCCTGGGGGCAGATCATTAAGCAGCGCGCTCGCTGCTGTTAAATCGTGAGCGTGACCGGGTGTGATGGCAATCTTGATTGGCAGCCCCTTGCTGTCGGTGACGGCGTGAATCTTGGTTGTGAGACCGCCCCGACTTCGCCCGAGGCAGCGGTCCTGATGATCCGCCTTTAACGTGGCTGCCAGATGATGGGCGCGAACTGAAGTCCCGTCGATCATCGCGATGCCATCATCTGATGGGCTCGTTACGGCATCCATCAACCCGTCCCAAACTCCAGCCGCCGTCCAGCGCCTGAAACGATTAAAGCAAGTTGTGTAAGGCCCGTATCGTTCAGGGATATCCCGCCAAGTGGCTCCAGATCGCAGAACCCAAAAGATGCCGTCTAAAACGCGACGATCATCAACGCGTGGCACGCCTCGCGGCTTATTGGGTAGAAGTGGTTCGATCAAGCCCCACTCGAAGTCGGTCAAGTCTGACGGCTCATGCCAAGTCGTGAATTAATTCCACAGCAATTTGAAATCCACTAATGGGCGAAACCCTAGCGACGCCGATTCTCACCGTGTAAGTATTTCTCATGCAGGTCTCGATTTACGAATTTGTGAAGCAGAAGCTGATTACCCATGGCGTCGACAGGACGCGAGACGGGCTGGTAACAATTGAGAACAAGTACCTTTTTCTAGGCTTCGTTCATCTTGAGCGCGCGGTCAGGAATGCTGATTTCGATGCGGTGCAACGCAGAGTGAAAATAATCGACGAGCGCGTGCATTCATTGGGAAAACGGCACCTGATTGTGTTTGCCTACATGTATCTTTACTTTTCGGACGGAACTCCGAAAAAGACACATGCGGAAATTACAACGAATGATGGGACGGTTTTGAGGTCGGTTGAATATCGGCGCGCTGTTACGTCAGAGGAACGCCTGATCGCCGATTGGGGTCGCCTTCTATTTGAGCGGTGTGGAGATAGCCTTCTTCGGGCAGTCTACGCTTCGAAGGTCTGAATTCGCTGGCCCATTCGACGTTGTCGATTTCAACGTTTTTCGGTCAGCTCGTGTTTATGAGTTCACGGCCTAACCGAAAGTAACGAGATCCTGCAGCCGCAATCAGTTTCTCAACTTGCCGCTCTTTAAAATAACCGTACGACAGTGAGATTCCGGACACCACGAAAAAGACAAGCACGGCGGCGTATAATCCGCTGAACGGCAGAAGCAGACGCAAGAAGGCACCACTCTCCGCTGTTACTGGCAAACCCTCGCAGAAAACGTGAAAAAGTAGGACGAATATAGCTCCCCACCCGCGCAACCCGTCTAGGACGGGTAATCGTTCCTCCTGGCGGGCGAAACCATCGACACCCCCTAAATCATCTATTTGGTTTCGTTTGCTCGCTTAAGCTTCCTTTGACCGCTCTTGTACCGTAGCCCTCGGAATATCAACAGATGTTTCGCTGGCCTATTTTGATCGAGCAGCCGCGATTACGTCTGGTTCTTGGATAACTGACGTTTATTCTCCGTAGCCCTTAAGTCGATAAACTTCGACAGCAAAATATTGGTGGGAGGGCGAGGTCTAGATCATTCAAGAGCGAGAGCCTCCGATGCATTTCCCGACATGAGGGAACCGAAGCGGCAAACGAAATTCGGGGCGTAGCGCCTATTGCAGTGATGGTCTCCTCATCGGCGTATGCAGGCTTCCTCCACGGCCATGATCTCTACGCGTCCCCGGGAGAGCCGATGGAGCGGCGGTGGTCCGCCTGGAGTCGCCTTCACTCATCCTGCCGGTCGCAGCGGGCAATTGCCGAAGGATATTGTAAGCGTTCACGCGCGTCCTCCAGCTCGACGTATACGCCAGATGTAATCGCCTGACGGCACCGGACCGTGTCGGTCGCGACTGCGGCTGGCTATTGTTGGCGGAGTGCGGAAGATGGCTCGAAGTGATTGGTGAACTCTTCATGTCTTAAAGCTGTCTGGCGCGGTTTCGCCCCTCACACTCGGCTCGTCGAAAGGAAAGAATGATCAGCACGTTTGATCGCGGACATGTGCACCTGGCCCATCTTCTTGACCGAGCTGCATCGAGATCGGAAAACGTCGAGGGAACCGTCGAGCCGATAGCAAGCGTTGAATTATTGTAAGCCGCTTCTTCATCTGAAAGCATTGATATTGGCATTGGATTCTGCGCGACGCAGACCGTTTTTGGCTTGCTGAGGGCGCAGATTAGCATCAAAATCCAGACTGTAATCGTGATGCCAAAAATAGCCGATCGGCCCACGGTTCCTCCGTTCGCCCGTCTTTCGTTCGCGCGAGCGGCGTCCCGCATGCGCGCACCGATTATTCAAAGCTCGCGCTCGCTGATGCTTCCCCTCATACGGAGAAGCAGCCGATCGTTGGACACGTGTCTTTGGATATGCCGACATATCTGTCATTTTTAGGATGACAAAGATTCCCAGTTGCGCGATTAGTCCGGCAACTGGAGCTGATAAATGCGTAGCTTAGGATCAAGAGCGGGTTTACTATTCTCGCTATCGTTCACTACATTGGTTTTCTTCAACTATTTGTATTTTCTCAAATGGTGGCAGCCTACAGGAAGCCGGCTGTGGGTTGTTGCGCTGATCGCAATCTCGGCACCATTCGCTGTTCTTGCTTTTCGCGACTGGCGGAAGTTTGCGGTACCGGGGGCGATCATTCTTGCCTATGTCGTTTACATGGTGTTGAGTTACTTCGCTTTTCGCACAATGGCTTTCGATATCCGCTACCTTTGTCAATTCATATTGACGGTGCTGCCCTTCTTCGGCGCTGGCATCCTTGCGGGATGGCGGCCCGGCGGCCTGATTGTCGTCGTGATGTTCGCTGGCATAGCTTTGTTGCTCGCCTTGCCGGTTGCCTGGATCCAATATGGTTCATTGTGGGAAGGTGACGACTTTCGCGATGTTTTGGCGATCCCGCAGGTGCCGGGCAGGGCGCCCTACTACAGTTATTACCAGTTGGTCGCTTATGGAATTGCTCTTAGCGCAATTCCATCGTTCGTATGGCTTCTCGGTCGAACGCGTCTTCCCATCGCGTATGTTGTTGGTCTCGGCGTCACGCTACTGCTGGCGGAACTAGGTTCTCGCACGATGTTTCTGCTTTTGCCGATCGTGCTCGCAGCCCTTGTATTCCGCATCAAGGGGGTCGCACAGGCAGCGATATATACCGGATTGTCCGCCATCCTAGTTGCCGGCGTGTTCTATGCGCCGATCGCAAAAAATCTTTCGGTCGTGCAGCGAACGGAAGGCGAGGCGGAGCGGTATGAGCAGGGTGCTATATTTCAGCCCAAGACAGATGCACATAATCCCTATGACGCAGCAGGTGCGTTTGACACCGGAGACGGCGGTGATCACCGTACCTGGTCAAGGCGTACTTTGTTTGAGTTTGCATTAAAGGGCTGGTTATCAAACCCGGCCTCTGCTGTTTTCGGTCGGGGTCTGGGATCTTATTCACTGGACCTCGCTGGTGTCTATCCCGGCTGGCTGCCCGCGCAACACAGCGGTGAGATCTATCCGCACAATTGGATCTTGGAGGCCGGTTACGAGGGCGGCGCGATCGCGGTGTTGCTACTTGGGGTGGTCCTTGTGTTCCCTTTCTGGCGCATCCTCAGTGAATGGGAAACTTCGGCGAGTTCGTTGGCGATCGCCGGGATGTACCTGCTGATATTCGGTGCCGCGTTTTTCTCCGGTGGGATCGCTCTCAATTATACGCTCTTCTTCCTTGCTGGGGCGGCGTTATCGGCGCAGAGCCTTTACTCTGCGCGGGGTAAATGATGAGTTATGTGAGACCTTCTACCAGCCGCACGCCTTACGGAATGGATCGACAACTTTATCCAGTCCTGTGATGTCCAAAGTCGCAGTGAAGAGGCTTTCGGAAAAAGGGCGTTATGCGCAACACCTTGGATCTCCCAAGCATCTTCTTGATGACTCCGATTGATTTGGCGCTGATCAAAGGTCTAGAGCGCGTCCATTTTACTCGGGGTCGTATCCGCATGCCTTGAAGTAATTGGCGAATTCTTGTGGTTTGAAGGTAAGCGGTGCCTTGACCCCACCTTCCGGATCAGCATGTGATTGTTGATGTTGTTGCCGAACGAGGCTCCGACATATGACGATTACAGGGTATACGCATGGCACCGGTGCAGATGTGCCGTTGCAACGGTTTGAGGTTTTCACGGGAACAGGCCGTCGCCGCGACTGGAGCGACGAGGAGAAGGACCGCATTGTCGCCGAGAGCTATAGCGGCAAGATCTCGGTCAGTGCTGTTGCGCGCCGGTATGGGTTGTCGCCCGGACAGTTGTTTACCTGGCGTCGGCAGGTGCGAAGTCAGGCGAAGCAAGACTCGCCGCCGATGTTTGTGCCAGCGGTAATTGATCGCCCGGCAGAGCCACCCCCGACACGGCGAAAGGCGATAACGAGGCGCGCACTTCCAATTGGGGCAATCGAGCTGGAGGTTGGCGGCGCGATCGTCAGGATCGCATCTGGCACGGACAGCGCGACCATTGCTGCCGTGATCCAGGCCTTGAAGGCTCAGTCGTGATTGGTCCGTCCGGTGCGGCAAAGGTAATGATAGCCACCAAGCCCGTCGACTTCCGCAAAGGTGCTGAAGGATTGGCAGCGCTGGTGAAGGCGGAGATGAGTGCTGACCCATTGTCTGGCACGATCTATGCGTTCCGCGCCAAACGAACGGACCGGATTAAGCTGATCTTCTGGGATGGCAGCGGCATGTGCCTGGTTGCCAAGCAGCTTGAGGATGGCGAGTTCCATTGGCCTTGAATGCAGGACGGCGCGATGCATCTGACGGCCGCCCAGTTCTCGGCTTGTTCGAGGGATTGGACTGGAACCGCGTGCATACGCCGAGCGAAACGCGCACGCCGGTAAAGGCTGGGTGACGGCCGCGACCAATTGAATCAGCACCATCCGGCCTCTCGATCCGAGCGGTAAAATATACTGTTCTATCCGTGACGATAACGGCGAACGAGCTTCCGGATGACCTGAACGCGCTGGCGCATGAACGCCGCCGCTTCGGCTATCGACGCCTTCATGTGCTGCTTAGGCGTAGGGGCGCCTTGTGAACCACAAACGGCTCATCGGCACCCCCGCCGACCTGAGCCTTAACCCCGGAAAATTCCAGCTCCCGCTGGCCCAAATTCGGGGAGCACTTCACCCGAAAGTGATTCTGAAGGGCTGTACGCAGATCTTGGTAATCCATGCGGTAGGCAATTCCGACATTATTATAGTTCGCCTATGTGGATCATCAGCCGGGCGTGTCCGTAGCGATACCTTGATGTCGGACGGTATTCTTTGTGGATGCATTTCACGGGGGAGGGGCCAGCGCAGATAGAAAACGCCGTTGCGCGACTTCAAAATGTAAGTGGGATTGTGCAAGCCGATGTCTCACCTGAATGGCTCACTGACCAAATTCAAGGTACAAGGCTTTGATTTTAAACCAAATGGTGGGCGATGAGAGACTCGAACTCCCGACATCCTCGGTGTAAACGAGGCGCTCTACCAACTGAGCTAATCGCCCGCGATGCCCTATGTCATCGTTCGGTGAAGCGTCTCTAGCGATATTCAAAAAGAACCGCAAGCCTCTTTTTGAAATTCTGAGCAATTTGCCTGTGCACTCCGCTCTTCCCCGTGGGAAGCATTCTCTGTAGAGGTGCGGCTGAATAAATTCGGAGCGAAAATGACGACGCGAGAGCAGCGGCTGGCCCTTCGGCAGAGCACCCCCCGGACATTTCTGGATTACGCCCACACAGAAGAAGCAAGGTTGCTTCCCGACCGTGGCAGGCTTCTCGACAATTTGCCGAAAGGCGGGATCGTGGCTGAGTTAGGGGTTGCAGAAGGCGCCTTTAGCGAGGAGATCGTTGCACGCAACCAGCCGCAGCGGCTATACCTCATCGATCCCTGGAATATGGACCGATACTCAGAAGGTCTTCAAATCATCAATGGCAAATTCGGACAGGAGATCGCCGAGGGCAGCGTTGTCATTCGCCAGGGTACGTCGCTCGATATGCTGTCCCAGTTCGACGATAGCACGTTCGATTGGGTCTATATCGATACCGATCATTCCTTCGCGCTGACATGGCGGGAGCTCCTGCTGGCGGACCGCAAAGTGAAGCCGGATGGCAGGATCGCCGGCCATGATTTCTGCACGGGTAACACGGTCAAACCCGTCGTCTATGGGGTCGTCGAGGCCGTCAACAAGTTCTGCGTGGAGTACGGCTGGCGCTTCGAATTTCTGACGCTCGAGCCGGACGCTCACTTTTCCTATTGCCTCAAGCGGATCGACACATCGCGATAGCGTCAGCAGCTTACGTATCGATCGTGCCGAGTTCCTGCCTGGCTTCCAGATACCACTCGACGAAAGCCCTGGCGCCTATTTCTAAAGGAGTGTTCGGCTGGTAGCCCGTCAGGGCAAGGAGAAGGTCGGGGCTTGCAAAGGTGCGGGGCACGTCGCCCTTCTGCATGGGAAGCATGACGTGCTTTGCTCCGTGCCCCATTACATTCTCGACCTTCTCGATGAAGTCCATGAGGCTGACCGGTTGCCCGCCGCCGATATTGACGATGCGGAAGGGGGCCTGATGCGAAAGCGTTTCGATTGTTGCATCGGCAACACGGTTAGTTTCGGAGGGGATGACGTCTGACAGCCTGACCAGGGCTTCGACCAGATCGTCGATATAGGTGAAATCGCGGCTCATATTGCCCTTGCCGTATATCTCGATGGGCTTGTCCTCGATCATGTTCTTGACGAACTTGAAGAGAGCCATGTCGGGCCGGCCCCACGGGCCGTAGACGGTGAAGAAGCGGAAGGCCGTGGTCGGAATCTTGTAGAGATGCGAATAGCTGTGCGCCATCAGCTCCATTGACTTCTTGCTGGCGGCATAGAAGCTCAGCGGCTCGTCGGCGCGGTCGGTTTCGCGAAAGGGGACGGTCCGATTGGCGCCATAGATCGAGGAGGTCGAGGCGAGCATGAGATGGCGAAGCTCGATACGGCTTGCCAGCTCCAGAATGTTCCAGGAACCCTCGATGTTCGAACGTAGATAGGCCTGCGGATTTTCGATGCTGTAACGCACACCGGCTTGTGCGGCCAGATGAATGAGAACATCCGGCTTTGCTGCCGAAACGGCGGTTTCCAGCGTTGCCTTGTCTTCGAGCATGGCAACGACTGGACGGAAGGCAGGATATTGGGTCAGCGCGGCATGACGCATCTCCTTGAGCCTGACATTGTAATAGGGCGTCAGTCCGTCGAAGCCTGTTACCTCATGCCCATCCTGCAACAGCCGGCGGGCCAGATGAAAGCCAATGAAGCCTGCCGTTCCCGTAATGAAGTAGCGCATTTCTACCTTTTTCTCGGGTCTCCTGCCGATGGCAAGTAGCCGAATCCGTATTCGATTGCTTCACTTATCGGATAGATGCTCCCGAGATCAATAATCACCTGGATTTTCGGGGCTTTTAAGCGCTACAAGACGAGCGCGCAAAGGGTGCCGCTTCGATTACCGGAGCTGATGTCCGTGGCAATCTTGAGATCGTCGCGTGAGCAATCGGCTCGAACACATATATCTATTTCTATTCCGATATCTTGCCACCTTCGCCGGAGGAGACTCTGAGAAGTCGTTTCCTCACAGAGTGATGTGACCGATGTTTGTGGGATCGCCCCCGCGATGGCGCAGAGTCCGATCAGCCCTCCCACAACCGGACGAGGTCGGATTCAGAGAACGGAGCATCAATGGCTATATGCTCCCACCTGCTGCCGACACCGAAAACCTAATTGCTTGAGTGCGCTTCATCGCTTGAGCACCCAAACGGTCTTGCCGTTCTCTGACGCTTCGATGCCGGCTTTGGTCCGGGTCAGTCGAAGGCATTTTTCGTCATCCCCCGGCCGCGGCCTTATGCAAATCCCGTCCGGAGCGGCCCTCCACGTCGGACTTATGCTCACCAGGCTGTCGCTGATGGTTCCACCGCCGTCGGGACGAAACACGAGGATGTTTGAGGCTTTTCGTTTGACGACGACCACCTCCCACGGCTTGCCGTCGGCGATGACGCTGGAAAGCGGTTCTTCGGCTCGCGCCGGTGCGCCGGCGAAAATTGCAAGGACAAGCAATGGCATGAAAAATCGGCAAGAAGAGAGGTCGCCTGGCAAGCGAGCTGTGGGCATTACGTGTTCCTTTGCGTGAGTATGACCCTCTGATGGCAGGTCGTGATCGAGGGATAAAACTGAGCGAGCGGAACGTGGCCATGCCCTTCCGCCGGTGGTGATGTTGTCGCGATATTCTCCAACGCGCTCGGCAAAGTCATCACGAGATATATTTTGATTTGTTAAGCGCGCCGGGCCGTATGTCTCCGCATAGCCGTCACCAGATGGGATCATGCGGCATGTCCGCAGCAGCGCAGGTTCGCACAAACGCTGCGTACCGGAAAATTCTACCTGGCGTTTCGCCATCGTCACAGCGCAAGCCGTTCCGAAATCAAAATGAGCATCACGATCGGACCGCCGAGAAGGGCTCCGAACAGGATGGTCGCGAAGAACAGGTTTGCGAGCAGGTGAAGCATGGTCTTGCGCGTCATGGGTGCATGCCGATCCTTGCAGGGTCAAAAAGGACGGGACCCACTTTCATCTCGGCCATCCGCACCTTGCCTGTCCAGACATCGACGATCCTTTCGTCCCATCTGAAGAAGAGGATGATCAGCCATTGCCCGCCGTCGGGCGTGCCGCATGCCGCCTCGAGCATCACAAAGGCAATGTGCATGGATCCGATAACCACCAGCGCCGCAGCTGCTCTTGCCGTCCGTTTCGAAGTCATAGCCCTGTTCCAAAAGTTGAGGTCGGATGAGGTCATGCCCTGCCGTTTCCAGGTGAACGCTTTTCCATTTGGGCTCCGACAATTGCGGAAACATGACTGGATTCGCTTTTTTGCGTGTAATGCGAGGCGGGGGTCTGGGGCTTAGCCTCGTCAAGCAGATCACCGAAAACCATGGCGGAAAAGTCGGCATCGAAAGCGGTCCGTCGGGAACAAAACTATCGATTCGGCCCTAAGATGCTGCAAGTGGTGGGCCATGTAATTGTGTGGCAATTGTTCGCACCGAATGTCCGGTCATCGTCATGACCGGAGGCCAACGAGATACATGCCCAGCAATTCGCATTCACGTCGTCGATTTTTCAACCAGCCGCTTTTCAACCAGCCATCCAGGGCATCGCTCCTGGGATTTATTGCCTTGCTGATAACGGCAACCGTTTCCGGATGTGCTGCCGTACCGCTCAAGGAAGCGGGAACGCTTGCCTCCTACAGGAACCTTGGTCCGTCGAAGGGGACGCTCGCCAAGAAACGGCTCTATGTCGACGGGCAGCAGCTGGCACGGGTAAAGACCGTCGCCATCGTCCCGACGGTCTTCTCTTTCAGTGCTGCGTCCAAAATCAAGTCGGAGGCCGACCGTTCCCTGGTTTCCAATGCTCTCGACCGGGCACTGTGCGTGGCATTGAGTGACAAATACCAGATGGTCCCGGCCGGCCAGCCGGCAGATCTGACTGTTCGCTCGGTTGTCGCCGACATCGTTCCGACCAACAAGGCAGTTGCCGGGGTCGCGACCGTCGTCAGCGTCGGTTCGGGCTTTGCCCTGCCTGTGAGCGTACCGCGCCTCCCCTTCGGCCTTGGCGGCCTGGCGATCGAAGCCGAAGCCGTCGACGCTACGGGAATGCAAAATGCTGCAATGCTATGGGCGCGTGGCGCAAACTCCATTCAGGACAATCCCCGCGTTTCCGAGGTCGGGGACGCCTATGGTCTCGCAACGAAATTCGCCGGCGACTTCTCAAGGGTGCTGATCGCCGGAAAGGAACCGAAGGGACTGAACCTTTCGCTTCCGTCGAGGCAACGCGCCCGCTCCTGGCTCGGCGGAAAGCCGAAATATGCTGCCTGCGATGCGTTCGGCCGCGCACCCGGACTGCTTGGCGTGCTCGCTTCGAAGTACGGCGCTCCGCCGCAGTGGACGGAAAGGAAGCCAAAGCCCGCCATAACGCATTGACGGAGGGCCAACCGAGTGGCCATCCAGCCGCTCAGCGAAGGTTTGGAAGAGGCTCCAAGGAAATCGACCAGCCTCGCTGGTCGAGGACGGGCGGAGACATTGCCGGAACCCCGCGGCATTACTCTGCCCGCCTGCACTTTGCCTGCAGGGAGCGTCAGATCCTGACGGTCTCGCTCGCAGCGACCTCACTCCGTTGATAAGAACTCGATCCATCCAAAAGAACGGCGCAGGGGATGATCTGATGCAACATTCTTTCCTTTGCATAGAGACATTGTATTCTGATGTCGCAGACACACTTCGGCTTGAGGAAAGAGTATGCGTGTCGACCATTTCGATATTCGTTCGAAGACAGGATCTCGCCTGACCGGCGACATGAAGCGTCAGGTCGTGATTTGCCGGAACGGTCGGCGCCATCTGAGGTGCATGGCGCTAAGCGTGATCATTGTTGCCGCATCATCCGTCAGTTCGCCGGCATCCGCCGCCAATGTTCTCGAACGAGCGATCGAGGCCGCTCAGCCCTGCAAGCCTTTGAAGGTCAGGCAGCAGGTTTTGGGCGTCAAGGTCGAACTGGGCATCGACGAGCTCGACTTCGTTAAAATCGACACGATCGAGATCAGAGTGAACGGCGATTTGGCCGAAGCAAACGCACTCGGCACGCTCGCATGCAAGACGTCGGACGATGCCCCTCTCAAGGGCGGCTTTTCAGCAAAGGCCCGAATTCACCTGCAGGCAAATCTCGCCACCTGCATAACGAACGCAAGTTCGATCGATATCATCGAGGCAGAGGGAGAGTTTGGTGACGTTGTCACGACCTTCGAACCCGAGATTTCGGCCGCCCTTCGCAAGGGTGTGGAAAAGGCGCTGAAGAAGCTCTGCGCGAGCTGAAATCGAAGGGGATATGTGAAACGAGGCGATCGGTCTGCAAGCAGGCAGCTCCGTGCCTCAGCCACGCGGCGTCGTCAACGGAGATAGTGGATGTGGGGCCGGGCGTGATAGGGCGAGGCTTCGACACGCGCATCCACCGAGAAAACATCCCTGAGGACCTCTTCGGTCAAGACTTCGGCCGGTGTGCCGGACGCAACGATCTTCCCGCTTTGCATGACGATGAGCTCGTCACAAAACATGGCCGCATGGTTGAGGTCGTGCAGGGCAATGATGCTGGTGACCGGCAGACCGGAGACGAGCCGCATGAGGCTGATCTGGTGCTGGATATCGAGATGGTTGGTCGGTTCGTCGAGGATCAGTTCTTTTGGCGACTGCGCCAGAGCTCTTGCGATATGGGCGCGCTGCTTCTCCCCACCGGACAGGTTCTGCCAGCGATCATGGCGCTTGTCGGTCATGCCGGCCCGCTTCAACGCTTCCTCGACAGCCTGATCGTCGGCGAGTGTCCAGCCGGAAAACATCGAACGGTGCGGAAAGCGTCCGAGCTTGACGACATCCACGACCCTCAGATCGGCGTTTGTTGTCGAATTCTGTTCGACGAAGGCGACGCGCTGCGCGATCGTGCGGCGTCCGATCGTCCCTATGTCCCTCAAATCGAGCGAGATGCGCCCGGAATTGGGGCGCTTCAGGCCGGCGAGAAGCCGCAGCAGCGACGTTTTTCCAGAGCCGTTCGGGCCAAGAAGGCCGAGCATTTTTCCCGGTGGCGCTTCGAAGGAGACGCCATCAATTATGGTCTTCCTGCCAATTTTCCAGACGAGGTTTTCGGCTTTGATGCTCATGATGCGCGCTGGAACCGGTAGAGAATGACGGAGAAGAAGGGAACGCCAACCAGCGCCGTGACGACCCCGATCGGCAGGACCTGCTGCGGGATGAGCGCGCGCGAGGCAATGTCTGCAAGCACCATGAAGATTGCGCCGACAATGGCGCAGGCTGGGAGGAGCCGGACATGAAGCGGACCGACGACGAAGCGCGCCGCATGCGGCACGACCAGACCGACAAAACCGATCGAGCCGACCATGCTGACGATCGTGGCCGTCATCATTGCGGTAAGCGCAAACAGCACGATGCGGACCCTTCCGACGTTGACACCGAGAGATGCGGCTGCTTCATCACCGAAGGCAAAAGCATCCAGAACCCTGGCATAGAACAGGCAGACGACAAGCCCGAAGCCGACGATGCCGGAAACCAGCATGAACTCCGGCCAGCGCACGCCGCCGAAGCTGCCGAGCAGCCAGAACATGACGTCGCGAGCCTGCTGCGCATTGCCGGAAGTCGTGACCACATAGGATGTGGCGGCGTTGAAGAGCTGCGAAGCGGCAACACCTGCGAGGATTGTCCGGTCAGCGCCGCCACGCGTACCGTTGGACAGCAGCGCCACAAAAAAAAATGCCGCAAACGCGCCGGCAAAAGCCCCGGCCGACAGCGAAACCACACCTGCACCAACGCCGAGAATGACGATGGCGACTGCGCCGGTGGACGCGCCGGCGGAGATACCGAGCACATAGGGCTCGGCCAGCGGGTTGCGAAGCAGCGATTGCATGATCGCACCCGACAGAGCCAGTCCCGCGCCGCAGAAAGCGGCCACGAGCGCGCGGCTGAGCCGATAATCCCAGATCACGGTCTCGTGGATGCGGTTGAGTTCCACCGCCGTCCATCCCAGCCTGTTCGTGACGGCGGCAAAGGTCGTGGTAAGCGGGATCGGCAGGTCGCCAATCCCGACACTGATGCCGACGACCAGGCCGACCGCCACAAGGGAGGCCAACAGGAGGGCGCCGAAGGGGGCAGCCTGCTGGAGGGAGCGGTTCGGGGCGGTCACTTGATCAGGCCGAGCGCTTTCAGTTGTTCGGCCACCTGTTCGGCGCCGTAGATGGTGCGGATCGTCGGGTTCATGGCCTGGCCGTCCATGACGACGATTGCCTTGTTTTTCACCGCCGGCATCTGGCTGACGGCCGGATCGCTGTTCAGGAACTTGATCTTGGCCTCCGGCTTGTCGAGTTCCCAGCGGTTGCGGTCGAGATTGGCCACGACGATGACATCCGGATTGGCGGCTATGATGCTTTCCCACCCGAGTGTCGGCCATTCGGCTTCCGCGGTGACGGCATTCTTGCCGCCGAGGAGATCGGCGATGAAGCCGGATGCGGCGTTCTTGCCCCCGAGATAGGCGTCTGCGGAAGGAGACTGGCTGGAGAACCAAAAGACGTAGGAAAGCTGCTTGCCATCCTTGGACACGCTGGTACGCAATGCCGCTTCACGCTTCTTGAAGTCGGCGATCAGCGCCTGACCACGATCGGCGACGTCAAAAATCTGCGAAAGCTCGTCGATCTCCTTGTACAGCAGATCCATGTTCCAGAGCTGGTCGCGGCTGCCGTACTCGTTCTTGACCTTTTCGGTGCTGAGGCAGGTACTGGGCGAAATGTAGCTTGGTATGCCGACCTTGTCGAAGTCCTCGCGCTTGGCGACCTTGCTCGTCGGTCCGATCAGGCTTGGCAAGGCCGCTGCCACGAAATCCGGGTTCTGCGCCAGAATCGACTCGAAGGTCGGAAACTCGACAGACAGAAGCTTAACCTTCTCATTGGCTTCGGCGAGCTGCGGCAGAACCTTGCTCGGCCAGAATGCGGTGCCGGCCATTTTGTCTTCCAGACCGAGAAGCAGCATGATCTCCGCGCTGTTCTGGCCAAGTCCGATGGCTCGCTCCGGAGCCCTGGCGATGGTGACCTTCGCGCCGCAATTGTCGAGCGTCAGCGGATACGTGGTCGGCGCGGACAATGCCGGCGTCGCGATCAGGCCGAGTACCGTGAGCAGTCCGGGAACCGTAAGGGACTTGAAAACTTTCATGAAAACTTCCTGTTCTTCGAGCCCCCAACATGGGGATTCTAAGGGCGCGGGCGGTATAACCCACTTGCCCGAAGAAAAACAAGAGTAATGCAGTCACCTTTGGCAATGGCAGATGCTGGCTCCCGTTCCCCAAGCGGCCGAGCTGCTTGAGAAAACGAGGAATGAGCTCGTTAGGAGCGGTCCCCGAATGTAGTACTGGAACTGCCGGCCGATCAGCGACTTCATCGCGTTGCAATGGAGGCGGGGGGCTTTGCGGACGACTTTCGGGGTATGAGGGTCGGCGCCGAAACGCGGATCCGGTCCTCTGCCGAAACAGCGCCACTTGTGAGCAGATCTAAAGCGTTGGACGCGATCTGCTCAAAGGGGACGCGCAGTGTCGTCAACGGGGTCGCAAGATGGCTGACGATAGGGATATCGTTATATCCGACGACCGAAACATCGTTGGGTACGGAAATCCCAAGGCGCGAAAGACCGGAAAGAGCGCCGATCGCGGTATTGTCGTTCACGGCAAAAATCGCCGTAGGACGATCTTCCAAGCGCATGAGCTGCTCGGCCGCATCTGCTCCCGTGTCGATTCCAAAGGTCGACGGAACAATGCAGTCCGGACGGAGCAATACCCCTGCCTCTTCCAGTGCCTGCCTGTAGCCTTCAACGCGTCCGAGCGCGCTGGAGGCGTATGAAGGACCGGCGATCACGCCGATACGACGGTGGCCAAGGTCCAGGAGGTGGCGCGTCGCCAGATAACCACCCAGCCGGTCGTCCCCAATCGAAGAAAGGCTCCGACCGTCGGTCCGCAGAGCCAGGACAAGCGGCACGCCCCGGGCCACCAGCTCGTCAGGGAAGTCATCGTCTTCGCGCGCGGTCGAGAGGATCAATCCGTCAACGCCACGCTTTAGAAGTGACTCGGCGGCAAGTCGATCGGCTTTGGGCTTGTCATCGGTCGTCGCGACAATGGCAAAGCGACCGCTTTTGCTGCACGCCTTCGCCAGGGCCTCGTAGAGCATCGCCATGACCGTATCGGTTAGCCGGGGAACAATCACGCCGACCGTCATCGTGTTGCCGCGCCTCAGGCTCGCAGCCGAGACATCTCGGACATAACCCATGTCTTGCGCGATCTTGCGAACGCGGCGCGACGTTTCGTTGTCGGACCGGGGAAGCCGCTCGTCGAGGATGCGTGATACCGTGGATTTGGAAACGCCTGCGGCCGACGCAACATCCAAGATGGTCACGCGTGTCTGGCGGTTGCCTTCTTCGGCCTTTGAATCCATTTCACTTTTTCCCATCTGCAGCGCTCTCGCGATTGAGGCCCTAAGCATGCATTAAAAAAAATGTTGACTCCAGCAAAATCGGAAACGATAGTGGGAACGTTCCCATTAACGATCCCATCGCTGATCGCACAGGCGAACAGCGGCTATCTAGGAGGAGATACCCCGATGCAAGCTATGGATTTGAGAGGCCTGAGCCCGGCACCCGTCACCGCATTCACCCGCGACGGAGAGGTCGATTACGCGGCCAATGCCCGTATCGCCAAGTGGCTTGCCGGCATGGACGGCGTGAAGAGCCTCGTCATTCTTGGCCATGCCGGCGAAGGTACGTTCCTGACTGAGGAAGAGCGCCTGAAGCTCATCCGCACCTATGTTGAAGCCGTCAATGGTCAACTTCCCATCATTGCAGGTATCACCGGTGAGGGCACCAGGGTTGCGGCGGAAGAAGCCAAGAAGTGCAAGGCCGCCGGTGCGACCGGCGCGCTCGTCTATCCGAACCACGGCTGGCTGCGTTTCGGCTTTCAAAAAGGCGCGCCGCAGGATCGCTACAAGGCGATTTGGCAGGAATCAGGCCTGCAGTGCATCCTGTTCCAGTATCCGGATGCCACAAAGGCTTCCTACGATATCGACACGCAGCTTGCGATTGCGACCCAGGACGGGGTCGTTGCCACAAAGAACGGCGTCCGCAACATGAAGCGCTGGTACGTCGAGATTCCGGAACTCAAGAAGGCCAACCCGAACCTGCAGATCCTGAGCTGCCATGACGAATGGCTGCTGCCGACCATGTTCGACGTTGACGGCCTGCTTGTTGGCTACGGCAATATTGCACCGGAGCTGCTGATCGACCTGATCAAGGCAGGAAAGGCGCAAAACTATCCGCAAGCCCGCGAGATCTTCGAACGTCTCCTTCCGGTCACCCGTGCCGTCTATCACCGTGGCTCCCATATGGAAGGAACCGTGGCCCTGAAGCTCGGCCTCGTCCATCGTGGTGTGCTTGACCATGCCACCATCCGCGAGCCGCTGAAGAATCTGGGCGAAAAGGCAGAGGCCGAAATCTTCGCCGCCTTCGAGGCCGCGGGCATCGGTCGGGTCGAGCAGTTGATCGCAGCGGAATGATTGAGAACGCCCCCGTCGTTCGAACGGGGGCGTCTTCTTCGGGGAGGAAAATTGCGGTCGCATCGGGAGTGACGCGCCGCCGCAGTCGCACGGTCTGTTACGCCGTGCATACTTCGCCGACGAGAGAGCTTCCGGATCCGCAGCCGCACCCAAAGGATCCTGAAGTGAGCCATCCAACGTGTAGGTTCGAAGCCAGGCCGGGAGAGGGCCGGGCATAGGGAGGAAAACATGAATATGGAACAGCGCATAACCGCGCCGTCACCGGTTGTCGATCCACAAGCAGAAATCAGCGCCCGCCTTGAACGGTTGCCAGTGACCCGGGAGGTGTTCTGGGCCCGAAACATCGTCGGCGCCGCGACATTCTTTGACGGTTACACCGTGATCGCCATCGCCTATGCGATGCCGGTTCTTGTCCGCGAATGGGGTTTGACGCCAGGACAGACGGGAATGATCCTGTCGATGGGTTACCTCGGACAATTGATCGGCGCGGTCTGCTTTGGCTGGCTCGCTGAGCGGATCGGCCGCCTGAAAGTGCTGCTATTTACGATCCTGCTATTCGTCAGCATGGACATCGCATGCCTCTTTGCAGCCGGCGCCGGCATGATGATGGCATTCCGCTTCGTCCAAGGCATCGGAACCGGCGGCGAAGTTCCGGTCGCCAGTGCCTATATCAACGAACTGATCGGCTCGAAGGGGCGCGGCCGCTTCTTCTTGCTGTATGAGGTCATGTTCCTTCTCGGCCTCGTCGGCGCGGGCCTGATCGGCTACTTCATGGTCCCAGTCTACGGCTGGAAGGCGATGTTTGTCGTCGGCCTGATCCCTGCAATCCTCATGATCCCCCTGCGCTGGTTCCTCCATGAATCACCTCGCTGGCTGGTCGCCAACGGCCGCTATGAGGAAGCCGATCGTATTGTCACCAAGTTGGAGAACAGCGCCCGTGCCGGCGGCAAGGAACTGCCGGAGCCGAAAGTCGTGGCCGCTCCTGCCCGCCGCAGATCCGACTGGCGCGAACTTTTCCAGGGCATTTACCTGAAGCGCACGCTGTCGATCTGGGCCATGTGGTTCTGCGCCTATATGGTCGCCAATGGCACGATCACCTGGCTTCCGACCCTCTATCGCCAGACGTTCAACCTGCCGCTTGAAACCAGTATTTTTTACGGGTTTGTCACCTCGGTCGGTGGCGTAATTGCGGCCGTTATCTGCGCACTGCTCATCGACAAAGTCGGCCGCAAGCGCTGGTATACAGGCGCCCTTTTGATCGCACCGATCCCGCTCGTCATCCTCGCCTGGCTGGGTGCGACGTCGGCGACACAGGTTCTCATCCTCGCCGGCCTCGCCTACGCCAACGTCCAGACCGTAACGTTCTCGCTCTACCTCTATTCGGCGGAGATCTATCCGACCCGTCTTCGTGCCATTGGCACGGGCACAGGCAGCGCCTGGCTGCGTCTCGGGTCCTCTGCCGGTCCTATCGCGGTAGGATGGGTGATGTCATCGATGGGCATCCAGTATGTATTCGGCGCCTTCGCAGCAATCCTGCTGGTCGGCGCCCTGGTAACGGCCCTCTTCGCGGTCGAAACCAAGGGGCGCGTCCTGGAGGAATTGTCGCCGTAATATCTACCTTCCGCATTCGAAGGACCCGAGAAGGCTTGGTGGGTAACCGCCAGGCCTTATCGCATATGTGGACCTGCAGAATCTCCGGCATATGTTTGGTGGTTTCGGTTGATTGATCCGGGGTTCGATCCCGCTCAAGGCGACGGCCGAGCTCGTCAAAGGCACGACGCGACTTCTCTTCGGTGCAGTTCTTTGCCCGTTTCGGGTCGTACAGCATCGAGCGAATTCGGATGATGCCGCGATTGCCGCTTCGCGATAGCCGTGTCCTTCAAGGTGTCAGGACAGCCGCTCCGCTCAGGCGGCCGGCACGCAGATCGTCGAGCGCCGCATTTGCATCTGCAAGCCGATAGGTTTTCGTGTGCGTGCGCACACCTGCCTGGCGGGCGACGGGGAAGAATTCCTCGGCGTCTTTCCGCGTCAGATTGGCGACCGAAACCACGCTTCGCTCGCCCCAGATCAGCGCATAGGGCATTGCGGGCAGATCACTCATGTGGATACCGCCGCAGACGACCCGGCCTCCCTTTCGCACCACCTTCAACGCCGCCGGCACGAGTTCGCCAACCGGCGCAAAGATGATCGCCGCATCGAGCGCGACGGGCGGGCGCTCGTCCGAGCCTCCCGCCCAGACGGCGCCGAGACCGAGTGCGAAGCGTTGTGCCGCCACATCGCCGGAGCGCGAGAACGCATAGACATCGCGACCCTGCCAGCGACAGATCTGCGCGATGATATGCGCGGCCGCGCCGAACCCGTAGAGCCCGATCCTCTTGCCGTCGCCGGCCTTCTTCAGCGAACGCCAGCCGATCAGGCCGGCACAGAGGAGCGGGGCAAGGGCGACGGGATCGGCCTGGCTGTCGAGCATAAAGGCATAATCGGCATCCGCAACGACATGGGTGGCAAAGCCTCCGTCGCGGGTATAGCCGGTAAATTGCGGTTCATCGCAAAGATTTTCCTCTCCGCTCCTGCAAAACGAGCAGCAGCCGCATGTATGACCGAGCCAGGGCACGCCGACCCTTTGCCCCATGCGCGACGGCGCTATTCCTTCCCCGACAGCCTCGACGATGCCGACGATCTCATGGCCGGGAACGAGCGGCAGCTTCGGGTTCGGAAGATCGCCGTCGCAGACATGAAGATCCGTCCTGCACACCGCGCAGGCTTCGACCCTCAGCATCAACTGTCCTTTTGCGGGCACGGGATCCGGCCGGTCGACCGGACGCAGGGGCATCCCGATTGCCTCCAGGATCATAGCTTTCATGAACTGTTCCTCATCTTCATGATGCCATGATCCTGAAATCGCGGCAAACCGGCATTGATGGTTGTCAAAGACGACCCGTGCCCGTGCTTCTTCGCCCCTATGGAAATTTCCCTTCACGGGAGATGTTGATCCGGCGCAATGAGCCGAGCCGCGTGTCCTGATTGGCATCCTGGTCGGCATTGAGCGTGGCTGGCAGGAGCGAGAGGCGCCACTCGGCGAAAGGGTCGCCGGCATTCGCAACCTAGGCCTCTCAAGTTTCCTGGCGGCCTATGCGGCTTGCCTCAGCCCGCAAAAGGACCGATCCTGCCGACGACGGTCTTGTGTTCTTTTGCATCACAATTCTCGTTTTCAGCTCCATGCAAGCGGCGCCCGACGAATTACAGCGCGACCGCTGCCATTGCCGCGATATCGGTTTCGTGCTTGGTTTCAGCGCCGTGGTTGCCGACTGTGCAAAGCCTGACCTTGATCGTCGTCCAAGTCCGGAACGATGCTATCAGCGCGCGCTATCGTCGAGCTCTTCGAGCGCGTCCAGCAGGCGTTTCTGGATCTCGGTCTCCTGCCGGTTGATGGCGACGACAAGCCTGCGCATCGCACCGCGCATGCCGTGGAGCTGGTCGACGAGCTCCATGACGACGTCGACGCCGGCCTCGTTGACGCCCATTTGGCGTGTGAGGTCGAGGATCAGGCGGGCGCGGGCAAGATCGGCATCCCGGAATCGGCGCCGGCCCTTGGAAATATCGGGGGCCAGCCAGCCTTGCTCGACCCACAGATCGAGCTCGCTCACGTCGATTTTGAGGTAGAGACGGAATTCGCGATCGTCCATGGTCAGGCCTCCATGTTCTTTCTCGGATCCTGTGTGCTGGCTGCCGCCCAGCCCTTGGCGAAGGCGGTCAGCTGTTCGTCGGGCTGTTCGGGAAGCATGATCTTCAGCGTCACATAGACGTCACCGGCGTCGCCGCCGCGCTTGGCAACACCCTTGCCCTTGAGGCGCAGCACCTTTCCGCTGCTGGAATTTGCCGGCAGCGTTAGGTTGACCGGCCCCGAAGGCGTCGGCACGCGCACCTTTCCGCCGAGTACCGCTTCTCCCAACGTGACGGGCAGATCGAGGCGGATGTCGTCGCCGTCGCGGGTGAAGAAACGGTGCGGGCGCACATGGACGTCGATCAGCGCATCGCCGGCCGGCCCGCCGCCGAAGCCGGGTTCTCCCTTGCCGCGCAGGCGCAGCGTCTGGCCGTCGCGCGTGCCGGGCGGGATCTTGACGTCGAGTGCCGGCCCGTCCGACAGCCTCACCTGGCTCTGCGCGCCGTTCACGGCATCGAGGAAATCCACCTCCATCGAGAAGCGCCGGTCCTGGCCCTTTGCGCGGAACTGGCCGCCGCTGCTGCTGCCGCCAGCGCGGCGCGAGAAGAAGCTTGCGAACAGATCGTCGGCGTCTCCAAAATCGGCAAAGCCGGCGCCGTTGTGATAGGCGCTGCCAGGGTCGCTCGAGGAGGCATAGTCTCGATAGTAGCTGCGGGGCGCCTGTTCGGCTCCCGTGACGTCGATCTCGCCACGATCGAAGCGACCGCGCTTCTCTTCGTCGCTCAGGATTTCATAGGCAGCAGAAATTTCCTTGAACTTCGCCTCGGCCTTCTTGTCGCCGGGGTTCAGGTCGGGGTGGAGCTTCTTGGCAAGCTTGCGGAATGCCCCCTGAATTTCCTTCTGGGTGGCATCCCGTTTCACGCCCAGAAGCTCGTATGGATCTTGGCTCATACATGTCTCCGTGTAAGGGCAGCGAATACTGCGGACTGGAATCCGCCTTGATATAGGTTGCCGGTCCGATGTCGGGGAGGGGAGGAGGGCAGCGTCCTGTCATTCGGCCTGAATTGGCGTGATGTTGTGCGAAGGCTGGCCATCCTGCCGGTCCCTTCGCGTCATGTGCAAGGAGAAGGTCGAGGCGAAGGCGGAAAACACGACGCGCCGTTGCCGAGATCACAATGCTATCAGCGCGCCACCGCCGCCGCCGCGCGGCTCAGCTTATGCCCCGGACTTTGCTTGCGATCGACGAGGACCGAGCATTTGGCGTGACGCACCACGCGGTCGACCACGGCCCCGAAAATATAGTCGGTAATATCTGCGACATGGGTTGAAAGGATGATAAGGTCCGCCTCTTTCTCCCGCGCGGCGGCCAAAAGCACCCTTGCCGCGCCACCGGTATGGACCTCGACCAGGGCAGGGATCTTCATCTGTCGGCAGAGCAAGGTCAGCTTCTCCTCGGCATCCTTTATGACGGCGGTCTCGAAGTCTTCCGGCAGGCTCGCCGTCATGTAGTGCGGCATGGTTTCGACGGCGTGGATGACGAAGATCGAGCCATCCTCGTCGACGAGGCCGGCTGCCTTGTTCAGGATGCGTTCGGCTGTTTCGCGAGGGCCATTGCCTATTGCGCAGACTATCGTTCGGTACATATCGGATCTACCCTCATCCGCCAGATGATTGTGCGATTTTAGCCTCCTGCATGGATCATACATTGACCGACATCAAGAAACGGTCCTGCATCAGATTTGATACGGAACAGGGGCGGCTGGGCCAGATCGCTCACGTCACCGTCACGCAGCAGACGAATGTCGCCATCGCCATCAGGCTTTCGCCTGAGGAGGTGCGGTGGCTTGAGAGGCGGCTGGTCTGGGCACGAACCGTAACAATGACTGCTCTCGTCAAGGAGCTCCTGGAAGGGAGAACTTCTGGCCGTTCGGATGTGAGCGAGCTTGACAAGTGCGCTCGTCGATGAGAACAAAGAGCGAACCAACGGGAAGGTCACCATTCATGATACGTTTCGCGCCGAAGATAGAGCAGGACGCTGCCCCAGCAATCAAAATTGCAAAGCCGAACGCCAAGATACGATCCGACATCGAGCCATCGGACACTCCCACCACGACCGTTGAGAACGAAACCAACAGGATAGACGGCCAGGCTGCCACGACGACATCAGGACCTGCGGAGCCTGCCGCAAAACTCCTTGAGTTATCAGCGGACCTCCCCGCGAAAGGCAAAAAGCCGGGTTCCCGGAAGCGCAAAGAGGTAACAAGCCCCAAGCCGCTCGAAGTCAGCAAGCGGGGGCACGATCAAAGCGTTGGCGATTTGCTGCTCGACCTCTGACGATAGGCTTCGAGTACCCGTGCGGAAGGGCGTTTGCGCTTTTTTGTAATCCTGCCTGGATTTTTCAGGGCTCACGCCGCATCCGTAGAACGAGCCGCGATCAATTCCAGCTCGCAAAGCTCATCGATCGTCTGGCGCCGGCGGATAAGCCGGGAGTTCTCCCCGTCCATGAGATATTCGGCAGCATGAAGCCGGCTGTTGTAGTTCGACGACATCGACGCGCCATAGGCACCCGTTCCGTGGAAAACGAGCAAGTCGCCGACCTCGGCAGGAGGGAGCGCCCGCGTCTCGACTACGCCATCGGCCCCTTGCGTGAATACGTCGCCCGATTCGCAGAGCGGGCCCGCTACGACAGTAGGGCGTAGCTTAGATGGGCTGAGGCTTCGACCATCGTGCGGCAGCACCGAGATCTCGTGGTAGCTGCCATAGAGGGCAGGGCGCATCAAGTCGTTGAAACCGGCGTCAACGAGGGTGAAGTGATTTCTGCCAACCTGCTTGGTTGCGCGGACCTCGGCCAACAGCGAACCGGCTTCTGCCACGAGGAAGCGCCCCGGCTCGATCTCCAGGCGCACGGCATGGCCGAGCCTGCTTTCTGCTTGCCTGCGCACGCTGTCCCACAAGCTGAAATAATGCGCGGTATCGATCGCCCGGTCCCCGTCGCGATAGGGAACTGACAGGCCACCCCCGGCAGAAATCGCCTCGACATCGTGATCCAGATCGCTCAGGAGACCGGTCATCGCATGACAGACCCGCTCGAGATGGCCGTAGTCGACGCCGGAGCCGATATGCAGGTGAAGCCCGACGAGATCCAAGCGATAGCGGCGAACCAATTCGACAGCCTGGTTAAGCTCCGCATGCCAGATACCATGCTTGCTGTTTTCGCCACCCGTATTTGTCTTGTTGCTATGGCCGTGGCCGAAACCCGGATTGGCGCGAAGCCAGACGCGGTGACCGGGCGACAGCTCCCCGAGCTGGTGCAGCATGTCGATGGAGCCGATATTCACCTCGACCTTGTCCTTGACGACGCGGCGCAAAGTCGGGCGGTCGAAAATATCAGCGGTGTAGACGATGCCCGCAGCACCTGAGAGGGTCGGGCTGGTGGAAAATCCGGCCCGCTGCGCGCGATTGATTTCGCCGAGAGACACGGAGTCCACAAGCACACCTTCCTCACGCATGAGGGAGAGGATGTGGATGTTGGAGCACGCCTTCTGCGCATAGCGGATCACGTCGAAGGCGCCGAGCTGCCTTATCCGATCGCGGATCGTCGTCGCGTCGTAGACCCATAAGGGCGTCCCATGCTGGTGGGCGAGAGGGGTGAGGTCATTGGCAGAGATGATGGGCATGGCGCTGATTGTCCGTAGATGGCAGCCCTCCGAACCGAAAGATCGTTTCAAGTTGGGCAATGCGGTTTTCACATACGGGTTGACCACGAAACCGGGCATATGAAAAATATCAATTTTTCCAAACTATATTCAATTCTGATATGAGGTGGGCATGGCTGTTACCCTACGGCATATCGAGGTCTTCAGGGCGGTGATGACGACAGGCAGCGTCACGAATGCGGCCGCTATGCTCGGCACCTCCCAGCCGACGATCAGCCGGGAGCTGGCAAGGTTCGAGCATCTCATCCAGATGAAGCTTTTTGAGCGTGTGCGCGGCCGCCTCCGCCCCACTGCGCACGCTCTGCTATTGTTCGAGGAAGTGCAGCGCGCCTATTTCGGGCTGGACCGGATCATCAGCACGGCGGCGTCGCTGCGCCAATTCGAGCAAGGGCAACTCTCCATCGTATGCCTGCCAGTCTTTTCTCAATCGCTCCTGCCGCAGACCTGCCGGTATTTCATCGAGCGGTTCCCGAACGTGGGCATCAGTATCGTTCCGCAGGAGTCGCCTCTGCTGGAGGAATGGTTGTCGGCGCAACGCTATGACCTGGGACTGACGGAGGTCGATCACGCCCCCCAAGGCACGGCGGTAACCCCACTCCAGACACTCGACGAGATTTGCGTGCTGCCGGACGCTCACCCGCTTCTTGAAAAGACTGTTCTCTCACCGGGTGATTTCGAAGGGCAATCCTTTGTCAGCCTGTCGGCGATGGATAGCTATCGGCGGCAGATCGATCAGATTTTTCGAAACGCCGGCATCATGCGGTGCATGGTCATCGAGACCCACAGCGCGGCATCCGTCTGCTCCATGGTACGGGAGGGAATCGGCCTGGCGATCGTCAATCCCCTGACGGCCCTGGACTATGCCGGCCACGGCCTACATCTTCGCCGGGTGTCATTCTCTATCCCGTTTTCCGTCAACATCGTGCGCCCGATCCATCGGCCGCAATCGCAACTGGTCGAGGTTTTCCGGGCCGAATTGGCGAGGCAAGCAGGCCTGATCGAAGCCCGGCTTGCCACGCTCATTGATTCTCGATGACTTCGTGAAGGCGTATGGGATAGCGGCGTGTTACCGATGCCCCGTCACACGCCATCAGTTCAGCACCGGCTCGCCGGCTGTGATGCGCTGCTCGCCTTCGTCAAATAGGTGGACGCTATCATGGAGCGGAGCGATCCGCAGCACATCGCCGGGGGCTGCTCTGATCCGCTCCCGGAAGACGCAGCTGATCGTCTGCGTGCCGAGACGGGCAACCACCAATGTCTCGGATCCCGTCGGCTCGACAACGGCGGTTGTCACCTCGATGCCGTTGGGGTCGAGTGTGACGTGCTCGGGGCGAATGCCGTAGGTGACGGCACCGGACGGGCGCCGTTCGCTCGGCAGGATAAGCCCGTCTTCGGTCCGGAAGCCTTCGTTCGTCATGCTTCCCTTGATGAAGTTCATCGCTGGGGAGCCGATGAACCCGGCAACGAAGAGATTGCTCGGGCGATCGTAGAGTTCGAGCGGCGAGCCCGACTGCTCGATCACGCCGTCCTTCATCACGACGATCTTGTCTGCCATCGTCATCGCCTCGATCTGGTCGTGCGTGACATAGATCGTCGTGGTCTTCAGCCGCTGATGCAGCTCCTTGATCTCGGATCGCATCTGGACACGGAGCTTGGCATCGAGGTTTGACAGGGGTTCGTCGAAGAGGAAGACGGCGGGATCGCGAACGATTGCGCGGCCCATGGCAACACGCTGCCGCTGGCCGCCCGACAGCTGCTTCGGATAGCGCTCCAGGAGCGCCTCCAGGCCGAGGATCTTGGCGGCATTGCCGACACGCTGATCGATCTCCGTCTTCGGCATGCGCTTCAGCCGCAGCGAGAAGCCCATATTCTTGGCGACCGTCATATGCGGGTAAAGCGCATAGTTCTGGAACACCATGGCGATGTCGCGATCCTTCGGTGCCAGCTCGTTGACGATATGCTTGCCGATCTGGATCTCGCCCGAGCTGATGTCTTCCAGACCGGCGATCATTCTGAGAAGGGTGGATTTGCCGCAGCCGGAAGGGCCGACGAGGACGACGAACTCGCCATCGCGGATATCGACTGAAACACCTTTGATGGCTTTGAACGCGCCATAGTCCTTGCGCGCATTGTTCACTCTAACATGAGCCATTTTCGTCCTCCCCGGTCGCGCTCAAAGCTTGTTCAACACGTTTCTGAGGTAGGCGAGCCCAAGGCGTTCACCTTCTTTTCGCGCCTCGAGATCCTTGCCCGGCCATCCATAGGCGGCGTCCTCGTGCTCGATCGAAAGGGTGCCGTTGAAGCCGTTGGTCCGTGCCTGACGCAGGAAGCGCGGCCAGTCGAGAAGGCCGTGGCCCGGCAGCTTGTGTTGCCACCAGCCCTTGCCGTGATAGCCGACCGCTTGTTGTCTGGCCGCATCGATTGCGGTGTCCTTGGCGTGGAGAATGGCGATCCGATCCTTGACCGCGTCCATTGCGGCATAGGGATCGACGCCGATGCGGATGAGGTGCGAAGGATCGAATTCGAGACCGAAGCGCCGGTCGGGTATGCGCCTGAAGAGTTCCTGCCACCCCTTCGGCGTGGTTCCGACGAAATTATCCTTGGGCCCCGGCCAGTTTTCGATCGCGAAGACCAGGCCGCTTGACGTCGTCTTGCCAATCAGCCGGTTGGCGAAATCGGCAAAATCATCGTAATTGGCTTCGTCGTCAGCATTGTCGTTACGTCCGGGAAAGATCACGAAGATCGGCACGCCCGCTTCGCCGATCGCTTCGGCAAATTCCTCCGTGCGGGCGCGAAGTTCGCCGCGTTTGCCGCTGTCGGCATCGAGCTGATTGCCGAAATAGGTGACCGAGGAGACGAAGAGGTTTTGGTCGCGGGCAAGTGCCACCGCAGCCTGCACCTTGTCCGGCGTCTTGATATGGCCGCCGACATCGATTTCGATTGCGTCGAAACCGGCCGAAGCAGCGAAATTCACCACTTCTTCTAGCGGCCGGTCGTTGAATGTCGACGTATAAAAACCAATCCTCATCAATATCCTCCCAGCGGACTTGCCGGCTGTTTCAGTTGTTCAGGCGATCCATGAATTTGAGGGGCGAACGGGTGCGTTGAACGGCGTCCGCGGATGCCAGCATCAGCGCCGCCGCCATCGGCATCGCCGCAGCACCGAGCGCCGAAGCGTCCTCGCCGATCGAGGCACGATGCAGCGAAGGCAGAGTGGTGTCTCCGGCCGTCAGATGTTCGTGAACGTAGCGGAGCAACTCGTCGATCATGCGGATCGGCAATCGGCCGCCGATGATGATGGCATCGGGATCGACGATCATGCCGATATGTTTGACCGCAACGGCAAGGTGAGCGCTCATTTCCTTCAGCCACTTCGACACCAGAGCCTTGCCACGTGCATCGAGTGTGAGAAGGTCCTGAGGCACGCTTGCATGGACGCCATGTTCGCCAAGAAACTTGTAGAGAAAAAACATCGTCACCATCTCACCGAGAAGGTCAACCTTCGGAGCGGTCTTGTCCCGGTCGTCGGCAATCGGCAGCCATCCGATTTCGCCGCTCAGCGCCATGGCGCCGCGGTGGCCGTTGCCGTCGAGAACGAGCCCTCCGCCGAGACAGGCATTGATGGCGATATAAAAGAAACTGCGGCTTTCCGCCCCGAGGCCGTAGTCAAGCTCGGCAAGTGCTGCGGCATTGGTCTCATTTTCGATGAAGACCGGATGCTGGGTCAGGTTTTCGATTGCTGCGCGTACGTCGAATTCCATCCATTCCGAATAATCGTCGGGCATGCCGAGGAAAGGGATCTCTCCGAGCCAGTCGGGCATGGCGAGCCCGATGCCGGCCAGGTGCGCGTCGTCGATCAGGCGGCTTCGCTGGAAATGCGATATCGCATCGGCCGTCAGCTGCATGAATTCGGCGGGCCGCACGTAGCGCTTTTCGTGGTGGACGCGGGCGCGTACGTTGCCGACGGCATCCACAGCCACAATCGTCAGGTGATCGCGATCGATGTTGATGCCGATTGCAAAGAACGCATCGGGGTTGATCTCGAGCTCGATTGCCGGCTGACCCCTCAGCCCATGTCGCCGGCGAGCTTCGATGATCAGGCCTTCGTCGAGCAGCCGATCGACGATTCGGGCGATCGCCGGCTTCGTGAAACCTGTCTGCCGGGCAATCTCGGCGCGCGAAATCGGCGCCTGCCGATGGATGCAGCGCAGCACGACGGCTCTGTTGTGCTCGCCCGCATCCTCGACATTGGCCCCCGTCAGGTCGGGAGACAGTCTGGCGCCGGTCGTCTGGTTCATGGGTTGGGATCCTCTATCAGCCACGGACACGCAAACCGACCTTACCCCTTCACCGCACCACTGGTCATGGCGCCAAGGATCAGCCGCTGAAGCGACAGGAACGCCACGATCGCCGGTACGACGGAGATCAGGCAGGCGGCCGCAAGCAGCTGGATGGACGAGTCGGTCTGCATGCCACGGAAGTTAAAGATCCCGACGCCGATCGGCATCAGATTGTTTTGCGTGAGCAGAAGAAAAGGCACGAGGAATTGCGACCAGCCGGCAATCACAGTGATGATGAAGACGGAAGCAATACCCGGCGCCGATAGCGGCAGGACGATCCGCCAGAAGACCGAGAACCGATTGCATCCGTCGATCATCGCAGCCTCGTCGAGACTGCGCGGAATGCCGTCTATCGTGCTCTTCAGCAGCCATGTTGCAAGCGGCACACCGAGGGCAATATAGACCATTGTCACCGCAAAATGCGTATCGAGCAGGCCGAGACGGTTCATGTAGCGGTAGAGCGGCACCATGATGACTAGCGGCGAGATCATCTGGAACAACAAAAGCCCCATCATCGACAGGCCCTTGCCCCTGAACTGGAAGCGGGAGAATGCGTAGGCTGCGGGAAGGGCGACGACCAGAACACCGAAACCGCTGAAGGCGGCGAGCTTCAAGCCGTTCCAGAGGTAGATCGGGAAGTAGCTGTTGTTGAGGACGGTGACGAAATTATCGATGGTCGGATTGTGCGGGATGTAGCGCGCCACACCACGATAGATTTCGCGCCTGTCGCGCAAGGCCATCGATAAGAGATAGCTGAGGGGGCCGGCGAAGAAGATGAACATCGCCAGCATGAAGAGATAGCTCAGGAAATCGCCGAAGCGCGTGCCGGTGCGCCTGCTCATTGCTCTTCCTCCTTCGGCAGGAACGATGCGTAAACGAAGGCAAGTCCGAGGCTGATGATCAGCATCAGCACGGAGAGCACACTTCCGCCGGAAAGGTCGTAATTGCGGAAGACGATGTTGAACACATAGAGCGAGATCACTTCGGTCGCGCGCCCCGGTCCGCCGCCCGTCAACGTGATGATCGCGTCGAAAGTGTTGAGCGTCATGATCGTGATGAGGATCATGTTGACGAGCATGGCTGCGCGCAGCTGGGGGAGGGTGATGAAGAGGAACTGTTGCGGGCCTGTTGCGCCGTCGACATCTGCCGCCTCATAGAGCGAGGGGTCAATCGATTTGAGGGCTGCATACATGACCACCATCGAGAAGGCCGTACCGCGCCAGATGTTCGAGATCAGCGCCGACCACGGCGCGATCGCAGGGTCGGAAAGCCAGGCGACTGTCGGCAGGTGCATGAGCCGCAGGATGCTGTTCAAGGCCCCATAGGGGGCTTCGGAAAACAGCATCTGCCAGATGATGCCGCCGGCAATCCCGGGCACCACCCAGGCGATAAGCGCCGTGGTGCGCAGGACGGTCGTGCCGTACAGGCCGCGTTTCTCGCCTCTGATGACGACGACGGCGACGGCGAGACCAAATATCTGCTGTCCGATGACGCTGCCGCCGACGAAGATAAGGGTCGCCCACATGATGTCGGGCAGCTGCGGCGAGCTCAGCGCATTCGATATCGTGCCGAGCGTATAGACCGGATTGTCGCCGATCAGCGTCGCATTGGTGAACGACAGACGGAACACGTCGATCACAGGGTAGAGATAGAAGATGCCGATGACGATGATCACGGGCATGATCCAGGGCAGCGGGGCCCCGGCAAAACGGCGCATGAACGATCTGCTGTGAGGCGGGCTGGCAGCCTCGATGGCAATGGGGCTCATTGGGCTTCTCTGTCCGGGTTTGACATGACCGGCGACGCCCGTCGTGGGCGCCGCCGCGATCTCAATCGTTAGAGACGCTTGTAAGCCTCCATCGTCGCGTTGAACGCGGCGTCCAGAGCCTCTTCCGGCTTCTTGGTGCCTGAGAGAACGTCACCCATCATGATCTGGATCTGGTTGGAGATTTCCGGATAGATCGGGGCGCCCGGGCGGGCCTGACCATTAACGAGAGCCCCGGCAAAGGTCTTGTTGGCTTCGGTCGCGAAGACATCGTACTTGTCGAAGAGCGACTTGCGCGTCGGCAGCTGCTGCTGCAAGGCGTTGGCCGGTCCCATATAGACCTCGCGGGCAAGGTTGGCGCACATCTCCACCTTGTCCTTGTCTTTGCTGAACGAGGCGATCGTCCATCCGCCGGTGCCTGTGGAGCGCTGGTCGGCGGTCGGGCCGGGGATCGGCGAGAAGGTCCAGTTCTTGAACTCGTCCTCGTCGAGCGTGACCTTCAGCTGGGCATATTGCCAGTTGCCGCCGATGAAGAGTGCCGTGGTTCCGGCTGCCGCGGCGGCGTTGAGGTCGTCATAGTTGCCGATGGTGGTCACGCGTTTGGGTGCTGCACCGGAATCAACGAGGTCCTTGTAGTAGGTCAGGGCTTTTAAGAATTTCTCCTTGTTTTCGCCCTCACCGAAGATCGGCTTGCCGGAATCGTCGACGAGCTTACCGCCGAGCGCCCAATAGTTGGCCAGCCAGTCGAAAGTGGACCCTTCGTAACGGCCGGCGTTGAAGAGGATACCTTCCATGCCCTGCTCGACGGAGGAAAGCCCGGCCTTCTTCAGGTCATCCCAGGTCTGCGGCGCATCGGCAACGATGGACTTGTTGCGGTAGAGCACGCGAAGGTCCGTATCCCACCACCATGCACGGATCGTCTGATCCTTGTCGGTAATGCCACTGCGAATGAAGGGGAACAGGTCGGCGACCTCTTCCTTCGAGAAGTAAGGCGTGAAGTCGGCGAGCACATGGTTGACCATGAACTGCGAGAGCACGAAGGAGTCGACCGCGGCGCAATCCGGAGCGTTACCGGCCTTAGCCTGTTCCAGCATCTTGGCCTGTTCGGTACCGATGTCGGCCGACATGAACTGCATCTGCAGTTTCCAGTCGGGATGCTTCTTGATGAAATCGACGAAGAGTTTCTGATAGCCTTCGGCAATTGCCGGGTCGGCGTTGTTGGGGCTGTCGTTCGTGAGCCGGACGACAAGGGTTTTTGGCGCATCGGCAGCGCCGATCCTGTCCTTTGTCGCAAGCTCCTGGGCAAATGCGGTAGGCACTGAAAATAACATTGTGCTCAGCGCTAATGCGCTGATGAACGCTCTCTTCATGATGGGTCTCCTCCCCATTTTAAACGGATACAGCCTGGTGGTCAGTTGACCTCTCCTCATTTCCATGCTGCATTAATTAGATTAAGTTACTTTGATTTGATGTCAAGCCGCAGCTTGGGAGGATTGAGATGCCGGCGACATTCAACACAAGTTAGCGGACCGCAGCCGCATTTCCCGATCACAAAAATCGAGCCATTTCGGGTATTCGCGATGGCACGGTGAGGTTTTGCCTCGGCTACGTGAAGGTGGCCGAACCTGACATCTATGGAGGATCAGATGCGCTTACTCATTCTCGGCACCGGCGGAATGGCCAATCAGCATGCCGCAAATTTCAAGGCGATCGAAGGCGTGAGCGTCGTGGGCGGGGTCGATGTCGTACCCGAGCGACTGGCGGCCTTTTGTTCTGAACATGGCATCCCCAATCACTTCAGCACACTCGAGGAAGCCCTTGCCTGGGGCGAGTTCGATGCCGTTGCCAATGTTACGCCCGACCGCATCCACCATCCGACGACGCTTCAGGCGATTGCTGCGGGCAAACATGTCTTCTGCGAAAAGCCGCTTGCGACCGATGCCATCAAGGCGATGGAAATGACGGATGCCATCGAGAAAGCCGGCAAGGTCGGCATGGTCAACTTCACCTATCGCAATTCGCCCGCCCTGCAGAAGGGCCGGCAGATGGTGCTTGCCGGTGAAATCGGCGAGATCAGGCATGTCGAGGCATCGCATCTGCAGAGCTGGCTTGTGGGGCGTCATTGGGGCGACTGGAAGAGCGAGAGCAAATGGCTCTGGCGCCTCAGCAAGAAACATGGGTCGAACGGCGCGCTCGGCGATATCGGCATCCATATCGTCGATTTTGCGTCCTATGGTTCGGGGCTCGATGTCGCTCATGTCTTCGCGCGGTTGAAGACTTTCAACAAGGCGCCGGGCGACAAGATCGGCGAATATGATCTCGATGCGAATGACAGCTTCACAATGAATGTCGACTTCACGACGGGTGCGATCGGCACAATCCAGGCGACGCGAACCGCGGCCGGCCAGATGGATCAGCTGCGTCTCAGGGTCTATGGCGAGACCGGTTCGGTCGAGATGATCTACGACACCGGAAAGTCGACGCTTCGCGCCTGCCTCGGCGAAGATGTTCACACCGCAACATGGCGCGACATCCCCTTCGATCCGGTGGAAACGAATTATCAGCGCTTCGTGCAGGCCGTCAGGGCAGGCAGAACGCAGGAACCCTCGTTCCGCAGGGCGGCGAATATCCAGAAAGTGCTCGACAAGGCGCTTGCCTCGGATGTCAGCCACACGGACGAGGCGCTTGCCTGATTCGATACTAGGACGTCAGGCGGAAACCGGTGGCAGCAGGGTGTTAAGGAAGGGCAGCAGTGCCGCCCCCAGCGCCACGCCGCCGCCGCTGAAGCTTGCCGGCTTCATCGGCGAAATCCACGGTGTCAGGAAGGGTCGCTTGGATGTGTCGCGGCGCTCGACGGAGAGCTGGTGGATCAGTGCTTCGATGACGCTTCGCGGCAGGTCGCCGCCGATCATGATGACACCAGGCGCGATAAAGCCGGCCATGGCGATGATCGGGTCGAGCAGGTGGCTTGCAGCATCGCGGATCCACTGTGTCAACTGAGGGGAGGACGGCTCTTCGCCCGAAATGAGGCGCTTGAACTCGTCATCGCTGACCAGTGCGCGCAGCGCGCCGAAACCGACCACCGTGTTCAGCCGGACATTGTCTGGGCCGGTGAGCATCTCACCGATGCTGCCTGCGCGTCCGTGGACGCCCGAATAAGGAATGCCGCGAACGAGGAAGCCGGCTTGGACATCTTCGTCGATGATGATCATCGCCAGTCCGCCTTCGGGGGCAGGCGCGCCGATGGTACGTTCGGCAAGCAGGCTTGCGGTGCACTCGTTCTCCACGTGACTGACGGGAAGCGTGGAGGCTGCGTCGAGCTCATCGCTCTCCTGCGCGGTCCAGTCGTTTGACCCGATCCCCAGGCCGATGATCGGCATGCCGGCATGCCGGCCGATCATCTTCTGGGTGGCTGAAAGAATTGACGGGACCCGCGCTGCCGCGTCGAGTGGAAAGTAGTCCCGATCGTGGACCTGGCCGCTGAGGTCGATAAGGACGGCTTCGCCTCGGCTCTGGCGAAGCCTGATGCCGATCGAGAATGCCCCATCAGGGCGCAAGGCAAATTCGCTGGCGGTCGCGCTGTTGCCGGCGCCGTTGCGGCGGTGCGACGTCACCAACCCTCCCTCGCTGAGGCGGCGTAGAATATTTGTGATGCCCGGCCCGGTAAGCCCGGAATGCTGGCCGAGTTCCATGCGGGTCAATGGACCGTGCCGGCGGATAGCCTCCAGAATGACGCGGATATTTCTGTCGGCGATTTCTCCCGATCGCAGACCGATTGTTTTACCCCGCGTAACGGCCGTTTCCTCTGTCTGACGTCGCCGCGGCCCGGATCGAAGATACCGCATAACCGTCTTCCCTCAGCACCTCGATGCTTGTGTATCACAGGTAAAACTCTCGCAACCTATTTCTTGTGCGCTTGACTGCAAAACAAAGTTACTTAATCTAAGGGATGCCACGCGCCTCGGTTGGAGGAGACGGGACGCCGTGGCTGCGGCCTATTTGCGCGACCAGGTTTTCTCCCCACCCGTCACTTGCTTATTTTCCAATAGGACCCGCCATGTCTCTCACCATTGCCCAACGCCTCGATCGCCTGAAGGTTCGCACAGCCGAGCTCGCTCACTGGCGCGACAGGCAAAGCATCGTGATCGACGGCTGGACCTTCGACGGCGAGCCGATCGCCCATGATCAGGACTGGCCGCACCGCAAGGGGACGGTGCATTTCGCGGCATCGGCCACAGTGCCGCGCGACTGGCCAATCGAAAAGGTTCGCCTGCAGCTCGATCTCGGCGGCGAGAGCCTGATCACGCTGCACTATTCCGGCGGCCAGGCAGAGACATTCGGGCTCGACCCCTATCATCAGGAGTTTCCGATCAAAGCCAGGGAATTCTCGATTACCACTGACAGCGTTGCCCGCTTTCCCTTCGGTGAGCCGAACCGGGCACCGAAGCTCAACAAGGCGCGGCTGATCTGGCTGGACGAACCGGTCCACAGGTTGCACCTCCTGTTGCGGCAGATCGGCGAGGCTGCCGACGTGCTCGAAAGCCATGAGGTCGTGCCGCACCTGATCGAGGCGGCCGAACAGTCGCTGCGCAGCCTCGACTGGCCTTCGGACACGTCAGCCTATATTTCACGCACAGCCGGTGCGGTGATGCAGCAGAAGATCTGGGAACTGCCGGAGCTTGAGGCAAACCCGGCCGGCCTTAATGAAGCGCAGAGCGCTTCGGCCGGTGCCGCCTATGATCAGCTGATCGCGCGATTGAAAGAGCTTCAGAAGCGTTTTCCGCCGAACGGTGAACTGCTGCTGACCGGCCATGCCCATATCGACCTCGCATGGCTTTGGCCCTACGACGAGACGCGTCGGAAGATGCGTCGCACCTTCAACACCGCGCTCTCGCTGATGGAACGGTCGGACGACTTCCGGTTCAATCAATCGACCGCCCATTATTATGCGCAGATGGAAGAGGATGATCCCGACCTTCTCGAACGGATCAAGAAGAAGGTCGCCGAGGGCAAGTGGGAAACTGTCGGCGGCATGTGGGTCGAACCCGACACCAATATGCCAACGGGTGAGAGCCTTGCGCGGCAGGTACTGTACGGACAGCGCTATTTCGAGAAACACTTCGGCCTGCGCCACACGGTCTGCTGGCTGCCGGACTGCTTCGGCTTTTCCGGGGCCTTGCCGCAGGTCCTCCAGCTTGGGGGGATCGACAGTTTCTTCACGATCAAGGTGAACTGGAGCGAGACCAATCATATCCCATCCGACTTGTTCTGGTGGAAGGGGCTCGATGGAAGCAAGGTTCTGACCCATACTTTCGACAACCCGATGCATGGCTACAACGGTTTCGTGCAGCCGGATTGCTTCGTGCCGACCTGGAAGAATTTCCGCGGCAAGACGCAGCATGACACATCGCTGCTCGCTGTCGGCTACGGTGATGGCGGTGGTGGCGTGACACCCGAAATGGTCGAACGCGAAGTGCAACTGCGCGACTTCCCGGCAATCCCCAGGGCACGTTGGGGCACGGTGAAGGGCTTTTACGAAGAGGCCCACCGCACTGCGGCGCAAAAAGAGCTTCCCGTCTGGGACGGGGAAATCTACCTCGAACTGCACCGCGCGACGCTGACGTCGCAAAGCGGCGTCAAGCGCAAGCACCGGCAGGCCGAGCGGTCGCTGATTACGGCCGAGACGATCGCTTCGCTCGCGCATCTCTTGGGTGCCGGCAAACCACAAAGCCTGGAAGCGGATTGGCGCGTCGTCCTGAAGAACGAATTCCACGACATCCTGCCGGGCTCAAGCATCCGCGAAGTCTATATCGACGCCGAGCGGGAGCTCGACGGCGTCATCGACAATGCCGAGGCGGAGAAGGCCAAGTCTCTGAAGACGCTATCAGCTCAACTTCCGGCAGGTGGGGTGACGGATGCGTTGATTGCCGTCAACCCGTCGCTTGCGCCGCGGCCGCTGACCGCCAAGCTTTCCGATGGGACGGTCCTGTCATCTGCCGAAATCGTCGCGCCTCTTTCCGTTGCGGTCTTTGATCGCAAGACCCTCAAGCCCGCCGGCGTGCTGAAAGCCGATACGCGCAGCCTCGAAAACGAGCATCTGTCTGTTGTCATCGGCAAGGATGGCGCCGTTTCAAGCCTCGTTCACAAGGCAACGGCCAGGGAGGCGATCGAAGGAGCTGCAAATCAGCTCTGGGTCTATCCGGCCGACAAACCTCGCAATTGGGACGCCTGGGACGTCGATGCCGACTATGCCGAAAAGGCTGTCCGCCTCGACAGGCCCGAGAGCATCACACTTGCCGAACAGGGGCCACATCGTGCCGCGATCCGCGTCGTTTACCGATACCGAAACTCGACGGTCACCCAGCTTTACGTGCTGACGGCCAATGCCCGCAGGCTCGATATCGAGACGACCATCGACTGGCATGACCGGCGTACTCTGCTCAGAACGCTGAACCCGGTCGCCGTGCGTTCACGCACAGCCACCTTCGAATGCGCCTTCGGTATCGTCGAGCGGCAAACGCATACGAACACGTCCTGGGAGCAGGCAATGTTTGAAGCTGCCGCACATCGTTTTGTCGATCTCAGCGAACCGGGTTTCGGCGTCGCTCTGCTTAACAATGCCAAATACGGGCACAGTGCGCGCGGCAATGTCATCGGCATGAGCCTCGTGCGCTCGCCGATCTATCCCGATCCACTCGCCGATGAAGGCGAGCAGAACTTCACCTACGCGCTGATGCCGCATGAGGGCGCCTGGCATGAAGGCGATGTCCTCCAGGAAGCGATCGATCTCAATCAGCCGCTCGTCACCATCGAGGCCAGTGGCCTCTCGGCAGGCACGCTGTCGCCTCTTGGCGTCGAAGGCATACCGGTCGCCTTTTCGGGACTGAAACCGGCGGAGGAGGGAGAAGGCCTTATCCTGCGGCTTTACGAACCGGCGGGCCGGCGCGGCCGTCTTTCGCTCGCCTTGCCCTCGGGCTGGCAGGCTTCGGGACCTCTGAACATCCTCGAAGAGCCGATCGAGCGTGCAGGGCCTGGCGACATCATGCCGTTTGAAATTCGGACCTGGAGGCTGCAGCGAAGCTAATCGCGTCCGTTTCTGGAAAGTTGTCGCTACGCGTCCCGACCCCATTGTCGATCGCTCCCGGGAAAAGTTTCAACATGTCGCAGTGGCCCGGCTCGCGCCGGGCCCTATCTTCCGACTGGTCTTTCACCAGCTCCCGAGGAAACGATCATGACGGAATCCGTGAAGTCCGTACCTGCGCCCCGCGATCAGCACCTGCGCGACATGGCCAATTGCATTCGCTTCCTCTCGATGGACGCCGTCGAGAAGGCCAAGAGCGGACACCCCGGCATGCCGATGGGCATGGCCGACATTGCTGTCGTGCTCTTTTCCGACTTCCTGAAATTCGATGCCGAAGACCCCTACTGGTTCGATCGGGACCGTTTCCTGATCTCCAACGGGCACGGCTCGATGCTGCTCTACAGCCTGCTCTATCTGACCGGCTACCGGGATATGACGATCGACCAGATCGAAAACTTTCGTCAGGTCGACAGTAAGACGGCCGGTCATCCCGAATATCGCCATGCCACGGGCATCGAGACGACCACGGGTCCGCTCGGACAAGGCATTGCCAATTCGGTTGGTTTCGCACTTGCCGAGCGCATCATGAACGCCAGGTTTGGTGACGATCTTTCAAACCACTACACCTATGTCTTCCTCGGCGACGGATGCCTGATGGAAGGCATCAGCCAGGAGGCGATATCGCTTGCGGGCCACTTGAAGCTCGGCAAGCTGATCGCGTTCTGGGACAACAATTCGATATCGATCGACGGAGCCACAAGTCTGGCGGAATCCGACGATCAGCCGGCGCGGTTCCGCGCATCGAACTGGCATGTGCAGGAGATCGATGGACACGATACTGACGCCATCCGAAACGCGATCGTCGAAGCCCAACGGATCACCGATCGCCCGTCGCTGATTGCCTGCAAAACCATCATCGGCTTCGGCTTTCCGACCCGCGCTGGCACGCAGAAAGCCCACAGTGATGCTCCAGGTGAAGAGGAGATCGCTGGCGCCCGCAAACTTCTCGACTGGAACGCACCACCCTTCGAGATCCCGTCCGACCTTTTGGATGACTGGAGAAAGATCGGCGCCAAGGGACGCAACACCCGGATGGCCTGGGCGGTTCGGGTCCAGACGGCGAAGGCGGATATCCGGGGGGAATTTGAACGCCGCATGAAAGGCGAGCTGCCCTCGGACTGGACCAGAGCAATAGAGGCGGCAAAGCATGAGCTTCTGTCCGCTGAAAAGGACCTGGCAACAAGGCAGGCGAGCGGGATTGTTCTCAACCACCTTGCTGAGACCATCCCCGAGCTCATCGGCGGATCGGCGGACCTGACACCGTCGAACAACACGAAGGCCAAATCCATGATCGAGATTGCGCCCGGTCAGTATAATGGATCCTATGTCCATTACGGCGTGCGCGAACATGGGATGGCGGCTGCCATCAACGGCATTGCCCTTCATGGCGGGTTGATCCCTTATGGCGGCACCTTCCTGACCTTTTCCGATTACGCCCGGCCGTCAATCCGGCTGGCGGCGATGATGGCGGTGCGTTCGATCTTCGTGATGACCCATGATTCGATCGGTCTCGGCGAGGATGGTCCAACCCACCAGCCTGTCGAACATCTGACGGCCCTGCGCGCCATTCCAGGTCTTGCCGTGTTCCGTCCGGGCGACCCGATCGAGACGGCCGAATGCTGGCAGGCAATCCTTGATGCTCCGCGGCAAGCAGCCTTGATCGCACTGTCCCGCCAGCCCATGCCGCTTCTGAGAAAGGAGCCTGGCTCTCTCAACCTGTCGGCAAGGGGCGGATACGTTCTGCTTGAGGCTGAGGGTGGCGCTCGCGAGCTGACGATTATGTCGACCGGATCGGAATTGCACCTCGCCGTCGAGGCAAGGGCGAAGCTCCAGGCGGAAGGCATTCCAACCGCGGTCGTCTCCATGCCGTGCCGCCTGCTGTTTGAGGCACAGGCACCGGACTATAAGCGTGAGGTTCTCGGAGACGGAACTGCGCGTGTCGCGGTGGAAGCTGCCGTCCAGGATAGCTGGGACCGATATCTCGGGCTCGACGGCCGGTTCGTCGGCATGCACAGCTTCGGCGCGTCGGGCAAGATCGACGACGTCTACAAGAAGTTCGACATCACCACGGACGCCGTTGTGAAAGCCGCGCAAGGGGCACTGGGTTTCCGTCGTCGATGAGTGATCGGCAACCGCGGACGGCTTGCGGTCTCTAACTGCTCATGGGGGCAGCCGAAGCTCCTGCGGCTGCCCTTGGCCACGCCCTCATGTGACGCGAAGTCCGGCTCTAGCCGGCGCGGCGCGTGGGTTGGTAGCCCCTGCTGCCGTCGAGAAGCGTGCGTGTATAGGAATGTTCGACATTTCCGCTGAGCAAAGCTTCTCTTGAAGCGATCTCCACGAACATCCCGCCCTGCATGACAGCGACGCGATTGCACAGATGAGCAATCACAGCCATATCGTGGCTGACGAGAATGTAGGTCAGTTTTTCCCTTTCGCGCAGGTCCTTCAGCAGATTGAGGATCTCGGCCTGGATGGACACGTCGAGTGCGGATGTCGGCTCGTCGAGGAGAAGCACACGCGGCTTCAGTATCAGGGCACGTGCGATTGCGACACGCTGGCGCTGACCGCCCGAGAGCTGATGCGGAAAACGATGATAGAAGGATGGGGGCAGGCCGACGTCACGCAACACCTGTTCTACGCGCTCCCTGTGCGGGTCGACGCCATGGATTTCAAGGGGTTCGAGGAGCGTGCGGCCGATCGTGTGACGCGGGTGAAGCGAGCCGAATGGGTCCTGGAAGACCATCTGCTGCTTGGCGAGCTGCGATTTTGAGCGATTGGCGGTGATTGCCTCTCCGTCGATCGCAATCGAGCCATCCCATGCTTTGATCCTGCCGGCCAACGCGCCGAGAACAGTGGATTTGCCGCATCCGCTTTCCCCGACGAGGCCGAACGTCTCGCCCGGAGCAACGTCGAAGGAAACATCCTTGACCACCTGTTTGGCGGAGTGGCCGCTGCCGAAGGAAACGGCAAGATTTTTGACTGACATCATCATGCTCATGCCTCCGCCCAGCTCGGGTCTCGCCTTAGGACCTCAAGGCGGTCTCGAGGGTGGTCGAGGCTCGGCAACGCCTGCAAGAGACCCCGTGTGTAGGGATGGGTTGCCTCTTCGAGCTTTGCGGCTTCAAGCTCTTCGACGATACGCCCGGCATACATGATGATCACTCGATCGCAGAAGCTCTTCACCAGGTTGAGATCGTGCGAAATGAAGATCAGCCCGATGTTGCGCTCGGTGATCAGGTCGTCGAGGATCGACAGGACCTGCTGGCGCACGGTTACGTCGAGAGCCGAGGTCGGCTCGTCGGC
>UCCS01000020.1:90954-91219 GCA_900470965.1 Hyphomicrobiales bacterium
GCCTCGCGGCGGCTGACGCGTTCATGCAGGATGACGGTTTCGGCGATCTGCTCGCCGACCGTCATGACCGGGTTGAGCGAATATTTCGGGTCCTGCAGGATCATCGAAATGCGCCGCCCTCGGATCGAGCGCATATCGGCCTCGCTTGCTCGCACGAGATCGACATTCTCGAAGCGCATTTCGTCGGCAACCACTTTGGCGGTCGCCGGCTGCAGCCGCATAATGGCGCGTCCGGTCGTGCTCTTTCCGGAGCCGGATTCGCCGA
>UCCS01000159.1 GCA_900470965.1 Hyphomicrobiales bacterium
GAGAGCATGATGATGATCGCGCTCATGATGAGTGTTGCGACTGCGGCAACGACGACGATCGGCACGACCTTCGGGAAATAGGGATCGACCTGCTCGATCGCCTTCGAAACAATGCGGGCGTCCGCCGGACTGGAATTCCGGTCGGCGCGGGAAGCGGCCTCGCGGTAACGCACGAGGTAGGTTTCGAGAAGCTGGCGCTGGGCATTCGCCTCCCGCTCAAGCGCGTTAAGACCCACTCCGTCCTCGCCCGCCCTGGCGCTGTTGGCCTGCAGCGTATCGGACTGCTGTTCCAATTCCTGTTCGCGCAGATCGGCAACCTTCGTCTCGTTCTCGATGCTGGCGAGAATCTTCTGCGTTTCCTGGCGGATTTGCACGCGGATATCGGCAAGCTGAGCGCGCAGGCTCTTCAGCCGCGGGTGGTTGTTCAGCAGGCTCGTCTGCAGGTCGGAGATCTGCGATTGGAGGCCGGATTCCGTCGCCTTCAGCCGCTGGATCGCCTGCGACGACATAATATCACTTAGCGTGTCTGAGGCTTCGCCCGAAGAGAGCGCGTTGCGCACGGCCTGCGCCCTCGCTTCGGCATTCGCCTTGTCGGTGCGCACGCGGGTCAGCTCGACGGAAATATCGTTGAGCTGCTGCGCGGTAAAGGTCGTGGTGCCGTTGGTCTGCAGCAGGCCATGGGTGGTGCGGTAATCGGCGACCTTCTTCTCGGCCTCGCTCACCTTCTGGCGCATGCTGTCGATCTCCGGCTCGAGCCAGCGCGTGGCTTCGGTGTTGGAGTCGAGCTTGGCGCCACTCTGGATAGCCAGGTAGACCTGCGCCATGGCATTCGGAATGCTGGCGGCGAGTTTTGGATCCTTGGAGGTGAAGGTGATGCCGATGACGCGCGAGCCCGGCACCTGATAGACTTGCAGGCGCTGAGTGAAGGCGTCGATAACACGCTCTTCCGGCGGATTTTCCAGCGGGTTTTTCTTCAGGTGCAGCGCCACGAGGATATCGGTGAGCGCAGAGCCGTTCGCAGCCGCATCGAATTCCGGCAGATTATAGAGCTTCAGATTGTTGATGACCTGCTTGATAAGGTCCGCCGACTGCAGGATCTGCACCTGGCTCGCGATATTCAACTCGTCGAGCAGTGGCCCGGCACCGGCGTCATTCGTCTGTGTATTGGCGAACGCAGGAGCGCGCGGCTCGATAAGGAGACGAGTCTCGCTGCGATATTGCGGCGAAACTATCTTGGCGCCGGCAAAGGCGACAGCCGCACCCAATGCGGTGATCGTCAATATTCTCAGACGACGGGCCCAGACCGCGCGCGCAAGCTGGCCGAGGTCGATGTCCACATCCTGATCACTCGCTACGCGGGACATACTCACTACTCCAATACGAACTGCCCCAAGCGTAAACGACCATGGTAACTCAACGGTTAATGGCAGTTCCCTCGCAAACAAGACGCTCCTGATAAAGGAATTGCGGAAATCGGCGGATTTTTTACCGGGCATTAACCCTAATAGATCGATAACGGCTCGACCGATTTATCTTCCTGTGAGCAAGCGGATGCCCTTCGTCCAGCCCAAGACCTTGATGGCTATGAGCCTTGTCGCCATGATGGCTGCACTGGCGGGCTGCACGACCTATCGGCCGGCGCCGAAGGCCTTCAACCAGGCGACGATCCAGCCCTATTCGCTCGACAGCGGCGACCGCCTGCGCATCACTGTCTTCGATCAGGCAACGCTGACCAATACCTATACGGTGGATCAGGCCGGTTATATCGCGTTCCCCCTTATCGGCCAGGTCCCTGCCCGCGGCCGCACCCTGCAGCAGCTTTCCGGCCAGATCGCGCAGAAGCTGCAGCAGGGATATCTTCGCGATCCTGATGTCACGATCGATGTCGACCGCTATCGCTCCGTCTACATCATGGGCGAAGTCGGCCAGCCCGGCCAATATGCCTATGTTCCCGGCATGACCGTGCAGAACGCCATCGCAGTTGCCGGCGGCTTCACCAGCCGCGCCAACCAGAGCATGGTCGACGTCACGCGCAAGATCAACGGACAGGTGCTGACGGGCCGCGTCAATATTTCCGGCCCGATCATCGCCGGTGACACGATCTATGTTCGTGAACGGCTCTTCTAGCTGATGGAAGAACAGAGGCCCCTCCGCATTCTTCACTGCTTCCGATCGCCGGTCGGCGGAATTTTCCGCCATGTCCGCGATCTGGTGGAGGAACACAGCCGGGCGGGCCACGAAATCGGCATCATCTGCGACAGCTCGACCGGCGGCGAATATGAGGACCGTCTCTTCGACGATATCCGTCCTTATCTTTCGCTCGGCCTGACGCGTATTCCGATACGGCGCTCCATCAGCCCGGCTGATGCCATGGTACTCTGGAACACATTCAAGGAAATCAGGAGTTTGCGGCCGGATGTGCTGCATGGGCACGGCGCCAAGGGCGGCGTGCTTGCGCGGCTTGCCGGCTCAGCCCTGCGGGTCAACAGGTATCGCGTAGCCCGCCTCTATACCGCGCATGGCGGAAGCCTGCATTATTCCCGCGCCTCCATGCTCGGCCAGTTCGTGCTGCGCATGGAGCGACTGCAGGAATATTTCACCGATGCGCTCGTCTTCATCTGCGAATATGAACGCCAGACCTATGCGACCAAGGTGGGGCGGCCGCGGGTCACCAACCGTCTGATCTATAACGGCATCGGCGCGCGGGACTTTTCAGACATCCCGACCCGCTCCGATGCCGTGCACTTCATTTATGTCGGCATGCTGCGCGACCTCAAAGGCCCGGATCTCTTCATCGATGCCTTCGCCAAGACCGAGCGCCTGCTCGGCCGACCGCTTTCGGCGCTGATGATCGGCGACGGGCCGGAACGCGACCGTTATCGCGAGATGATGGTGGAGCGCGGCCTCGGCAAGCGCATCGGCATGCTGCCGGCCATGCGCGTGAAGGATGCCTTCTCCATGGCGCAGAACCTCGTCGTTCCCTCCCGCGCCGAAGCCATGCCCTATATCGTTCTGGAGGGCCTCGGCGCCGGCAAGACCGTCATCGCGTCGCGCGTTGGCGGCATTCCCGAGGTGCTCGGCGCCGATAGTCCCGCACTGGTGGCACCGGGAGATTCCGACGATCTGGCGCGGGTGATGGCGGAAGCCCTGACGGTACCCGGCTGGCACGACAAGGTCATGCCCTCTCCCGACACGGTCAAATCGGTCTTTTCCGCGTCGGTCATGGCGCGCGAAGTGCTGAAACTCTACGGCGAACTTGTTAATCCCGCTGCGGCACAGGCGATCCCGGCCGCCTCGTAAATGTTTCTTAGGGGCTTTCTGTTATCCCGCTCACATCAACGAGCGATGAAGCCCCATGAACAAGCTGGAAAAGAGCGGACAGTTCGACGTCGAAGCCCTGCGCAAGCAGGTCTCCGATACGGAGACGCGCAACGACGCCTCCAAGCATGCTGCCGGCGAGACGCCTGGTATCAATCCCTATGCACGTCAGATCGCCGAACAGTTCCGAGACGGAACCTATTCGCCGACGATCATCATCGGCCAGTTGCGGCTGCTGGAATTCCTGACACAGTTCGTCATCGGCCTTGCCGCCTTCTATTTCGCGTCTGGCGACGGCAGCGACAGCATGCTGATGCGGGTCGTCATGGCGGCAATCGTTTCGGCATTGACCGTCGTAGCGCTTCAGCTTGCCGATACCTATTCCATTCCGGCTCTCAGAGCCCGCGTCCGGTATCTGCCGCATGCCTTCGCAGCATTCGCCATCGTCTTCGTGCTGACAACAGGCGCTTTCTCGCTTCTGCGCGGTCTCAGCGCTGCAACTGCGGAATCCTATGGCATCTGGTTTGTTGCAGGCGCGCTCTTCCTGGTTATCGAGCGCTTCCTTGTGGCACAGGGCATGCGCAACTGGGCGCGCAACGGTATCATGGAGCGCCGCGCCGTCATCGTCGGCGGCGGCGAGCCGGCCAAGGAACTGATCCGTATGCTGGAGCAGCAGGCGGATAACGACATCCGTGTCTGCGGCATCTTCGACGACCGTGGCGAGAAACGCTCGCCGATCATGGTCGCCGGCTATCCGAAGCTCGGCACGGTGAGCGAACTCGTGGAATTTGTGCGGATGACGCGCATCGACATGCTGATCATCGCACTGCCGCTCTCTGCCGAAGCGCGCATCTTCGAACTTTTGAAAAAGCTCTGGGTGCTGCCGGTCGACATCCGCCTTGCCGCACATGCCAATCGCCTGCGTTTCCGCCCGCGTGCCTATTCGCATGTCGGCGCGGTGCCGATGCTTGACATCTTCAAGAAGCCGATCCGCGACTGGGATTCCGTTGCCAAGCGCGCTTTCGATATCTTCTTCACCATTATCGCGCTCTGCCTGCTCTGGCCCGTCATGGTGGCGACTGCGATTGCCGTGAAGGCGACGTCGGAAGGACCTGTTTTCTTCAAGCAGAAGCGCCATGGCTTCAACAATGAAGTCATCAATGTTTTCAAGTTCCGCTCCATGTACACCAACATGAGCGATCCGACGGCGAAGGCCGCCGTCACCAAGGGCGATCCGCGCGTCACCCGTGTCGGCCGCTTCATCCGCAAGACCTCGATCGACGAGCTACCACAGCTCTTCAACGTGCTGAAAGGCGAGCTTTCGCTGGTAGGCCCGCGTCCGCACGCCGTGCTCGCCCAGGCGCACGACCGCGCTTTCGCCGATATCGTCGACGGCTATTTTGCCCGCCACCGCGTCAAGCCCGGCGTTACCGGCTGGGCGCAGATCAATGGTTGGCGTGGCGAAGTCGACAATGACGAGAAGATCAAGTTCCGCACGGCTTACGACCTTTACTACATCGAGAACTGGTCGCTCTGGTTCGACCTCAAGATCCTGTTCCTGACGCCGGTCCGGCTGCTCAACACGGAAAACGCCTATTGAGCGCGATCGACGCCTCCCCTGTGCGCGTGGCCCAGCCGCAACGGCTGACGCTCCGCCTCATCGGTTCGGCGGCGGTCGCTTTCGGGGTTTTTCTTTCCGGCTTCGTCATCGACGAGCCCGCGCCTTATGAATTGTGGATGGCAGGGCTGATCGGCCTGTGGTTCATACTCGGCCTAAAGATATCCCGCACCACCGCGCCGTTGCTGACGCTGCTGCTGACCTTCAACATTGGCGGCATGCTGTCGCTCACCCAGATGCGGGATCTGGCGACCGGCCCGATGTATATCGCCGTCTCGACATTCCTGGCGCTGACCTCCATCTTCTATGCCGCGATCATCGAGGACAGCCACAAGCGGCTGCCGCTGATCTTCAATGCCTGGAGCTTTGCGGCTGCTATCACCTCCCTGCTCGGTATCCTTGGCTATTTCCACGCCTTTCCCGGCTCGGAAGTCTTCACGCTTTACGACCGCGCCAAGGGCGCCTTCCAGGATCCGAACGTTTTCGGCCCCTTCCTCGTGCCGCCGGCGCTTTACCTCGTGCACGGCATTCTCGCCGGAAATCTCAAGACGTCACCGATCAAGGCGGGAGCACTGCTCATCCTGGCGCTCGGCATCTTCCTCTCTTTCTCACGCGCCGCCTGGGGCCTCTTCGCCTTTGCTGTCGTGGTACTGATCTTCATCATGCTCTTGAAGGAGCGCAGCGGCGCCTTCCGGCTCAGGGTGCTGATCCTGTCGCTAGGCGCGATCATCCTGATGGTGGCCTCGCTGCTGGTCGCGCTGCAGGTTCCCAAGGTCAGCGAGCTCTTCTCTGCCCGCGCCCAGCTCGTGCAGCAATATGACGGTGAGCATCTCGGCCGCTTCGACCGCCATCGCATCGGCTTCCAGATGATGATGGAACGGCCGCTCGGTATCGGGCCGCTGGTCTTCGGCACCATGTTTCCGGAAGACGAGCACAATATCTGGCTGAAGTCGCTGACCACCTACGGCTGGCTGGGTTTCATCAGCTATGTCGGCATGCTGTGCTGGACGCTCTATCTCGGCTTCCGCAATATGCTGCTCGACCGGCCATGGCAGCCTTTCCTCATGGTCGCGTGGATCTCGGTTCTCGGCCATGCGGCGATCGGCAACGTCATCGATATCGACCACTGGCGCCACGTTTACCTGCTGTTCGGTATCGTCTGGGGCTGCGCGGCGCTGGAAGTTCGCCACAAGCGCTCGACCCGCTCACATACACTTGAGAAGTTCCGCAAAGGCGCTAGATTTCCGGCATGATTACAGGGACACAGATACGCGGCGCACGCGCCATGATCGGCATGAGCATCGAGGAGCTCGCAGCTCATGCCGGACTTTCCGTCGAAACGGTCCAGGCGCTGGAAAATGGCGAATGGGCCGGCGAGACGCGCGCCACGATCGACGTGCGCAACACGCTGGAAGCCCACGGTATCATCTTCATCGCCAGCGGCAATCAGGATGAGGGCGGCCCCGGCATACGCATGCGTGCCCGCAGCTCCAACGATGACGGCATCCGGCCGGAAAATCTCAACGCTGCCAACGACGATTGACGGAACCAAGCGCCGTCTCAGGCGTTTGGCCTGTCCTGTCAATGTGTTGGGGGTAGCCTATCTTGAATCGCAATAGCGGTCTTTACCTTGTCATCGGCGCGCTCGTCGTCGTGGTTGTCGGCCTCGGCGCCTACATCTTCCATGAGGAGAGCAAGCCAGAGGGCATCGAGATGAGCATGGGAAAGAACGGTGTCTCGATCGAGCAGAACTGAGCCCTTTATGCTCAGCGCAAGGCATTCTGATCGGAAGCTTTAAAGATAGGTCTTGGCGAGAATGGTCAGCTTGCCGCTGTCCTTCACGCCTTGCTTGTAAAGCTGGATGATGGCCGCGCCGATCCTATCGGCCTCCGGCGTGCGGGGAGCGATGCCGCTGTCATCGCAAATCTGGCTCAGAACCTGCGACAGCAGTTCGATATCTTCCGAAAAGAGCGGTAAATCCTGGGGATGAACTGACGATTTCAACATCGCGCCGCATTTCCCTCAGAGGGCAATAACGCATCGTTCTGCGTAGCCGACGCCCTCCCTGCCAGCCTTATTTTTATTATGCGCGTGGCCCAAAACTTTAGCAACTACGCAAATCAAAATCGTCGGGAACAATCTCTTGTCTCGCGCGTTATAGGGCCGTTTGGAATTCATATCGAATGAGAGAGCCGTGAGTGAAAAACGCTTCCCCTCGCCCGTGAGGGTCAAATCTCCAAGCAACAGCTTCATCGTTTCAACTGCCTGGGAAGCTGTCGAATATCTCAAGCGCTGGCCGGCCAAGCGCGGTCGCGAATATCGCATAGCACTCCAGCACTGCCTCGACGCAACGGACGGGCTGAGGAGCCCGCGCGCGGCACAAGTGTCTTTCGCGATGGCTGCCAGGACAGCCGGGCTGCTCGTATGAGGATTGATAGGCCGGTCAGAATTCAGCTCAGAATTTCAGCGGGCCGCTCGCCTGATGAAACTGATACTGACTGAAGCCTTCGACAATCACTTTGGCGCCAACCTCGGCGACATGCTCTTCGGCAAGCTCCGCGAGCGCAAGGGCAACATCCCCTTCCGGCCAGCCGGCTTTCACGGCTTCGTCAGCGAGAGCCTTAAATGCAGCGGTAAGGCTCTGCCGGCAATCCTGTGTCTTATTGTCGATCGTCATAAGCCCGAAACTACGCTTTTCTACGATTTCTCTTCACTACACCCTCAGCAACAAAATTGCGAATAAATTTCAATTTTCAAATAATCCAAAATTGGGACGATCGCGTACATCAACTTCAATCATAGGTAGATTTCGTCCCGATATGAAATAAATCCCCCGCTCCACGCGGGGATATTTGACAGAAATATTAAAGAAATAGTTTACCGAAAATTTAGTATATCAAAAACTACAACCTAAACCTCATATTATTCCGGCAAAGGTCGACGCAGCTTGGCGCCGCATTGCTTATGGGCGGGAGGATTTCCATGCTGCGCCGTCGTATGCAAGGATTCTTGCCGCTTTACACGGACTTTTTTCAAGAGTCAGCGCGAGTCGTGAGGCCTCTGGATGGCGCCAGCGAGGCGGGACACAAGCTCCTCAGAAGACATTCCCCAGGACAAGTTCCATTTTATGATCACGGCGGCATTTTTCCCTTGCGTCCAAAAACCGAAAAGTCTAACAGAAGCAAGCCGTTTCGGCAGGTCGGGGCGTAGCGCAGCCCGGTAGCGCACTTGACTGGGGGTCAAGGGGTCGCTGGTTCGAGTCCAGTCGCCCCGACCATTTAATCCCTTGAAATCTCAGTCTTTCCGCATCTCGCAAGAGTGAGGGCGCGGCGCGTCCTCAGCGCGATTCATCCGTCCAAATGCGGCGCTCGCCGCGGTAGATGTACCGGCCCGAGCCCTGGCGGGTGTTGTCGCGGTAATAATCGCGACGATTGCGGTTGCGGTCGTCACCTGCGCAACGCTCGGGAAAGCGGCGGCAATCCTGGTAGGTTTGCCGGTCGACACGCGGATTTCTCGGATCGACAGCCATTGCATTACCGGCAAGCATTGCTAAAGCTAAGGCAAGAACGATCCTGATCATTTCACTCTCTTCAATTTCCCGCAGACTATTGCCTGGAGTTTACCACATGCTGCCAAGCCGCTCACTTCTCATCGGCGTGATCGTGACGCTGGCCTCCTCGCATATCGCATTGGCAGAAAACGTCCGGTTCCGGAACGCCAAGGAAAACGAAATCCGTCAGATGCTGAAAGGCGCCAGCGACTTGCGGAAGGCCTCGAACGGCTATGAATACCGTCCAGGCAATAAGAACGGCTATAAAATTTCAGACGGTCAGATCTGCGTTCTTTTCCCCAACAAGCAGACTGACTGCATTTCAATCAAGACGGACGGCAACGTACTGCAGATGCTCGACAACAAGGGCAATCGCATCAAGCTCTAAGCCTTGCCGGCTTCTGCTCTGCCAATTGACCATCCAGTCAGACCGTAACCCCTTCCCCGGAACCTTTACCCAAAAACCGCGTTGGAAACCATGATTTTGCGGTCGCTTGCCCGTAGCCGCGATGTGCCATGCGCCGATGCGGTTTCTGTCCGAGGCAGCCGGATCTCAACGAGTTTTCGGCAGGCTCTTGCCGGCAGGGGGAAATCATGAAACGTCATCTCGTATCCGCCGCAGTCGCGAGCTTCCTCGTCACCGAACTCGTTGCCGGCTCGGCCATGGCGGCTGATGCCATCGAAGAGGTGCCGGCCGCACCGGCGGCCGAGATCGCGCCAGTCTTCACATGGACGGGCTTCTACGTCGGTGTCAGTGGCGGGCCAACCTGGGCCAATGGCGATTTCGACGTCTTTTCCGAAGACATGAATGGTGGCCTGATTACTGGCTTCGTCGGCTATAACTGGCAGCTCGACAACAATTTTGTCTTCGGTATCGAAGGTGATGTTTCCTATAACTGGGACAAGGCCGATGTCGGCCCGTTTGAAGTCGGCCTCGAAACTGCCGGCTCCGTCCGAGCCCGGCTCGGCTATGCGATCGATCGCGCTCTGATCTATGGCGCGGCAGGCTGGACGGGTGCGCAGGCCCATATCGACGGTCCCGCCGGCAACGACAGGGATACGCTGTCAGGCTGGACGATCGGCGCGGGCGTCGACTACGCCTTCACCAATAACGTCTTCGGCCGGCTGGAATATCGCTACAATGATTACGGCAGCGCCGATCTTCTCGGGCTCGACGGCGACATCGACCAGCATGTCGTGATAATCGGCTTGGGCTATAAATTCTGAAGCCCACTGCCTTCAAGACTATTCAGGCTGCCAGACTAAAGCACGTCGCGATCTTTCAGATTCGCTTGTCGCGCTTTAGACTTTTGTTTTCGCATGTCGTTATCGCAAAACCGCTGCACACTTTTGCGCGACACGCTTTAAGCGGCTGAGAGCGCGAGCTTGCCATCCGCCGCCACACGCGGTTGCCATGCGGCATAGTTGGCGATGGTGAAATGCGGTGTCTCGAAGGGCGTCGCATGGGTTTCGGTGATGACAGTGACATCGGCTCCGGCACCCTCGCCGGCAAGAATGCCTGCAACCGCATCCTCGAATACCAGGCAGCGGGTGGGGTCGACGCCAAGGCGGCCCGCGCCGAGCAGATAGCATTCCGGGCTCGGCTTGCCTGACGAGACTTCCTCGCCGCTGACGATCATTTTCGGCATGGGAATGCCTGCCGCCGCCATGCGGCGGACGGCGAGCTCGATCGGCGCCGAAGTGACGATCCCCCAGCGATCCGCGGGCAGTGCATTCAGGAAGCGGATGGAGCCCGGAATCTCGACGATCCCCTCGAAATCCTCCATCTCCTCCTTCAGAAGCAGCTTTGCCTCAGCAATCGGATCGACGCCGGGAAGGCCGAGCTGGCGAATGGAGTCAGATGCCCGAACCCCATGGATGGTCTTCAGAAGAACCTCAGGCTCGAAACCATGGCGGAGCCCCCACTCGCTCCAGACGCGCTCGACGACGGCGATGGAGTTCAGCACAGTGCCGTCCATATCGAAGAGGAAGGCATCGTAGGTCTTGTCGAGAACGCGATGGGAAGTGGACAAAGGAGGGTTCCTTGCAAAGCGGAAAGCCGTCAGGCCTTCCGCGACTAGCCGAGCGCAGGAGCGGCGTCAACCTAAAGCATGTCGCGCAAAAGTGTGCAGCGGTTCTGAGATAACGACATTGGCCCAACAGAGACCTAAAGCCTGGCGAGTAAATCTAAGAGGTCGCGACGCGCTTTAGTCGTTGACCTCGGGATGGATGATGCTCCTCACATCCGCAAGGCCTCGTGTGGCATCGCGATTGCCGGTGGCAGCCGTAGCCTCGAAAACGCGCGTGGCGTCACCATACATCTTCAGATTCATGTAGCTGTAGCCACGCAGTACCATGAGATCGACGCGCTCCTGCTGCAACTGGGCGCGCTGGTCGAGAAAAATGAGCGCTTCGCGATAGCGTCCGCCTTCGAAGGCGGCAAGCGCGCGATCGGCAAGGATCGCCACCTGCAGTTCGGAGGCGCGGTCGCGGTTCTGCGGTGCCTTGGTGGCCGCGACTGCAGCACTGTTGGAAAGGCCGGCGCGCAGATAGGCAAGGCTCTGGCCGTAGGCGGCATCCTCGCGCTCCTTGCGCACAGGACTTGCAAGCGCCGCCTCGAAAGCCTTCACCGCCTCCATAGGCCTGTTGATGTCCATCAGGCACCAGCCGCGTGTCAGCGCATCGCCGGGATTGAGGCGGGTGGGATCGATGGTTGTGGAGCATCCGCGAAGCTGGCGCGGACCACGTTCGACCGCAACCGTCTGCATGACCCTGGCGGGCCTTGCCGGCGCAACGGGCTGGGCCTGCACTTGGGACTGCTGGGATTGGAATTGCGCGGGGGGCCGAGGCTCTGGCTGGAAGGCTGCACCGCGTTCGGTCGGCGCAGACTGGACTTGCGGTGCTGTGGGCTGAATTGGAGGCTGCGGCTCTATCGCATAACCGGGGGCCGGCAATGGAGCGTTGGCTCGCGAGCCGGCAGACGTATCGTTCAACGTGGCAATGCGGGGCGAACGACCGGCCCATAGACGCTGGATCTCGGCAACTCCGGCACGATCGTTCAACTGCTGCCGGGTAACGGCAAGGCCATAGGCTGAGGGTTCGTCATCCGGCTTCCAGCGCAGTCCCGTCTCGAACCAGCGAGCGGCCGTCTGGAACTGGTTCAACGAACGGGCATACCAGCCGAACTGCTGGGCCGTCGGCACGTATTTCTGCTCGATGATCGTAGCGGCGATACGGCCGAGCACATCCTCGCTCAGATCGGCCGGCGGCTGCAAGGCCATCAGATTGGCGGTCGCGGCAAGATAGGTAGCGGTCGCATCCTTGGAATCGTCACGCCATTTATACATGACGTCCTCCGCTTCCTGCGGCGACTTGCGGGCAATCAGCGCCAGCGCCAGGCCCTGCGAGGCAACAGCGGAATCCTGCTTGTCATGGGCGATGCGGAACCACTTTTCGGCATCCGCCTCGTTGTTGCGGCGAAGCTGATACCAGCCAAGCAGCAGCGCGTCCGAGGGGAGCCCCTGCTCTTTGGCAAGCCTCTCGACGCGAGAGATATAATCGGGAGCGACTTCAAGCTTTGCATCGTCGTTGCCATCGGCAACAAAGCGGCGGGCAAGATCATCGCGCAGGCTGTCGAATTCTCTGACACCATTGGCATCCGCCGGTTTTTCGAGAGAAAGCAGCGCCTGCATCGAACCATATGGCAGAAGAGCGGCAGCCTTCTGGATCGTCGCCACGCGTTCGGCCGGCTCGGTACAGTTCTTCAGGATGTAGGTATAGGCATCCTGCCCGCGCTGCTGCCTGTTCGTCTCAACGAATGCTTCGGCGACGCGCCAGAGCACATCGATCTCAGCGCAGGTCAGCAGGCTCGGCGTTTCGGCCGCGATATCGATGACCGTCGCATATTGCTTGA
>UCCS01000160.1 GCA_900470965.1 Hyphomicrobiales bacterium
CGCTTGCCACGCTTTAAGTCTTTGTTTTACGCATGTCGTTGTCGCGAAACCGCTGCACAGTTTTGCGCGACATGCCTTAGCGCGGAAATTCGAGGCCCATTTCACGGAAGCGCTCGGGATCATCGCCCCAGTTCTCACGCACCTTGACGAACAGGAAGAGATGGACTGGCTGTTCAAGGATTTCCGCCAGCTCGCGGCGCGACGCCGATGAGATCGCCTTGATCGTTTCGCCGCCCTTGCCGAGTGCGATCTTCTTCTGGCTGTCGCGCTCGACATAGATGACCTGTTCGATGCGCACGGAGCCATCCTTGCGCTCTTCCCATTTTTCCGTCTCGACATGCGAGGAGTAGGGAAGCTCCTGATGCAGGCGCAGGAAAAGCTTCTCGCGGGTGATTTCGGCGGCGAGCTGGCGCATCGGCAGATCGGAGATCTGGTCTTCCGGATAATACCAGGGGCCTTCCGGCAGGGTCTTTGCCAGATAATCCATCACATCGTCGCAGCCTGAACCGTTCTCCGCCGAGATCATGAAGGTCTGCTCGAAGTCGACCTTCTGGTTTGCGGTTGCAGCAATTGCCAGAAGCAGCTCGCGATTGACGCGGTCGATCTTGTTGAGAACGAGGATCTTCCTCTGGGGAACATCCTTCAGGCCTTCGAGAATGGCTTCGGCATCGCCGCGCAGACCGCGTTCGCTGTCGATCAGCAGCATGATGAGATCGGCATCCTTGGCGCCGCCCCAGGCGGATGTGACCATGGCGCGATCGAGGCGGCGGCGCGGCTTGAAGATGCCGGGCGTGTCCATGAAGACGATCTGCGCATTGTTATGAATGGCAATGCCACGCACGACGGCGCGCGTCGTCTGCACCTTATGGCTGACGATAGACACCTTGGCACCGACGAGGCGGTTGACCAGCGTCGACTTGCCGGCGTTGGTCGGGCCGATCAGGGCGACGAAGCCGGAATGCGTCGGATTGCTTTCAGCGGAGCTTTCGGCCGCCATTTCGTTTTCTTCTGTCATTGATCCCGTCAATTTCCGGCAGATGTCGACTGCCAAATGCCTTCGCGCTCGAGCATTCTCGTCGCGGCGACCTGTTCTGCGGCGCGCTTAGAGCGCTCTATGCCTGTTTCCGGTGCAACGCCAGCGACTTCTACAGTCACCTTGAAGCGCGGATCATGATCCGGTCCGCTGCGTTCTTCAACCCGGTAGACGGGTGTGACGCCATATTTGGCGTGCGACCATTCCTGCAACTCGGTCTTCGCATCACGGCGGGCGCCATCGGCGCGCACCGCCCTGCCCTCCCAATAGCGCAGAATGAAGCGTCGGGCGACCTCCAGGCCGCCATCGAGATAGAGCGCGGCGATCAGGCTTTCGACGACATCGGCGCGCACGTTCATCATGCGCTTGCCGGTCAGTTTCTTCACGTCGGCGCCGGTGCGGATATAGAGGTGGAGATTGAGTTCATCGGCAACTGCCGCGCAGGTTTCGGCGCTGACGAGCTGGTTCAGCCGCACCGAAAGCTCGCCTTCGGTCGCGGCACCGAAGGTGCGAAACAGCAACTCGGCGATACAGAGCCCGAGAACCCTGTCGCCGAGAAATTCAAGCCGCTCGTAATTGCCCTTGTCGGTGCGCGCACTGGCATGGGTCAGCGCGCGATCCAGACGTTCCTTCTCGGCAAATTCATGCCCGATCAGGGTTTCAAGCTTTGCGCGGTCCGCCGCTGAGAGCGCCTGCGCCTTGCTCATTCAACAACCTTGAAGAGGCGGTCCCAGCGCATGTTGGTCGGCCATTTCCAGATTTCTCGGAAGGACGTATCGTTGCCCAGCGAGAAGAAGATGACGCTGGCGCGGCCGACAAGATTTTCCGCCGGGACGAAGCCGACATCGAAGCGGCTGTCGAGCGAGTTGTCGCGATTATCGCCCATCATGAAGTAGTGGCCTTCCGGAACGATGAACTCGCGGGTGTTGTCGCCGCGAGAAACCGGCGACTGGTCGAGCGTGTCATAGGTCTTGCCATCATCCAGCGTCTCGCGGAACACCGGCACGTCCTGGCCCGGATCGAGCTTGTAGTCGGAGTTGAAAGTGCCATCGGGCACCTTCGGAACCGGCTTGCCGTTGATGTAGAGAATACCCTCGGTGACCTGGATATGATCGCCCGGAAGGCCGACGACGCGCTTGATGTAATCGACCTCAGGATTCGGCGGGAAACGGAAAACGACGATATCGCCGCGCTTCGGATCGGAACCAAAAATGCGGCCGCTGAAAATGTCAGGCGAGAAGGGCAGCGAATATTTCGAATAGCCGTAAGCAAATTTGTTGACGAAGATATAGTCACCGACCAGCAAGGTCGGCATCATCGAGCCCGAGGGAATGGTAAAGGGCTGGAACAGGACAGTTCTGATAATCATTGCCAGGACGAGAGCCTGGATGATGACCTTGATATTTTCCCAGAGGGCATTCGGCTTGGCTTCGACTTTTTCGGACACGCAGTCTTGTTCCTTCAAGACGCCATGAAGGCGCATTTCTTTCTGATGTTCTCTCTAGCGGCTTCGGCCGGTGGCGGCAATAACGACAGCATTAAAAGCGACGAGAGGTCGCTATCATACGGCATTCGGCAGCGCTTCAATGATCACAAAAGCCTGAGCCAAGGGATAATCATCCGTTATTGTCAAATGAATGGCGGCCTTATGGCCGGCCGGCAGCATGGCCTCAAGGACGGCGGCGGCACCGCCCGTCAGCTGCATCGTCGGCTTGCCGCTCGGCAGGTTGACGACGCCCATATCCTTCCAGAAAACGCCCTGCGAAAGCCCGGTGCCGAGTGCCTTGGAGCAGGCTTCCTTGGCGGCGAAGCGCTTGGCATAGGATTCGGCGCGGTTGGCGCGGCGATCCGAGCGCGCACGCTCGATCTCGGTGAAACAGCGATGCGTGAAGCGGTCACCGAAGCGCTCGATGGATTTCTCCACGCGCCTGATGTCGATGAGGTCGCTGCCAATGCCGATGATCATGCAAGAGGCCTTTCGGGATAGAACTGCTTCGGGCTCAGACGGTCGGCATCTCGGTGGCGGGATCGGCGAGCCGTAGCCGCGCACGTTCCATCAGCCGGGCGCGGCGACGCGCCTGAAAGCCCCTCACGGTGTAGAATGTCAGTACATAAAGCGCAACCGAGGTGACGGCTGCCGGCGGGATGGCGCCGATCAGCATCGGCTCCAGCACCGGTTTCCAGAGCTCCGTGAAATGCAGCTTGTGGAAGAGCTCGGCCAGATCGATCGTCTGTCCGGCCATCTGGTCCTGCCGGCTGAGCAGCAGGTGACCGACTTCCCAGGTAATGCCCCAGATGAAGGGATAGGTCAGCGGATTACCGAAGGCCGCGCAGCCAAGTGCCGCCGCCACCATATTCCCCGACAGCAAATAGGTGATGACGAAGGCCATGACGAAATGCACGCCGATAAAGGGTGTCCACGAAACGAAGACACCCGCAGCGACGCCCACCGCAACGGCATGCGGCGAGGCAGTCAGGCGCAGTACGCGCATCATGAGATATTTTGGCGGGCGCAGAAAACCCTTGCGAGGCCATACGAGCTCTCGCAGCTTTTCCTTAAATCCCGCAGGCTTGCGACGGCGAAACAACATGGCGGGTATTTAGTGCAGTGCACACCGCCATGACAAGAGCGGCAAATGGGACCGCTTCACAAACAGGCCGTCTATTCTTCTTTTCTTCCAAGGGGCGTGGACCATGCATAACGCCCCCTTCCTTACGTCAAGTATATCTCAGTGATTAGCGATTACGGAAGATGCCGCGATCGACCTGACGCTGACGATATTCAAGATCAATACGGTCATGCGAGCCGTTGAGATATGCCATTTCACGTTCCTGAGCGGTCGGAGCGCGAAGGGCGCGGGCGAATTTCCTGATCGGTTCAAACATTGCTTTGCCTCATCTTCGTTTCATTTCTTGATGACCAGAAGATAGTCGCGGCAACGGTTAATTACTACCGCTGTAACCGGAGCACAGCCATGCATAGGGCGCATGGCTTGCCTTTTCAATATGCCGATTCGGCCATTAAATGATCACAAAATATGCAAAGCGCAATTTTGCGATCGGCAAAACTTTAATAAATTCCTACTCGTAGAGGCGCCGGACCGTCGCGATGCAGTCCAGGTCCTTGAGCTGAGAGAGAAGCTGGTTCAGCTGACGCAGGTCCCAGACTTCCACTTCCAGCACCATTTCGGTGAAGTCGGCGGCCACACGTACCGTGTTCAGCATGCGGATATTGACGTCGAGGCTTGCGACCGTCTGCGCCACCTTAGCCAGCGTGCCGGGCTCGTTCAGCGCGTTGACCATGATGCGAGCCATGAACCGGGATTTGTTGGCCTCATCGAGATCCCAGCGTACGTCGATCCAGCGATCCGGCTGATCATCGAAGCGCTGCAGCGATGGCGACTGGATGGGATAGATGGTGATGCCCTTGCCCTTTTCCATGATGCCGACGATGCGATCGCCGGGCACGGCGCCGGTCGGCGAGAACTTGACGTCGACATTGCCGGAGAGGCCGCGGATCGGCACGATATCGGGATCGCTCTCGGTGGAGGCGCGCTCGCCGTCGAGATCGGCCTTGGTCTTGCCGGGGATCTTGAAGATCATGCCCGCGGCGCTGCGGACATTGAACCAGCCCTCGTCGCCGGCAGGCTTGACGGTGACGCGCTCGTCCTGATGATCGGGATAGACGGCGCGCAGCACGTCGAGCGAAGACATCTCGCCGCGGCCGACGGCAGCGATCGCATCTTCCACATCCTTCTGCCCCAGCCGGTGGAGGGCCGGCTTCATGGCGTCACGCGAGAAGATCTTGCCGGCGCGCTCGAAGGTGCGCTCCAGGATGCGGTGGCCGAGACCGGCATATTGCTTGCGGATCGCCATGCGCGTCGCGCGGCGGATGGCTGCGCGCGCCTTGCCTGTCACGACGATCTCTTCCCAGGCGGCCGGCGGAACCTGCACGCCAGAGCGGATGATCTCCACTTCGTCGCCATTGTTGAGGCGGGTCACCAGCGGCATGATGCGGCCATTGATCTTGGCGCCGACGGTCGTGTCGCCGATGTTGGTATGAACGGCATAGGCAAAGTCGATCGGTGTCGCACCGCGCGGCAGGGCAATCAGCTTGCCCTTCGGCGTGAAACAGAAGACCTGATCCTGAAATAGCTCAAGCTTGGTGTGCTCGAGGAACTCTTCGGGGCTGTCACCTTCGGCGAGCGCCTCGATCGTGTGACGAAGCCAGGAATAGGCATTGCTTTCGCGCGAGAGGATATCGCCATCGGCATTGGTGGCGCCGTCCTTATAGAGCGTATGAGCGGCAATACCGAACTCGGCGATCTCATGCATGCGCTTGGTGCGGATCTGCAGTTCGATGCGCTGCATCGACGGGCCGACGATGGTGGTGTGCAGCGACCGGTAGTCGTTCTGCTTCGGGGTCGAGATATAATCCTTGAAGCGGCCGGGCACGACGCGCCAGCGCGTATGCACGATGCCGAGCGCACGGTAGCAGGAAGGAATATCCTCGACGATGAGGCGGAAACCGTAGACATCGGAAAGCTGCTCGAAGGAGAGCGACTTCGACTGCATCTTGCGGAACACCGAATAGGGCTTCTTCTGCCGACCCTTGACATAGGCAGTCGCCAATCCATTGGCGATCAGCAGGTCGCGCAGTTCGGCCTCGATCTTCTTGACCAGACCTTCATTGCGCTTCGACAGTTCCTCGAGGCGCTTGGTGACAGTCTCGTAGGCTTCCGGGTTCATGTGCCGGAAGGAGAGCTCCTCCAGCTCCTCGCGCATGTCCTGCATACCCATGCGGCCGGCGAGCGGCGCATAGATTTCCATCGTCTCTTCAGAAATGCGCGCGCGCTTTTCCTGGGACATATGGTCGAGAGTGCGCATGTTGTGGAGACGATCGGCAAGCTTGACCAGCAGGACGCGTACATCATCGGAAATGGCAAGCAGCAGCTTACGCAGATTTTCCGCCTGCTTGGCCTTCTTGGTGACGAGATCGAGCTTCTTGATCTTCGTCAGGCCCTCGACCAGGCGGCCGATATCCTCGCCGAAGAGTTCGTCGATCTCGGCGCGCGTCGCCGTCGTATCCTCGATCGTGTCATGCAGAAGGGCGACTGCAATCGTCGATTCATCGAGATGCATGTCGGTCAGGATGGCGGCCACTTCGAGCGGATGCGAGATGTAAGGGTCGCCGCTCGCTCGCTTCTGCTGCCCATGCTTCTGCATGGCGTAGACATAGGCTTTGTTCAGCAGAGCTTCGTTGGCATCGGGCTTGTATTTCTGAACCCGCTCCACGAGCTCGTACTGCCGCATCATTCCAAAGCCACTCCAATAAAATAAAAGCGCGCCAATCGCAGATTGGCGCACACATGGGCAATATTATGCCTAAGCTTTACAGGCGCAAGATTGATGATTGGTAATCGTCGATCTTTTGCCGCGCAGGAAGCCCCGGCCGTTCAAGGGCCAGGGATGCGCTTAGTAATCGTCGCTCTTTTCCGGCGGAACGAGACCTTCGATACCGGCCAGAAGCTCCTCTTCCGACATCTGGTCGAAGGTGATCGTTTCCGGCACGTCGTCCTGTTCTTCGCTGTCGGCATTAGCCGTTGCACCGGCGGCGATCAGGCTTGCCGGATCGGGCTCGGGCTCGTCCACTTCCACATGCTTCTGCAGCGAGTGGATCAGATCTTCCTTCAGATCGTCAGGAGACAGGGTCTCGTCGGCGATTTCTCGCAGAGCCACAACCGGGTTCTTGTCGTTGTCGCGGTCGATGGTGATCGACGCACCCTGGGAAATCAGCCGGGCGCGATGGCTGGCGAGCAGAACCAACTCGAAGCGGTTCTCTACCTTGTCAATGCAATCTTCTACTGTGACACGGGCCATTGCCTGTCCTTTGCGGTCGTCTTTTCGGGATTAACACGCCCGATACAATTAAAACCGGGCAAATTCAAGTTTTTCGTTAGGGTCCCCTCGCCTTTATCCGCAGCCGGTCTAAATTTCCATGCACAATATGACATTTCCACCGGGGGTTGCTTGGAATATCCCGAATCGTGCCCTAAATCTTTCATATATGAATAATTCATAAAGTACGGAACAGCTCGACGCCACATCCGCAAGCCGCTGTTTTTATTAGGCTTAGTGGCTTATGGATTTCGATTACTCTCTTTGGATTGGTAAGCGATGTTTGACCCACGCGAAAAAATTGCACTATTCATAGACGGCGCCAACCTTTACGCTGCATCCAAGAGTCTGGGCTTTGATATCGATTACCGCAAGCTATTGAAAGCATTTCAGAAACGTGGATATCTGCTGCGAGCATACTACTATACCGCGCTTATCGAAGACCAGGAATATTCCTCGATCCGTCCGCTCATCGACTGGCTCGATTATAACGGCTACAAGGTCGTGACGAAGCCCGCCAAGGAGTTTACCGACTCCATGGGACGGCGCAAGATCAAGGGCAATATGGATATCGAGCTCGCAATCGATGCCATGGAACAGTCCGAAACGGTCGACCATCTCGTCATCTTCTCCGGCGACGGCGATTTCACCAATCTGGTCGAAGCGCTGCAACGCAAGGGACGCAAGGTTTCGGTCATATCGACCATGTCGACCCAACCGCCAATGATCGCCGACGATCTGCGCCGCCAGGCCGATCACTTCATCGATCTTCTGTCTCTGAAAGCCGAGATCGGCCGGGACCCTTCCGAACGTCCGCCGCGTCCCGCCGAAGTGGCGCCAGCCAGCGATTTCGAAGACTAAACCTTCATTCACGAATAACGCAATGCTGCAGGCAAAGAGTCAGCCGTTGTCTTTCAACAGACGGCTCTTCTGCCTGTTCCAATCGCGCTCCTTCTCGGATTCGCGCTTGTCGTGAAGCTTCTTGCCCTTCGCGAGCGCCAGCTCGATCTTGGCGCGGCCCTGATCGTTGAAGTAGATCTTCATCGGGATCAGCGTCATGCCTTCGCGATTGATGCCCGCGCGCAAACGATTGATTTCACGCCCGGACAAGAGCAGCTTGCGGCGGCGACGCGGCTCATGGTTGAAGCGGTTCGCCTGCAGGTATTCCGGCAGATAGGAATTGATCAGCCAGATCTCGCCATCCTCATCGGAAGCGTAGGATTCGGCTATATTGGCCTTGCCTTCGCGCAATGATTTGACCTCGGTGCCCATCAGCACCAAGCCCGCTTCATAGGTATCGATGATCTCGTAGTTGAAGCGGGCCTTGCGGTTTTCCGCAACGACCTTCTTCACGATACGTTGGCTGCCTTTGGGGGCCATGACGATAATTCCATTAGAGGGGCGCGAATGCCGCGCCCTCATTTCCTGTCATCTATGTAGGAGAACGGCCCGGTCTTGTGAAGACGGGCCGGGTTTACGCTTAAGGCATGTCGTTATCGCAAAACCGCTGCACAGTTTTGCGCGACATGCTTTAGTTCAGCAGGCCGGCATGACGCATGGCGGCATCGATCGCCGTTTCCGTCGAGGGCTCCAGCGAGGACATCAGCGGCGAGCGCACGGTGCGGCTCATGCGGCCGAGCTTTGCGAGTCCGTATTTCGCGCCACACACGCCGGGCTCCATGAAGACTGCCTTATGCAGCGGCATCAGCCGATCCTGCAGCTCCAGCGCCTTGGCGTAATTTCCTGCGGTCGTCGCTGCCTGGAACTCGGCACAAAGGCGCGGCGCGATGTTGGCCGTCACCGAGATGCAGCCAACGCCGCCATGGGCGTTGAAGCCGAGAGCCGTCGCGTCCTCGCCGGAAAGCTGCTGGAACTCCTTGCCGCAGGTGATGCGCTGCTCGGAGACACGCTCGATCTTGCCGGTCGCATCCTTGACGCCGACGATGTTCTTGTGGGCCTTGGCAAGCGCACCCATCGTCTCCGGCGTCATGTCGACGACCGAACGGCCGGGGATGTTGTAGATATAGATCGGCAGCTTCACGGCTTCAGCGATCGCCGAATAGTGAGCGATCAGCCCCTTTTGCGTCGGCTTGTTGTAATAGGGCGTGACGACCAGAACGGCGTCCGCCCCGACCTTCTCGGCATGCTGGGCAAGTTCGATCGCTTCACGCGTATTGTTCGAGCCGGCGCCGGCCATAACGGGCACGCGTTTGCCGGCAACTTCGATGCAGAGCTCCACCACACGTTTGTGCTCGGCATGCGACAGCGTCGGCGACTCACCGGTCGTGCCGACCGGAACGAGGCCGCTGCTGCCCTCCCCGATCTGCCAGGCGACATGGGCGGCGAAGCTGTCTTCGTCGATCAGGCCGGCATCGGTGAAGGGGGTTACGAGCGCGGGGATGGACCCATTGAACATGCAAAGCTCCTCACGGCCGATATCCTTGCTTCAGCCGCATTCCATGAATAAGAGTTGCGCACCATAGAGCGGCAAAAAGGCTGCGACAAGCGCGCATAGGTCGGTTAGGGCAAATTCCGATAGCAAATGTGAATGAATTTTACCCGAGACGGTAAGGTTTCATTAAGATGCCTCCAGCCAAATGGAGGGGCATGGTTTCGTTGCGAGTAATCCGGATGAAGAGAGCCGTTCTGATCCTGTCCGTCTTCGGCCTGGTGGCCGCGGCATGGGGCAGCGTTGCATCGCCGCTCCCCGGCGAGAGCGCCCCTGCGCCGGCCGTCAAGCCGCTGGGTTTCGTGCCGGAAACCGCGTCTTTCCCCGAGGCGATCACGACCGGGTCCATTCCGCGCAATGCGGCGATCGCCCCAGTTAACAGCGATCTGAAGGTTGGTCTCGATGCGCTCACCAACAAGGATCCGCAACAGGCGCTTGCCATCCGCAATACGATGGCGGCAGGTACACTCGACCGCCATATCCTGACCTGGGCAATCGCCACTTCCGGCCTGAAAGGCGTTCCCTCCTATGAGATCGCCAGTGCTTCGGACGAGCTGAATGGCTGGCCGGGCCTTGAACGTCTACGCGGCAATTCCGAGCGTGCGCTTTATGACGAGAACCCAGCCCCTGCCGCCGTGCTGAACGCCTTCGGCGATACGGCGCCCGAGACGTGGCAGGGCGCGATAATCATGTCGCGCGCGCTCGTAGCAACCGGCAAGTCTGCGCAGGCAGCAAAATATATCGGCAAGATCTGGCGCGGACAGGCGCTCGACAAGGCAACCGAAGACAAGATCCTGGCCGAATTTGCCGGCCTGCTGACCGCCGCCGACCACAAGACGCGGATGGACTACCTGATGTATCGCGGTCGCGTGGCACAGGCCAAGCGCTTCGGCGACATGGGACAGGCGCAATCGCTCTACAAGGCCTGGGCTGCAGTGGACAATAATGCGGGCAATGCCGGCGCATTGTTGAATGCGATCGATGCGAAATGGCGCAGCGATCCGGGCTTTCTCTTCGCGCGCATCGAATATATGCGCAAGCAGGACAAATATCTCGACGCCGCCAAGCTGCTGCAGCAGATACCGCGCGACCGAACCGAGCTGATGAACTCCGGCGAATGGTGGAACGAGCAGCGGATCATCAGCCGCGGCCTCGTGGACCAGGGACAGTTCAAGGCGGCTTATCAGATCGTCGCCGCCTCCGTCGCGACGGTGCCGACCGATATCGTTGAAGCGCAGTTCCATGCCGGCTGGTATGCGCTGCGCGGACTGCAGGACCCGACGACGGCCGAAACGCATTTCCGCAAGATCCTGCAGGTTTCGAACGGCCCGCTTTCCGTTTCCCGTGCCTGGTACTGGCTCGGGCGATCGGCGGAAGCCGGCGGGCCGGGCAAGGCCAGCGAATTTTTCACCAAGGCTGCGAATTTTCCGGGCACCTTCTACGGCCAGCTTGCGGCCGAGCGGCTTGGACGGAAGACACTGAATGTCACCTATCCGTCGCCGACGGCCGCCGACCGACAGAGCCTGCAGCAGCGCGAGGCCCTGCAGGCGATCGGGCGGCTCGAATCGGCCGGTCATGGCTGGCGTGCGGCAGCCATTTACCTGGCACTGGCCGAGCAGCTTCAAAGCCCTGGCGAGCTCGCAATCCTGACGGCCAAGGCTGAGCAAGCGGGCGACCATCATCTTTCACTGCAGATCGGCAAGATCGCCTATGGGCGCGGTATCGATGTCGCGGCACTGGCCTTCCCGGTCGGCGTCATTCCGGCCAACGCCAATATATCCGGCTCGGGCAAGGCGCTCGCCTATGCGATCGCCCGACAGGAAAGCGCCTTCAATCCGGCCGCCGTTTCGGCCGCCAATGCCCGTGGCCTGCTGCAGCTCCTGCCGGGCACGGCCCAGGCCGTCGCCAAGCGGAACAACATCACCTATTCCAAGGACAAGCTGACGGCCGATGCCGGCTACAACGCAACGCTCGGCGCGCATTACCTCGGCGAGCAGATCGACGCCTTCGGCGGCTCCTATATCCTGACTTTCATCGCCTATAATGCGGGACCGAAGCGCGTGCCAGAATGGATCGGCCGCTATGGTGACCCTCGCGGCAAGCCTATCGACGAAATCGTCGACTGGATCGAGCGCATCCCCTTCCCCGAGACGCGCAACTATGTGCAGCGGGTGATGGAGAATTACGAGGTCTACAAGGCCCGCCTGGGTCAGACACCGGACATCGAGCGCGACCTCATCGGTGGCCGCGGCGCGACCTGAGGCCGATTGGCAGACTTGCCGAAAGCACGCTACATCTCGTTTTGGCAGACGGGATGGAGATGTCATGGGCGACGCAGTCACGAACGGGTTTACCGAAAAATTCTATGGATCAACCGATGGGCTGAGGCTTTACGCCCGCAATTACCAGCCGACCGGCGGGAGTACCGACCGGTTGCCGGTCGTCTGCCTGCCGGGCCTTACGCGCAATGCCCGCGATTTCCACGAACTTGCATTGATTCTGTCGCGCGACGCAGCTTTCCCACGGCGTGTCATGGCATTGGACTATCGCGGACGTGGCCTGTCTGATCGGGATGATAACAAGGCGAATTACAATCTCGCTGTCGAATGCGGCGATGTGATTGCCGGCTGCGCTACGTTCGGCATCGACCGCGCCATCTTCATTGGGACCTCGCGCGGCGGGCTGATCCTGCATCTGGTGGCGGCAATAAAGCCAGAACTGCTCGCAGGCGTCATCTTGAACGATATCGGCCCAGTCATCGAGCTATCCGGGCTGATGGCGATCAGAGACTATCTCAACCGTGCTCGCAAACCTCAAAGCTGGAGTGAGGCGGTCGATATCCTCAAGGAGAATCACGGTGCTGCCTTTCCCGCACTTGGTCTCACCGACTGGGAGGGCATGGCGCACGCCATCTATCGGGAACAGAATGGCGTACCTGTCGCCGACTATGATCCCGCCATTGCCGAGCAGTTGAAAACAGTCGATTTCAGCAATCCCCTGCCCGACCTCTGGCAGCAATTCGAGGGGCTGCGATCCATACCGCTGCTGGTTATCAGGGGAGAGAATTCCAATCTGCTATCGCGGCAGACGAACGACGAGATGACGAAGCGGCATCCTGATATGGTGCAGATCACGGCGAAAGGCCAAGGTCACGCACCGCTTCTGCATCTAGGAGACATTCCGGAGGCGATCAGGATATTTATCGGCAGGCTGAGCTGAGCTTTCGTGATGCCGCCTAGCGCCGACATAAAACACCACCCGCCACTTCGATGGTGGTAATTAACAAAAAGCCCGGCTCAAAAGCCGGGCTTCTCTATGACCGAAGTCAACTCGAATTAGAACGAGCGCTGCAGACGGAAGTAACCGGTCGTGGTGTCGTCTTTATCTTCCGGATCCAGCCACTGGACGGAAGCCTTGGCGTAGAAGTTGTCAACGATCTGGTAGTCAACCG
>UCCS01000163.1 GCA_900470965.1 Hyphomicrobiales bacterium
TCCGCCCGCGGTCGACGGTGTCGATCCGCCCGCGGTCGATTTTCAATCGATCCGCTCGAGATCCCGTGCGAAGCGCTGCCAGTTACCGACATATTTCTTCGCGGATTGGGTGATCTTGGCGACCGCCTCATCGTCCAAGGTGCGGATCGCCTTGGCGGGCGAGCCGACGATCAGGGAGTTGTCGGGGAATTCCTTGCCTTCGGTGATGAGCGCATTGGCGCCGACGAGGCAATTGTTACCGATCCTGGCGCCGTTCAGGATCGTGGCGCCCATGCCGACAAGGGAGTTGTTGCCGATCGTGCAGCCATGGATGATGGCGTGGTGCCCGATGGTGCAATCCTCGCCGATCGTAGTTGGGAAGCCGGGGTCTGTGTGGACCATGACGCCTTCCTGCAGGTTGGTGGCCTTGCCGATCACGATGGGTTCGTTGTCGCCGCGCAGCACTGCGCCGAACCAGATGCCGACCTCTTCGGCAAGCTCGACATGGCCGATCACATGCGCGTCGGGGGCGCTCCAGAAGGTGCCGTGGGGTGGCAGTTTCGGTTTCAGGCCTCCGAGCGCATAGATCGCCATTTCCGTCTCCTCAGACCACTTTCAGCGACAGTGTCGCGATGCCGTCGACGCCGCAGGAGATGCTGTCGCCCCTGCTGATGGCGGCGACACCCGCCGGCGTGCCGGTCATGATGACATCGCCGGGGGCGAGAACGAAGAGTTTCGAAAGCTCTGCAATGATTTCCGGGACTTTCCAGATCATCTGGTTTAAGTCGCCATCCTGCTTTTTGACGCCATTCACCTCCAGCCAGACACGGCCGCTGGCGGGATGGCCGAGGCGGCTTGCCGGGACGAGGGACGAGACTGGGGCGGAATGTTCGAAGGCCTTGGCGAGCTCCCAGGGGCGGCCGAGCTTCTTGGCTTCGGCCTGCAGGTCGCGGCGGGTGAAATCTATGCCGACACCGTAGCCATAGATGCAGTCGAGCGCCTTTTCGGCGGGTATATCGGCGCCGCCGGCCTTCAGGGCCAGCACGCATTCGACCTCGAAATGCACGTCATTCGACAGCGGCGGATAGGGGAAATCCTTGCCGGCGAAGAGATTGTCGGCGTTCTTCTGGAAGAAGAAGGGCGGTTCGCGGTTCGGGTCATGGCCCATTTCGATGGCGTGATCCGCATAATTGCGGCCGACGCAATAGACGCGGCGGACCGGGAAGGCCTCGGCGCTGCCTTCAATGGGCAGGAGAACCGGCTGCGGCAGGGGGATGACGGTGGCGGGAATGGACATGGCGGGACTTCTTGGCTGATTGATCTGGCGAGTCTGGAGATATCGTAAAGCATGTCGCGCAAAACCGCTCCACACTTTTGCTGGAATTGCGTTACGGGGCCGCGTCGTCCTGCGCGAGGTTGCTGCGCATCAATGCGTAATAGGCCGAAAGCTCCGGAATGGCTTTCGACAGGGTTTCGAAGGCCGCATCGGAGACGGTGAGCCGGCCCGCATATCTGGCTTCGAGGAAGGCGTTGTGATCGGGGAGCACCGCGCGGTGCGAGCCGTAGAGCACGGTGAAGACAGGCGAGGGGACGGTGCGGCCCTTGACGATGATGCGGTCTAGCTCGACCACGGTGTAACGCTCGCTGACGAGGCGGGCGGTTTCCTCGCCGAGCAGCAGGGCGACGCCGTAATTCTTCGAAGCACCTTCCAGACGAGATGCGAGATTGACGCTGTCGCCGAGGCAGGAATAGTCGAAGCGGCGGGTGGAGCCCATATTGCCGACGATGCATTCGCCGGTGTTGATGCCGACGCCCATTTTGAGGATATGCAGCGGCCGGCCGGTGGCGGCGGCTTCGCGCTCCAGTTCGCGGTTCAGTGTCGCGATCGCATCCTGCATGGCGATCGAGGCCTTGACCGCATGCAGGGCATGATCGGGGTCGTCGAGCGGCGCATTCCAGAAGGCCATGATGCAATCGCCCATATATTTGTCGATCGTGCCGCCGTGATCCATGACGACATCCGATAGCGGCGTCAGCAGCCGGTTGATCAGCGCCGTCAGCTGCTCGGGATCGTCCTTCATGGTTTCGGCAATGGTGGTGAAGCCGCGCACATCCGAAAACAGGACGGTCAGCGTGCGCCGCTCGCCGCCGAGCTTCAGCTGCGAGGGATCGTTCGACAGGCGCTTGACGAGATCGGGCGAGATATATTGGGCGAAGGCCAGTGTGATCTGGCGCTTCTGGCGGCGCTCCTCGGTATAATCGAAGGCGGCCTGGCCGAAGGCGACGGCCACGAAGGCAACGGTCGGCCCAAGCGGCGAGACGAAGACATGGCCGAAGCGGATGCCGGCATAGCTTGCTGCCGCAAAGGCGAGCACGGCGGCGGCGGTCGCGACCAGCGTGCGCCAGCTCGTGGACTTCCAGACCGTTATCGCGGCCAGAATGACTGATATGAGGATGCAGATTGCGACCGGCAGCAGGCCGGCTTCTGATATCGCCAGGCCATGGACGATATTGTCGTAGATAGTGGCCTGCACCTCGACGCCGGAGATCAGTTTGCCGGTGTGGACGGTGAAGGGCGTGGCATAGGCATCGGCGCCGCCCTGATCGATCTCGGGGGCGTTCTGCAGGCTGAGGCCGACCAATACGACGCGACCCTTGAAGATATCGGGCGGCAGGAAATTCTTCGGGTCGAGCGCTTGATAGTAGGAAACGGTGGGATAGCTGCGGGCCGGGCCGAAGGACTGGATGAGGGAGCCTGCCGGCAGATGCAGCGCCTTGATGCCCGCAGCCTTGGCGAGCTCCATGGCAAAGCCATCCTCATAGGATGGAATATTGCGGAAGATGCCGTCGCCATTCAGGGTAATGGAGGCGATGCCGGTGCGCGCGCCGGCATCCGTCATCTGCGGCAGCGGCGTGGTGCGCAGCAGCTGGTCGGCCTGGGGCGTCTTGATCAGCGTTTCATCGCCGGCGAGCACGACATCGGGGCCGACGGCAGCGGTGATGGCCTCATCGTTTTCAGCCGTCGAAGGCTCGGCCATGATGATATCGAGCGCTATGGCTCTTGCGCCGGCAGCGCGCAGCTGTTTGACGAGCTCGGCATGCAGGCTGCGCGGCCAGGGCCACTGGGCGTTGATATCGGCAAGCGCCGGTTCGTCGATCGCCACGATGATCGGGCCATCGGCCGGCGGTGTTGGGTCATCGACGGTGGAGAGATAGTCGAAGGTGCGCAGTTCCGTCAGCGTCCAGGCGGGCAGGCGGGAGATCAGCGAAATGGTGATCAGCGTGACCAGCGCCAGCACGAGAAGGCGGATGCTGCGGATCGAGAAGGGCCAGCCTGGCGGGCGCTGCGACGGGCGGCCCGTCTCGATCGGGCGCTCTGTCTGAAGCCGTTGCAGGGCGGCTGGGCGCGCGATCATCAGAAGCGGATCTTCAAGGTGCCCTTGAAGGCGCGGCCCCAGCCGGGCACGCCGGGGGTGATCTCGAAGTCCTCGTCGAGGAGGTTGTAGGCTGCGGCTTCGAGCGCGATGCGCTTGTCGAAGGGCTCCCAGATCAGATGCGCGTCGAGGCTCCAGTAATCGTCGAGCTTGGTGCCGAGATCATCGCCATCGCGTTCGCCGATATAGTTGGCGGCGAGCGTCGCCTTGACCTTGGCCTCGTTGACCCAAGTGAGTGCGATCTGGCCGGAATTCGTCGGAATATAGGGCAGGTTGCCGCCGAAGTTCGGCTCCAACGGGTCCTTGTTCTCGGAATCCATGTAGGCATAGGTGGCGGAAAGGCCGAAGCCGTTGCCGAGCGCGAGGTTGGCGGTGACGGCGGCACGGTCGATGCTGCCGCGCGACAGCGGCAGGCTGTCGACCGCCGGAAGCGCGATCAACGGCAGGTCGATCGAGAAATCATGCAGTTCCTGATGCTGGTATTCGACCGAGGTAAAGAACTTGTCGGTCCATTCGGCATCCCACTCCAGCGCCACCGTATCGGCATAACCGTCAAAGCCGAGCGAATATTGATTGGCCTGCAGGCCGAGGATACCGACCGGCGCCAGCGTAGGAACGCCTGTATCCAGGCTCTGGCGCATGAAGGCTGCGCGCAGCCAGTGGTTTTGGACCGGCGTCCAGGCAAGGCCAAAGCGCGGCTCCAGCCGGCTGACATCGACGCCATCGCCTTCGAGCCGTGTGCCGAAAAGCGCATATTCGCCCTTCAGGTCCGGCGTGATCTCGTGCAGGACATCGACATAGGCGCGGCCGATATTGACGCGGTTGCTCGCTTCATCGGGGCCAACAGTCACTTCATCGACAAAACCCGGCACGAGGGTGTCGAGATGGAAGAAGCTTTCGTTCCTGGCATCGATCCAGCCGCCCTCAATGCCATATCGCCACGTCAGCGTATCGTCGCCGATGCTGTGGCTGATTGCGGCAATATAGGTCTTGGATGACGTTTCCTGGTTTGCTTCTGCGAACGGAAACAGATCGGGCGGCGGAGCGCCGGTGATGGAGGAGGCGTCAAAGGTAAGATCGTAAGCTATTTTTGCCTTGCTCTCGGAATAGAGGAGCGCGGCGTTGAGCACGTTCCTGTAGCCGAAAGTGTGGCTCCAGCCGATGCCGGCATTTGTCGTTTCGGCTTCGTCGTAGCGGTTTCTGTAAAGCGGCAAATCCTCTGTCGGGATCGGAATCCCGAGCGGAATGAAGAGTTCTTCGTTCAGGCGGTCGGTTAGCGCAGTGCTGGTCGTCAACGCGTTCAGGGGGCCGTAGCTCTTGGCGTGATTGACGAAGCTGACGACTCGGTCATCTGGCGTCAGCGTCGCCGTCAGGTAGGCGTTGCCCGTCAGAAGTTTCTTTTCCAGCTTGAACCCGCCGAAATCGCGGTAGTCACCGTCGAGCGCCAGCTCTTCCCATGTCAGGTTGCCGAAGAAACTGATCGGGATCGTCTCGTTAGAAAATCCCTGTATTTCTGCCTCGCCGGTGCGGCGAGTGTGGCCGTCGACGCTGTTGATACCGCCGCCGACGGAGCCTTCGATGAAGGGCGTGCGCAGGATATTTGCCGAGCGCGAGCGGCCGGAGAGCATATGCGGATCGAGCAGAAGGCCCTGGAAGAGCGAGGAGAAGCTCGACGTATTGGCGCGGTACTGGCTGACGCTGTCATCGCTGAAGCTGGTGGCGTTGACGAAGGGGAAGATGCTGCCCTTGATCGACTGGTCGGTATAGCCGGTGCCTTCGAAGGGGTTGAAGACGGCATCGCCATAGTAGCGGCCCCAGGCATCCAGGCCCTGCAGGCGGAAGGCGTTGTTCAGCGTCGAGCCGGCATCCTCATTGGCGCCGAGGCCGATATAATCGCCGCCTCGGGCGCGCGAGCGGCGCAGGAATTCCTGGGCATTCCTGATCGCGCCATCGGCATTGTAGTCGTCGATATCGACGGCGGTGCGGAAGGAGGAGATGACTGGATCGTTCTTGTCCAGTCGGTCGGCATTGTCGAGCGCCTGGTTGAAGGGCAGGCGGTCGCGCTTTTCGTAATGGGCGGCGGCAAGCATCAGCTGCGATTGCGAATGGGCCGGATTGGCTGTGCTGGCGGCAAGCAGGTCTTCCAGCGCCTTGTCGCGCTCGCCTGTCTGCAGGTAGTAGCGACCCCGGGCAAGAAGCGCGATATCGAAGGAGGGATCGACGGCGAGCGCGGTATCGATCTCGCGCTTGGCTTCCTTCATGCGCGACTGGTCGAGATAGAGGATCGCGAGATTCGCATGCGGCACGGGATCCTGCGGATCGAGTTCGATCGCCTTCAGGAATGCCTTTTCGGCTTCGCCATTGGCATCGCGGGCGCTCTGCAGCAGGCCCATGGAATTGAGCGAGCCGGAAGCGCCAGGCGCAAGTTCGATGGCGCGGTTCAGGTCTGCGAGCGCACCCTTGATATCGCTCTCATAGGCAGCCTTATAGCCGGCACGGGCGGCAAGGCCGATCGGATGATCGGGATCGAGCGCCAGCGAGCGATCGGCCGCTTCCTTCATCTGCACCCGGTCATCGATGAGCTGGGCAAGCTGGGCGCGCATCGCCGGCAGGGTGGGATCGTTGGGATAGCGCTTTTCCGCCTGCCTGATGATCTCGATCGCCGCACGCGGGTTTTTCAGGAAGCCCACTGTATAGGCCCGCATTATGGCACCATAGACGCCCACGGAGGCCGCCGGTGGCTGCTCGATATGGGCGGGGTCGGCGAGCGAGCGGGCGAAATAGCCGCCATATTGCGCCATGTTGCGTCTATCGGCATCGAGATGCGGCGCGGCCTTTTCAAAAAGCCTGGCAGCATCGGCGTAGCGCTTTTCGGAGCCAGCGATGGTCGCCTCGATCAGGTCGACACGCGCCTGCTGGGCGACGGTCAGCTTGCGGCCGCGCAACGCCTGTAACGTTGCAGCTGCAACCTGCCGTCCGTCAAAGGCGCTCTGCAACTCTGCGAGCGTCAGCCAGTCTTCCGTCGTGCGCCGCTCGGGCGGCAGCGCCATCACGCGGCGGCGTTCGGACGCCATGCGGCCAGCCGGCAGCGGCGAAGTGGGCATCAGCCCGAAGCCATCGCGCAGGTTCAGATAGAAAAGCATCTGTTCGCGATCGTCAGGCGTGACGATGACGAGCTTGCGGGGCGCCTGGCCGATGGTGGCCACAGCCCCTTCGCCTTCGTTGACATCGACGCTGCCCTGCGGGTTCGTGAGCGAGACGCGGCCTTCGAGCACGATCATCGAGGTCTTGGCGCCCTCGACGGTCATGGTCCAGTCCGTGCCGCGGATAGCGGCGGCGGCGGCGGGGGTTTCGACCGTCAGGCCCTGACCGCCGCGCTGGGCGCGGGCCCAGATCGTGCCGGACTGCAGGTTGAGGATCGTGTCGCCGGTCTGCGACATCTTCTTGACCTGCAGCGCGGAATTGCGGCCGAGGCGGATCTGTGTGTGATCGGAAAAGAGAATGGCGAGCTGGCCGGTGGCATTGGTGCGCAGCACGTCTCCATCCAGGAGGTCCTGGTTGAGGTCGACGACGCGCCAGTTGCTGACATCGACGAAGCGTACTTCCTCGCCGGTCTTGCGGGCGATGACCGAGCCTGCAACCGGGGTGGGGCGCTGCAGCGGCTCGGCTGCAACCGGAAATGAAAGTAATGTTGACATGAGCGCAAGAGATGTACTTGCGCACAGAAAAGACCTCAGCCCCGACATTTCAGATACCCCCGCATCTTTTCCCCCTTTGGCCAAGCGCGGTGTAAAAGTCAAGCTGACTGCACACGTGTTCTTGCTTTCGTAAGCAAGTGTATTATTAGGGAAACACTATTGCGGGGTGGGATTTCCTTTGAGCGAGTTTGAAAATTTTGCGGAGCTGCCCTCCAGCTCTCCGTCGACAGAGGATATTGGCTCGGAATATTTCGACCATATCAAGAAAATCAACGACATATTCTATGATCAGATCAAAATATCGGATCAGAAGGCCGCTTATATCTTTACTTTCATGCTCGCCTTTCTTGTGAGCTCCGTCGAAGTAAGGGCAGTCTTCACCTGGGCGCGCTATGCGCAGGGCACCCCGCAGGCCATTCTCTTCTCCGGGCTCCTGGCCGCAGCCTCGGTCTTTTCGATTCTGTCGGCCATCCTGGTGGTGCTGCCGCGGCGGCTCGACAAATCCACATCGATGTTCTGGGGGGCATGGCCCAGACATCGCGATACCTTCTTCGAGGCGGCGATCCGGCGCGACGAGCGCTATCTCTTCGACCAATATGTGGAAAATGCCGACATTCTCTCGCACATCGCCCGGAGCAAATACCGGTTCGTGACGATTGCCTTTCGGGGACTGATGGTGACGGTCGTGGCTTATGTGCTGCTGCTGGTGGCAGCCTGAGTCCAAGGTCCGGTTTGCCGTCGCTGCCGGCATGACTTCAGCTTTTGGCAAAGTCCGCCGCGGTGAGGGGAACAGGCTTATAGCCGTTGATGTCGGCGATATCGTATTCCTGGCCGAGCTCGGCCGCGACCAGGACTTTTCCGGATTTCGACACCAGCGCCGGGTCTCGCCAAAGTCCCGATATGACGTGGCCGATGAATTGCGGTGACTCGGAATTGGACAGGTCGAAATATTCGGCGTTCTGCATCACGGCTTCGGTGCGCACCAGGCCGGGATAGAGCGCGACAGCGGCGACATGGTGCGGGCGCAGATCATGCGCGAAGTCTGCAGCCATCTTGTCGGCAGCAGCCTTGGCCATCCCATAGATCGCGTTGCCATCGTAGAATTGCCCTGCCCAGAATGAGATATTGACGATCAGGCCGCGCTGCGCCGAGATCATGAGAGGTGCGACTGCACGCGACATCATGAAAGCCGCCCTCAGCGCGGTGCCCATCATCGCGTCCCACCGCCAGAGGGGCTGCTCCCAGAAGGCGCGGGGCCAAGTAAAATCGCCATCCTCAACCATGTTTTCATAGCCGGGCCATGCATTGTTCACCAGAATATCCAGCCTGTTGCCGGCCCTGATCTCTTCGGCCACGCGCTCGGTCTCAGTGTCCTTGCTGTGGTCGCACTGATGAATGACAACACGCCCGGGCAGGTCCGCAGCCTCGAGCTCGAGCCCTTCCAGCGATCCCGCGCGTATGCCTTCAAGGCTCGCCTCGGAACGCGTCCTGCCGGTCACATGCACCGTGGCTCCCTCGGCGAGCAGGGCAAGCGCAATCCCGCGGCCGACACCGCGGCTTGCACCCGTTACCAACGCGATGACATCTTTCATGTTGGCTAACCTCCTATACAGTGGCTGTTTTCAGGCGCGGCTGGTGAGCGCGCATTTGGGCTGCGGTATATCTGGGGGCAGCGTAAGATACGGTGCCACCGGGCCATTGTGAAGACCAGGGGGGCAGCAGCTGTTCTGCCAATGATCGACTGGACGGACTGCCATTGCCGTTATTTCGGCCTGCTTCATCAAAAGGCCAGCACCATGCCGACAAGCTCAGCCGATAGCGGGAAAACGCCAATCGTTTCTCGCACATGGCGCGCGAGCGACTTCGCGGCAAGCGGCGGCGACCGGTTGGCCGCCGCCTGTCCGGTCTAGCGCGTTGCCTTCAGCTGGAGGCGAGAGACGCCTGCGGCCAGATTCACGCCGGTTCCGGTTTCGCCGCTGAGCGGCTGCAAGGCGAAATTCTTCGAATTTCCGCCCACTAGGGCATTTGCCCCGAGGCCGACGCCAACGGACGCGCTGGCAGATGCGCCGACATAGGTGCCGGCGAGAGCGCCATCGCCGACGCGCGTGGGCGCGGTGTTGACGACGATCCAGCTGAGATAGGATTTGCCGGTGACACCGACATCGAGACCGAGCTTGCCGATCGTGCCTGTATAATGCTCGACCTTGCCGGTGTTCTGCTTAAAACTGCAGTCGATCGCCTTGCTCGAGCCGACGATCATGCCGACGCCGCCGGCGACTTCGCAGGAAAGGGTGCCGAAACGTTGCCTCGGCTCATTTACGACCTGCTGGGCGGCATGTTTCGGTTGCTTGTGCTGGCTCGCGGCCTCGGCCACGGGTACGAAACCGAGGGAAGCTACAGCTGCCAGGATGACGAGATTCTTCATGAGTGTTTCCTTCCATACTCTTTTGGGGGACCGTGATAAACGCGTTCAACCCCACTTCGTTCAAACGTCGAAAGGAAACGGACCGGGCTGCAAGCCCGATCGGTCGGCAAATGGTTGCTCTAATGGTTCGGATCGATGCCTGATGCCGCTCAGGCGCTGACGGCTTCCGTCGAGCCGGAAAAATCGACCGCGGCAAAGGCTGCGGCGATCACTTCCGGGCCGACATTCGGCTTTGCGGCATCGGTCGACAGGATCTGGCGGTAGCGGCGGGCGCCGGGCAGGCCGGTGAAGAGGCCGACCATGTGGCGGGCTATATGCTGCAGACGGCCGCCTTTGGCGATATGGCGTTCGGCATAGGCCATCATGCGGTCGCGCAGATCGTTCCAATCTGGCTCCGAGGCCGCTGCGCCGTAGAAGCGCTGGTCGATCTCGGAAAGGATTGCGGCGTTCTGATAGGCGGCGCGGCCGAGCATGACGCCATCGACATGGGCGAGGTGGGCCTGCGCCTCATCCAGCGTGTGGATGCCGCCATTAATGCCGATGAAGACATCGGGGAAGCGGGCCTTCATGCGGTAGACGATCTCGTAATCGAGCGGCGGGATCTCGCGGTTTTCCTTGGGGCTCAGGCCTTTCAGCCAGGCCTTGCGGGCATGGATCCAGATCGCGTCGGCGCCGGCATCGAGCACGCGGGTCATCAACGTCGGCAAGGCCTCTTCCGGCTCCTGCTCGTCGACACCAATGCGGCACTTGACGGTGACCGGGACCTTGGCGACCTTCTTCATGGCGGCGATGCATTCGGCAACCGTTTCAGGCGTCAGCATCAGGCAGGCGCCGAAAGTGCCGGACTGGACGCGGTCGGACGGGCAGCCGACATTGAGATTGATCTCGTCATAACCATAGGGCTCGGAAATGCGCACGGCCTCGGTGAGCTTGGCCGGATCGGAGCCGCCGAGCTGCAGGGCGACTGGATGTTCGGTGCCATCAAAGGAGAGCAGGCGCTCGCGCGGGCCATGGATGATGGCGTCGGCGACGACCATTTCCGTATAGNNGGTCCAGTCGATCATGGGCGCAACCGCGAAGACCGGCGCCTTGAAATAGCGCTGGTTTGCTTCTGAAACAGCCGTCTTTGCCGTGGTCATGATCTCAAGTCTTCTTTCGTCCGGTCATGGGTCCCGTGGCCTCATGTCGTGGCAGAGGCCCGATCCTGCAAGCTCTCGTTGGCGAAACGTCGGGGCGAGGGCGGGAATGGGACGAGGGCTTATACATGAGGCATGGCGATAAAGCGAGATGGGGTGTTGGGGCGCCGGCTGTCATCTTCCTGGAGGCTGCTTCCCGCACTTGACCCAGGTGCCGTTTTCCGGGAAGGCAACGGAGGACGATGCTGATATTCTGATCTCAGGATCGAGCAAAGCCAGAAGGCCGCAGGCGCATCCATCCAACCGACCTTGCAAAGCGGATCGATGGTCGCCACGCAGCCGCAGCGAAGGAGTGCATCAGCCTCATGACGGACGATAGCGCAGGGATCAAGGCATTGCTTGCAATGCCCAGGCGAGACAACAGCGCCTATCTGGAAACGCTTCGCCTGGTGCGGGAGGCGTTCGCTGAGGCCGAGGCGGAATTTGGCGGCAAGGTTATTGCGATGACGGACAGCGCCCGAGACGAAGCTGGAAATATTGTCATCATGACCGTGATCAGGCCGGCATAGACAGGCATCGGCGGAATAAAGTGAGGCCCGAGCAGGAATGCTGCGGGCCTTTTTTATTGGAACGCCTGAGAGAGAAAGGGACGGCGAAACGAGAACAGGGGCGAGAAGATCGCCTGAATTAGAGAGGCAATTGAACCAAAACCCTTCTGCCGCGTTTTTGCCACATATAGGAGGATTTCGATGGACAACCTGCTTCTGATCGCCACCCTTTGCGGCCTCATGTCTTTCGCCATGGTCTGGCTCCAGACGAGAGAATAGTTTTCTGCGTCAAAGACTTGGCGCTTTCCCGCCCTCCCACCGGCACCGCTCTTTCCCGCGCCGGAATCCCATCCTTTGTACTGCCGTGAATCGATGGTCTTGACTTCTCCGAAAATGAGAACAAAATAAGAACAAATAAACGTTCTCATCTATGTTCTGATGGAGAGTTCGATGGCAGCAAGCCCGAGTTATTCAGGAGCAGCAGACAAGGCCATGGCCTTTGCCGCGCAGTTGCGCGCAGACCGCGAGCGCCACGAAGCGCGCAGGCGGGAAGAACAACGCCGCATCGAGGCGATGCGGCCGATCAACAAACATGTGCTGAAGGTGTTTGGCGGGCAGCAGCTGGCGCTGAAGCTGAATAGCTGAGCCATAAGATATGCCCTGCGGCAATAGAGACGTTGCGGTCAATAGTGGTCGCGGGGTGTGGCTGATGCGATGGGATATATAGGGTACTGCTTGTGAGGTGCCTCGCTTATTTCTCTGATATTTTTACCAGTTTTTGAACGGGTTGTGGACGGTTCGCAATTTCAGACATAGAAGATTTGCAACTATTCAGGGTGGGGTTTCATGATGAGAATGAATTGGGCTCTGTCCGCAATCGCGGCCGGCGTCGTCGTCATTTCAATCTTTGCGACAAGTGATGCCGCGATGGCGCAGAGTGCCAATGCGCCGGCTGCCAAGGCAGAGGACAAGGCGAGCGATTATGACGATCCTTTTGTTGAAGCCATGCTCGCGGACCACCCGGCTGAAGTGCGGGCGATCAACAGGAAGCTTGTTGCAGGTGATCGCGAGGGGGCGATAGAGGCCCTGACCGACATCTATACGGAATACGGGTTGTCGGCACTTGGACGCGCCAGCGATGCCTATGCGATCGATGTGGCTAGGAAGGCAGGCGCGGTCGTTGATGTGCTTTCCAGCTGGGAGCCTGAGGGTTGCAGGTACTTCGTATCTTTTTCGGTGCATCCCGACGGAAACTCCGTTCCAGAGGTTACTGACAGCATCCGGGATTTTCGACAAGCCCAGCTTCTTGCCTATGAAGATGGAAAGTCGCGGGCGCCGGTCTCGAGATTGTCTTCAATCGAGTTTCTGGATTTGGTGAATGAGTATCTTGGAGTGAGCAACATCGAGATGAGCCTGTTTCTCATTCCCGAGAAGGTTCCGGATGCGCAGATGTGCTCGATCCTGAAGAGATATTGGAACGTCTCGGGCGTGCCGGAAGCCCGCAGAGGCGACTGGGCGAGGGATGTCATTTCAGTCAAGCAATAGAGTCGCGTGTGGGCTGTCGCCGCCGGTGACGCCGCGCATGCTGCCCGGCAAAGCGGCACAACTGATGGTCTTTGAGAATTGCAACTTTTTGGGGTGGATTTCGTGAAAAGATTATTGTCGCTGGTGGCTGCGATGGCGCTGCTTGGTTCGGGCGCAATCGCGCAAGATGCCAAGGAAGACCCTGTGGACATGGTGATCCGATTGACCGGACGGATAAATCCTTATCTACAGGCCATTTATCGGGATCACAGAGATATCGTACTGAAAGTCTACGCGGAGACGAGCCGTCAGAAATGGGTTGAACAGAAGAAAACCCTTGCGACGGTCATCGACAGGTATGGCACTCCGGCCCTCTCGCGCGCAGGCGACAGTGCCGTGATTGCAGTCATGGACAACACGGCCGCGCTTGCCGATATCGTGGCCGCTAAATATCCCGAAGGCTGCGAGTATTTCTTCACCGGCAATATGCCTGACTGGTATTCCGTTGTGGAAGTCAGAAACGGTCGGATGGATGATCTGCGAGCGAAAACCTATGCTTATGAGGATGGGAAATTCCGCGCTCCGGTTGCCTTGATGTCCGGCAAGGAGCTGTACCGGATCATGACGCGGTACCTGGGAATGACCGGGAGCGAGATAGACAAGGTGCTGAAAGCTCCTGCCGGGGTGAGCGACCAAGACATGTGCTCGATCGCAAAGAAACTCTATAACGTACGCGCTCTGCCAAAAGAGCTGCAGGGCGATTGGGGCAGGGCGTTGCTCTCGCTGGGTCCGTCCCCGGAGAGTTATGGAAGCCAAGCGCCTGGCCTATGAGGACGGGAAAATGCGGGAGCCCGCGACCGTTACGCTGACCGCTCAGGACATCGTGCAAATGATCACGCAGCGCCTGGGCGTGACCATGGACGAATTGAATAAGCTGACGAAACTTGCCGAACTCAGCGACGAAGAGGCTTGCTCGATAACGATGAGGCTCAACACGATCGATCCCGTTCCAGAGGCGCAGCGCGGCAGCTGGGCGAGGGCCGCCATGTCATGGAGCGGCTGAGCTTGCCGCTGGGAGCCGTTTCACCGCCCGATATCGGCGGAACTTGCGAGCCGGTACGCCAATCACGTCGCAGGCGCGGTTAAGCCTGCGAGCGTGAACGGGAGTTGCGACAGACGACCGGTCTTGCGCCTCAGCGACCCTGGAAGATCTTGACGAGCTTCGGGGTATAGCGACGATTGCTGAGGTCGAGCGTGTCCTGATAGGTGGCGCGACCGGAGACGAGGGCCTTCAGATACCGGCTGCAGGCAACGCGCGGGGCATCCTTCTCCGATACGTTCATGACGACAGCTGCGTTGCGATGCCAGGCGGCATCGGTTGCGCTCATGCGCTTGATGCACATGTTCAGAACTTCGGTCCGTGCCCGCGGGCTGCCCTGCAGCATCGTCACTGTTGCATCGTATTCCTGCTCGGTCGGCGCGCAGCCGGCAAGAAGTCCTGTGGCAAGCAATATGATTGCAATGTAAGCACGCATGATTATCCCTCAATTATAATGCGGCAGCGTTTGTGCTGTGATGGCGGGGGTTCTTTATTTTGATTCTCGCCCCGCGGGAATTATACTCTCGGGATTTTTCAATTTATTCTAAACAGAGTTGAAAATTGTGGGCGTGATGACGCGCGTGTGGCAGCGGTGTTTTCAATGTACCGCGTGGTGCAGATGCCGATTATTTGCGCGTAGCGTTTTCTTCCGTCGCATCAATGATGATGCTGGCTCCCGCCTCATCGATGATGATGCTGGACGGCGGCAGGCCCTGAATGGCGAAACGGCTTTCAAATTCGGTATTGCCGGTTTGCCGCAGGATCTGCTGCCTGTCCTGCATGATCCTTATTGCTGTCAGCAATGCTTCTTCGCGGCGCATGCCGCGTCTGAAGAGAGCAAGTGCCTTGCTGGCAGCCTGTGCGAACAGCTCCGGCGCTGCGGCTTCGTCATATCCGGCGCTCTTGAGCACGCGTGAAAGCAGGTTGATATCGTCGCCGTCGAGAAAGGTCTGATGGATGGAGGAAGACATCGCGTCCTCCTTTCGGTCGGGGCCAGGGTGTGGATGCCCTTAACCAACAGCGCCCGGAAAGATGGCTGCTGACCAGCCAACATGCGCCTGTTTTACCAGCGCGGCAACGGGCGATAACCAAATAAAAATAAATGTAACCTTGTTATGAACACAAACATAGCCTATCTCTGGCAAATCGAATTTGCTTCGTTAGCTTCGTTTTTGCGCAAAGGCGCATTGGCTAATCTTTCCTCTCAAGCTCGACCATTTACGGCCCGCATCCAGCGGGCGCAGTAATTCTATGCGATTGAAAGGAAAATCGTTATGAATACAGGTATTGTAAAGTTTTTTAACACGGCAAAGGGCTTCGGCTTCATCTCGCCTAAGGATGGCTCGCCTGACGTGTTCGTTCATATTTCCGCTGTCGAACAGTCCGGCATGTCCTTCCTGCGTGAAGGCCAGTCCGTGAGCTTCGACCTGGTGCAGGACTCCCGCAGCGGCAAGAACGCCGCGCAGAACCTCGCCTCTGAATAAACAATCGGCTCGCACCCCCGCTTTGACCACGGATGTACTGGCACTGCGGACTTGCGAACCCTGGAAAGGTCGGGCCAGCCCCGGCCTTTTTATTTGCGAGCAACTTTCCGGGAGAGAACAATGAGCAAGACAGACGCAGCACAGCTGCTTCGACGTGCCGAGCGCCAGTTGGCCAACACCAGCGGCGGCGGGCACCTTGGAGGCACGAATTTCGGTCAGGCGCTGGACGCCAAGACGTCGTCAGCCAAAGACAAGAACGATAAAAGCCGCAAGCCACAGCGCGGAAGATAAGCCCGGCGGGCCACCCGTCAGGTCAGAAAAAAGCGCTCAGCCATACGAGGTGGCTGAGCGCTTTTTTATTGCCGCTGCACTGGGTCTACCGCTTCTCATAAAAAATCCGCGACCGCGCCTCAATATCCAAAAATTCGGACCATCAAAAATTAAGGGAGACCGGCTTTGCAGCCGGCCGACCGGCGCGGTAACCGTTGAGCACCCCGTCGACAGCAGCGGCTCAATGCTTGCTGTCGCTGATGGCCGGATGGGCCATCTGGAAATCGCCAAGGAGGGTGATCGCCTCCATGACGACAGCGTTGGTCGTCGGTGAGGGATCCTGCGCCAGTATCTGCGCATCGGCGCGCAGGCGCTCGGCCAGACAGTCCATGGCCTTATGTGCCTCGTCGCCCTGCTGGCGGGCAATCACGGCTGAGAATTGCAGCGCGTCGCTCAGAAGCTTGAGGGTCTCCAGGCGTTCTTCGAGCGACATATCGTTTATCGGAGGCTGGGTGGTCATGGCCATAAAAGCCGAGCTTGTGGGGTCATGGGAGATGACACCGGCTTACTGATACCGCGAGCGGCGGACGGCAGGCTTGGGTTTGGGTTTTGCTGCGACAGGCTCGCCCACTTCCTGAAGGCTGCTTGCCTCACGCTCCAGCCGCAAGGCGCGCAGCTTCGCCGTCTTTGCATCGCGCTGGCGCGCTTCGGTCGCCATGATTGCATAGGCCGCGTGAGGCGGTTCCTCGGCCTTGCGGGCGGGCGGGCGGCCCTGTTGTTTGAAAAAGCGCTCTTTGGTGGCAGTCATGGTGTTCCCTAGCGCCGGGGGACAGGCCCGCAACGGGCTTGTCGAGAGAGGGGATTTGGCTCGGCGCCGACGCGCGCTAGGACAAACTTTATCCTATCCAAACTAGGCTTTTGGCGGGCTTTTACAAGGGCCGTCGCGCCTGTCCGGATGCAGCTCGGCGCATCCCCCGGGCGACCCTTGGGGGATCGCAAGAGGCGACCGTGGGGATCGGCTCGACCGTGGAGGATCGCTAGCGACCTCGGGGTCAATGCAATGTCGACTTGTTGCCCGAATGGCTCAGCTCGAAGCGCCCGAGCAGGTTCATGGCTTCGGCAATGACATCAATGGCGACCTCGGAGCGATCGGTCGATATTGCAGCGCCATCGCGCAGCAGCCTGTCGGCCAGTTCCTCCAGCGGCTTGCAGAGCATGTCGCCTGCCTGCCTGGCGACGATCGCCGAAAAATGCAGCGTCTGGCTCAGCCGCCGCAGCGTATCGGCGCGCTCCTCTGTACTCATCTCTTCAATACGCTTCGGTTTTTTCATGCGCTCTCCTTCGAAAGGTGGCGCATCCAGATGGCGACGCGGTCGCCGAACAGGCCATTAGGGGTAATCTAGAGCATTTCCGTTTTTATTCGAATCATGAAGATGCTCTATCTCTTTGTTTCACGCAGTTCCGGGCGCAAAACCGCTGCGCAGTTTTGCCGGAAATACTGCCGCCGGCGATCACGCCCGCTTTGTCGTCAGAATAGCGAGCGTGAAGGGCAGGGGTGACAGGCGGTCAGCCTATCGGCCCTGGAAGATCTTGATCAGTTTCGGGGTGTAGCGGCCATTTTTGATGTCGAGCGTATCCTGATAGGTTATGCTGCCGGAAACGATCGCTTTCGTGTATCGGCTGCAGGCAACTTTCGGAGCGTCCTTTTCTGCCACGTTCATCACGACAGCGGCGTTATGGCGGGCCTTCTTGTCGGAAAAGCCGAGGCGCCTTATGCATTCATCCAAAAGCCCGTTTCTCTCACGCTCGCTGCCTCGCAACACTCTGACAGCTGCATCATATTGCTTCTCGGTCGGCACACAGCCGGTGAGCAATCCGGTGGCGATCAGTGTCATTGCAATATAGGCGCGCATGATTATCCCTTAATTATGCTGCTGACAGCGCTTGTGCTGTAACGGGCAGGGCATCTTTATTTTGATTCTCGCTTCGCGGGAATTATGTTCTCTGCATTCTTCAATTTATTCTAGACTCGGTTGAAAATTGCATGAGTGTGGGTGATGCGCGTATGGCGGCGGGGCTGAAGGCTCTTGTTGCCGGTGTCGGGGAGGAGCCGCCTTTCGGTGGGGATGGAGGATAATGAGATGCAGGCATTGGAGACGTCCAATCGCGAACTCAACGCCCTGATGGCGGAGGCGATGGCCTTTGCCGGCGATTACTGGGCCTCGCTCGAAGAGCGGCCTTCCTATCCCATGACCAGCAGTGCCGAGACGGCGCGGCTTTTCGATCGGCCCTGGCCGGATGCGGGCAGGGGCAGAGCGGTTCTCGATGACATAAGGGCGATGGCCGAGCATGTGCGGCCCTCGACGGGGCGGTTCTTCGGCTATGTCGCGGGCTCGGGCGAGCCGGTCGGCGCTGTCGGGGATTTTCTGGCCTCCGTGTTCAACCAGAATGTCACCTCCTGGCGCTCGGCGCCGGCGGCTGTCACCATCGAGCGCGCCGTCATCGGCTGGCTGGCGGAGGCGATCGGCTGTGGCGGCTTTTCAGGAAGCCTCTGTGGCGGCGGCTCGATGGCCAATCTCATGGGGCTGGCGATCGCGCGGGAAAACAAGCTGCCCGCCAATGAGGAGGGTGCGCGGCCGGGTGTCGTCTATGCCTCGCAGGAGGTGCATATGTCGATCCCCAAGGCGATGGCGCTCTTGGGTCTTGGCCGCAGCAACCTTCGCCTGATCCCCGTCGATGCGGATTTCCGCATGCGGACCGATGCGCTAACCGCGGCAATCGCCGATGACCGGAAGGAGGGCAGGGCGCCGCTTGCCATTGTCGCCAGCGTCGGTTCGGTCGCGACAGGGGCGATCGATCCGCTGCGCGAGATTGCCGGCATTGCTAAGGCCGAAGGCCTCTGGCTGCATGTCGACGGCGCCTTCGGTGTGCTGGCGGCTCTTGCCGCGCCGGAAAAGTTCGACGGGCTCGATCTTGCCGACACGATCTCGCTCGATGCGCATAAATGGCTTTACCAGCCGATCGATTGCAGCTGCCTGCTTTACCGCGAGCGCGATGCGGCGCGCAAAACCTTCTCCCACAGCGGCGACTATGTAAAAATCTTCAACCAGGATCCCGGCGAGGCCTTCGCCTTCTTCGACGAAACGATCGAGCTTTCCCGCCGTTTTCGGGCGCTGAAGCTCTGGCTGTCCCTGCAATATCACGGCCGCGAAGCCTATCGCGAGGCGATCGCCCGCGATCTCAGGCACGCCCAACTGCTCGCAACCGCCATCCAGTCCCACGAGGAGCTGGAACTGCTGGCGCCGGTGCCGCTCAGCGCCGTCTGCTTTCGCCATCGCAGCAAGAGCAACGAGGCCATTCTGCAGCGGGTGATTTCGCGCGGACGGGTGTACCTCTCGAATGCGACGATCAACGGGGAGTTTGCGCTGCGGGCGTGTTTCGTGAACCACCGGACGCGGCTGGAGGATGTGGCGGAGATTGTCGCTGAGGTGGTGGAAGCGGCGAGGGAGGTGAATGAGTGACGTATTGGAAAACAGGATGGAAGCATAAATAGCTTAGCCCCCTCATCACGCCAGGCGGTCGCAAGGTGCAGACGAGATATAAGAGCACGGAAACCGTGCTTTTACGCGGTATTTGTGACGCTGAGGGCTGCGAGAGCTAACCTCATCCACTCAAATGAAGATTGCCTATCGTCGTCATTGTGACTGGTCGAAGCATAAGAACTTCTAGAGAGCAATGCGTACTCGTCGCATCGCTCACAAGCGGCACCCAGTTGTAGTTCCATCTGGGATAGTCGCGGGCAATTTTCTCAAATTGCGGAATCTGTCTAGACGTTGAGTAGTCCATCCAGTTGATCAGATTGCCGTCGACCCTTCAGAGCTCTCGCAGTTGTTTTTGAAACGCGCGACGAATGGCGTGTTTATGGGCTGGTCGTTTGGAGTTGTTACCTGAGGAGAGCAATTCCCCTTCATAGAACTGCCTGAATTTCACATATTCCTCCAAGTCACTTGTCTGAAGATCTTCCGCGATCAAACGAGCAATTCGAGATATTGTCGAGTATCATCAACCATCCTTTGCAGGCTAAGGCGTGTTATCGCTCAATTGTTGTAGTGACTGATGCGGAAGCATTTGCGTAGACTAGAGCGAAGGCTTCAGGACTCGACGTTGCTGCCCAATGCTCGCTCGGCCATCTGCCCATACGCCTCCGCTCGCTCCTTCGCCCGCACCGCCTTCCACACCAGCACGCCCGCCACGACCAGCCCAATCAGGATCACCGCGCCAAGCACCAGCAAATTCGGCTCTGTCGGCAGCACTGCACCTGTGCCCGCGCCACCCGACGCCGAGACCGCAATCGCTGCACCCGCCTTCCGCAGCGTCGCGGCAGCCTTCCCCGCCTTGCTTGCCTCATCCGCCAGCGCTGCCTTCACATCCACGCCCGGCTGGCCGCGCAGGAACATCGCAACGGCCTTCGCCTCGACCTTCGCCACGCGCGCCGACCAGCCCTTGCCGTAGGTTTTCCAGATCGCCAGGCTTTGCATGAAGCTTAGCCGTCGGGCGCAGAGGGCCTTGATTTCCTTGGTGCCGGCAGTTGCGGCTTTGGCGCGGGTGAGGGGGCCGGGTTTGCCGTCGGCGGGGGTGCCGATGGCGGTCTGGGCGTCGCGCAGGGCGCGGGCGGGGCCGGAGTTGACGGCGTAGTCGAAGGTGGCGAGGTCGAAGCCTGGGGGAAGAGTGTCGCCGCCGATTTCGTCCCAGTACTTCGCCTTGTAGATGGGTTTGACGTCGTCGAGTGTCAGATTGCGGATGTCGAGGGCGGGGAAGGCGGCGGCCGAGATGCCGTATTTGGTGCCTTTCAGCGTGCCCTTGCCGATCTTGCCGCCGGTCCAGTTGCCGGGGTCGGTGCGTTCCATGGAGAGGCCGCCTTCGGATTGCAGGGTGATCGAGAGGCATTCGGGGAAGTTCGCGCTGGTCATGCCGCGTTCCTTTTTTAGTGGATCGCGACAAGTTTCTGATGGCAACAGTTGTGCCTGTTGCATGACGATCTCCGGCGGAACGCCTGGCAATCAGGCTCACTCACGCACTCTCCGGGGCGATCGGGATGGCTCCCATCGCCATTTGAGAAAGGATGACAGCCGGGTTTAACCGGAGCGCTCCCGGGATTTTCTGCAGGCGGGTTTCGGATCGAAACGTCGGCGAGTGCCCTGATTTCCCCACGGACGAGTGACCGCCGCCTCCGTTACAGGAGAACAGAGTGGGGCGCGGCGGCCGGCTTTTGAGGGCCTGTAGCAGAACCACGAGCCTGAAAGATCGTTCCCAAAAAAAGCCTAATCAAATAGGGCTATGGGACGGTTCGCAGGACTGGAATGTCGCGCTGGGAAAGCCTGTGCAAGGCAGGCAAGTTCTTCCATGACGGTCGACAGACGATCACCGTTGCCTTTTGCAACCGGGGGGCGGAAAGTGCAGCGTTTCGCTCAGCAACAGCCGAGCCTCGAAGCTGCAGGCTTACGGCTCCTGCAATTCGCCTCTTTCGCGAAGCTTCAGGATGCCGAGCTGGATGACCTTTATGAGATCGGCCTGCAGGGGGCCGTGACTCTCCTGATATTCTTCCAGGGTCGGCTTGGTGACGGTCACATAGGCGAGCGCCGACACGTGATCATCCTTCACCGCCTGGGCGCCGAGATCCCAGATGCGGTCAAACAATATGCGGTCGAGATCCTGGCGTGACATGCTATTTCTCTTCCATTCCATATCTTCTTATTGGCCATATCTTCTCATTGGCCATGTCTTCTTGCCGGCCTTAACGCTGACGCCGCGGCAAGAGCGGACTGCAGGCGATCAGCCAAAAAACAGCGGCCGAGGCTCAGCAAGCGTGACACTGACGGCAAAGCCCACCACGTGATGTGGTTCTCGGTTGGGTACCGGGCGCTCGCCGTTCGGAACGAGCCTGCCGTAGGGGGTGGGCGGGCTTCAGAAAGCACAGCTCCGCGGGCTGGATAGAAGAGCCGACCACCTATGCACATGGTCACATCTCCCAGCGGAAGGCGAGTCAATTTTTACGCGAGACTGTTATGGCCGTTGATCGAAAATCCGGCCGCTCCTCGCCTCAGAAGACGTCGGCGTAACTGGCCGATCCCATCAGCGTGCTTTCCTTCAATATCACGCCATGCGCCACCGTGCCGGTCGCAAACCGCACCAGGCGCACATCGGGCATGGATTTCAGGCGCTGGGAGAAGGTGTTGACGGGCGGCAGGAAGCTTTCGCGGTAGCCCTGGTCGATCGCCCATTTGCGGAAATCCTCGAAGAGTTTTGCGGTGCGCAGCCAGCCGCCGGCGGGCTCGGTCTGCGCCGGCTCGACGCGGATATCGAACCATTCGTTGAGGGGGTCGAGCAGCAGCCAGGCGTTCAGCGCTTCCTTCGAGCTTTCGGGCATGGTGTAGCCGCCGTTGCGCTTCAGCCGCTGGGCGCCTGACACGGCGAAACCGAGCAGCAGTTCCAATTCTTCCCTTGCAATGCGCTCGGCAATATCGGGGATGACCTCATGCTCGGGAATGCTGCGGTTGAACTGGATAACGACGAGGCGGCGGCGGAGCCCCCGGTCGATACCGCCATTGAAGCGCGGCAGGGTGTTGGTGGTGAAGCAGTGCAGCGCGCGGGGGGTGAAGCTCTGGACATCCTTATAGAGGCTGCGGCCTTCGATCGGGTTGCCGGTGACGGCAGCCTTGAATTCCTCGCCTGAAATGGCCGCCGCACTCAGCTCGTCGGCAACGTTCGCCGCCTTGCCGGCGAGATTGATGATGCGCTTCTCATCATTGAAGAAGGCGGGCGAGATGGAGGAGACGGCGCCTTCAGGCAGCAGCGCGCGGAAGAGCGCGGCGATGGTGGATTTGCCGTTGCTGGCGGTCTCGCCGAGCAGGATGAAGGCCTTCGGTTGGCGGATGCGGGTGGCAAGGCCGAAGGCGGCAGCACCCAGCATTTCGGCCACGAGGCTGATCTTGTCGGCAGCATCAGGATCGCCCTGAAAGGCGCCGTAGAGCAGCTTGTGCAGCAGCGAGCCCTCGGGCGGATGGCTTTCGGTGTGCAGGTTATAGTCCGCGGCGATTGTGAAGCGGAAGCGGTCATCCGGGTCATGGGGGCGGCAGATCACCTTGCCGGTCTCATCCAGCGTGATGGTGCAGTTCAGCGCATTGACGCCGATGGCGGGGTTGCCGAAGAAGCCGGCCTCGGCGGTGCGCGTGCCGAACTCGTTGACGACGCCGTCAATCATGTGCCTGCCGAGCTTCAGCGGCTTTTCCTTCGGGCCGATGCCAATAGCATCGAAGGCATGCATGGCAAGGCGGATCTTCTGTTCGGGAATGGGGCGCCAGGCGGAGGGGCCATAGGCCCAGAATTTGCCATCGGCACGGACGATCCGTCCGCCGCAGGCCTTTGCCAGATGCTCGTTGAAGATGCGCGCCAGCCAGACTTCCGAGCCGAAAGGCTGGCTCGGAAACCAATCCGGCATGCTGTCTATGCCATCGGCGCCCGGCGGCGGCGCCTTCGGTACGTGCTGGTCCTGCTCTTCTGCTAATGGTGGCGGCTCGACTGGGGTGGGCACATGGCGGCGGATGGTGGCGCGCATGAAGGCATCGAGCTCAAGGCGCGTCCAACCGGCATCGACGGCATCGGCACTATCCCAGCCGCGGCAGGGAAGGTGACCCGCCTGCCAGTCGGAATAGGTGAAATACCTGAGATCAGAGGCGGCTCCAGCATCGGTAAAACCTGTCAGCCGGACGCGCGCGCCTAGGGCGGAGAGAATGGCGGCGATCTCGTCTGCCGTCGAAAGGCCGGGCGCATCGAAATCCGGCCAGATCACCACATCGCGGCCTGCGAGCGGCGACCAGTCTGTGTGTTTGACGCCCTGCGTGCCACCGGCCCAGGAAAGCACGGTGCGGCCGGATTTATGCGCCAGCCGGTCGCGGCATTTCTCGCCCTCGACGACGATGACCTGCTTCGTCTTGCCGAGAGTTTCGAGGCCGTAGAGCGGGCGCGGCTTGGGAAAGGGGTAGCGGCACCAGGTCTCCTTTCCGTCGGGCAGACGGGCGAACATGACCATCGGCGTTTCCTTGGCCCCATCGGGCAGGTCATGCCGCAGCACATAGCCGATCAGCGCGCCATCGGCCTCGCGATAGGGAAAAACCATGGAGGGAGAAAATGAGCCCCATTCGGAGCGGTCGCCCTTGCGCTTGGGATTGTAGAGGCGGATGCGGGCGCCTGATCTGACAGGCTCGGATGGAGGCGTAAGCGGCGTGATGCCCTCGTAAGGGTCGCGCACCTGCGGCGCACACGGGGTTATGTTCGGCCTGATATGGCCGCCATCGAGGATCCGGATGGCTTCCGCGAGATCGACGCCCTTGATCTGCCGTACGAAATCCAGGACATCGCCGCCGGCGCCACAGCCGAAACAATGGAAGCGCTCAATGCCATCCTGCCCCCTGAAGATGGTGAAGGAGGGCGTCTCCTCGGCATGGAAGGGGCAGCAGGCCTGATGCTCATGCCCGTTCCTCTGCAGCCTGCAGCCATAGCGCGCCGCTGTCTCGGACAGCGACACATCGCGGCGAAGCCGTTCGAGATCTGCAGGCATGTTGCGGCTCTTGCAATGGATGTTGTCAGTATCGCAACATGGCCGGCGCAGAACGGGCGACGGCCATGGTCATTTCGTGTGTGGGCGGCAGAGCAATTCCAGCAAAAAGTGTACGCGGTTTTGCGTCCGGAATTGCGGGAAGGAAAATGCTTAACGGGAGGCAGTGCTCGGGAATTTGCCTTCCAGCACCAGCCGGTAGCCGCGGCGATAGCCGACATTGGCAATGCCGATGCCGGAGCCTTCGAGCTTCTGGCGCAGGTGGCAAAGGGCCACCTTGAAGGCGAGGTACATCCTGTCCGGCGAGGGGCCGCCATCGGGATCGTCGATATACATGGCGGTGAAGATGCGCTCGGTGATGACGGGCAGGCCCTTGCCCTTCCAGACCGCCTCGAAGATGCGCCCTTCCATCGGCGTGATGCCATAGTGATCGATGACGATCTCGGGGGCCGGAATGGTGACCGGCTGCTTGCAGCAGGGGCAGAGCAGCGGCTTGGTGATGGCGAGCGGGCCAGCCGTCTGAGGGGTAGCGGCAGGCGGGGTGGCGGCTTTCCCGGCCGGTCGTGTCGTGATGGTCTGCATGTTCATCCTCACTGGTTTTCTAGTGCGAGCCGCCTCACCGGGCGGGCCGCGATGTCGTGACGCTGCGAACTGATTTCGGATGCGCTTACGGCTGGGCCATCACCATCGCGCGGATGCGGTCTTCGAAGAGGGCAAGGCGGCGCAGCCGGTTGGCGAGATGCACGAGGTCGTCGACCGCTTCGTCATCGATGAGCAGCAACGCCTCGCCGGCGGCCGCCCCGCCATGCATGACGCAGCGCCCGACCAGCGCATCGATCAGCTCCGATTGCGCCAGCATGGACAGCGGCTCCTTACGCATCCTCCTCCTCCGGCATCAGATCGGAGAGGGTGAGCGAAACGCCAATGCGTCTTGCCGCCTGCAGAAGCATCAGCTGGTCGCGACCGTTGATGAGGCCGCGCTCATCGCGCAGCGCCCGCGAAATCTTGGAGCGGTGGCGCTTGAGCTCGGCTGCGAGCTCGCTCGGCGTCAGCGCCAATTTGGCGGCGACCTTCTGCCAGGGCGTCGGGGCCTTTGCCATGCTGATCTTCCCTCCTGCCATGCGGCTTTTGTTGTTGAAGCTGAGATTATGTTGTCGAAATCGCAACGTCAATCGCAAATAGGAAAAAATACCTATATTTTGGGTATCGGCCTTTGAGCGAGCGCTTTTCGGCTGAAAGGCCAGTCTTGTTGCAACTTGAACAGATCAACCATGTCAAAGGTTGACGGTAAAAAGCCCGGTGCGGTTGCTTGCACCTCGTTGCGTTTTTTGCAACAAATAAGCAACGCTGCATATGTGCATGGGGACGCTGATGGCTGAGATCGATGGCAACTGGTTTCACAACCAGCTTGATGACAGGGGGCAATCGCTGCGCGCGCTCGCCCGTCATCTCGGCAAGGATGCCTCCGCCGTCTCCCGCACCTTCTCGGGCAAACGCAAGATGACGATGGAGGAGGCCGCCGAGATCGCGTCCTTCCTCGGCGTATCCGTGACCGCGGTCATGCACCATGCAGGGATCACGCGTGAAGGCGAGGGGCTGGGGCCGAAGATCCTGCTCTCGGCCGTGATCGGCGAGGATGGCGAAGTCCGCTCGCTCGCCGAGCCGCAGCCCTTGCCGCAGGCCGTGCTCGACAAGGCGCAGCTCTCGATCGGCGCCGGCCGCAACCGGCGGATCATCGCTGCCCAGGTGCGGGCCTCCACCGGCGCGCTGTCGATCTGGGACGATGCCGTGCTGCTCTTTGCGCCGACCGATGGCATCGAGCCCGGCGCGATCGGCGCGCTTTCGATCTGCGGCCTTTCCGGCGGCGAGCAGATCCTCGCCAAGCTCGACCGCGCCCGCAAGACCGGCGAGGCGAGGGTGGTTTCGCCTGATGGCGGGATCGGGGAGGCGGTGCTCACGACGGCGACGCCGGTGTTGGCGTTGATACCGTAGGGGGCATGATGGTGGACGGCCCCCGCCGCTGGAGGTGCATGTCTCGCTGACGGCGATGTCGTCTCGGCCATGCTTCCTCTGAACTGCCGCTGACGCATTCCGCGCTCAATGACCTCCCTTGGAAATAATCCGCCCAGCGCTAATTTATGGTGCAGGAATGGCCGGTCATCAGCCTCAGGCGATCGGCTGTCGATGCATCTGGGTTCAGCCATTTTCTGGCGGCTGATGGGGATAGGAGCGGCGTTGAAGGCGGGTTGGATGGACATTGAGTCAAATGGCTCCGTTCGGGCGGGAATGGCGGAGAGTGATAGTGAACATCCCTACCGGGCTCTCTTCGATTCCATCGATGACGGTTTCTGCACCATAAAGGTGCTGTTCGATGACGAGGGCGGCGTGCGGGACTATCGTTTCCTGCTCACCAACCCTGCCTTCGAGCGGCAGACGGGGCTGACCCAGGCCGACGGACGGACGATGCGGGAGCTTGCGCCCGATCACGAGGAATACTGGTTCGAAATTTACGGCCAGGTTGCGCTGACGGGCGAGCCCGTTCGTTTTGCGCATCAGGCCGATGCGCTCGGCGGACGCTGGTACGAGGTCCATGCTTTCCGCATCGGCGTGGTCGAAGAGCGGCAGGTTGCCATCATCTTCCGCGATATCAGGGACAAGAAGCAGGCGGAAGCGGCGCTGCGCGAAAGCGAGGTGCAATATCGAGCGCTGTTCGATTCCATCGACGAGGGCGCCTGCATCATCGAGCGGCTGCCTGTCGGCGCCGATGGGCTGCGCGACTATCGCTATATCGCCATGAACAAGGCGATGCAGGCGATGTTCGGCATCGCCGATCTCAGCGGCCGCACGATCCGCGAATTCTTCCCCGACGAGGTGGAGGACTGGTACGACGATTACGACCGGGTGCTGACGACGGGCGAGCCCGTCCGCTTCGTGCGGGAATCCGAGCCGCAGGAGATGGTGCTGGAAATGTTCGTCTCGCGCATCAGCGAGAAACCACCGCGGGTGCTTGCCGTGATGCAGGATATCACCAAGCGCAAGCGGGCGGAGGAGGCGCTTCGGCGCAGCGAGGAGCGTTCACGCGCGCTCGTCAATGCCAGCTCCGACGTCGTCTTCCGCATGAGCCCGGACTGGCAGGAGATGCGCCAGCTCGATGGCCGCGGCTCCCTCTCCGATGTCGAGGGGCCGACGGTGCGCTGGATGGACGATCATCTTTTTCCCGAGGATCTGCCGCAGATCCGCATGGCGATTGCCCACGCCATCCGCGAGCGGCGGCCCTTCGAGCTGGAACACCGCGTGCGCCGGGCCGATGGCGAAGTGGGCTGGACCTTCTCGCGTGCCATTCCGGTCTTCGATGCCAGGGGCGAGATTGCCGAATGGTTCGGCATGGCCGCCGACGTGACCGAGCGGGTGCACGCCCGCCAGCGCCAGCAGATGCTGAACCACGAGCTCGGCCACCGGCTGAAGAATGTTCTGAGCCTCGTGCAATCGATCGCGAACCAGACCTTTCGCCAGGCCGACAACCTCGCGGAAGCTGCCGAGACCTACAGCTCGCGCCTCGTCTCGCTCGGACGCGCGACCGATATCCTGACGGAGACCGCCTGGGCGGATGCGAGCCTGCACAGCCTCGCCCAGGCCGGGCTGATCTCTGTCGGCGATTTCAGCGAGCGCATCCACATCTCCGGCCCCGATCTCGANNCCCCAACAGGCCCTGATGCTGACGCTGACGCTGCACGAGCTTGCGACGAACAGCTTGAAATACGGGGCGCTGAGCCTTGAGACGGGGTTGGTGGAGCTGACGTGGGGCGTGAAGAAGGATGCCGGTGGCGAAGGGCAGTTCACGCTGGAATGGCGGGAGAGCGGCGGGCCGGAGATCAGTGCGCCCAAACGCGAGGGATTTGGGACGCGGATGATCGGGCGGTTGCTGCCGGCTTCGTTTCAGGGGAAGGCGGAGTTGAGTTATGAGGCGGCGGGGTTTGAGTTTCTGCTGGAGGCGCCGTTGGGGGAGGTGATTAAGGTTAGGCGGTGAGGGGCTACTGATCCAGCTAGGATCGAGCGCTCTAGAATCGAGAGATGTGACGGCGGCGGCATTGTACTGTGTCGTCAAATCGTCAGAGTCGACTGTCAGAGCGCGGACGATCCACGAAGTGGCTCGCTTAGCGTCGCCCAGAAACGCAAGCGCTACCGCACCGCGCGACAGCGGCGCAGCGTTCCCTGGCTGAAGTGTGGCGATGCGCTCGGCCCGTTCGAACACCAGTCTGGCCCAACGCATTCGTTCGGGGTCATCGCGATTGGTCATCCCGACGACGAAACACGTCGCCCGAGCCCATGATCCGCGAGCGTTGGGAGCGCCCACATTTGTCTTGATGATCGGGTTTGCTGAGCCTCCGCGATCCTCTAGGTTATCTTGCCCTCAAGGCGGGTGTCACGATTTAGTCAACGCCCTCGGACGGCGGCCCGAAGCCGTTGCGCCTGTCAGAATTGAATCACGATCAGCTCGGGAGGCTCCTTGTTGAAGTCGGAATATCGAATCCACCGCGGCGTCGCTTTGAATAACACGGCCCCTCTCTCGATGAACTCCCTGTCGGCCGGAAGGCTGTTGAGATAAGCTTCCTGGTATCGTTCGATATCCGCGGCAGGAACCCTTGTTGCCTCACCCTCGTATTGAACCGTGATATTGTCGTTCCATCCGACTACGAACGCGACGCCGGGACGCTCCGCGAGATTGTCGAACTTTCGCGTGTCCTTGAAAGTGCTGAACACGATCTCAAGATTGTCGCGCACCGAGAGGTCGATCGTAGCAGCCTCCGGCGTTCCGTTGCGGTGGCATGTCGCAATGACCGCCAAGGTGTGCTTCCTCAGGAATTCAAGGATCATGCGTTTCGTATGATCTTCGTCCATTGCCTCATCCCTCAGTGAGTATTCTCGGTTTTTGTGCAGTACCATTCGACAGCCCGCCGGCTTCAGCGGAGTTTGGCCGCCCGCACCGCGAGCTTGCGAGATATGCGTTCACCACCCGACCCAGCCATTGATGCGTCCGTTCTAATCTCGTGCGATGCGTTGATAAGGGCGACATGAGTGCTCAAGTCGTGATCTTGGATAATCATGCCGTCATGCGTGGCAACAATAGCAGCATCGTCTACCAGATACTCCGGAACCTTGCGTGGCATCTCTATTTTGCTCCCGACAGCACACCCTAACCGCGGTTGATTTTCGCTGCTAGTTTTAGATTTTGAGTGCTTTGGTTGTGAAACTCAACCTGACTGGTCGTGCCCCACGCGCCATCAATTGCCGGCGCTGCTGTTGTGGTGGTCGGTTTTCCGGTGACTGCTGGGATTGATTCCGACGGTGGCTGTGTGCCCCTCGCGGTCGCCTGCGTAACGGCGCTTGTCGTAACGCGGTCAGCATAGCTGCGATTGGCGATTGTGCTGCCGGGCGTGAGGTTTGCGCCCGGCACTTTCGTTTTGNNTGTGATGACAGTTCAGGCCGCAGGCGTCGCGACCGCTGGCTCCGAAGCCAACGCCTTGCGCAATTGCTCTTCTTGCTCCGGCGAGAGCGAGGAGCGCAGGATGGTGGCGTGTTCGCCCTTGAATTCGGCCAGTACCTTTTCGGGCTGCACCTTGCGCAGCAGCAGGAAGAGGGCGGAGCTGTTGACCGGGATGGTGTCGGCGAGTTTCTTGATGAGGTCGTCGTCGATGCCGTAATCGGTCATCGAGCCCGCGAGCGCGCCGGAGCCTGCGCCGAAGGCGCCGCCGAGGACCATGCCGGCGAGGGGATTGAGGAAGAGCAGGCCGACGAGCGAGCCCCAGAGCGCGCCGGAGAGGCCACCACTTGCAGCACCGGCGGCCGTGAGATTGACGCTCTGCTTGAGGCGCACCTTGCCGGCGGGATCGCGCACGGCGATAACGGCATCTTCGAGATCGACGAGATATTCCTTCTCAAGCTGGACGAGCCGATTGAGCACGGCATCCGCCTTGTCGGCGGTATCGAAACCAAGCACCACGAGTTCTGACATGGCTTTCCCTCCTGTTGGACCACAGATGCGGCAGATAGGCGCTGGCGGCGCTCTGTCCATAAGGCGGCCGCCATTTGCTATGGCTTTTTGCTTAGGCAATTCCGGACGCNNAACCGCTGCACACTTTTGCTGGAATTGCTCTACCACTCGCATGTGAGAGGGCGATGAAGGGTGGGGCCGGTGCCGTCAGTTGAAGCCGCGCACCTCGACCGGCGCGCGGCAGGCGATGGCGGCCTTGCGGCCCCAGGCGAGCGCCTCGTCCATATCGGCCGCTTCCAGCACCCAGAAGCCGCCGATGTGTTCCTTGGTTTCGAGGTATGGCCCGTCGGTGACGAGCAGCTTGCCGTCTGGCTGCGCGCGCACCGACATTGCCTTGCTGACCGGGTTGAGGCCGCCGACAAAGAGCCTGACGCCGGCGGCCACCATCTCTTCGTTCAACACGTCGATATCGCGCATCGTCGCATCGTCTTCCTTGCAGGGGGCGTAATCGTCGGGGAGGTGGATGGCGACGAGATATTGGGGCATCTGTTTCTCCTGTGATGTCAGGCTGGCCGGCTGGCCTGGCTTCATTCTACAGACGAATGGGCGGAACGGAATTCGACAGGTCGTTCGAGAGATTTTGGATCCTGCGGGCGGATCGGCTATAGGGGTTCCTGCTTCCGGATTCCGCCCGGCGGCCGTGCTCGCTGCCGCCAAACCCTGCGCAAAGGTCTTCTCATGCCGCTTCTCGATGCGAATTCAGCCTTTCCCGTCACCCATCCCGATGGCAGGGTTTCGAAGACGACGATGTACCTGAAGAATGTCATCGATCATCCGCGCATGGAGATCGGCGATTACAGCTACTTCACGCATTACGGAAAGCTGGAGGAGACGGCCGAGATCCTCGCGCCCTATCTGGGGCGGGGTTGCCGGGAGCGGCTGGTGATCGGCAAATTCGTGCAGATTGCCCGCGGCAGCTATTTCATCACCAGTTCGGCCAATCATCCGATGGGCGGCATCACCACCTATCCCTTCCGCATCTTCAAGCCGGAGACCTTCGGTTACAAGGATCTGCCGGTGAAGGATACGGTGGTCGAGCACGATGTCTGGATCGGCCACGACGCCGTCATCATGCCGGGTGTCACGATCGGCGCGGGCGCGATTGTCGCCGCCGCCTCGGTCGTCACCCGCGATGTGCCGCCCTATGCTGTGGTCGGCGGCAATCCGGCACATATCATCCGCATGCGCTATCCTGTCGAGGTCATCAGCGAGATCCTCGACCTTGCCTGGTGGGACTGGCCGATCGACAAGATCGAAGCCAATCTGCCGGCGCTGGAGAGCGGCGATCTCGCGGCGCTGAAGCGGGCCTGAACGGACAGGCGATGCCTGCGACCGCCGGCGCCCTTCCAATTGTCCTCGGCGAGATTATCCTCGACACAGACGGAATGTTGCAATCTTCTGACATGATGGGATCAGGTCGAACCATGCTTTCATGCGGCCGGACGCCAATGGCCGATAGCGGCCACGTCGCCAATCGTTTTCAACCCGCGCCCGATGGCGGGATGCGCGCATGCTGATGCCGGATCTCTCCCGCCGGCGCCTGGCACTTGCCGTCGTCGCCTGCCTCGTCGGCATAGCCGTGTCCTGGCTGAGCATGACGCCTTTCGGCCTGCTCGGTCCCGTTGCCGCTGCTTTTCTTTGTGCGCGCGGCGTTGCTGCGAGGCTCACCTATGCCGTCCTGGCGGTGGCCATGCTTGGCGCGCTGCTGGCGGCGCTGCTCGATGCCGGAATGCGCGAACCTGCTTTGTCATGGGCGGCTTTCTTTGCGCTTTCGCTGTCTCTCGGCCCGCTCGTTTCGGTCAACGCGCCTGAAACGGCCGATGCCGATGCCGTGCGGGCGGCCAAATCGGTCGAGCGTCTCACCGGCGTTGCCTGGGCCACTGATGCCTCGGGCGCTTTCCTCTACGTGACCCCCAGCGTGCTTGCCTCTCTCGGTCTCGGCCTTGAAGACTTCAATGCACCCGACGACGACAAGGAATTCGGCTGGAAGCGGGCGATCCACCCTGACGATTATGAGGTTGCCGCGGCCCTGTGGCGGCGCTGCCTGCAGACGGGCGAGCATTACAGCGTGGATAGCCGCATGCTGCGCCCGACTGGCGGCTACGGCTGGACGCGCAGCACGGGGCAGCCGCTGCGCGACGGCAATGGCGTCATCACCGGATGGTACGGCACCGTCATCGATGCCGAGAGCGCGCCCCTTGCCGGCGGGATGGCGGCTGGTGGTTCTCCGGCCGATATGGCGGAGGTTCATCCGCATGACAGGGCGACGGTGGAGCAGGCGCGTGCGCGGGCTTTCTTCCATGGCATTCCCCAGGTCAGCAGCTACCGGAAGCTTCAGCCCGACGGCAGCTACCGGTGGGTGGAGTTTCGAGTGGAGCCGAAATACGGCACCAGCGTCGATGTCGATCCGGCGGTCGCGCGGCAGGACGAGCGCTGGACGACGGCGAGCTCTCTTGGCGAGACCGGCGAAGCGGTGCGCGCCGCACTTGCCATCGAGAACCTCTATGGCGGCGCCTGGGCGATGGATGCGTCAGGGCAGTTCACCTATGCGACGCCGACGGCGCAGACTTCGATCGCCATGGTGCTCGAAGACCTGAACCTGCTTCTCGACGAGAAGCCCTTCATCGAGGGCGGAGGGCAGGGCTGGCAGCGCGGCGTGCATCCCGATGACAGCAAAGAGGCAGGCGAGACGCTGCGCCATGCGCTGCGGACCGGCGAGCACTGGAATTTCGAATACCGGGTTCTGCGCGCCAATGGCGCCTATGTCTGGCACCGGGCGGCCGCGCGGCCGACACGCGACGGGCAGGGGCGCATCACCGGATGGTATGGCGTGACTGTCGATATCGACGCCTACAAGCGCACGGAGGCAGCACTTCGCGAACGCGAGCGGCAGCTGCAATTGCTCGTCGATACCGTGCCGGCGCTGATCTGGACGACTTCGGCCGAGGGACGACCGACCTATGTCAACAAGCCCTTTACCGAGGTGACGGGCGCCACGCTTGATGACATCACCGCGCGGGACGGATCGCCATCGCTCAGCGTCATCCATCCCGATGACCGGGAGGCGGCACGCCAGGCGGTGCGCCACTCCTTTGCCACCGGCGAACCCTATGTCCAGCGATATCGCCAGGCCCGCGCCGACGGCAGCTATCGCTGGACCGAGACGCGGGCGGAACCGCTGCGCGACGCCTCCGGCGCGATTCTGCAATGGTATGGTGTCAGCACCGATATCCATGACATGGTCACCACACAGGACGCCTTGCGCGAGAGCGAGCGCTTCCTGCGGCAGCTGGTGGAAACCCTGCCGGCAATGATCGACTGCGCCGACCCTGATGGAGAGCCGGTCTTCCGCAGCCAGCGGCTGCGCGAATTTCTCGGCTACGACCTCGAACAGCTGGACGGGACCGGCAAATCCCGGCTTGCCGGCACGCTGGATGCCGGCATCCATCCCGATGATCTGGCCGGCGTGAAGGAGAGATATGCCCATTCGCTGGCGACGGGCGAACCCTATGCCCGCAGGCATCGCCTCAGACGTTTCGATGGCGAATATCGCTGGGTGGAAACGCGCGCAGCCCCCATGCGCGATGCCGAAGGCACCATCGTGCAGTGGAACGTCGTCTGCCTCGATATCGACGGCGAGGTGCGAGCGCAGGAGAAGCTGCTCTCGGCGCAGGAGAGCCTGGCGCGGGCGAGCCAAGCGGCGAGCCTTGCGGAACTGTCCGCCTCGATCGCGCATGAGGTCAATCAGCCGCTCTCGGCGGTGATGAGTTCTTCAGACGCCTGCCGGCGCTGGCTGATGGCGGAACCGCCGAATATCGAGCGGGCGCAGAAAACGCTGGAGCGCATCATCATCAGCGCGCATTCGGCAAGCGATGTCGTCACGCGCGTGCGCGCCCTGTTCAAACGCGCCGAGGACAAGAGGGATTGCGTCACACTCGGCCGTGTCATCACCGAGGCGGGCGATCTGCTCGCCGAAGAGGCCATCAGGCGCGGCGTCCGCGTCGATATCGACGGCGAGGATGTTGTGCTCGGCATTGCGTTCGACCGGGTGCAGATCCAGCAGGTTGTCATCAACCTCATGCGCAACGGCATGGATGCGATGGCCGATGTTGCCGATGACAGGGTGCTTGAAGTGAGCGTGCACAGGGCGGAGGGCATGATGCGCGTCGAAGTCAGCGACCGGGGCGCGGGTATCGAATTTCCCGACAAGATATTCGAGCCGTTCTTTTCGACGAAAGAGCAGGGCATGGGCATGGGGCTCGCCATCTGCCGCTCGATCGTCGAGGCGCATGGCGGACAGCTGTGGGCGGAAAAGAACGAGCCGCGCGGGACGAGATTCATCTTCACGCTGCCGGATGAGGTGGTGGCGTGAGGGGGGTGCATTCACGTGTTTTGAGCGAAGAAGAGGGGCTACAAAACCTGACCGCAAGAGTCGCTCCACTAAAAATTCACTTTCTTTCCGCTACATATGTACACTATGACACCTAGCGGGCCACATTGACGGCGCGCGAAGGTGTTGGACAATCATGTCCGATTTGGAGAACTCATCGTATGAAGCACGTATCGATCGTTGTGCGCGCGGAGTGGGATGAAGAGGCGGCCGTCTGGATCGCCAGCAGTAACGACATCGACGGGCTGGCCGTTGAGGCCAATAGTCTGGAAGCTCTTGAGCCCAAGGTGATCGCTGCCATAACGGATCTTTTCGAGCTGAACGGGTTTACGTCCGATCTGCCGGAAATCCCTGTTCATATCATGGCCGAGCAGCTCGTTCGCATCCCCAATCCCAGCTACTGACCGCATGGCTGGCTATCTCAAGGAACTCAAAGAGTTACTGTCGAAAGCCGGCTGCACATATGTTCGGCCGGGAAAAGGCGACCATGAAATCTGGTTCAGTCCGATTTCAAATCGCCATTTCACGGTCGATCATGGTGTCAAGTCCCGCCACACTGCCAATGAGACGCTGAAGCAAGCGGGTCTTCCGAAAGCGTTTTAAAGCCAGACGAAGTGGCAGCGGTCTGAGGCGTGCCGCTTGCCCCGGGCGAACCTTCGTTGAGCAAACCTTCGTTGGATAGCGGGGCGGTGCGCGCGGATCTATTCCTCTGATTGCTTCCAGCATCAGAAGAAGGCTTTGGCATCATGAACACGACAGAGACACGGATGCTTGCGGGCGTCTCGGTTCCGAGTACTGCCATCATCGATCGGGCGATGGACTATGCGCGCACGGACTGCGAACCCTATCTCTTCAATCACGTCATGCGATCCTGGCTGTTTGCGGTCCGGATCGGGCAGTTGCGGGGGATCGAGCACGATGGCGAAGTCGTGGCACTCGGCACGCTGTTGCATGACATCACCCTCAACGAGCGCTTTGCGGGGCCGCGCCGGTTCGAAGTGGAGGCAGCGGATCTGGCGCGCGGCTTTGCCGTCGATGCCGGGCTCGACCGGCGCCGCGCCCAGATGATCTGGGATGCCGTCGCGCTGAACTCGACGCCTTCGATCGGTCTCTACAAGGAGGCCGAGATTGCGCTTTGTACGACCGGCATTTGCCTCGATGTCGTCGGCTTCCAGTACAGCCTCATTCCGGCGGCCGAGATGAAGGCGATCGTCGCGGAATTTCCCCGGCTCGGCATGAAAAAGAAGATGACCGGCTGCTTCTGCCATATCGCCAGGACACGGCCCGAAACGACCTATGACAATTTCGTGCGGGATTTCGGCGAACGTCTCGTGCCCGGCTATGCGGTGGCGACATCGTCGGTCGATCTCATTGCGCAGGCGCCTTTTGAGGAGTGAGGGGAGCAAGCCACCTCAAACCGGCATCTCATCCGTAATCACCTCGAAGCGCTTGAGGATCGCGGGGCCGAAGGCCGTCGACATGGCGACGTCGGTGGCGTCACGGCCGGTGGCCATCAGTATACGGCCGATGCGCGGCGCATTATGGCGGGCGTCGACCGTGTACCAGCGGCCGCTGAGATAGACCTCGAACCAGGCGCTGAAATCCATCGGGTTCGGATCCTTGGGCACGCCGATATCGCCGAGATAGCCGGTGCAATAGCGCGCCGGGATGTTCATGCAGCGGCAGAGCGTGACGGCGAGATGGGCGAAGTCACGGCACACACCTGTGCGGTCGGTAAAGCCGCCGAAGGCGGTGCGCAGCGGGTCGGCCTTCTGGTAATCGAAGGCGATGCGCTTGTGGGTGAAATCGAGGATCGCCTGGACGCGCGGCCAGCCGAGCGGTGTTTTGAAAAAGGTCTTCCAGGCAAAATCGGCGAGACGGTCGGTATCACAATAGCGGCTGCCGAGCAGGTAGACGAGCACATCGTCGGGCAGATCATTGATGTTGTGCTGGACCGCACCTTCGGGAACAGGATCCGGCAGGCCATTGTCATAGATTTCGAATTCGGTGGAAATGGTCGTCAGGCCCGGCGGTGCGACGATACGGGTGCAGGCATTGCCGAACGTATCAGTGTAGCCCCAGGCCTCGATCGGCCGGTCGAAGCTCAGCACCTGTTCCGTCAGGAGATCCACCCGGCGGGACGGGTGGATGTTGAGGACCAGCAGCATGGGCGTTTCATGCTCGCATTCATAGCCGATGTGGAAGCCTGCACGTATCTTCATGAGTCGTGGTCCTTTGAAACAGGGTTTGTCCTGCAGGCGAATGCATCAGCGGGCCAGGCGTTCCGTCACCTGGCCTTTGCGGTATCGAATTCCTGTTCCGTGGTGACGTTGACCTGCACCTTCATGCTGTCGAAATCGCGCGATCCGCCGTCATAGCTGCCCGACAGCGGCACGGCCTGGCGCGGGTCGCGGGCCACGCCGACGCGGATCAGGTCGCGGTTTCCGACGATGCCGTTAGTGGGATCGAATTCCACCCAGCCAGCACCCGGCAGATAGACCTGGCACCAGGCATGCGTCGAGCCGCCGCCAAGTGTGATGGAGCCATCGCGATCGGCGACATAGACATAGCCGGTGACGAAGCGGGCGGCGAAACCGAGGGAGCGGGTCGCCTCCATCATCAGCAGCGCAAAATCGCGGCAGGTGCCGCTGCGCAGCCGAAGCGTGTCCCGCGGCGCCTGCGTGCCGTGCTCGAAGCGCCTGACATAGGTGAAGCTCTCATGGATCGCGTAGCAGAGCGTCATCAGGATGTGGCCGGTGCGCGCCTGATGGCTCAAGGGCACGAATTGCCGCGCCCATCTGCCGACTTCGTCATCGGGATCGGGATAGTGCCTGACGATGGTGCGTTCGAGATCGATCGCCTCGTCCTCGTCATAGGCGAAGGGAAAGCTCAGCGCCTTGCGGTCGATCTCCAGATCGAGCGGAACCTGCGCCGTATGCTCGAGACGGATGACGGTTTCGAAGCGCAGTTCGGCGGAGGCGGCTGTAATATCGACGAGTGCGATGCAATTGCCGAAGACATCGTGGATCCAGCGCACGGATGCCGGCCCCGGAGAGACATCGAGGCTGCAGCTCAGAAGCGTTTGGTCGAAGCTGTCGCGGGGGCGGAACATCAGCCGGTGCTGTCCGAAATGCACCGGCCTTTTGTAGTGGTAGGACGTGATGTGGCGGACGGAGAAAATCGTCATCCTGCCTCCCTATTTTCATGACGCGGCACTGACCATGGGGAAACATGACCGCGGTGAAAATATCCGCGGGCGCCCGTCACTTCTCTCTGCGCGAAAGCGGATAGGCGGGCGCATCGTAAAGCATGCGGATCTGCTTTTCGTCGAAGCGGGCTTCATTCACTTCCAGCACACAGCCGCGCAATTGCGGACCGGGCAGGTCTTCCATGGCAAAACGCACCGCTTCCGCGGCCGTTTCGAAGCGCTTATAGCGGGGGCCTCGGGAGCTGCGCAATGTCTTGCCGGTGTAAAGCCCGGCTTCGATCATATAGTCGAATTCTGCCACTTCATGGTCCTTGCTCGTTCCTGATATGGCCGAGCCATCCGGGTATCGGAGTCTTCCTGGGTCGACGGTTTCAGGATGAAACAGCGGGGAGGGTCGACCGCGTTATCGCGCGTTGGCGGCGTTCATCCTGCCGTTGTTCGCGCTGTCTCTGCTGCAGTCGCTTGCGTACATCCTGGAGCTTTCCGGCGTCGGAGGCTTTTTCGGGTTGCGGCGGACGGAAGAGATTTTCCGCTGCACGTTTGTCTGTGGTCATATTGCTATCCTTGACGATGGGCGGGACAGCCGAGCGGCCGTCGCGCCGGAGCGGGCGTTATTTCTTCTTGTCGCTGCCCGTGGTGCTGCTTGCCATCTTGACCTGCGTGCCGGGTGCGGCGGCAGGTGCAGCGGTGGCAGAGCGGTCTTTCTTCGGTTTTCGGACTTCGCGGTTGCTGCGGACTTGGCCTTTCGCCATGGTTTCCTCCTTGTGTGGGATGCGGGACAGATCAGGTATTGCGACCTGCCGCCGGCTGGCGGCGCGGTCGCTGCAGCATCAAAGGGGTAGGGGCCCGATGCCGGGACGCTCGTCCTGAGAGGCTGCCGATGTGGAAAGACGCGATTGCCCCTGGGGTTGCCTTGGGGAATACCGAGATGAATGAATGCGCAGCGCATTTGTTCCCCGGCCGGCCTGCGGCCCACGGCTGAAATCGGGAAAAGCCACGAAACTGCTGGCGGATTCGAAACGATCGCTCTGCTGTTCGCCGGCGGCATCTTCGGCACGATTGAGAATGCCGAGCGCTACATTTTCGCGGTAGGCAAATGCGCCGGTTCGGATGAGATTGCGCGACAGACTTGACGGATAAAAATCGGAAGACATCGTGTCCTCCTTTCGTTGGGGCCAGGGCTAACGCCCGAACCGGCAGCGCCCTTGAAGTGGCTGCCAGCAATTGGAATCCTGCGCTTATTCGCTGCGCGGCGCAAGGCGTTTTTCGCGGGATAGGGATCGCGGCAGCTGTCGCGGCGTAAACTTTTCGAATATTGCACCGGCGGCCGAAGCCGTTAATTTGAACGCGGGTATTTCAAGCAACGGAAATCGAAGATGAGTATCGCTGTTTTGACGACTTATGTTCTTGTCGTGCTCGGGCTGATGGTGATTCCCGGGCCGGCGACACTGCTGGTTCTCGCCCGATCGGTGAGCGGCGGCCGGCGGGCTGGTATCGCAACGGGGCTTGGCATTGCGGCCGGCGATCTCATTCATGCCACCATGGCGACCTTCGGCCTTTCGGCCCTGCTTGCGACTTCGGCGCTCGCCTTCGAGGTGGTCAAATATATCGGCGTAGCCTATCTCATCTATCTCGGATACCGCGCCTTCATCGAAAAGTCCGGCAATCTCGATATGACGGCTGCACCCGAGATCAGCCCCGGCAAGGCTTTCCGGCAGGGGATATTCACGGAAATCCTGAACCCGAAGACGGCGCTGTTCTTCCTTGCCTTCCTGCCGCAGTTCATCCATCCCGAAAGCGGTTCGGTGATCGGGCAATTCGCGCTGCTCGGTATCATCTTCGTGGCGTTCAGCATTTGCGTAACCTCGGCGCTCGCGATCGGCGCCGGCTCGGTGCGCGGCTGGCTGAACAGGAACCGGACGATCGGCCGCTGGCAGGGAAAGGTGATCGGCTCGATCTATATGGCACTTGGCGTGCGGCTGGCGTTTCAGCAGCAGTGAGTGGCGCCCCGGCCACTGATATGCCCGGGGTTTGAGTTGCTACCGCTTTATCGCAGCCAGCTGCCGCTCGAAACTACCGAGATCGAAATAGTCGCGCCAGAGCGTGATCTTGCCGTTCTCCACCGTGATCGTGCCCATGACAGGAAGGGTGATCCGGCCGCCGCTTTCATGGGTGAAGATATCGATGCGCTCGTTCAGCACGACATTGCCGGAGATGGCGATTTCCGTGACCTGCCAGTCCACATTGAAGGCAGTGCCGATGCCGAAATCGGCGTGGAATTTGCGGACGTTTTCGCGGCCGGTGATATCGGGCAGGGGTACGTTGTCGTAGAGAACGTCGTCGGCGAGCATGGCGAGTGCCTCCTCGATGCGGTTGGCACTCCAGTGAGCGAAGAAGGTTTTTGCGGTTTCTATCGGGGTCGGGGACATCTCCGTTCTCCTTCAGCCGAACTTGACGAAGTTGACTGCCGGTAGCGGGCCACCGGGGAATTGCGTCAGGCTGCCGCCAACCTTGAGCGTGCCGAGATCGATGCCGGCGAAGCCGAGGCGGGTGATCAGGGCGCCGACTTCGGCCTTCGCCTTGATATCATCTCCGGAATAGAAGAGCACGCGGTTGCCGCCTTCGGCTTTGGGATCGGCGGAGACGAGATTGGCAAAGAGGTGGTTGAAGGCCTTGACGAGACGGGCGCCGGGCACGAGGCCGGCGACGATTTCGCTCGACAGCTTGCTGCCGAGTTCGGCCGGCTTGAAGAGGGGTGCCTCGATCGGGTTGTTGGCATCGATGACGATACGGCCGGCCCAATCCGGCAGGCCGGCAAGGGCGGAAGGCAGCTTCGACCAGGGCACGGCGATGAGGACGATATCGGCCTTTGCCACCTCTTCGATGGTGCCGGCGGTGATGTGAGGGGCGAGTTCGGCGGTGAGTTCGCCGAGGGTTTCAGGACCGCGGCTATTGGCGATGGTGGCGGAGATGCCGTTGCGGGCGAGAGCGCGGGCGAAGGCGGAGCCGATATTGCCGGCGCCGATGATACCGATGGACATGGCAAGTTTCCTTTCTGGATGTCGTGTTGGTTTCGATGGAGCCAATATCGCGATGTCATTCCCCTTTGATTAGACGGTAGTTGGTGGTATCACTTTCAAGTCTTTGTTGAAGGTGATCGACGATGGAAAGCCTGGCGAACCTGGAATCCTTCGTGCGCAGCGCCGAGCTTGGCGGCTTTTCGGCGGCGGCGCGGCGCCTCGGGCTGACACCGGCGGCGGTCAGCCGCAATGTGGCGGCACTCGAAGCCAATCTGAAGCTCCGGCTCTTTCATCGCAGCACACGCAGCCTGACGTTGACGGAGGCGGGCGAGCGCTTTCTCATCGCCATGCGCGACCATCTCGAGGGGCTGCAGGGGGCGATTGCCGAAATCTCCAACGAGCAGGCGGAGCCGGCAGGCGTGCTGAAGGTCAGCCTGCCGCCGGGTTTAGGCACGGGCTATATCCTGCCGATGCTGCCTGATTTCATGAAACGCTATCCGCTGGTGCGGCCGGAATGGATGTTCGAGAACCGGCAGGTGGATCTGATCGGGGAGGGTTACGATGCGGCAATCGGCGGCGGCTTCGAGCTTGCCTCGGGCGTGGTGGCGCGGCCGCTTGCGCCGGCCCATCTCGTGGCGGTGGCATCACCCGCCTATATGCAGGGCCGCGTGCCGCCGGTCGATCCGGCCGGGCTTGCGGGGCTCGATGGAATCGTCATGAAATCGATCAATACCGGGCGCATTCCGCAACGGCAGATGCGTAACGCTGCTGGAGAGGAGCAGCCTGTCGATCTCACGCCAAGGATCGTCGTGAACGACCCCGCCGCCATGCGCGCTGCGGCCCTTCTCGGGCTCGGCGTAACGCTGCTTTCCAAGCCCGATGCGCTTGCCCATCTCGACAGCGGCGAACTGATCCGGCTCGTTCCCTCCTGGTATGTCGATATCGGGCCGATCTCGATCTATTACGCCAACAGGAGGCTGCTGGCGCTCAAGACGCGAGTGTTCATCGATTTCGTCATCGAGTGTTTTCAGCGTCAGCGGTGGCCCGAGCGTTTTGCCGGCAGCTTGGGTTGATCCTGCTTGTCGGGCTGGTAGCCGAGCACGAAGGCGATGACCTTCTCGGACGACATTTCGCAGGGCTTCAGCGTGCTGCCGCTTGCTTCCAGGAGATAGAGGTTGAAGCTGACGATATCGCCGCCGGCGAGATCCTCGGCATAGAGCCAGATGCGCTTGCCATCCGGCGAGCGCTTGACGGTGGCGCCCCAGCGGCCTGCTTCGAAGCTGCCTTCGCTGTAGCCCTCGGGGATAAGGGCAAGGGCACGGGTGAAGGCATCGTCTGCGGGGCGCACAGGTGTCTCTCGTCAGGCGTGGGTCTGCCCAATAGGTGGCTAGACCGGCGGCAGTTGGCAAGGCCGGGGCGTCCGGCCTTGTGCTTGATATTGCCAACGGCAGGTATCAGGGACAGGCCCGAGCATGACGAAAGAGGCGTTGGCGGAGCAAGCGTGCTGCCTCCTTCAATGCCCCGTCAGTACCAGCGTCTGCACCGGCAGCAGCAGGGCCTGTATGCGCAGGATCATGGCGTGGACCACGCCGACCGTATCGATGACATGCAGGCCTATCCATTTAAACGTGCCGATATTGGGGTCGGCCAGCGCAGCGTGGTTGTTGGTATAGGCGTTGGCGATGCAGCTGCTGCCGGGCGGCAGGTCATCCAGGCCGCCGGCGAACAGGGGCTGCAGGAAGACGGTCAGGGTGCCGGGCTTTGCCAGTTGCGCAACATCGACGAGTTGGTCGGTGGGGCGCAGCTGGCCGGCGGCGATCACATCCTGCACCTCGGTGACGACGAGCGGGATGATGGTGAAGGGTTTGCCGACACAGGTGGCTTCTGCCACCATGCCTGGCCTCATCACCTGCGCCTCGATCTGGCCGAAGCCGGCAATCAGCGTGCCGCGGCCGGCTTCTTCAGGTACGAGGATGCCGGCCGGGCGTAACATGGTGTTCAGCACATCGCCCTTGCGCAGCGTGAACTGCTGGACGGTGCCGGCGACGCCAGCCTTGACGAATGTCTTGTCGAGCTCCACCTGCGCCTGCGCGAGTGCTGCCTGCGCACTTGCCTTCTGCGCCGGCAGAAGAATGTTGAGCTTAGTTTGCAGCGTCTCCTTGTTGGCATAGGCGGCGCTGACCATGCCGCGCTGGCTTTCCACGGTATTGGTGAGCCGGTCCACCTCGCGGCGGGCAACCGCATCGTTCTTCAAAAGCTGGGTCTTCATTTGCAGTTCGTCGATCGAGACCTGCAGGGCGCCTTCGGCCTGCCGGATCATGCCGTCGGCGCTGGCAAGCTCGCTCTCGGCCACCTTGGTTTCGGCCTCGACTTCGGCGATCTGCTTGTGCGCCACGTCGACGGCTGCCTTCTGGGTGGAATCGTCGAGGCGGAAGAGTGGCGCGCCGGCCGCGACCTTCTGGTTGACGCCGACATAGACCTCGTCGACCCGGCCCATGGATTCCGGCAATATGGTGACGGTGCGGAAGACGGCGGTGACGCTCTGCGTCGAGGGGTGGAAATAGAAGATCATGGTAATCAGCGAGATGGTGAGCAGCAGGCAGGCTGATATGCCCCAGCGCAGCTCGTACCACATGCTGTAAAGGGTGATCTCGCGGCCGATGCGCTTGCCTTGGACATAGCGCCGATAGAGATAATCGGGGAGGATGGTCAGCATCGAGCAAAGGGTCAGTTCGAGCATGGTCAGATACTCCCTTCGCGCGGGCCGGTCTTTGTCGCCCCCTGGGCGGGCTGTGCGCTCGTCTGGCCGGGCGGCTGCGGATGGGCGGCGGCAGGCATGGGGGCAATCGGGGCGCTTGCGGGT
>UCCS01000166.1 GCA_900470965.1 Hyphomicrobiales bacterium
CTGATGCCAGCGTAGAAGGTACCGGTTTCGTACTGATAACGGATCGAGTTATGCAGCGTTACGACAGAACCGATGTCGTCCGTCTCGCCGGAGAGACCATCGTCCCACCAGGAGTAGAAGAGACCAGCGCGGAAGCCCGCGACGTCGAGGTAAGCGGAGTCGAGGATCGTTTCCTGGCTAGACGCGTTGTCAGCGTTGGCCTGGAGAACGATAACGCCGGTGAGCGGGCCGTATTCGGTGTCGCTCTTGGCCGTGAACTGAACCTGACCACGGGTTACAGCATCCCAGCTCGAGTCGTTGGTGGTTTTGTCGCCACCAGCATTCGGGCCAACGTTAACCTGGAAACGGATGTAGCCTTCGATCTTCAGGCAGGTTTCCGTGCCGGGGATGTAGAAGTAGCCGGTGCCGTAAGCGTCGCAGACGCGAACGTACTCAACCGGCTCCGGCTCGGCAGCAACGATTGCGTCTGCTGCGAGTACCGGGGTCGATGCAGCAAATGCTGCTGCCGACGCAAGCAATACCATCTTGATGTTCATTGTAGAATTCCACTCCTTTGTCGATCGGGGCTTTACCCTGTCTCCGAAGATCCAAAGCCGACCCGTTTGAACAGCCTCACGGCGTGCGGATCGATCGAACCGCCGAACGTTCATCCCACAGACATCTGACTGTAGCAATTCGTGAAGGGCGCCAACCCACAGCCTGAGCATGCTTTCTGCACCAAGCGTGGTTTTTATACAACAATTTCAAGTGGATAAATAGCTAACGCACAAATGCCGCCGCGGTAACCAGTGGCTACCGCAAGCGGCTGAAATGCTCCTCCCAAGGCACCGCAAAAATGGAGCAGAGCTCGAACGTTTTCGCGAAGCAGCCGGACTTTAGCGCCGGCTAAGGACTATATAAAGATGGGAGATTAGGACATAGTGTCCTGAAATCGAACCTAATGGTGCAGAAAGCGACCATCAATCGATTTGAGGCCTACTTTTTGTTGCAGAAGCAACCATAGGCACGGATTTTTGGCGTCGCTTAAACGTTTCGCCAACAACATAAAAAATCGTGCAAAGCGCGATATTGCGCTGCACGGACATTATAAAAGTGTTCCAGATACCCCCGGACCACCCTTCTGAATCGGCCCCCGTGCCTCCCAACGCCTGGGCCAATTCATGGCTTGCGTGGCTTCGCATAGTTCCATGACAGGAAGATTACAATTTGGAAAGGTTTCGCGCCGCCGTCAAGTGGCTGGTGTTCGACGAACACCCTCAGAAGTCACAGATGAACTCCTGATTCTCGCCGCCCAGCTTGCCTGAGCAGTCTCCAGAGGAGCTTCTGCTTCCTCACCAGCGGGCGCGATGCGTTCGCGCCTGCCTTAAATCGTATGCGCTGTCTTAAAAGCGCCTGCCCGACTCAGTCCTCGTTGGACTTGGCGTTTTCGAGAAGCATGTAGTCGAGCGGCAGCTGCGTCGAATACTTGATCTGCTCCATCGCGAAGGCAGACGAGACGTCGCGAATCTCGATCTTGGCGATCATCCGCTTGTAGAAGGCGTCATAGGCGGCGATATCGGGCACGACGACGCGCAGCAGATAGTCCACATCGCCGCTCATCCGGTAGAATTCGACCACTTCGGGGAATTCCGCCACGACCTCGGAGAAACGGCGCAGCCACTCGATGGAATGGGTCGCAGTGCGGATCGACACGAAGACCGTAACCTTGGTGTTGACCTTTTCGGGATCGAGGATCGCCACCCGGCGCTTGATGACGCCGTCTTCCTCCATCTTCTGGATACGCCGCCAGCATGGAGTCGTCGAAAGCCCGACCTTTTTGGCGAGGTCGGCAACGGCGAGCGTCGAATCTTCCTGGAGCAGGCGCAGTATCTTTCGGTCGAGGCGATCCATGCGAAACTAAGTCCTTTTCGAATTATTTTCTTTGTATAGCGCGATTCCGGCCGACGAAAAGAATTTTGTTTCAGAAGGCAAGCATTTTGATTCGCCGGCGCAGCTCGGGAAGCAGTTCTTCTTCGAACCACTGGTGCCGCTTGATCCAGCCGGTATTGCGCCAACTCGGATGCGGCAACGGAAGAATCAAGGGCTTGCCCGGCACGGCGAGGCTGTCATGCCATGCCCGCACCGTCTCGGTCATGTTCTCGCGCCTCATGGCTCCCATATGCCAGGCCTGCGCATAACCGCCGATGGCAAGCACCAGCTCGATCTGCGGCATGGCCGAAAGCACGCGATCCCGCCAGATCGGCGCGCATTCACGCCGCGGCGGCAGGTCGCTGCCTTTGGCATCATAGCCGGGAAAACAGAAGCCCATCGGCACGATCGCGAATCGATCCCGGTCGTAGAAGGTCGGCCGGTCCACCTGCAGCCACTGCCGCAGCCGGTCGCCAGAAGCATCGTCGAATGGCAGACCGCTTTCATGCACGCGCAGCCCCGGCGCCTGGCCCGCGATCAGCACACGGGCGCGCGACGAGAGCACGGCAACCGGCCGCGGCTCGTGCGGCAGTTGATCCTCGATGCCGAGCAGCGGCGCATCGCGACAGATCCGGCAGCCGGCAATCTCGGCCCGCAGCCCATCCAGTCGGTCCTCGCTCAACGCACTATTCATTACCATCCTGTCCATCCGCCGATTAGCCGCCTCAGGCCGGAGCTTTCATGCCGGGCCTGATCCCGGACATCGCGCGGCATTTCGAAATGGCCGGCCCAGAGCCCGAGCTTTTGCGCCCTCGCCTGCCTTTCCTCCGGCTGATAGCCGCCATAGGAAACCGCCATCCCGGAAGCCACCATGCGCGCATTAATATTGCCGGCACTATTCCGGCAAGTGACCAGCAGCCGGTCGTAGCGATCGCGCTCGTTTCCACCGCATTGCGTAGCGTTGTCAGAAACCAGCCGCTGCAACGCATGTTGCGCCTGCCTGCCGCAGGCCCAGTCCTGCTCCTGCCGCTCGCAAGTCTGCGACAGTTCCGGTGCATCGATACCCTTCAGGCGCATGCGCTCGCCAGCGAGAACGAGGCTATCGCCATCAGCGGCGTGAAAAGCGCCCTGGTGCTGGATGTCGGGCCTGTCGTTGAGCTTGGCCGCAATTAATGCAACGAGAACAAGAAAAGCGAGGGCGGTTGCACCGTCCCGGGTCAACACAAGAAGCCTTGCCACGCTTTTGCCTCCTTGCAAAACAAACCCTTGGCAAAGATGGCAAACATCTTCTTAAGACTTTCCGGTTAAGCTCTTATTCATCTGCGGGACAAATTTCAACGTGCACATGAGTACCGGCGTCAGCACATCAACCGACAAGATCATTGTCGATAAATCGCGCGGCCACCGCAATAAGGCGGTTTCAAAGGCCGTGCGGCAGACGCGTGAACGCCTGCAGTCCGGCCATGCCTCCAGCTCCGCCTTCGATCGTGACGTACTGCAGATGTATATCACTGCCGTGCTGCAGGGCGCGGCGATCATGCCGCTTTTCGTTATCATCGTTGCAGCACTCGGCACCTATTTCACCGAGGATGCGAGCCTGTTCTTCTGGGCGTTGCTGACGCTGACCTGCCATGCCGCCAATATTCTTCTGGCCCGCCGCGCCAGGAAGCAGGAAATTACCGCAGAAGCTGTGCGCCGGTGGCGCAACCTCTTGCTGGTGGGCCAGTTCCTGATCGGCTGCTGCTGGGCAGTCTTTGCCCTGCAGGGCTGTTCGGCCTGCGAACCTTCGAGCTTCACGCTCTATAAGGGTGCCACGCTGCTGATCGCGCTGTCGGTCACGACCATGTCGAATTTCATGCTGACGCGCGCCGTGCTGGTCGGCTTTGCGCCAGCGGTCGTGGCGCTTGCCGCAAAAAGCGGCCTGTCTGGCGATATTCTGGAACTCTCTCTGACCGGCGTCTTCACCATGACGGTGGTCTTCTTCAACTACATCAGCGACCGGCTCTTCCAGTTCAGCCTGAGGATCCTGTCTTTCCAGTCGGAAAAGGACGATCTGATCGCCGAGTTGGAAGTGGCCAAATCCATGTCGGACGAGGCTCGCCGCCGTGCCGAGGAGGCAAACCTCGCCAAGTCGCGCTTCCTCGCCTCCATGTCGCATGAGCTGCGCACGCCGCTGAATGCCATCCTCGGCTTCTCCGAGGTCATGTCGGCGGAAGTCATGGGTCCGCTCGCAAATCCGACCTATAAGGAATATGCCGGCGATATCCATCGCTCCGGCCAGCATCTGCTCGATCTCATCAATGAAATCCTCGATCTCTCGCGCATCGAAGCCGGCAAGTATGAGTTGAGCGAAGAGGCGATTTCTCTGCTCGATATAACAGAGGACTGCATCGGCATGGTGCAACTTCGCGCCCGCGCCAAGAACATCTCCATCCACGATCAGGTCGAGCGCCAGCTTCCGGCGATCTGGGCGGACGAAAAATCCATGCGCCAGGTCGTGCTTAATCTTCTTTCCAATGCTGTGAAATTCACGCCTCAGGGTGGAGAAATCAACGTCAAGGTTGGCTGGACGGCCGGCGGCGGCCAGTACATCTCCATCAGGGATAATGGCCCCGGCATTCCCGAAGACGAAATCCCGGTCGTGCTCTCCGCTTTCGGCCAGGGCTCTATCGCCATCAAGAGCGCCGAACAGGGCACCGGCCTCGGCCTGCCGATCGTCCAGGCGATCCTCGCCAAGCATGACGGCCAATTCATCCTGAAATCCAGGCTGCGCGAAGGCACCGAAGTCATCGCCATCCTACCGGCCAAGCGCGTGCTGCAGAGCATCCCGGCGGTAGAAGAAGCCCAGCCGGTCATCAAGAAGCGCCGCAGCTTCGCCTAGTCTTCCCCCATAAGTTAAAAGAACAGATGCCTGACGACGACGAAGCCGAGATAAAGGCAACAGGCGGCGATCATGCAGGTGACGGCGAAGGAGCCGAGATCCTTCGCATGTTTGCCGACGATGGAGATCTCGGGTGAAATCCGGTCGATCACTTCCTCGACCGCCGTATTCATCGCCTCGATGGAAAACAGCCCGAGGAAAAGCACCGTCGTGACGACGAATTCCGCGGCATCCGCACTGACGAGAAAAAGCGCAATCAGCGCCACGGCGAAGAAGCCGAGCTCCTGCCGGAAAGCCGCTTCCCTGAAGACCCGCAGGAAGCCAGCCCAGGAATAGCTGGCCGCTGCCACGAAATGGCGAAATCCCGTTTCCTTGGTCACGGCAGGTTTCGTCAAAGGCGCCTCGTTTCCTCCACGCCGGTCTTTTTGCCGACGCTTCCATTTATGAGCGGATACGCAGATACCGTTTCCCCGATCCCAGCGCAAGCAATGCACTGGTCGGGTTGCGGCTCCGACCGCATCAATGCTTGCCGGAAACGCCGGCCTGACTGAAGGTCGCCATGCCGGAATGGCAGGCTGCAGCCGCCTTGACGATGCCGGCAGCGAGCGCTGCACCCGTGCCCTCGCCAAGCCGCATGCCGAGCGCCAGAAGCGGCGTCTTGCCGAGTTGTTCGATGGCCCGCAGATGGCCCGGCTCGGCAGAAACGTGGCCGATCAGGCAGTGATCGAGCGCGGAAGGGTTGGCCGCCCGCAGGATCGCGC
>UCCS01000212.1 GCA_900470965.1 Hyphomicrobiales bacterium
ACCATGATCTATGTGACGCACGACCAGGTGGAAGCCATGACGATGGCCGACCGCATCGTCGTGCTGGATGCCGGCAATATTTCCCAGACCGGTGCGCCGCTCGAGCTCTATCACAAGCCCGCCAACCAGTTTGTTGCCGGCTTCATCGGCAATCCGAAAATGAATTTCCTGCCGGTTACCTGCACGTCTGCAAGCGAGGCCGGCGTGACCGTGGACTATCGCGGCCAGACGGCGACCCTGCCGGTGACGCCGCGCGACGGCATGGTCGGCAAGATGATGACGCTCGGCATTCGGCCGGAGCATATCCAGCTCGGAACCGGCGACATTTCGCTGACGGTTGCACCCAGCGTCATCGAACGGCTTGGCGCAAATACTGTGGCCTATGTTGCGCTCGGCGGCGAAATGGAGAACTTCTGCGCCATGTTGCCCGGCAGTGTCGGCATCCGCACCGATGTGCCGGTCGCCGTCGGTATCAATGCCGCCGATTGCCATCTCTTTGACGAGGAAGGTATCGCCTTCGAGCGCCGTGTGGAACTAACCGAAATCGATATGAACGTGCTGGCACCTGCGACGACCTGAACGGCCGATTGTTCAGCTACCAGACAAGCCCACGCGCGGCGACGTCCTCGACGCGCGTGACGACGCCGTTGCGATGGAAAACCATCGTGTCAAACAGGTTCGACACCACGCATGTGTGGTTCGGGATGATGAAGAGCTTTTCGCCGATCTGGGGCCGCGCACCCGTGCAGGCCGAAAGGTCGATGACGCCGTGCTCTTCCGAGAGGCTGGTTATCTTCGCCTCGGTATATCCGACGACGAGGCCGAAATCGGCAAAGCCCTGAAAATCGGAGGTCAGCGCCTTCGAGCCTGCGTCGATAACGGCACGGTCCGCATTCGGCCGCGACACGACGGTTGCCAGGACGTGCATTGCGCAATTGTCTTGCGTGCAATGTCCCATCCGGATCATCTGACGGTCATTATAGATATAGGTCCCTGCCCGATGCTCCGTCGCCGATTTGACCAGATGCGCCTGAAAGAGACTGGGCGTGCCGCCATTGCTGACGATCGGGCAGGCAATTCCCTCTTCCGTCAGCCGTTTCAGCGTAGCCTGGATGAAAGCCTCGACCTCATCGGCAGCCTGCGGCTTCGGATAGGTGAGGATACCACCGAATGTCAGCCCGTCGGCAGCAACGATGCGTCTGGCGAGCGAGACCGCCTGTTCGGGCGTCTGGACGCCGCAGCGCGCGCCGCCGGTATCGCATTCGACGAGGACAGTCAGCGGTTTGCGGCCGGAAAAATGTGAAGACAGGCCGTCGACCGTCACGTCGCTGTCGGCAACGACCTTGAGACCCGAAATGCGATCGTTGAGGGCGGCGAGCCGTCCGAGCTTCGAGGGGCCGATAATATTGAAGGTAATCAGGATGTCTTCGAAACCGGCTTCGCCAAAGACCTCGGCCTCTGTCACCTTCTGGCAATTGATACCCTTGGCGCCGGCCGCGACCTGGGCCGCGGCAAGCGCCGGTATCTTGTGCGTCTTGATATGCGGGCGGAAATTCAGCCCGTGCTCGTCCATGTAAGACTGGACCCTTGATATGTTGGCGGCCAGCTTGTCTTCGTCGATTATCGGGCGGGGCGTGGAAAGATCGGCGATCCTGTCTCCGGCCTTGGCGACGACGGCAAACCGGTTGTCATGCATTTCAGGCAGCTCCGCGTTCAGTTCCATGAGGATCGGCCACGATCGGCCAGATGGTCTTCGGCGCCCGGCGATAGTTGGTCATTGCCGGATTGTTGGGATAGGGGGTCCCTGCCGAACAGTAGAGTATTTCAGCAGCGATCTTCGAGAAGGATGCGAAGAAATGGTTGGTGGATTTGATCACCAGAATCTTCTGCTTGGTCGGATCGATGCCCATCACCGAAAACAGGCTCGGATCGAAGCTCTGCGCTCGCGTCGAGTTCAGAATGATGTCGATACCATCAAGAACTATATGGGCCGCATCACCGAAAGGTGCCAGGCTTTCGCCGAACTGCATCTCGGCATTCTTCACCAGTTTGACGACCTTCACCATGCCGTCGACGGGATTACCGGTCCCGGGCGCTGATTTTGCGCCGAAGCGCAGGGGAATTTCGGCCCCCTCGCCGGCAGCAAAACAGATCTGAACGGCGATCGGATCCCAGATGGTGCCGATCGCAGCATTCTCCACTCGGCGGGCCAGAAGCTCTTCGAGAATGACGGTGGCATCGCCAGCGGTTCCGCCGCCCGGATTGTCCCAGACATCGGCAATCACGACCGGCCAGGCTTTCGCAGCCATCGCCCGCGATACGGCTTCCTTCTCGTCGATCTGCGGCACCATGAAGGTGCCGCGCTTGGAAAACAGCTCCAAGCCGAGATCGCGCGCCAGCGCCGCACCCTTTTCCGGATTGTTGTCCGTGACGACAAGCAGCTTGGTGCCCATCTCGGGCACATCGCCGACCATGAAGCCGTGGACTACGGAGATCGACAGGATTTCCGGATCTTCCTTCTCGATCCGCATGATCTTGTCGACGAAGGAGCGCATCGGATCGCGCGATGTCGGGAAGACATCGATCATCCGGCAGTCGAATATCGAATTGACAGGCTTTACCCTGCCCTCGAGCGCGTCGACGGCGATGCGCCAGAGATCCTCGGCGCGGTCGACGAAATCCGTATGCGGGAATTCCTTGAAATAAACCGCGAAATTCAGTGCCGCGATGCGCTTCCGGGTCAGATGGCTATGCGGATCGAGTTCAGCGCAGATCAGCACATCAGCCCCGACGATGTCGCGGATGCGGGTGAGGAGGTCACCTTCTGTGTCCTCATATCCCGCGGCCACCATTGCCCCATGCAGCCCCATCACCACGGCATCGACAGGCATTGCGGCGCGGAGCTGGTCGAGGATTTCGTCCCGCAGCCCTTCATAGGCCTGACGGTTGACGAGGCCGGCCGGGTCTGCCCAGGCTGCAGTGCCCTCGATCAGCTCCCAGCCCTTTTCAGCGGCGACGCGGCGACCGACAGTGATCGGCGCGGTGCAGAGTGTGGGCGTTTCCGGATGCTGGCCGGGTGGGGCATAAAGAGACGCTTCGAAAGCGCGGCGATCCACACAGATCGGGGAAAACGTATTGGTTTCGGTCGCCAGTGCTGCCGTGAAAATGCGCAAATGAGTTGGCCTTGTTTTGCGGTCCCGCCTCAACCCATCGGGTTTGGCAGGTAGCCGGTAAATCCGCAGATTTTCCACCGTCCCCCGTGGAACCTGCAATAATAGAGCGTCTGCCACTGCATGAGGTCACGGGTACCATCACTCTTCGTCAGGCCGCCGTCGAATTTCTTGCGGACAAGAGCCATGCCGCCCTCGATCTCGATGTCCTCGAGCGTCGTGGTCGTGAAGATCGCGGTGCGGGTATCCTCGGCGAAGCTCTGTGTGGCAAAATCCTTTGCCTGTCTCAGCCACTCGTCGCGATAGGCCGAAAGTGCGGGGAATGCCAGACGCCACTTGTCGGGGCTGACTTGCTTGCGGCCATCGATGCCGATGAAGCCTTCCTCAACGAAATCATCTTCGACCATCGACCAGTCGGCTGCCAGAAATGCGTCGATGTCGCGGGGCACGAGCATCTCCCAGATGGCGTGCCGTGCAGTATCGGAGGACGGAAAAGGATTCTTGAAAGGATCACGCATCATAGCTCCCGATTTAAATTCTTTTCATAAATGGCGTTTTTCACTGGTCAAAATCTGCTTTCTATGGTCCCTTGTCAACTTATCAAGAAAATAATTTGCAGGGATCCCAACATGTCCATCAAGCGATATGGCACTGTTCAGACCGGCGCCGGCGGCAAGGCGCTGCCTTTCGCGCGCGCGGTCGAGGCTGATGGCTGGCTCTATGTTTCCGGTCAGGTGGCGATGGAAAACGGCGAGATTATCGACGGCAATATCATTGCCCAGACGCACAAGACGATCGCCAATGTGCTCGCCATTCTCGACGAGGCCGGATACGGCGTCGAGGACGTGGTGCGCGTCGGTGTCTGGCTGGACGATCCGCGCGATTTCTGGACATTCAACAAAATCTATCAGGACTATTTCGGCGCACATCCGCCGGCCCGCGCCTGCGTCCAATCGTCCATGATGGTGGATTGCAAGGTCGAAATCGACTGCGTTGCCTACAAGAAGAAGAGTTGACTGACGGATCGGCGGGAGGACAGGCTTGGATATTTTTTCCACATTGCAGGAAGACAGGAGCCGCCTCTCCGCCTCCGAGAGCCGCATCGCCGACATCATCGTCAACGATTTCGAATTCGCCGTGAATG
>UCCS01000126.1 GCA_900470965.1 Hyphomicrobiales bacterium
TCGCTGGTTTCTGCCGGGCTTGGCATCGGCTTCGTGCCGGAATGGACGCAGGATCTGCCGAACCGCGGGTTTGAACTGAAAAAGGTGAGGGGGATCGATTTCAAGATCGGGCTCGGTGTCGCCTGGAACAGGGAAGATCCAACCGCCTCGCGCGACGACATCATCGATATCGCCCGGTCGCTCGCGCGGCCGGGCAGGTGAGGGAAGGCAAACCTAGTTGCCTTCCTGATCTTTACCGGCGCTTTTTGCGCCAGGGCGCATCTTTCTGCCAGTCGCCGGCCATAATGTTCCCGTAGGGGATCGCTTCGGCCAAGCCATAGTGCTCGATCTGCGACCGCACGCGGGCAGCACTCTTGTAGGCACTCGGCAGTTCCGAGATTCTCCAGCGTCAGTTGACGGACGCTATCCGCGATATTTACGCGAACGCCGGAATGCAAGTAACGGAGCCAGTCCAGCCCGAGTCTGAACGTGCGGAGTACCGAGCTTGCCGTTTTAGCCTCGACGAGACGATATCGCAGCGCTCTTGGATCCTCCGTCGTTGCTGAAGGCATTGGGATGAGAGCAGGTTATCAGCTTGCTGAACTCGGTACAGACGTTCTCCGAGGCTTCGCCTTTGACCAGCCCGAGCGAGCTACAGCGACGGCAATACGTCTCCATGATCAACCAGCGCTTTAACGAACCATCAACCATGCGCAAAGTACTCTCAAGCTGGCCGCTGCATTCTCCTCCCATGCTGTGCGGCTTAGACATTGGCCCGAGCCTCGTAGCTCGGGCCTTTTTTTGCGTGCGCCAAGATGCATTACCTGAGTGGATCATGTCGATGGCGCCACGAATGGCAAACGCATAAGCGAATAGATGTAATAGCCCGGGTTGCTAAAGCACCAGTTCGGTTCTCAGCATCTCGAGCCGCTCCATAGCGACGACGCCGTCATGGATGCTGGGCGCTGCGGTCGTGGCACCGCCAAGGGCGGGAACGACATCCGACAGCAGCGAATAATAACCCTTCGGATCCTCGTTGGCTGCGGCGGTGAAGTTCGGTTTCCAGGTCAGGCTGTCAATCGCGTCGGTGAGAGTGGCTGCGGGGTCGTCGACCTTGAAGGGCGGGTTGCGGTTCCATTTGATGTCGATGACGTTATCGACTTCGATGCGCTGATGGTCGCCCATGAGCTCGATGCGTTCCACCGGCGCCCCACGCGACTGGATCGTGCCCATGGCAATCGTGCCGATCGCGCCGCATTGGAAATCGAAGTTGATGTGGAAGAGCACCTTGCCCGGCTCCTTCTCTACTTTTCGTGCGGTCAGTTTCGTCACCGGCGAAACCAGGAAGGAGACGAGGTCCATGTAATGGACGCAATGGTGCAGGAAGAAGCCGGTATAATCGACATTGCCGACGAAATAGCCGGGTGCCGTCATGTAATAACCGGTCAGACCAAGCACATCGCCGAAGCGGCCCGAGCGGACGATATTGGCGGCAATCTTGTTGCCGGCCGAATAGCGTTTCATGAAGCCGAGAAGAAGTGGCTTGCCTGATTTTTCCGAGGCAGCCCGCAATTCGCGGGCGCCGGCGGCGCTGCCGGATGGCGGCTTTTCCATGAAGACGGGAAGGCCGCGTTCCAGTGCCGCCTTGCCAAAGGCCAGATGTTGATCCGGACCGACGGCCATGCCGACGGCATCGATGCCAGGCGTCTTGATCAGCTCGTTCGCATCCGTGGTCAGGGTCGAAACGCCGAACTGTCGGCCGGCGGACGCCAGGCGCTTGGCATCGATGTCGCAGAGCGCCACGAGCTCGACATCGTGGCGGACGAGCTGCGGGAGAAGCATCTGGGTCGCATGGATGCCGCACCCGATCCAACCAATCTTCAATGTCATCGGCGATATTCCGTCAGTGTGAGATGGGATTTGATGAAGGCCGCACTTGCCGCCAGCCTCTCGCTCTCGTCTTCATGCGGCGGGCGCCATTGGGCGAAAGGCACGCCGAAGCGGTCGTCGTTGCGGCGGAACGGCTCCAGCGAAACCGGACCCTGATAGCCGATCTCGTGCAGGGCGCGGCAAACGTCCACCCAGTCGGTAGCGCCTGTTCCGGGAAAGCCGCGGTGATTTTCGTTGGCCTGGAAATGCACGACGCGCTTGCCGCCGAGCCGGATCGCTTCGGCAATCGAGGCCTCTTCCATGTGCATGTGGAACGTGTCGAGCATCATTTGAACGGCGGGATGGTCGACGGCGTCGAGGAGCTCCATCGCCTGTTGTGTCGTGCAGAGCACATCGCTTTCGAAACGGTTGAGCGGTTCGACGGCGAGAAGAATGCCGGCCTTCTGCGCATGATCGCCGGCCTCTTTCAGGCCGTTGACGCAGCGCTCCTTGCGCGCAATACGTTCATCTTCGGCGACAGGCTGCGGCGGCCGGCCGGCAAAGACCAGGGGGTTGCCGGTCAACGGGCCGCCGACGATCTTGGCGCCAAGGACTGCGGCGCAGTCGGCTGCATATTTCAGATAGTCTATTCCGGCGCGATAGGCTTCGGCCTCGGCAGACGAGAGATTGCGCTGGAGATTGACGCGGGCGGCAAGGACGACGCCAAGGCCGGCATCGTCGAGCGCCTGTTTCGTCTCGGCTAGGTCCAGTTCTCCCGGCTCCGGCACCAGCAGCTCGACGAAGTCATAGCCAAGGTCGCGCATGCGGCGAAACAGCGGGAAGTGCTCGGCCGTGAAGGGCCTTGCATATTGCATCGATATCAACCCGACGGGGTTCATGATCATTCCTCTTTCTGTGACATCAGCCCTTCACCGCGCCCTGAGTGAGGCCGCCGATCAGCCGGCGTTGGACGAGAAGGAAAAGTGCAGTGGCAGGCAGAGCCCCGACGACGGCGCCGGCAGCAAGCAGGCCCCATTCAATCTGGTATTCGCCGATGAGCGTCTGGATCGCCACCGTCACGGGACGCACGTTGCGGCCGCCAAGGGTGAGCGCGTAGAGATATTCGTTCCAGGCGGTGATGAAGATATAGATGCCGGTCGAGACGATGCCGGGCATGGTGAGCGGCAGCACGACACGCCAGAGCGCTGCCAGCCGCGAGCAGCCATCCATCATCGCCGCCTCGTCCAGACTTTTTGGAATGGCCGAGATGTAGCTCGTCAGCATCCAGACCGCGAAGGGAATGGCGACGGTGGAATTGGCAAGGATCAGCCCGATATGCGTATCGAGGATGCCGGCTTTGCGCATCATGATAAAGAGCGGCAGGATGAGCAGCACGACGGGAAACATGTTGATCAGCAGGAATTGCAGCATCAGCAGCTTGCGGCCGATGAAACGAAACCGCGAGAAGGCGTAGGCTGCAGTCACCGAGACGATAAGGCCGATAACGACGGTACCGACAGCGATAATGAGACTGTCGAGCATATTGTCGAGGAAGGATGTCTGGGCAAACAGCCTGGTATAGTTGTCGAAACTCCAGCCGGCCGGCGTTAGCGAGACGCCCGTGGCACTGAGGACTGCCGTCGGCGTGAGCGAGGTCAGGATCATCCAGACGAACGGCGCCATGGCGATGATGAGGATGATGAAGACCGGCAGATCGGTGGCCAGGATACGGCGCAGCGTATTTGGCTTTTTCATCGTTCGACCTCCCGCATGGTTCTGGCGAGATAGAAGGCGACGACGACTCCGAGCAGAATGGTGAAGGTGACCGCGATCGTCGTGCCGTAGCCGAAATCAACGTTCTGCCGCGCCCGGACAAAGGCGTAGAGCGGCAGCGTATGGGTCGAATAGCCAGGGCCGCCGCCGGTCATGACGAAGATGACATCCATCGAGTTCGCCACCCAGATGACCCGCAGCAACCCGGCCGTTGCCAGCACCGGCGCAATTCCCGGCAGGGTGATATGCAGGAATTGCCGCCATGTGGACGCGCCGTCGATCGACGCCGCCTCATATTGGCTGCGCGGAATGCCTTGCAGGCCGGCAAGGATCATCACTGCGAAGAAGGGAAAACCCTGCCAGGTGAGCGTGGCGATGATCGAATAGAGTGCGTAATGCGGGTCTGCCAGCCAGGGCACGGCGCTGTGAACGATCGAGAAATAGAGCAGGATATCGTTGAGCACGCCCGTCGTCGGATCATAGATCCAGCGCCACATCAGCGCGATGACGACGCTCGGCAGCGCCCAGGGAATGATGATCAGCGCGCGGGCTAGGCCTCGCCAGGGGAATTCGCGCTGGAGAAGCAGCGCGGTCACGAGGCCGAGCAGCATCTGCAGCGGCACGGTGAGCCCGATCCAGATGATCGTGTTCCACAAAGCCGTCCAGAAGACCGGATCGTGAAGGAGCTTGATGTAATTGCCGAGCCCGACGAATTTCGTGGCGTTGGGCTTCCACAGCACCAGGTCGTAAAAACTGGTGAGAACGGCCTGAACCATCGGGAAGAAGACGATGACCAGCGTGACGGCGAGGGACGGCGCGAGCAGCATATAGGGCAGGAGCCGGCCGTTCAGCAGCTTTGGCTTTGCCATGCTGCGGCCTGGACTGAGCGTGCTGACGGACATGGAAGACTTCCTGAACTGTAATCGCATTCATGAGGACCGTTCGCGCCGCATTTGGACGCGAACAGATTTGGCGGGGAAACCCACAAGGGATCGCCGGCCTTTACTGCGAAAAAAGCCCTTCCAACTGCTGCATCATCTCAGCCGAGGTGATCTGGCCGGTCAGCGCCTGCTGCATGGCGGTCTGCCATGCCGTATTGACGAATTCCGAGGTCGCGGTGTTTTGCGGCAGCACATGCGCGAAGGGCAGAGATTGGACCGTCGCATCGACGAAGCGGCGTTCATGCAGCGTCCAATGCGCCGAGCCGCTCTTGGTGACGGTCATCTGGCCGGTCGCCTTGTTGAAGGCGACATTGTTGTCGCCCTCGGCGAGGAAGGAGATCCACTTCCAGGCCGCGTCCTTCACCTGCGAGGCAGAGAAGATCGCGAGTGATTCATCGCCATAGGAGGTCCACTGTCCGCCACCGCATTTCGGCACCGGAACGGCCGAGACCTTGTCGCCGAGAGCCTTGACGAGATCGTTCGACGAGCCGATATGGTGGATCGTCATTGCCGTCTTGCCGGCCTTGAAGGCGGCAATGATCTCCTGGAAGCCGTCATTCGGTGCCGAGGGCGGAATGACCTTGTCCTTCTGGAAGAGATCGACGAGCCACTGGTTGGCGGCAACCGCTTCCGGCTTGGTGAGGCCGCCCGGCTTCAGCTCGGCGCCCTGCGAGAGCACGAAGGCGCTCCACTGGTCCCACCCGCCCTTGCCGCCGCGCAGGCCGAAGCCGTAGACTTCAGGCGCCCTGGTCAGCTTGATCGCAGCATCGCGGAATTCTTCGCAAGTCGTCGGCGGCTTCAGGCCGGCGGCCTGGAACAGGTCGGTGCGGTAATAGAGGTAGAGAACGACATATTGGATAGGCAGGTAATATTGCTTGCCATCTGGCCCCTTGTTGATCTCGAGCAGGTTGTCGAGCAGGTCAGCCTTGCCGGGCCAGGCGTCTATGCGATTGCCGATCGGCTCCAGCGCGCCCATTTCGGCAAGGCGCGGCTGGGCGAAGAGCTTCACCATCGCCGCATCAGGCGCGTTACCGCCAACGATCGAAGTATAGAGATTGTCGTAATAGCTGTTCCACGGTACGTTTTCGGCATCGATGGTGATGCCGGGATTGGCTTTTTCGAACTTCGCAACGAGATCGCCCATCGGATTTTCCGGATTGTCGAAGTGATACCAGAAATGCACCGTTTCGGCAGAGGCAGCGCTTGCCACCAAGCTTGACGCAAGCGCGACGCCGAAAGCCAGACTCTTCAGAAACTTCTTCATTCTCTCCTCCTCCTGACGGTCAAACCTGTGCCGTCATCTCCTTTGCCTTTTGACCTGCGGCTGAAAGCGCCTCCCGCGCCGCAGCCAGGTCGATTGTGTTCTGCAGAAATCCATGCGTTACGCCGGGTACGACCGTGACGGTCTCGTTGCGCCCGAGCGATTGCAGGCGCTGGTGCAGGATCAGCGTGTCCGAGAGCAAGGGGTCTACGGCGGCGGCCATGAGATGCAGCGGCGGCAGGGCCGCAATCGCTTGATTGGACGCTGCAAGCGGGCAGGCGAGCGGGTCGAGCCCGACATCACGATCGCCGACATACCATTGCCAATAGCGCTGCATCTTGTCGCGCGTCAGGCCAGGTCCGTCGGCGAAATCGCGATAGGAGGCCGTGGCGAAATCGCGCGCGAAGGTGCCGTAAAACAGGAGCGCTCCCGCGAGTGCCGGGCGTCCGACCTTATGTTCATGGAGAATGGCCGCAAGCGCGAGATTGGCGCCGGCGGAATCGCCCCCAATAACGATCGGACCGGCGCCGACACCGAAAATGGTGGGAGACGACTGCAGTTGGCGCAGAGAGGCAACGACATCCGTCAGAGCAGCGGGGTAAGGATGCTCCGGCGCAAGGCGATAATCCGGAACCAGCACGGCCATGTTCGTCTCGATTGCCAATACCCGCGCGCAACGCTCATGGCTTTCAGGCGAACAGAAAGCGAAGCCCCCGCCATGGACGAAGAAAACGGCGCCTGGGTTCGCCGCATGCGGAATGAACACACGAATTCTCAAGCGCGCGGAACCAAGCGTCGCGTCCGGTTCGATCCAAATATCGTGCGCTGATTGCATCGCTGGCAGATCGAGGTTCCAGCGCCGGTTTGCTCTTTCCGACTGCGCCCGACCCTCTGTCGGCGGCAGGGTCGTCGGATCGGGCAGCGGACCGTCCTCGGCCGCCACACGCGCGAGAAGTACTGCCATTTCAGGCGACAGAAGACCCATGTCGGTTAAGGCGGCACTCATTGTCTGGCATCCGGGAAGACATCGGGGCCAAGATCGACAATGGTCGCGATATGATGGTGGAGGGCGGCAACCGACCTGGCAGCATCGCCGCTCTCGATCGCCTCGATGATCGAATGGTGGCGCTGGGCGGTGGCAACGAGATCGCGTGGCGTCGTGCTGCGCGAGATCTTGAAGCGGTGATTATGTACTAGGCAACGATGGAGAATGGGATCCAGCGCCGGCAGGGCTGCATCCTGGAAAATCCGGCGATGAAAGTCGCGGTCGAAAGAAGCGAGCTCGAGCTCGTCGCCCTGGCGGGCGGCATCCATCATTTCCTCGAAAAGCTGACCCAGGTCGCTTAACAAAGTTCGGCTCGGCGCTTTGATCACGCGCATGATGCCGTTGCACTCGATTTGCTGGCGAACGCGGAACATCTCGATCGCTTCGTCGGCGGTGCAAGCGGAGACCTGGGTGCCGCGATGACCCTGGCGCAGAACCAGGCCTTCTTCCTGCAACTGCAGCAAGGCCTCGCGAACCGTGCCCTGGCTGCAGCCGAAATGTGCCGCAAGGTCGAGCTCAGTCAGTGCCGTTCCGGCGGGCAGCGTTCCGAGCAGAATATCCCGCTTCAGCGCATTGAAGGCGCCGGTGGATTTGGCCGGCTTTGTGGCGGCGTGCCGGCCTGCTTGTCTGGCGGAAAAATAGGTCATCAATCTCGCTCTGCAGAATTCCGTTTGCATGTGCTATCATTATTGATATTGATATCGATAATTAAGGTCAAGTGCCTAAATGACATCAGGGAGGATACGGCGTGACGGCAATTAGTTTGAAGCAGATCAGGAAATCTTACGGCTCGCTGCAGGTCATTCACGACGTCGATATCGATATTGCAAGCGGGGAGTTCCTGGTTCTCGTCGGTCCCTCGGGCTGTGGGAAATCGACCCTTCTGCGCATGATCGCGGGGCTTGAAGATATCAGCGGCGGCACGCTAGATATCGGCGGGCGGGTCATGAACGATCTGCCGCCAGCCGAACGCGACATCGCCATGGTGTTCCAGGATTACGCGCTCTATCCGCATATGAGCGTGCATGAAAACATGGCTTTTGGCCTGAAGATGCGCGGCGCCGATACCGCGGCCATCGAAAAACGCGTCTCCCATGCCGCTGATGTCCTGAAGATCGAACCTTTCCTCGACCGTCGGCCCGCGCAGCTCTCTGGCGGACAGCGTCAGCGCGTCGCCATGGGGCGCGCCATTGTGCGCGAACCAGCTGCCTTTCTATTCGATGAGCCCCTCTCCAATCTCGATGCAGCCTTGCGCGTCGAGATGCGGTTGGAGATCGCCAAGCTGCATAAGCGCATGAAGGCGACCACCGTTTACGTCACCCACGACCAGGTCGAGGCCATGACGCTCGCCGACCGTATCGTCGTCATGAACGGCGGCGTGGTCGAACAGATCGGCCCGCCGCTCGATCTCTATCACCGCCCGGCCAGCCTCTTCGTTGCCCGCTTCATCGGCAGCCCGACCATGAACACTTTTCCGGCAGAAGTGTTGTCGCCCTCGGGTGCGATTGCGGTTCTGGGCAAGACCATCGCCCTCAATCGTTCAGGGCACGCGGCACTACCAGAGGGCGAGATCGCCCTCGGCATCCGGCCTGAAGATTTTACACGCTGTACTGCAGAGGAGGCCTGGTTCAGCGGCGAGCTCGTGGTGGCAGAGCGCCTCGGCAGTCAAACATACGGCTATGTTGAAGTCGGGCATAGCCGTATGCTGAGCGTGGAGTTTCCGCGAGATACGAATATCGCCGTGGGCGAGACCATTCATGTCAAAGGCCACATGGCCCGTGTCCATCTCTTCTCGCGGGGAACAGGCCGGCGGTTGGATTAAAACAACGCACGGGCGGGGATCGTTTTGGCGGCGATATATGGCTTTGTCGGGCGAGGATGGAATTGACCCGCCAGTGTAGCTGTCCGGTGCGTGTCTCTCGTACAGATATCTCAAATCCATAAGCAACCTTACACTGCTCGAATGGATCACGGATCAACGGTCCAACGCTAAATCCGACTATGCTCTGATCGAGATTCTAGAGCCTGACCCCTTTGAAGCGATTAGAACGATCATCGACCCCACTCCAGCCTCGACTGGTGACACTTGCCGAGTTCGCTCACACCATCAACCCGCGACGTGATGCGGTGCTGCGCAGCCGGAATGGCTCCGCACCGCAACCCGCCGCTACCGCCGCAAATACCGAAACCAAAATGACGTGCCCCCGTTAAATTAGGCCATTCGGACCTGGAATTTTCCACTTATGATCCCTGTTGGGAAGAAGAGGAGAATTCGATGAAGGCCTCGAAGTTTTCGGAAGCGCAGATCGCATTCGTTTTGAAGCAGGCGGAGGATGGGACGCCGATCGGTGAGGTCTGCCGCAAGGCAGGGATTTCCGATGCGACCTTCTACAACTGGCGCAAAAAATACGCGGGGCTGATGCCTTCGGAGATGAAGCGATTGCGACAGCTCGAAGAGGAGAACGCCAAGCTGAAGCGGATCGTAGCCGACCTGTCGCTGGACAAGGCCATGCTTCAGGACGTGCTGTCAAAAAAGCTCTGAGGCCTGCCCGCAAGCGCAAGCTTGTCGACACGATCAAGGTGGACTGGAAGGTCTCGATCCGGCGTGCATGTTCCGTTTTGAAGATCGATCGGTCGCTGTATGTCTACAAGTCCAGGCGCGGCGAGCAGGCCGAGTTGAAGCTGAAGATCAGGGACATCTGCCAGACGCGAGTGCGCTACGGTTATCGTCGCGTTCATGTCCTGCTCAAGCGCGACGGGTGGCCCGTCAATCCGAAGCGAATCTATCGGCTTTACAAGGAGATGGACCTCCAGCTCCGCAACAAGGTTCCGAAGCGACGGGTCAAGGCGAAGCTTCGCGCCGATCGCACGAAACCCACCCATTCCAACCATGTCTGGGCCATGGACTTCGTTCATGACCAGTTGGCCACGGGTCGCAAGATCAGGGTGCTGACGGTAGTCGACACCTTTTCGCGCTTCTCGCCGGCAGTCGATGCCCGCTTCAACTACAAAGGCGCGGACGTGGTTCAAACCCTTGAGAGAATATGCAGGGAAGTTGGATATCCAGCCTCCATACGAGTCGATAATGGCAGCGAATTCATCTCGCGCGACCTAGACCTCTGGGCCTACCATAAGGGCGTGGAGCTCGACTTCTCGCGGCCTGGCAAGCCGACCGACAACAGCTACATCGAGAGTTTCAATGGCAAGTTCCGGGCCGAGTGCCTGAACGCCCATTGGTTCATGAGCCTTGACGACGCGCGCTCGAAGATGGAGGATTGGCGTAGAGACTATAACGAGTTCCGGCCACATAGCGCCATCGGCAACAAGGTGCCGATTTCGCTTATGAACGGCTCATCGGCACCCCCGCCGAACTGAGCCAACACCCCGGAAAATTCCAGCTCACGCTGGCCCAAAATCGGGGAGCACTTCAAGCTGGGCCAGAGCTTACTTCAAAATGGATTATTTCAACGGGGCAAGGTCAACACCGATGATGAAGCCGTAGAATATTATATCCCTATCCCCTTCATCGTAGAGGTGGTCCACCATTGTCTTTGCATATTCTTGTCCATAGTTTGCTGCTCGTCCGAATAGAAGCTTATCAGCAACCTTCGCACTGCGACGCTCAGCGCTTATCCCGGAGGAGGTCGAATATACTTTTGGGTTGAGTCGGAGATGACGCCACCAATATCGCGTCGATTGACCTCTCAATATCATCGCCAATCCATTGCTGATTTACTCGTTTTACATGAAATTTGACATTAACATTTCCTTCGTCACTGCTAATTACTGCTACGAGCTTGTTGCTTTCCAAAAGTCTATCCCAAACCTTAAACACCCTATCGACAAATTGCAGAGCCTGGGGAAGGGGCATTAGCTTTTCGTGATCTTCGATATGAATAGAATTTACGAAGCATTCATAGCCAACGTCGTCGGGAAAGTCTGATCTTTGTACGCTTTGTGCGTAGTCGACCAGTGCGGCTAGGAAGAAGCACCCTTTGTCTTCTATGAATCCACTTTGAGCGATCGCAGCCAACGATGGAACAAGAGGTTCGTCGAACGATACGGAGTTCAAAAGAGCACGCATCTTTGAGTTGGTTTTCATAAATTCTCGCCCAGATAATTCTTGAGGCCCTTTACGATAGCAGCCATGAAATTCGAATTCTTCAGTAGATTGTTGACGGATTTCGGTGCCGTTGGAAACGAGTTCGTATGCGGGTCATACAGGTATTTGTTGCCGTTGTTATCCTGGTAGTGAATTTGACCGGGGCGCTGGCCAGGGTTCGGATTTTCGACATCTATCCGCTCCTTTCCGTTTCCCTTCCAGATTGTTTTACTGGCGAATTGGGCGCCATTTTTGCCCAGCATGCTTCCGCCATTGGCCACCCCTCCCAGGATCGCCATTGCGATAACGGCATTCACATTGATGCCGGCATCTTCCAACTTCTGCAATTTCTGAGACAAAGTCGTTGAAGGGTCGTTCAAAATGTTGTTCGAAACAGCCCATTGCTCTTGATCCAACTGCTCTTTGACGACAGCCGCATCGTGCGTTGCTTGAAGATATGCTTCATAGGCCGGGCCGCCGGATCCACCGTCAAGCTTAGCAATTGCGTCCAACAGCCAACCGTTCTTCACCCAGCTTTCGCCATTGGTGGGATTGTCGGTGTAAGACGCAAAAGCGGCAGCCTTGATAACATTCAGCCGTTCGTCGGTATCGAGGGAGTTGAGATAGGCGTAAATGGCATCCTGGCACGCTTGATAAGTCTGGATGCCCAGATGGATAAACTCACCGTTTGCTTGCCTAATCGTGCAATCCGTGGGGAAACCGTCGGCGTAAGCGGGCGTGAAGAAGAGGTCGAGCAGGTTGAAGCCCTGCTTCTGACCGCAGCCGACAAATTCACCACCGTTTACCAGCGCATCAACCCCAGCTTTGACATTGGCGACTTCCTCTGGCGTAAGCCGCTTGCCAAGAAGGTATCGATCAATGAATCCGCCCGGGGCGAATGCATCCCGGATGCCTTCTGCAAGCGCGTTGACGCTTTGCGTTGAAAGATAGATCTCCAGATCAATATGCCTGTCGCGTGTGATTTCGTATGCGTTGTCGGGATCGCGATTGAGGTCGGCGAGCGGCGCGGTGGCTCCGGATTGCTCCAAGGCCGCCTGCTTCTCCTCGTTGCGAATGGTGATGGTGCCAGGGCCGACGGTGGCACGGACGGTCTGGCGCGTGTCGTCGAGCTGGTAAGTGCCTTCGAGGGTATTGTTGGCCGGCGGATAGCGAGCTGATCATTACGGCAACGCTTCTGCTCGCCGCAATTTCATACACTGGCGCCGAGCGCCTCGATAGTTCGGGCGTTCTGTCGACGGTTACGACGGGTCTCATTCTGGGGTTCCACCAGCATGAGAGCTTTTCGGCCTCGACCCAGGTGCGAGCGCAAGCGTTCTGGAAGGCGCTGGTCTTTCTGTTGGAGTCCTTGCTTTTCATTCTCGTCGGCCTTTCTCTTCAGGGTGTTCTCGATCGCATTTCCGAAGGCGGGCACGGCATCGGCGATGTCACTATTCCGATCTCGGCGGTGGTTTTGACCGTGATCATCGCACGCTTCGTTTGGCTGCTCGGAACCGGCACACTGAAGCGCGTCCTGTTATGGCGCGGCAGCAGGCGCAAAAGGCCTTTTTCATTTGCGACTGCGACGATCATCAGTTGGGCCGGTATGCGCGGCGTGGTGACGCTGACAGGCGCATTGTCCCTTCCGGAACAGATGCCGGGGAGGGACCTCGTCCTTATTGCCGCGTTCGCCGTGATCATTGTCACGGTTCTGGTTCAGGGCTCGACTTTGGCCCCGCTCGCCGCCCTACTCGACTTGGCCAGCCCCGACGAAGAACAGCAATTGCGTGAAAATGAGGCCTCCGCCTGGAGGCGCGTAGCGGAAGCTCAATATCGTGCGATCCAAGAGTGCTCACGGAAGGAGCATGGCATCGAGCGGCATCCCCGGCTGCTCGAACAGTACCGGCATCGAGCCGAGGTTGCCGCCCAGTATGAAGCTGACCGTGACACGCATGAGAGCATTAAAGCTGACCACTTCAAGGCTGTTCTCGAGGCGCTTCGGGCCGGTCGGGCCGAAATCCCGCGGATGCACAGGGCCGGCGAAATCCACGACCGCGTCATGCGGGACCTCGAACACGAACTCGACCTGCAAGAGATCGCTGCGGAGAACAGACTGTGATCCGCCGCGTTTCAAATGGCTCATGTGTTTGCTGTTTGCGCCGCTGGAGCCTGTGGAGCCGATATCGTGCCGCAAGCTGAAACTCAATCCTCCCTCAGACCAACTTTTCGCGTTCGGATCTTTTCGGTTGTAGCCGTAGGATGGTCCAAGATAAATGGAATGATTGCCGTGACACTGGTTTCTCATTGCGATTGAAACCTATTTTCACGCGAATAGGCGTTGCGCAGCTGTTCAGCAGAATTATATGGTCTGCCGGAGTCGGAATGTTCTCATGGATGCTAAAGCGCGGAGGCATCTTGGAGGGAGGGGATTGAGCTGGACCATATTCAACTGAAAACGCTCGGCCCGTATTTCGGCCTTCCCGAAGCCGCGTCGCTCAATGCGGTGCCTGTCAGGGCTTCATCTATTTGCGTCACGAGAATCGCAAAGGATGTCACCGACGGTGAGAGGCCGATCGTCTCCCTTCCCGTTTGCGACGCCTATTTCCTGATGGTGTACACCAAGGAGGCTCATCATTGCGACATCCTCCCGGACGGGACCAGGACATTGCCCCACAAGTTTGAGCGGGGATCGGTTTGCCTTGTCGACCTTTCCGAAGGAGCGTCGATCGTCTTATACGCGGACCTTCATTCGGTTACCTTCTTGTTGCCAAAGGCCCTCATAGAGGAGGTCGGGGACCTGTCTAGGGCAAGTTCGATACTCGAGCTGCGGTGTCGACGGGGTGAGAGGGATCCGGTTTTAAGCAATCTCGCCGACATCGTCATTTCCCTCTTTGGTCGAGAGACCGGTTCATGGGAGGCGCTCCTGAAGCACTTGGCAATCGCGATCTGCTCACATCTGATCGAGGACCCCATCGGTAAGACGGAGGCTGGCAGCGACGAAACGATCCTGCCCTACAACCGTGAAACTTTGGCGAAAGAGTTTATGAGGAACAACCTTGCCCGTGAATTGTGCGTGGCAGACATTGCCGCGGCCGCGGGTCTCTCTGCCAATCATTTCTCGCAGAGTTTTAAGAAGGTGACCGGAGTTACGCCCCATCGCTGGCTCATGCTCGCGCGGGTGGATGCCGCTAAAGATCTTCTTCGCGACAGCAGCCTCCCGTTGAAGGCGATCGCCGACGCCTGCGGCTTTGTCGATCAAAGTCATTTCACGAAGGTCTTCTCCCGCGAGACAGGCATGACGCCGGCTGTCTGGCGTACTGGCCGGCTTCATTGATTGAAACCAAGCCGAAAGCTGTTTCGTAAAAAAATCGTTGGAATCTACCATAAAACAGCGTAGCGTTGAGGCTGATACGGGTGGGTTTGCCGGAGTGGACATTGAAGAGAGAATTGGAAGGCGGTAGTGCGCTTCGAACGCCTGTTCCTGGTCAATGGACGATAAAAGCGTCGGCTATCACGATCACCCGTCTGTGCTACGACAAGGACGATCTTCCGATCGCTCCACCGAGCAAACGCGAGGAGGCAGTCTCCGTCATCACTCAGTTGACCGATTTCAGAATGCACCGCCTTTGGAAAAACGACGAGCTCATTTTCGAAGGCGGGCATCCGAAAGGTGCGATCGCTATCACCGACCTCAGAAATGAATGGCAGTGCCATCATCTCTCGCCATTCGATAATCTGCGATTCAATATCCCGCTCTCCTTCGTGCGCACTTTCCTGGAGGACATAGGCCGCCCGCAATTCGACGGGTTCGATTGTAGGCCCGGTACTAGGGACGACGTCATTCTTGGCCTTGCTCAGGCCGTCTTGCCTTATCTCGTCAACCGACATGAGGCCAACCAATTGTTCTTTGAGCAAATTAGCCTGGTTCTGTTGACGCATCTGACCCACACCTATGCCAGCCAGTATTTTCCGACGAGCAGGAATGGCGTTTTGGCGCCATGGCAGGAAAAAAGGGTGCTCGAGTTCCTGGTTGCGAACGCCCTCACGCAGGTCTCGATCACCGAACTCGCCCAACTCTGCAGCCTGTCCCGCAGTTACTTTAACAGGGCGTTCAAGGAGACATTCGGCCGGACACCATACCGTTGGGTCATGGAGTATCGAGTTTCAAAGGCCAAAGATCTTCTGCTTGCTGACCTTTCAATCCAAGAGGTCGCCACGACGTGCGGTTTCGCCGATCAGAGCCATCTCACGCGAGTGTTTTCGGATATTGCGGGAGAGCCCCCTGGCAACTGGCGTCGGCAGAAGCGCTCGAAACTCGGCGATAAGACTTAATAAAATCGCGGCCGGCCCGAAGCTCGCGCTTTCGCGAAGTTTTCCCGTCAGATCTCGTCTCGGAGCAGGGCTCGTCTTGATTTTGCTTCCTGTGTGAGGTCCAGCCGCCGAGACAGTTCGAACATCCAAACCATCCTTTTTAGCGACAAGAAGGTTGCGTCGGCAGCGGGCATGATCCGTCCCGTCAACGCAATTTAGCTGACTGCCGACGCATCGTCAGCTCGACGCTTTTGAGGAAACACAATGACTGTAAACGCGACACCGACGCCGGGCTCGAAGCTTCTCACGCCGAAGGATCATACGCTGATCATGATCGATTTTCAGTCGCAGATGTCTTTTGCGACGAAGAGCATCGATGCTGTCAATCTCCGGAACAATGCCGCTCTCGTCGCCCATGGCGCCAAGGGTTTCGGCGTTTCCACCATTCTGACCACGGTTGCCGAAAAGAGCTTCTCCGGCCCGATGTTCTCCGAAATCACCGATGCGTTTCCCGGTCAGAAGCTGTTCGACCGCACGTCGATGAACACCTGGGAAGATGCAGCCGTCATCGAGGAGATCAATCGCATCGGCAAGAAGCGCATCGTGCTTTCCGGCCTGTGGACCGGTGTCTGCATCGTCGGCCCGGCGCTGTCGGCCATCGAACAGGGTTTTGAAGTCTTCGTCCTGGCCGATGCCTGCGGCGACGTTTCCGACGAAGCGCATAACCGGGCAATGGATCGCATCGTTCAGGCCGGCGGACAGCCGATGACGTCTCTCCAGTATTTGCTCGAGCTTCAGCGCGACTGGGCACGGACCGAGACCTACGACATGACCACCGGTATCGCCAAGAAGTTCGGCGGCGCCTACGGCCTCGGCATCATCTACGCCAAGACGATGTTCGGCGCGTCCGAAGGTCATTGAGGGGCGAACTGGCTGCCGGCACGCAGTGCTTTGCAGCGACCAATTCTTCGGTGTTTTTCCCGTGGCGCACTTCGCTCGCGCCACGGCACCGGCCATTCCCATTCAGTCATGCGCACGGAGCTCATCGTGACCGCCTCACCATCGAATAATACGACCGTCGTTCTCGTGCATGGGGCATGGGCGGACGCATCGAGCTGGAGATCAGTTATTTCCCTTTTGCAGAAGCAGGGCGTTTCCGTCGTCGCCGTGCAAAATCCAACGACATCTCTGTTGGCGGATGTCGAGGCAACCCGCCATGTGCTGAACGAGATTGACGGGCCTGTCATTCTCGCCGGCCACAGCTGGGGAGGAACCGTCATCACGGAAGCAGGCAACGACCCGAAGGTCAAGGCTCTGGTCTTTGTCGCGGCCTTCGCACCGGACGCCGGCCAATCGACCGGAGACCAGGTTGCTGCCCATCCCGCCCCTCCGGGTCTTAGCGAGGTCAGTCCTGACCGCAGCGGCAGCTACATGATGAGCGCAAACGGCTGGATCAACGCGGTGGCGCAGGATCTGCCGGAAGAGGATGCACGAGTCCTTGCGGCCACCCAGCCGCCGCTCGGTGCAGGCACTTTCTCCGACAAGGTAACCAAGGCCGCCTGGACGGACCGCAAGAACTGGTACGTGATTTCGAGTGACGACCGGGCAGTCAGCGTGGAGCTCCAACGGGAATTGGCGAAGAAGCTTAATGCTCGTACGACCGAGGTCAAAGCCAGCCACATGTCATTGATTTCGCAACCGGAGGCGATCGTCTCCGTCATCCTTGAGGCGGTTTCCGAGGCGACCGGGCTTTAATCGTCGAATAGATCACAAAGGACAACTTCCATGAAAATCTACCTCTATTCGCTGGCAGCCGGCCTTCTCGTTGGCATCGTCTACAGCCTCCTGAACGTTCGTTCGCCGGCTCCTCCTGTGATCGCGCTTGTCGGTCTGCTGGGCATCCTTGTCGGCGAACAGATCATTCCCTTCGCCAAGACGATTATCAACAAAGAGCCGGCCGCAGTCTCGTGGCTGCATCAGATCAAACCACACATGTTCGGCCATTTGCCCAAGGGCACAAATCCCGCCGACATCAAGCCTTCCGACAAGGTCTGATACCTGCTCTCGCTCGAGGACGAAGATTATGGAAAACGCAACCGCCGACCTCATCCTGCATCACGGGCTGATCACCACGCTCGACCGCTCCAATCCGACCGCCAGCGCCGTTGCCGTCAAGGACGGCAGGTTCCTCGCCGTCGGCCACGATGCCGAGATCATGGCGCTCAAGGGACCGGAGACCAAGGTGGTCGATCTCAAGGGCAAACGTGTTCTTCCGGGGCTCATCGATAACCACACGCACGTCGTAAGAGGCGGTCTGAACTTCAACATGGAGCTGCGCTGGGATGGCGTGCGCTCGCTCGCAGACGCGATGAACATGCTGAAGCGCCAGGTGGCGATCACACCTGCACCGCAATGGGTGCGAATCGTCGGCGGTTTCACCGAGCATCAATTCACCGAGAAGCGCCTGCCGACCATCGACGAGATCAATGTGGTCGCGCCCGACACCCCGGTCTTCATCCTGCATCTCTATGATCGTGCCCTGCTGAATGGCGCAGCCCTTCGCGCCGTCGGCTATACGAAGGATACGCCAAACCCGCCCGGCGGCGAGATCACCCGCGACGCGAATGGCAACCTGACCGGCCTGCTGCTTGCCAAACCGAATGCCGGCATTCTCTATTCGACGCTCGCCAAGGGTCCGAAACTGCCCTTCGACTATCAGGTCAATTCCACCCGCCACTTCCTGCGCGAGCTGAACCGCCTTGGCGTAACAGGCGTCATTGACGCCGGCGGCGGCTTCCAGAACTATCCCGACGACTATGCCGTCATCCAGAAGCTTGCCGATGACGGCCAGATGACCGTGCGCCTCGCCTATAATCTCTTCACCCAGAAGCCAAAGCAGGAGAAGGAAGACTTCCTGAACTGGACGTCCTCGGTGAAGTACAAGCAGGGTAGCGACTATTTCCGCCATAACGGCGCCGGTGAAATGCTGGTCTTTTCCGCCGCCGATTTCGAGGATTTCCGCCAGCCGCGCCCCGATATGCCGCCGGAAATGGAAGGCGAGCTGGAAGAGGTCGTGCGCGTACTCGCCGAAAACCGCTGGCCCTGGCGCCTGCACGCCACCTATGACGAGACGATCAGCCGCGCGCTCGACGTCTTCGAGAAAGTCAATCAGGATATCCCGCTCGAAGGCCTCAACTGGTTCTTCGACCATGCAGAGACGATTTCCGAGCAGTCGATCGACCGTATCGCCGCACTCGGCGGCGGCATCGCCGTGCAGCACCGCATGGCCTATCAGGGCGAATATTTCGTCGAGCGCTACGGCGTGGGGGCTGCCGAGGCCACCCCACCCGTCGCCCGCATGCTGGAAAAAGGCGTCAAGGTTTCCGCCGGCACCGATGCCACCCGCGTTGCCTCCTATAATCCCTGGGTGTCGCTCTCCTGGATGATCACGGGCCGCACCGTCGGCGGCATGGCGATCTATCCGCGCCGGAACTGCCTGGACCGCGAAACGGCGCTGCGCATGTGGACCGAAAACGTCACCTGGTTCTCCAACGAGGAAGGCAAGAAGGGCCGCATCGAGAAAGGCCAGTTCGCCGATCTCATCGTGCCGGACAAGGATTTCTTTGCCTGCGCCGAAGAGGAAATATCCTTCCTTACGTCGGAGCTGACCATGGTCGGCGGCGAGATCGTCTATGGCGCGGGCCACTTCGCCGAGCTTGATGACAACCCGGTTCCGCCCGCCATGCCCGACTGGTCGCCGGTACGCGCCTTCGGTGGATATGCCGCCTGGGGTGAGCCTGAGGGCGCCGGCAAGAACTCGTTGCACCGCCACCTGATTTCCGCCTGCGGCTGCGCCAATGATTGCAATGTCCACGGCCATGCCCACGCCAATGCCTGGGGTTCGAAGGCACCGGTCTCCGATCTCAAGAGCTTCTGGGGTGCGCTCGGCTGCGCCTGCTGGGCCGTCTGA
>UCCS01000171.1 GCA_900470965.1 Hyphomicrobiales bacterium
CGCAGCCGGACGGGCCGACGAAGACAGCGAACTCACCGTCTTCCACGGTGATGTCGACGCCCTTGATGACTTCGAGCGCGCCGTAGAATTTGCGAACGTTTCTGAGATTGATCATTCGTTTCTCTTTCTTGATCTCAGCCCTTCACACCGCCCGAGAAGGTCTGGACGAGGAAGCGCCGCGCAAAGCCGAAGGCGACGACGGCAGGCAGCAGGTAAATGAAGGCGAGAGCCGTCAGCAGGCCGTAATCGATCTCGTTGATGCGCAGGAAGGCGCGGAAGAGACCGAGCGGCAGCGTCTGCAGCTCCGGCGACGACAGGAAGATCAGCGGCAGCAGGAAATCGCCCCAGGCCGACATGAAGGCGAAGAGACCGGCAGCCGCAAGCCCCGGCATCGCAAGCGGGATCAGCACGCGGCGGATGCGCTGCATCATCGTCGCCCCGTCCATGACGGCCGCTTCCTCATAGTCGCGCGGCAGGCCATCGAAGAAGGTCTTCATGATCCAGAGCCCGAGCGGTAGCTGCATGGTGGCAAGCACCAGCATGATGCCGAGATAACCGTCGATGAACCCGGTCCAGCGCATGATGTCGCGGGCATAGCTGCCGAAGATCGGCCGCAGGATTGCAGCCTCCCCATTGTTCAGCGTCAGCAGGAACTTGTAGAGCGGCACGACGAGGGCCGTCGGCGGCAGCACGCGGATGAGCAGGATCGCATAAAGGAAAGGCAGCTTCCACCAGGCCCGCGTGCGCGACAGCGCATAACCGCCGAGCCCCGCCAGAACCATGACGATAAGCGTCGCACCGCCGACGACGAAGAGCGAGTTGAACAGCCACTTCGCGCCATCTTCCTTGGTGAAGACGCGCACATAGTTTGCAAGCGTCCACTGCTCCGGCCAGCGCAGGAAGAGCTGCGCATTGCCATCGAAGGAGGCAAGCAGCACCCAGAAGAAGGGCACGGCGCAGAAGATCGAGATGATCGACAGCGTTGCGTAGGCAATGAGGTCGGAGCGGGTCTTGTTGGCGCCTTCGCTCGGGGAAACAACGGCCATGTCAGACCTCCACTTTCATGGCGCGCACATAGCCGATGCCGAGGATCAGCGAGATGATGAGTGCGACGACCGCGACCGCAGCGCCGTAACCGAGCTGGAAGGCCGTAAATGACTGGTTATAGATGTAGATGCTGACGACCTCCGTCGCTCCGCCCGGTCCGCCGCGCGTCAGCGCATAAACGAGGCCGAAGACGGCAATGGTGGAGACGGCCGAGATCAGCATGTAGAGCAGGATCGTCGGCATCATCAGCGGCAGGGTGATGCGGCGAAACATCTGCGAAGGTGTCGCGCCATCCATGCGTGCCGCCTCGTAGATCTCCGAGGGGATGGTACTCAAGCCCGCCGTCAGCAGGATCATCGCGGTGGCGATGCCGCGCCAGGTATTGACGATGATGATCATCGACAGCGGAAAGGCATTCAGCCAGTCGGCAGGATTAATGCCGAAGAAGGCGACGATGCGCGACAGCGTCGCATGTTCACCGCCGGCAAGCATCGAGATCCACATGAAACCGGCAACCACTTCCGGTGCGGCATTCGGCAGAAGGATGATCGAGGAGAAAAACTGCCGGAACCGAATCGGCCTGCGCAGCGCCATGGCCGAAATCAGCCCGAGCACGAACTGCCCGATGACGGCCGACCCCATGACGAAGACGAAGGTGACGAACAACGAATTCCAGAACTTCGCATCGTTGAGCAGGCGCGTGTAGTTGCGGATGCCGACGAAGCGCGGCCGCAGCGCCGCAGCCCCCGTCAGCGCCTCATTGGTGAAGCTCAGATAGACGGAATAGAGGGCGGGATAGATCACAAAGGCCAGAAGCAGGATCAGCGACGGCAGCAGAACCAGCAGGAGTTGGCGCTCGGTTCGCTTTTCATGAGAGTTTCGGGCCATTGAAGCTCACAACCTTATCGAATGAATCCGGCTTATCGAATGAAAGCGGGAAGACGCGGCAATCATGCCGCGTCCCCGTCTTGGGCGGGAGAAGGACGTCAGTGGCTTACTTGACCATCTCGTCGCCAAGCGTTTCCTTGACATAGTCGACAAGGATCTTCTGGGCGCCGGCAGCATCCGTTTCCTTGCGCAGCAGGGCTTCGGTGGCGCGTGCCACACCTTCGGCAACCGTGCCGAAGCCGGAAGCCTGCTTCAGGAAGACGCCGTTTCCGGCAGCTGCATGGATCGGAACGAGTTCCGTCAGCTTCTGGAATTCAGGATCCTTGGCAGCATCCTTGCTGGCCGGGATATTGCCGATGCGGGCAGCATAGGAAACCTGCGTTTCGACCGAGCCGATTTCCATCAGTGCCTTCTTGGCAAGTTCCACATTGGCGGACTTGGAGTTGACGGCCCATGGAGCAGCGAGGTTGGCGAGAACGTACTGGCCGCCGCTCTGGCCCGGAACCGTCCAGGTGCCGACGATCTTGGTCACGTCGGGGATCGGGTTCTTGCTCTCACGACCCCAGTCGAAGATGTAGCACCAGGAGCCGCAGGTGGTGGCGGCAAGCTTGCCGGCCGGGAACATCTCATATTTCGGCACGACCCAGGGCTCCGGTCCGAGCAGCGGCTGAACCGGCATCAGATCCTTGTCGATCAGCGTCTTGTAGACGCCGAACACATCCTTCACGCCTTCGCCGTTCAGATCGAGCTTACCGTCGGCGTCAACGAGCTGCGGCGTCTTGGAACCGACGATCAGATGCTGGAAGCCTTCGTCGAAAGCGCCGCTGCCCCAGGAAACGCCGGCCGGGAAGAGCAGGCCGTAGGAGCCGGTCTTCTGTTTGACTTCGGCCGCACGATCGAGCAGCTCCTGCCAGGTCTTCGGCTGTTCGGTGGAAATGCCGGCCTTTTCGAGAACGTCCTTGCGGTAATAGATTTCCTGAATGCCGAGCATGAACGGCATCACATAGGTTTCGCCATCAGGGCTGACGGCAAGCTGCTTGGCGACGTCATAAAGGTTGGCGTAGCCATCCCAGGCCTTGAACTCGGTGGTAACAGGCGCGAGGTAACCGGCCTCAACCATATCGGCAACGGCAGCCGTCGTCGGAATGGAGAAAAGGTCGGGTGCGTTGCCAGCGCCAAGCTCGGTCAGAAGCTTGGTGAGGTAGTCCTTGTCCGGCGCCGGATATTCGACGACCTCGACCGTCACGCCATATTTTTTCTCGATCCGCTCGACGGTCGACTTCATGGCATCGATGCCGGCCTGACCGTGATTGGCGATACGAATTGTTTCAGCATGTGCCAGCGTCGAAACCGCGCTGAGCAGGATGGCGCACAGGCCACCGATAACCGTCTTCTTCAACGGAAGTCCTCCCTTTATTTAGAGCCACGGCGCCCTCCAGCACCGGCGAAGAAAATGTACACGCATTCTGAACACTGACAAGATGATTTTTGGATCGCCGACTGGTGTAAAATTATCATATTGATTTTACTTATTTATTTATGACTTGCATCACATGTATCGTTTGTGTAATCGTTTGCACAACGATATCAGGGAGGATTTCGATGCTTCAGAAATTGCGCCTCGGCGTCATCGGCGCCGGCTTGAAAGCGGCTGAATATGCAGAGAGCTGGGCGAAGATGCCCGAAATCGAATTCGTGGCCCTCGCCGACACCAGCGAAGCCTCCCGCAAACGCCTCATCGACGTCTGCATTGCGGCCGGTGCGCCGGAGCCGAAGAGCTTCGCCGATTACCGGGATCTGCTGGCAGAGTGCCGCGACGAACTCGACATCGTCTATGTCTCCACCCCGCACGCTTCCCATGCCGAGCAGGCGACGGCCGTCGCCGAAGCCGGCCTCGATCTCTTCCTTGAAAAGCCGATGGTGACCACGGTCGCCGAGGCCGAAACGCTGATCGCGGCACAGAAGAAGAGCGGCGTCACCATCGTCACCGCCTTCCAGGGCGGCCTGTCTCCGTTGGTACTCGACACCCGCAAACGCGCGCTGTCGGGCGAATTCGGCGAACTGATCGCCATAACAGGCATGATCTGGGAAAGCTGGTCTTCGAACTATGACGGGCACTGGAAGCAGCAGCCGGAAATCTCCGGCGGCGGCTTCATGTTCGATACCGGCGCGCACATGATGAACACCGTCTGCCTGCTCGCCAATTCCGATTTCGACAGCGTTTCCGCCTATATGAACAACCACGGCAAAAAGGTAGATATCGTCACCGCCGTCTCCGCCCGGCTGAAGAACGGCGCGCTGGCGACGCTGACGGCCGCCGGTGAAGGCCCTCCCGGCTGCGCCTCCTACATCACCTTCTTCTATTCCAAGGCGATCGTACGCATCGATGCCTGGGGCGGCTGGCGCGAAATCAGTGTCGGCAGAACCAGCGAACCACGCGAGGAAGCCGAGATTCTCAGCAATCCGATGAAGAATTTCCTCGCCATCCGCGCCGGAACGATGGAAAACTCCGGCTCCGTTGAAATGGGTCTCAGATTCGCTAGGCTTTGGGATGCAATCAAGGAATCGGCAGCGGCCGACGGCACCCCCGTCAGGATCACCGCATAGGCGCAAGACGATGAGCGGAACGAACAGACGGCGGATCACCTCGAAGGAACTCGCGAAACTCGCCGGCGTCTCCTCGGCGACGATATCGAGGGCCTTCTCGCCGGATTCGAGGATCGGCAGCGCCACGCGCGACCGTATCCTCGCCGTTGCCCGCGAATATGGTTATCAGCCGAATGCGATCGCCCGCTCGCTGAACAACCAGCGCTCGCGCCTCGTCGCGCTCGTCGTCAACGCCATCGGCAACCCCTGCGAGGCCGAGGAGCAGCAGCTCCTCGTCCATCGCCTGCAGGCCCGCCAACTCCTGCCCATCATTCTCTGCTGCGCCGACCATTCTGATCGGCTGCAGCTCATGCGGCTTGCCTCGACCTACCAGGTGGATCACGTCGTCATCTTCTCCGACATGGTGTCGATGCAGGACGCCGTCGATATCTTCCACACGACCAAGCCGATTATCGTTTCCTTCGAGCCGCTGGAAAACGAGGATGTCTCCAACATCCGCATCGATGGCGCTGTCGGCGCTGGCGAGATCATCGACAAGATCGTCGGCGACGGCAAACGGCGCTTCGCCTATCTCTCCGGCACCAAGTCGAGCTGGATCGACAAGCTGCGCCGCAAGTGGTTTGCCGATGCTTTGGCGCGTCACGGCCTTGCCTTCGAAGCAGAAGCCTTCGGCGATTATTCCTACGATTCCGGCTTCAAGGAAGCGGTCCTGCTGCTGCACCGTTCCAAGGTCGATGCCATTATCTGCGGCAACGATGTGATGGCGATCGGCGCGCGCGATGCCGCCCGCCGCGTGCTTGGAAAGAATACGCCTGGGGATATCGCCATCGTCGGCCAGGATGGCATTGCCATGGCCGCCTGGGACTGCAACGACCTGACGACGCTGAGCCTCGATCACGTGGCCTTCATGGACGCGGTCGTCGAGGTGATCGAACGCCATGAGGCCGGCGACGAGGGCCCGCACAGCATTACGCTTGCCTGCACACCCCGCTGGGGCTCGACCGCCTGAGGGGCGGCTCCAGTCATTCGCATCGAGGAGGAATATCGATGATCACTCTTTCACGCGCCGCTTCCAGGCGCCGCCTCTCCCCTGCCGCCTGCCGGGGGGCCTGAGATGCGTTCGGTCGTTTCCCTCAATGAATCCTGGAGCTTCCACGAAGGCTTTAGCCAGCGCCTGACCGAGGCTTTCGATGGCGACCATATGGTCAGCCTGCCGCATACCGCTGTCGAGCTGCCCTTCAACTATTTCGACGAGAAACGCTACCAGCACGCCTTCACCTATCAGAAGGTGCTGCGCTGGCTGCCGGAATTCGAAGGCCGCGAAGTCTCCATCCTCTTCGATGGTGCCATGGCCGACAGTGTCGTCTATCTGAACGGCGAAGAGATCATTGCCCATAAGGACGGCTATACGCCCTTCGAAGCCCGGCTGACCGGCAAGCTGGTCAAGGGCGAGAACCTGATCACGGTCAAGATCGACGGCAGCGAGAACCCCGCCATCCCGCCCTTCGGCGGCCGCATCGACTACCTCACCTATGCCGGCATCTATCGCGACGTCTGGCTGAAGGTCACCGACAAGGTCTCCATTCGCAATCTCAAGATCGAGACACATGACGTTCTGTCCGACATGAAGTCGGCGACGGTCCGCATTGATGTCGCCAATCCGCAGAGCCTGACCTATGCCGCGACCATTACGGCTTCGCTGAAGGGTGCCGATGGCATCGTGCTCGCAAGTGCTGCCGGTGAAACGATTGGCTCCGTGACGACGCTCTCTTTCGGCGGACTGACCGGCATCGAACTGTGGGACCTGGCAAACCCGGCGCTTTACGAAGTTGTCGTCGATCTCAGAACCGAACATGGCTCGGACAGGGCATCCGCCCATTTCGGCTTCCGCACCGCCAAATTCACGCCGGAAGGCTTCCTGCTCAACGGCCAGCCCTTGAAGCTGCAGGGCCTCAACCGCCACCAGGCCTATCCCTATGTCGGTTATGCCGCCGGTCGCTCCGCACAGGAACGCGACGCCGACATTATGAAGAAGGTGCTGAAGTGCAATATCGTGCGCACTTCGCACTATCCGCAGTCGAAATGGTTCCTCGACCAGTGCGACCGCATCGGCCTGCTCGTCTTCGAAGAAATCCCCGGTTGGCAGCATATCGGCGATCTCGACTGGCAGAATGAATCCATCGAGAACGTGCGCCGCATGATCGAGCGCGACTGGAACCACCCCTCAATCATCATCTGGGGCGTGCGTATCAATGAATCGCTCGACAGCCACGACTTCTATGCTGCGACCAACCGGTTGGCCCATGAGCTCGATTCCACGCGCCAGACCGGCGGCGTTCGCTACCTGACCGAAAGCGAGCTTCTGGAAGACGTCTATACGATGAACGACTTCATCCTGGGCAATGAGGAACTGCCGGGCGCCAATCGCCCACGCACGGCGCTTCGCGGCCAGCAGGAAAACACCGGCCTCTCCTACAAGGTCCCCTACATCATCACCGAGTTTAACGGCCATATGCATCCGACCAAGATGTATGATGCCGAGCAGCGCCAGGCCGAGCATGTACGCCGCCATCTGGAAGTGCTGAACGCGGCCTACGGCGATCCGGATATTTCTGGCGCGATCGGCTGGTGCATGTTCGACTACAACACGCACAAGGATTTCGGCTCCGGCGACCGCATCTGCTATCACGGCGTCATGGATATGTTCCGCGAGCCGAAATTCGCGGCTTATGTCTACGCCAGCCAGTGCGACCCTTCGGATGAGATCATCATGAAGCCGGTCACCTTCTGGGCGCGCGGCGAACGCAGCATCGGCGGCGTGCTGCCGCTGATCATCCTGACCAATTGCGATGAGGTAGAGCTGACATACGGCTCGCTGACGAAACGCATCGGTCCGGACCGCGAAAACTACCCGCACCTGCCGCATCCGCCGGTCGTGCTCGACCACCGCCATTTCACCCAGGACGAACTCGGCCGCTGGGGTCTGGAATGGATCGACGGCGAATTCACCGGCTTCATCAATGGTGAACCGGTCGCCAAGCTGACACTCGCCGCCGACCCGCTGCCGACCACACTGGAAGTCGCGCCCGACAGCACCACGCTGAAGGCCCGCGAACGCGACACGACCCGCGTCATCATCCGCGCACTCGACCAGCGTGGCCAGCGCCTGCCCTTCCTGAACGACGTTGTGACCCTGACGGTTAAAGGTCCTGCCAAGATTGTTGGACCAACGGCCATCCCGTTTCAGGGCGGAACGACAGGCTTCTGGCTGGAGGCAACCGGCCTGACCGGTGAAATCACCGTCGAAGCGACCTCAAACCACTTCGCACCAGTCACGATCTCTGTCGCGGCCGTCTGACGGCCGCCAGAGAATATTTTGCTGGCTAAGCGATCCTCAACTGGCTGGCCGGATCGAAAAAGACCGCCTTGTCGAGATTGAAGGCAAGGCGGGTATTCTGGCCCGGCAGGATGCCGGTATCCGCTCCAAGGCGCGCCACTACCGACTTGCCGCCGAGCTTGGTGACGGCAAATGTATCTGAACCGGCCGGCTCCACGACCTCGATGGCGCAATCGCCATGGACGACCGACTTTGCCTTGCGATCAGCTCCGTCAATATCCGTCAGTGCTTCCGGACGGATCCCGAAGATGACCTGCTTGCCGGTATAACCTGTCAGGCTGTTATTGCCGGCATTGACGGGCAGCTTCAGCGGCTCGCCATTCGGCCGCTCCAGCGACACCTGCAGTCCGCCGGCACCGTTTTCGACGGTGGCATTGAGCAGGTTCATCGCCGGCGATCCCATGAAATCAGCCACGAACACATTGGCTGGGCTGTTATAGATCTCGGCGGGCGTGCCGAACTGCTGCAGCACGCCATCCTTCAGCACCGCGATCTTGGTCGCCAGCGTCATCGCCTCAATCTGGTCGTGTGTGACATAGACGATCGTCGTTCCCATGCGCTGGTGGAGGCGTTTGATTTCCGTGCGCATGTCGACACGCAGCTTCGCATCGAGGTTGGAAAGCGGCTCGTCGAAGAGGAAGACCTGCGGATTGCGTACAAGCGCACGACCCATCGCGACGCGCTGCCGCTGGCCACCGGAAAGCTGGGACGGTTTGCGATCGAGCAGATGACCGATCTGCAGCATGTCGGAGACCTGCTTGATCGCCTTCTCGCGTTCTTCCTTCGGCACGCCGCGGATTTCCATACCGAAGGCGATGTTGCCCGCAACGGTCATGTTCGGATAGAGCGCGTAGCTCTGGAACACCATGGCGATATCGCGCTTGGACGGATGCAGGTCGTTGATCGCACGGCCATCAATACGGATTTCGCCCGAGGTGATCGCTTCCAGCCCGGCAATCGTGTTGAGCAGTGTCGACTTGCCGCAGCCGGACGGACCGACCAGCACCAGGAAGCCACCCTTCTCAAGCTCCAGATCGATCCCCTTGAGAATATCGACGGCGCCGAAACGCTTCTTGAGACCGGAAATTTCAAGGAAAGCCATGGATCACCCTTTGACGGCGCCCGCCATGAGACCGCGCACGAAATAGCGGCCGGCGAGGATATAGACGATGAGCGTAGGAACGGCCGCGATCATCGCCGCAGCCATGTTGACATTGTATTCGACGACGCCGGTCGAGGTATTGACGACGTTGTTGAGCGCCACCGTCATCGGCATGGAATCGCCGGTGCCGGCATAGGCCGAGGCGAAGAGGAAGTCGTTCCAGATATTGGTGAACTGGTAGATGACCGTCACCACGATGATCGGCAGCGAATTCGGCAGCATGATGCGGCGGAAGATCTGAAAGAAGCTTGCGCCATCCACCTGCGCAGCCTTCACCAACTCCGTCGGAAACGCCTCATAAAAATTGCGGAAGAACAGCGTCGTGAAGCCGAGGCCGTAAACCACGTGCACGAAGACGAGGTTCACAGTCGAATTGCCGAAGCCGAAGCTGAAACCCGTTGCATTCTGCAACGTCGTGCCGAAACGGCCAAGCGAACCGAGAATGGTCGCCATCGGCAACAGCACCGACTGGAACGGAATGAAGCAGGCAAAGAGCATCAGGCCGAAGACCAGCGTATGGCCGGGGAAGCGCCACTTGGTCAGCACATAGCCGTTGAGTGCGCCGAGAATGGTCGAGATCGCCACCGCCGGCACGACCATCTTGATCGAATTCCAGAAATAGCCCTTGATGCCGGCGCAGGTAAGGCCGACGCAGGCCTCACCCCAAGCCTTGAACCAGGGATCAAGCGTCGGCGCCTGCGGCAGCGCCAGCATGTTGCCGCCCTGGATTTCGTCCATGGTCTTGAACGAAGTCGTCAGCATGACGAAGAGCGGCATCAGGTAGAGAACGGCAAAGATCAGCAGCAGGCCGTAGATGATGACGCGGCCGATCCAGCGGCCGCTATTGCCGCCCCGCGAGGCCGTGATCTCGGAAGATGTGATGCTGCTCATCGCGCCTTCTCCCTGAGTTCGGAATAGAGATAGGGAACGATGATTGCCGAGATAGTCATCAGCATAATGATGGCGCTTGCGGAGCCGACAGCCATTTCATTCCGCTTGAACGTGTATTCGTACATGAAGTTGGACGGCAGCCAGGCCGAGCCGCCAGGGCCGCCCGATGTCAGTGCCACGACGAGGTCGTAGGACTTGATCGCCATGTGGGCGAGCACGATGAAGGCCGACAGAAAGATCGGCCGCAGCATCGGAATGACGATGCGCCGGTACATCTGGAAGGGCGATGCGCCGTCGATCTGCGCCGCCTTCATGATTTCGCCGTCGATGCCGCGCAGGCCCGCAAGAAACATCGCCATGACGAAGCCCGAAGCCTGCCAGACACCGGCGATGACGACGGTGTAGATGACGAAATCCTTGTTCTTGATCCAGTCGAAGTGAAAGCTCGTCCAGCCGAAATGATGCAGCGTCTGCTCGAGCCCAAGGCCCGGATCGAGGAACCACTTCCAGGCAACGCCGGTCACGATGAAGGACAGCGCCATCGGATAGAGGAAGATCGGCCGCAATATGCCTTCGCCACGGATCTTCTGGTCGAGAAGGATTGCCAGCAGCAAGCCAAGCCCCAGGCAGATGAAGATGTAGAGGAAACCAAAGATCCCCATATTGGTGATCGATGTGTACCAGGAGGACGGCGGATCGCTTTCGAAGGTCCAGCGCCAGAGCCGCTGATAAGCGCGCGCCCCCGTAATTGCATAGGACGGAAAGGTCTTGGAATTGGTGAAGGAGAGATAGGCCGTCCAGACGATGAAGCCGTAGACGAAGATCACGGTGATCAGAAAACTCGGCGCCAATACGATCTTCGGCAGCGCATCCTGCAACCGGCCGCGAATGGACGCGCGGCTTGAAGACTTCGACGTCAGGACCGGATCCGTGGTCGCAACTGTGGTCATGTGATCATCTCCTCCCCGCATCGCAGGGGCTGCGGCTTTCCCGCAAGAGTACGGGAAAGCCTTGATCGATGGGATATTAGCGGGCGTCGTCGATGGCCGTGACGAGCTGCTTGACGGCTTCGTCGGAGGTCTTGATCTGACCATGGACGAACTTCGAGACGACGTCCTTATAGGCGTTGGCGATCGCCGGAGGAGCACCATAGCCCTGAGCGAGCGAGCCGAACAGAGTGCCGCCTTCGTTGGCAGCCTTCAGGTCGGCAATGCCCTTCTTGCCGCAAGCGTCGAAAGCCGTATCCGGAACGTCGGTACGGGCCGGAACCGAACCCTTGACGACGTTGAAAGCGGACTGGAAGCTCTTGGAAAGCGTAGCCTTGGCAAGCGCCACCTGAGCGGCCTTGCGGTCGTCAGGAACGTTGAACATGCCGAACATGTCGGAGTTGTAGACCACGCTGCCATCGGTGCCCGGGAAGCGATAGCACAGGAAGTCGGTATTCGGCTTCTTCTTGGCGGCAACGAATTCGCCCTTCGCCCAGTCGCCCATGACCTGGACGAGAGCATCGCCCTTGATGACCATGGCAGTCGCCAGATTCCAGTCGCGGCCCGAGAAATTCGGGTCGACATACTTGATGATCTTGGCGAGATTGTCGAACGACTTCTTCATCGTGTCAGACTTCAGCGATTCCTCGTCGAGGTCGTTGAAAGCCTTCTTGTAGAATTCCGGACCGCCGGTCGACAGCACGATGGAGTCGAACATCGTGGCTTCCTGCCAGTTCTGACCGCCGAGCGCGAGCGGGATGACGCCGGCTGCCTTTGCCTTGTCGAGCAGAGCGATCAGGTCGTCGAAGGTCTTCGGCTGCTTGCCGCCGATCTTGTCCATGACGGACTTGTTGATCCACAGCCAGTTGACGGAGTGAACGTTCACAGGAGCTGCGACCCACTTGCCGTCATAGACGGAGAACTTCTGGAGTGCGGCCGGAACAGACTTGTCCCAGCCTTCTTTCTTGGCCGTTTCCGTCAGATCGCCCATGACGCCAGCCTGGGCGTAATCGAGCACGGTATAGCCGAGCATCTGAGAAGCAGTCGGATAGGTGCCCGCGGCAACCATCGCCTTCAGCGCGGTCATGGCTGCGTCGCCGCCACCGCCTGCGACCGGTACGTCCTTCCAGGCAAAGCCTTCCTTAGCGAGGTCCTGCTTCAGCACGTTGAGCGCCGCGGCTTCACCGCCGGACGTCCACCAGTGCAGCATCTGAACTTCTTTAACGTCAGCCGCGTGAGCGCTGCCGAAACCAGCCATCATCACGACAGCAAGAGCTGCCGAGCTCAAAAACTTGCGCATGAATATCCTCCCGTTCGTAAGTGGCGGCGAGACCCACCTCGGCCGCCACGATGTCTTCCGCCGTGAGGGCGGCTAAACACCACACTACACCGCACCTCCCAGCGCGGTTAACAATTTAAAACGTTATAAACGCGGTCACGTCAAGTCCTTCCTCGACTCCCGAGAAAAATATGATTAGTCCGATAAATATTGATTTTATTTGCCTTTTTTCTGATCGCCTAAGAAACTGTAAAAATTTAAATCGTTTGCATTGATTGATTGCGTGCCGGTTTCATCGTGTTATTGTAGCCGCGATCCAGCACGGAATGTCCCCAGTGACCGAATCGTCCCAACTGCAACGCGGTGAAAATCCGGATGGTGCGCAAAAGCGCGGCAAGCCGACCTTGCGTACCATCGCGACATTGACCGGTCTTGCGGTGACGACGGTTTCGCGCGCACTCAGCGACGCGCCGCAAATATCAGTTGAGACGCGCGAGCGCGTCCATCGCATTGCCCGCGAGATCGGCTACCTGCCGGACCGGGCTGCCCAGCGCCTCAAGACAGGCCGCACCAACGTCATCAGCATTCTTCTCGACCCGCATCAGGAAGTGGTCGGCTTCGGCACGGCCATTATGTACGGCATCGCCAAGGTGCTGAAAGAGACATCCTATCACCTCGTCGTCGCCCCGAACTTCCTGTCGACGACGGATCTCGAAGCGGCAGAATATATCGTCCGCAACAATTTCGCAGACGGCCTGATCTTCACGCGGACGGAACCCTTCGATGCGAGGGTGCGGATGCTGCAGGAGGTCGGCTTTCCCTTCGTGTCCCACGGGCGCACCGAATTTTCGACGCCGCATCCCTACGTCGATTACGACAATTATGCTTTCGCCTATGAAGCCACGCGGCGCCTGATCGCCAAGGGCAGGAAGAAGGTTACGGTCATCATGCCGCCGAAGCGGCTGACCTTCAGCCAGCACATCCTTCATGGCTTCATGACCGCCGTGCGCGAGGCCGGCGTCGCCTACGAGATATCGGAAGCGGTCACGCTCGATTCACCGGCCAACGAGATCAGGGATTTCTTCCGCGCCCGCGCCGCAGCCCCCGATGTTCCCGATGGCTTTGTCTGCCCGGGCGAGGTTTCCGCGCTGGCGCTTGTCAGTGCCATGGGCGATGCGGGCCACGTCCTGGCGGAGGACTATGATATCGTTGCTAAGGAGACGTCACATCTCCTCACGCATCTTCAGCCGAAGATCGAAACCATCTACGAGGATCTGGTCGAGGCAGGCGAACATCTCGGCCAGATGCTTCTCCAGCGCATCAGCAATCCGGCAGCGGAGAGCCAGAGCCTGCTCCTGCCACCGCAGATCAATTTTCCGGTGGCCTAAGCCGCGTCACGACCGTTTATCGGCTTCTCGCGGAAGGCAAAGACGTCGACCGGCTCTCCGAGCCCGCGCAGCGGAAAGGTGCCGAGATTGTCCATCTCTTCAGTGCAGGTCGCCATCTCAACGAAAGCGCGCGACAGAAGCACCGGCCGCTTGACCTCCTTGGTCAAGGTTTCAAGCCGCGAGGCGACGTTGACTGCTGGGCCGATGACGGTGAAATCCAGCCGCCGACGCGAACCGATATTGCCGTACATGACGTCGCCGACGTGGACGCCGACGCCGTAGCGCAGCGGATCACGTCCCAAACGCTGATGTTGCTCATTCAGTTTCGCCATCGCCTCCTGCCCTTCACGGATCGCCGTCAGCAGATCCTCGCAGGCCGAAGGCTTCGACAGCGGGAAGATAGCAAGCAGTCCGTCACCCATGAATTTCAGGATTTCGCCTCCATGCCGCTCGATCGGATCGGACATGGCATCGAAATAGTCGTTGAGCAACTGGATCACGTCATCGCGCGGCCAGAGATCGGAGATCGCCGTGAAATCGCGCAGGTCGCAGATCATGATCGCCGCGCCGACGGTCGTGCCGCTGCCGCGGGTGATGACGCCGGAGAGAATCTGTTCGCTCGCATGCGGCCCGACATAAGTCTGCAGCAGCGTGCGCGCCATGATGTTCTTGAGCCGGATCTCGCTGACGAGAGTGAGAGCCGGCAGCAGATCGCGCAGGAAATCCACGTGTTCGCCGGTAAAACCGCCTGGCCTATTGGTGGAGAACGTAACGACGTGGCGCTTGTCGAACGTATGATCGATCGGCCAGGCGATATATTCGGAATAGCCGTCGTCGCGCAGTTCCTGGTAGAAGGGATAGTCGTCGCCCTCCCATAAATCCTCAAGGTTCTTCCGCACCTCGTTGGCGCCTTTGTGGATCTCGTTGACCGGGCTATTGAGGAATTGCGGCGTGGTTTCCACCCCGTAAGCAAAGGTGTCGATCTTTGCCTCTTCCATGCCTTCCACCCACAGGATGCGAGCGCCGATCCATTGCGGATGGTTCGTGCGGAAATGCAAGCTCGACCGGTTCACCGGCACGCCGGCTGCCAGCAGCCGCTTGCACATCTCCACCAGGATATTGTCGATGAAACGCTCGTTGCGGGTCTCGTTGATCAGCCAATCGAGAATTCGGCGCCTGCGGATTGGCCAGACGCCTTCGGCAGCTTCACTTGCCGGATCAGTCGCTTCGAAAGAGGGCCTCATAAAAAACTCCCGCTACGCCACATTCAACGAATACACCGCGCTGAATGTGGGCGATAGCGGACCGAATGATAAGAGGCTTCGTAAAGATAAACCTCAGAAATCCCAGTCTTCGTCCTCGGTCGCTACCGCCTTGCCGATGACGTAGGACGAGCCGGAGCCGGAGAAGAAGTCGTGGTTCTCATCCGCATTCGGCGAAAGAGCCGAGAGGATCGCCGGGTTGACCTTGCAGGCTTCGGCCGGGAACAGCGCCTCATAACCGAGGTTCATCAGCGCCTTGTTCGCATTGTAATGCAGGAACTTCTTGACGTCCTCGGTCAGCCCGACGCCGTCATAGAGCGCTTCCGTATATTTCGCTTCGTTGTCGTAGAGCTCGAGCAGCAGGTCGAAGGCAAAATCCTTGATCTCCTGGCGTCGCTCTCCGGAAAGCTTTTCAAGTCCGCGCTGGAACTTGTAGCCGATATAATAGCCGTGCACGGCCTCGTCGCGGATGATGAGGCGGATCATGTCGGCCGTGTTGGTGAGCTTAGCGCGGCTCGACCAGTACATCGGCAGATAGAAGCCGGAATAGAAGAGGAAGCTTTCGAGGAAGACGCTCGCAACCTTCTTCTTCAGAGAATCGCCGGAGGCATAATGCTCCATGATCAGCGCCGACTTCTTCTGCAGGAACTCGTTCTCCTCCGACCAGCGATAGGCATCGTCGACATCAGGCGTCAGGCAGAGTGTCGAGAAGATCGAGGAATAGGAGCGTGCATGCACCGCTTCCATGAAGGAGATGTTGGAGAGCACCGCCTCCTCATGCGGCGTCGCCGCATCCGCCATCAGCTTCACCGAGCCGACACCGTTCTGGATCGTATCGAGCAGCGTCAGCCCGGTGAAGACGCGGATCGTCAGCTGCTGCTCGGCCGGCGTCAGTGTCCCCCAGGAGGGAATGTCGTTCGACAGCGGCACCTTTTCCGGCAGCCAGAAATTGCCGGTCAGACGGTTCCAGACTTCGAGATCCTTGTCGTCCTCGATACGGTTCCAGTTGATGGCGCGCACGCGGCTGACCGGTTTGAATTGCATGTTCATCATTATCTCCGGTCGTTTAAAGCGCGCAGGATACGCAGCCCTGCACCTCGGTGCCGGACAGCGCCATCTGGCGAAGGCGGATGTAGTAGATCGTCTTGATGCCCTTCTTCCAGGCATAGATCTGGGCGCGGTTGATGTCGCGCGTCGTTGCCGTGTCGCGGAAGAACAGCGTCAGCGACAGGCCCTGATCGACATGTTGGGTAGCCGCAGCATAGGTGTCGATGATCTTGTCTGGCCCGATCTCGTAGGCATCCTGATAGTAGTCGAGATTGTCGTTGGTCATGAACGGCGCCGGGTAGTAGACGCGGCCGATCTTGCCTTCCTTGCGGATCTCGATCTTCGAGACGATCGGATGGATCGAGGAAGTCGAGTGGTTGATATAGGAAATCGAGCCCGTCGGCGGCACCGCCTGCAGGTTCTGGTTATAGAGGCCGGAGGCCATCACGGCCTTCTTCAGCTCCAGCCAGTCTTCCTGCGTCGGGATATGAATGCCGGCACCGTCGAAAAGCGCCTGAACCTTCTCGGTCGCCGGCTTCCATTCCTGCTCGGTATATTTGTCGAAATATTCGCCAGAGGCATATTTCGAATTCTCGAAGCCCTTGAAGCTCGCACCACGCTCGACTGCCAGACGGTTGGAGGCGCGCAGCGCGTGATAGGTCACCGTGTAGAAATAGATATTGGTGAAATCGACGCCCTCTTCCGAACCGTAATGGATGCGCTCGCGGGCGAGGTATCCATGCAGGTTCATCTGGCCAAGGCCGATCGCGTGGCTGTCGTCATTGCCCTTCTCGATCGAAGGTACGGATGAGATGTGGCTCATGTCAGAAACGGCCGTCAGCGCGCGGATCGAGGTCTCGATCGTCTTGCCAAAATCGGCCGAATCCATCGCCATGGCGATATTCAGCGAACCGAGATTGCACGAGATATCCTTGCCCATCGTCTTGTAGGAAAGGTCGTCGTTGAAGGTGCTCGCTTCGCTGACCTGCAGGATTTCGGAGCAGAGATTGCTCATGCTGATGCGGCCGGCAATCGGGTTTGCCCGGTTCACCGTGTCTTCGAACATGATGTAGGGATAACCGCTCTCGAACTGAATTTCGGCAATCACCTGGAAGAATTCGCGCGCCTTGATTTTCTTCTTGGTGATACGGGCATCCGCCACCATCTCACGGTACTTCTCCGTCACGGATATCTCGGTGAAGGGCACGCCATAGACCCGCTCCACGTCATAGGGCGAGAAGAGGTACATATCCTCATTGTTCTTGGCGAGTTCGAAAGTGATGTCGGGCACGACGACGCCGAGCGACAGCGTCTTGATGCGGATCTTCTCGTCGGCATTTTCGCGCTTGGTATCAAGGAAGCGCATGATGTCGGGGTGATGGGCGTTGAGATAAACGGCACCCGCGCCCTGCCGAGCACCGAGCTGGTTGGCGTAGGAGAACGAGTCTTCGAGCAGCTTCATGACGGGGATGATGCCGGAAGACTGGTTTTCGATCTGCTTGATTGGCGCACCAGCCTCGCGGATGTTCGTCAGCGATAGCGCCACACCACCGCCGCGCTTGGAAAGCTGCAGCGCCGAATTGATGGAGCGGCCGATCGATTCCATATTGTCTTCGACACGCAGCAGAAAGCACGAGACGAGCTCGCCGCGCTGCTTCTTGCCGGCATTGAGGAAGGTTGGCGTTGCCGGCTGAAAGCGGCCGGTGATGATCTCTTCGACCAGATCACGGGCAAGCTGTTCATTGCCTTCGGCAAGTGCCAGCGCCACCATGCAGATACGATCCTCGTAGCGCTCAAGATAGCGCTTACCGTCGAAGGTCTTCAGCGTATAGCTGGTGTAATATTTGAAGGCGCCGAGGAAGGTCGGAAAACGGAACTTCTTGGCATAGGCTTCGTCGAACAGGTCGCGGACGAAGTTGAAGGAATACTGATCGAGCACTTCCTGCTCGTAATAGCCTTCAGTGACCAGATAATCGAGCTTCTCCCGGAGATTATGGAAGAACACCGTGTTCTGGTTCACGTGCTGCAGGAAATACTGCTTGGCCGCCATGCGGTCCTTGTCGAGCTGGATCTTGCCCTGCTCGTCATAGAGGTTCAGCATCGCGTTCAGCGCGTGATAATCCAGCGCGTCCGCTGCCTTTAGCGGTTTTGCGCCCGCATCCCGCGTCAAATTTGTTCCTGTGTCCAAAATCGTCCCATCCCGTCTTTGACATTGGCGACATCCTCGGCAGTCCCCAGAAGCTCGAACCGGTAGAGGTAAGGCACCTGACATTTCTGCGAGATCACGTCGCCGGCAAGCCCATAGGTCTCGCCGAAATTGCTGTTGCCCGCAGCAATGACGCCACGGATGTTGGAGCGGTTTTCCGCATCGTTGAGGAAACGGATCACCTGCTTGGGCACGGCTCCCTTTACGATCCCGGGGCCGCCATCCCCGCAATAGGTGGGCGAGATCAGCACATAGGGTTCGCGAATGTGGATGTCTTCAACGCCGACGGGAATGCGCGCCGCGCGCAGTCCCAGCTTCTCGACGAAACGACGGGTATTCTCGGACCGGCTGGAATAATAGACGATCAGGCCCACCGCTCTTCTCCGATCAGGAGAGCGCGCTGATCATATCGGGACGGAAACCCGCCCAGTGGCTCTCGCCGGCAACGACGACCGGAACCTGCATGTAGCCCATGCCGCGAACGCGATCGAGCGCGTCGGCATCCTCGGAGATATCGACGATCTGATAGTCGACGCCCAGGCGGTCGAGGGCGCGGTAGGTGGCGGTGCACTGAACGCAGGCAGGCTTGCTGTAAACGGTAACGCTCATCATGTTCCTCGTGATGTCAATGGATTCCGGACGCAGAACTAGGATCGGGCGCCTTGCGGCGTCCGGGGCAACGCTTGATATTGATCTGGCAAAGTTGGCGTTTTACACGCCGAACACTATCCCCTGCAGGATCTGGGCGGGCGGCGGCTTTGATGCTCTCGACATGACTTCAACCCCGAAGTGCTCATGCGGACTTCCGGGGGCAGCGCAACAGATGCGGATTTGATCCACCTCACATATACACGACCTTCCGGACACCCCGCCCGTGGATACCTAGTTCAAGGCAGGTCTCCTGGCTCGCGGGTCGAAGCACCCTGCCCCCAGCCTTCCCAAAGCGTCATGCCTCAGTGACCTGAAATCGGACAGTTGCTCGCCGCTTACAGTTGCGGGGGCAGCTCCGGCTTTGTTTTGCCATCATGGCAAAGCGCACCGTATTCCCGTCTTAGCCTGCGATCCTTGCGAATCGAAGGAACCTTGAACACTAGATATAGTACGCGAATCCCGATTTGCGTCAACGGATGGTTTGCGCTTCGCCTTACGGCATGTTTGAAATCACTGCATTCCTGTGAAAAACGTGGTTAACGAATGCTTAAAGAAAGTAGGCTGTGGAGAAGGCCCCAATGAAGAGAGCCGGCCTATAGCCGACTCTCTGATTTTCGACTCCAGGTTCAGGCCCGAATCGTCGATGCGGCATGTCGTAATATTCGGGCGGCAGCGACCATGTTGACGAGCGCCGGGCGAACCTCTTCCCACCTACGCGTCTTCAATCCGCAATCCGGATTGATCCAGAGCTGCCCGTCCGTCAGACGCTCGCGCGCCAGTGTCAGAAGCTCCGTCATCTCCTCGACATCGGGAACGCGTGGCGAATGGATGTCATAGACGCCGGGACCGATCTCGTTCGGATATTTGTAGCTACGGAAGGCCTCCAGCAGTTCCATCTTCGAACGTGACGTCTCGATGGAGATCACATCGGCATCCATCGCCGCGATGGCATCGATGATCTGGTTGAACTCCGAATAGCACATATGCGTATGGATCTGCGTTTCGTCCGCCACGCCGGAGGCGCATAGGCGGAAACTCTCGACGGCCCAGTCGAGATAGGTCTTCCACTCGGCCTTGCGCAGCGGCAGGCCCTCGCGCAGCGCCGCCTCGTCGATCTGGATCATTGCCGCACCGGCCCTTTCGAGATCGAGCACCTCGTCGCGGATCGCCAGCGCGATCTGCCGGCTGACGTCGGCGCGAGAGAGATCGTCGCGCACGAAGGACCAGTTGAGGATCGTCACCGGCCCGGTCAGCATGCCCTTCACGGGCTTCTCCGTCAGCGACTGCGCATAGCGCCACCACTCGACTGTCATCGGCTTCGGCCGGGAGACGTCACCGAAGATAACAGGCGGTCGGACGTAACGGGAGCCATAGCTCTGCACCCAGGCATGTTGAGTGAAGGCGAAGCCGGAAAGCTGCTCACCGAAATACTGCACCATGTCATTGCGTTCGAATTCGCCGTGGACAAGCACGTCGAGGCCGATTTCCTCCTGCCAGCGGATCGCCACTTCGGTCTCCTTTTTCAGAAAGGCATCATAATCCGCCTCGCTGATCGTGCCCTTGGTGAAAGCGGAGCGGGACTTTCGAACATCTGATGTCTGCGGGAAGGAGCCGATCGTCGTCGTCGGGAACAGCGGCAGGCGAAGCTTACGCTCCTGCAGTCCGGTCCGCTCGGCAAAATCGCTGCTGCGTGTCTTCATCGCCTCGTCGATCGCGGCAACCCGCTGTCTGACCTTCAGATCATGTACGCGCGTAGATGCGGCGCGCGATGCAACGGCCTGCGAGGCTGCCGCAATCACCTGGGAGGCCTTGCCGGCATCGCCGAGCGCTGCGATCTCCTCAAGCTTCTGGGCAGCGAAGGCGAGCCATGATTTCAGCTCACCATCCAGCCCGCTCTCCAGTTCCAGATCGATCGGCACGTGCAGCAGCGAGCAGGACGGCGCGATCTGTAGCCGGTCCGGACCAAAGTGCTGGACAAGCGGCTCGATCCTCTCCCGGATCGCCGCAAGGTCTGCCTTCCAGATATTGCGCCCGTCGATGACGCCAAGCGAAAATGTCAGATCGCTGGGCGCCTTGAAAAGGGCATCGATCTGCTGTGGAGCGCGAACGAGATCGACATGCAGGCCGGCAACCGGGAGCGAGAGCACCGTCGGCAGATTGTCGCCGATCGCGCCGAAATAGGTGGCGAGCATGATCTTCAGGTCGGGCACCAATTCATGCAGCGCACGATAGGTATGCTGCAGTGCTGCCTGCTCTTCCTGTGAAAGATCGAGCACGAAGCAAGGTTCGTCGATCTGCACCCAGTCGACACCGGCTGCACGAAGTTCTGCCAGTACTTTTGCATAAACAGGCAACAAGCGTGCAAGCAGGTCAATCGGCGCAAAACCTTCTTCGCTTCCCTTGGCGAGTTTCAGGAAGGTGACCGGACCGAGGATGACCGGCCGGGTGTGGATGCCAAGTGTCTTGGCCTCGACGAAGGCATCAAGTGGCTTGTTCGCCGTCGGGGCAAAGGTCTGATCGGGGCCGAGTTCCGGCACCATGTAGTGGTAGTTCGTGTCGAACCATTTCGTCATTTCGAGCGCCGGCGCTCCATGCCCGTGATGGTGCTGACGGCCGCAATCGACATGCGCCTCTTCGCCGGTGGAGCCGCGCGCCATCGCGAAATAGGTGTCGAGAGAAACTTGCCCGCCCTTCCAGCCATAGGCGGCGGGAATGGCGCCGACCATGACCGCCGTGTCGAGCACATGGTCGTAAAGCGAGAAATCGTTCGAGGGGATGACGTCGATCCCCTTCTGCTTCTGCAGGAGCCAGTTTTCCGCCCGCAGCCGCTTCGCGACATCGAGAAGCGCGCCGGCATCGGATTTGCCGGCCCAGTAGCTCTCCAGTGCGAATTTGAGTTCGCGATGCTTTCCGATCCTGGGAAAGCCGAGATTTGCAGTCTTGATAGTCATTTTCCTTACCCCGAAGGTTATGGGCAAGGCTGCGGCGCAACGCATCGACGAGATACGGCCATGGGAATGCCGTCTCGCGCAAGCGGCACACCGGGACACCCCGCCCGTGGACGTTATCTATCGCGGCAGGTCTCCTGGCTTGCGGGTCATCGACATCGTCCAGTCTTCCCGGGCGTCTTCCCAGTGACGTCGAAGGACGGTGTCTATCCGCTTACAGTTGCGGGGGCAGCTTCGGTCTTGGCGATGGCCGCACCGAATTCCCTCTTAGCTTGGGATCAACAGATCCCAAGAACCAACGATGCGGCCAGCATGCACCCGCCGCATCGCAACGTCAATATGATATAAAGAAATCTTTATGTCTTTATCTGAAGAAGCCGAAGTGCATTCATCGTCACCAGCACGGTCGCACCCGTATCGGCGAGGATCGCCGGCCACAGGCCGGTGATGCCGATGATGGTGGTAACCAGGAACACGGCCTTCAGCCCGAGCGCGATGGTGATGTTCTGAAAGATATTGCGCATCGTCCGCTTCGAAAGGTCGATCATCCGGGCTACGTCGCCGACACGCCCATGCAGCACAGCCGCATCCGCCGTCTCCAGCGCCACGTCGGTGCCGCCGCCCATGGCGATGCCGACATCGGCAGCGGCAAGTGCCGGCGCGTCATTAATGCCGTCACCCACCTTGGCGACGAACAGACCTTCCTTCTTCAGTTCGCCAACAATGCGCTGCTTGTCCTGCGGCAGGAGTTCGCCGCGCCAGTCGATGCCGAGATCGCCGGCAACGGCTGCCGCCGTGCGCTTGTTGTCGCCGGTCAGCATGATGGCGCGCACGCCAGCTGCCTTCAGCGTCGCAAGCCCGCTCTTTGCGTCTTCACGAGGTTCGTCGCGCATGGCGATGAGACCGGCGGCAACACCATTGACGAGCAGCACCGAGACGCTCTTGCCCGCGCCGTTCAGCACCGCGACCTGTTCGTCCTGCTCCGCATTCAGCGCCCCGCGCTCGCGCGCAGCCGGCGGCGACAGGAGATCGAGCGTCTCCCCACCCACCTTGCCGGTCATGCCCTTGCCGGGAAGCGCTTCGACTTCGAAAGCCGGCGGCACGGGCACGCCATCGGCCTTGGCCCGATTGAGGATCGCAAGCGCCAGCGGATGGCTGGAGCCTTGCTCCAGAACGGCAGCGCGCGAAAGTACCTCTGCCTCGGTGCGTCCGTAGGAAATTATATCGGTGACCTGTGGTTTGCCTTCGGTCAGCGTACCGGTCTTGTCGAAGGCAACGGCCGTCACCTTGCCGAGCGATTCCAGAACCGCCCCGCCCTTCATCAGCAGACCGCGGCGCGCGCCCGCCGACAGCGACGCGGCAATCGCCGCCGGTGTGGAAATGACCAGCGCACAGGGGCAGCCGATCAGCAGGATTGCGAGACCCTTGTAAACCCATTCGCCCCATGCCCCGCCCATCAGCAACGGCGGCAAAACGGCGACCAGAGCCGCCACCACGACGACACCAGGCGTATAGTAGCGGGAGAAGCGGTCGATGAAGCGCTCCGTGGGCGCCTTCGATTCCTGGGCTTCCTCCACCAGCTTGACGACGCGGGCGATCGTATTGTCCTCGGCAGCGGCCGTGACACGAACACGCAATGCGGCATCGCCATTGACCGTGCCGGCGAAAACCGTCTCGCCTCCGCCCTTGCGAATCGGAGTGCTTTCGCCCGTCACCGGCGCCTCATCGATGGCGCTTTCGCCGGAAACAATGGTGCCGTCGGCGGAAATCCGGTCTCCCGGACGCACGAGAATGACGGAGCCGACGGAAAGCGTCTCAGCTGGCACTTCCTTCACCTCGCCGCCCGTCTCGAGCAGCGCATTCTTAGGCACCAGCGTCGTCAGCGACTGGATGCTGGCGCGCGCCTTGCCGGCAGCTACGCCTTCCAGCAATTCGCCGACGAGGAACAGGAAGACGACCGTCGCCGCCTCTTCCCCCGCATTGATGATAACAGCGCCGACAGCGGCAATCGTCATCAGCATCTCGATCGAAAAGGGCGTGCCGGAAAGTGCGGCCATCACCGCACGGCGCGCGATCGGCACCAGCCCGACCAGCATGGCAATGATGAAGGCATAGGAAGCGATCGATGGCACTAGATGGCCGAGCACATAGGCGGCAACGAGTGCGAGGCCGGAAAGGATCGTCAACCGGCCTTTCTTGCTCTGCCACCAGGGACCGGTCATCGGCCCATGATCATGGCCGTGCAGCCCCTCGACCTTCTCGGCGCTGTGCGAATGATCGTGACCAGAATGATCGTGATCATGGCCTTTGTGGTCATCATCGTCATGGTCGTGATCATGATGCTCATGCCCATCGTGATCGTGATCGTGGCCATGGTCGTGCCCATGATCGTGGTCGTGATGCGCATGGTCATGACCGGTCTTGCTCTCGCGAGCAGGAGCCTTGCCGGTGAGCGGAGCAACCGAATAGCCGAGGCCGGTCACCCTCTTCTCGATCGCTTTGAGATCGCTGCTGCCATCGTGGCGCACCGTCATCGTGCCTGCTGTCACCGACACGGAAACGTCTTCGACGCCGGGCACGCGTCTGACGGCGGTATCGATTTTCGTTGCGCAGGCGGCGCAATCCATTCCGCCAACCCGGTACCGTGCCTGTGCTGCTTCGCTCATGATTTCGATCCTTGCTAGTAAGCAGTATCGTTCCTACATCCTCTAGCGACTAGAGGTGCAAGAGGAAAATCATGAAAAAGATCACCATCGGTGAAGCCGCCCGCCAGAGCGGCGTCAAGGTGCCGACGATCCGCTATTATGAGGGCATCGGCTTGTTGTCTGCTCCAAGCCGTAGCGAGGGCAATCAGCGCTCCTACGAACCATCAGACCTCAACCGCCTCGCCTTCATCCGCCACGCCCGCGAACTCGGCTTCGAGATCGATGCAATCCGCACATTGCTGCAGCTGCAGGACGACCCTCACCAGTCCTGCGCATCCGCCGATGCCATCGCCAAGGCCCGCCTGATCGACGTCGAACAGCGCATCCGCAGCCTCAATGCCCTGAAGGCGGAACTGGAGCAGATGGTCGAGGGCTGCGGCCATGGCCGCGTCGATCAGTGCCGGGTCATCGAGGTGCTCGCCGACCACGGCAAGTGCGTGCATCCGCATCACTGAGACTTGCGCTCGCCGACCGCCCGCGCCAAGAAGGCGCTATGAACCAGAAGACGATCGCAGTCATCGGCGGCGGCCCGGCCGGCCTTTCGGCGGCCGAAGTATTGTCGGCAAGCGGCCATGCCGTTTCCATCTATGATGCGATGCCGACCTTTGCCCGCAAGTTCTTGCTCGCCGGCAAGTCCGGCCTCAACATCACCCATTCCGAAGACTACGAGCGCTTCGCTACCCGCTTTGGCGGTGCCAATCCCCATCTACGCGCCGCCCTCGACGCCTTCACCCCGGCCGATATCCGCGCCTGGGCGGCAGACCTCGGCACCGAAACCTTCGTCGGTTCCTCCGGCCGGGTCTTTCCCAATGTCATGAAGGCCTCGCCGTTGCTGCGCGCCTGGCTCGCCCGTCTGGAAGCCCGCGGCGTCAGCTTCTTCACCCGCCACCGATGGATCGACTTTGCAGAAGGCGGCCATGTTTTCGAAACGCCCGACGGCTGCAAGACCATATCCTGCGACGCCACATTGCTCGCACTCGGCGGTGCCAGCTATCCGCGTCTCGGCTCGGATGCCGGTTGGGTGCCGCTACTCTCCGAACGCGGCATAGCGATCGCGCCGTTTCGCCCCGCCAATTGCGGTTTCGATGTCGCCTGGAGTGAACTCTTCCGTGATCGCTTCGCCGGAGAGCCGCTGAAATCGGTGACGGCAACATCAGGCGCCGGGACATTTCCAGGCGAATTCGTCATTAGTAAACACGGCATCGAAGGCAGCCTCGTCTATGCCCACTCGGCCGCTTTGCGTGACGACCTGCTGCAGCATGGCAAGGCAACCCTCTCGATCGACCTTGCTCCCGGCCGCACGCTCGAACGCCTGTCTCGTGATCTCGCCCGGCAGGATACCAAGACAAGTTTCCCCAACCGCCTGCGCAAGGCCGCCGGCCTCGACGGCGTAAAGGCAGCACTTCTGCGCGAGCTCATGCCGGAGACCGATCGCAACGATCCTCAAAAACTCGCCGCCGCCATCAAGGCCCTACCTGTTCCATTGCTGCGCCCACGCCCGATCGCAGAGGTCATATCCTCTGCCGGCGGCATCGCCTTCAGCGAAATCGACGAGAGCTACATGCTGAAACATCTCCCCGGCACTTTTGCAGCCGGAGAGATGCTGGATTGGGAGGCGCCGACGGGCGGCTATCTGCTGACCGCCTGTTTCGCCACGGGCCGAGCCGCAGCGAGAGGCGTCGAGGGCTGGTTCAGCCGAAGGTGAAGGCGAAAGCCTGTACGCCGGGATCGAGGAAATGGATCTCGAACGTGTGGTCGCTGACTGGCCCTCAGGAAGCCCGTATCGAGGCCAAGCGCAATCGCCACGACAGCGACGAGAACCGCCACGCCGACTCCGCGCCGCAGCCATTCGCCGACACCAAGAGATCGCTTCATGGCCTGATAGACCTGGCCGCCGATCAGAAGCGCAAGCGCAAGCGAGGTCGCGGCCCCAAGCGCATAGGCAAGCAGCAACAACGTCGTGCCGACATTCGCACCCCGCAGCGCCGCACCGGTGAGGATGAGGCCGAGGACCGGCCCGGCGCAAGGCACCCAGAGCAAGCCGGTCGCAACGCCGAGCAACAGCGAGGCGGCAACAGCCGAGCCGCCGCCACGCGTGCTTTTATCGGCGGACTGTGACAGGCGCGCACCGAGCGAAACGAGCGGCCGCGTCAGATAGTCGGACAGCGCCGGAAAGAGCAGGATGACGCCGAAGATCGCAAGCAGCACGATGGCGGCATAGCGGCCATATTCATTGGCCTGCACGGCCCATCCGCCGCCGACGGCCGCCAGTGTCGCGACCCCGGCAAATGTCGCGGCCATGCCGACGAGCATCGGCAGCGTGCTGCGCAGGAAAGGCTGGCCGGCACGGGCGAAAACGAAGGGCAGCACCGGCAGGATGCAGGGGCTGACAATCGTCAGCACCCCACCGAGATAGGCAAGGACGAAGAGAAGCATCGCAATAATCCGTCTATCAGGCAGAAGCCGGGTGGAATGTCATGGCGACGCCGTTCATGCAGTAGCGCAATCCGGTCGGCTTCGGTCCGTCGTTGAAGACGTGACCCAGATGCCCACCGCAGCGGCCGCAATGGACGGCATCGCGCACCATGCCGAAGGAAGTATCGTGCGTCGTGCCGACGACCTTGTCGTCAAGCGGCGCCCAGAAACTCGGCCAGCCAGTACCGCTGTCGAATTTCGTGGTCGAGGAAAATGCCTCCTGATCGCAGCCCGCACAGGCGAAATTGCCCTTGCGTTCTTCGTGCAGCAACGGGCTGGTGAAGGGATATTCCGTTCCCTCCTGCCGCAGCACCGAATATTGATCCGGCGTCAGAAGCTTGCGCCACTCTTCGTCGGTATGGGTAACGGCGAAGCTCTCCTCCGCCATGGCGTGGCTGCCAAAACCGAAGCGCAGGGCAAAGGCGCCAAGTCCGGCAGTGGTCAGCAGCAATCGTCTGTTCATCATCGCTTTGCTCTCCTAGTCAGCAGCTGCGACAGGTTCTCTTGTCTGGTAGACAACGCCGGGCGGGACTTATTCCCGGCATAGCGATTTTTCTTTCGGTGTTGCCTACTGAGGAAACTACGAAGCCGCGCTGCGATCTGTTTCACTGTCGCCAGCGCAAACACTGAAATGTGAAGTCCGCGATATCAGCAGCCAGCACCCGCCGGCCGTTGTATCCATGGAAATGCGACACCCGTCATCGGGCGTCATGCCGGCCTGATTGCAAAGCTGCCATATTTACATCAGAATATGCGCAAGTTCTGGGAGGAGCCTCTATGCACGAACAATCCGCGCATGCGGAGCATGTCTATACGTGCGCCCAGCAAAATTCCGCTGCGGCCAGCTCTCCAATCGTGGCTTCCTGGCGGCGCTGCATGACAATGTACCAGCTGGCGCCAGAGGATAAGCGCGTGCCGCTACGCCTCACCGAGCAGGAATTCGGCCTGGCCCGGGAGCAATCCGAACAATTGATCGCCGATGCCCGGGAGGAACTCGATCGGCTCTTTGCAACCGTCGGCAAGGCGGGCTGCTGCCTGCTGCTGACGGATCGCAATGGCATTGCGCTGGAGCGCCGCGGCGCCGCCGGCAATGACAAGGAATTCCACGACCTTGGCCTCTGGACCGGTTCTGTCTGGACCGAAGCAAGCATCGGCACAAACGGCATCGGCACGGCGCTTGCCGACGACCGCGCCGTCGCGGTTTTCCGCGACCAGCATTTCTACTGCTCCAACATCAAGCTGAGCTGCACCACGGCCCCGATCCGCGATCATCGCGGCCTTCTCGCCGCCGCCCTGGACATTTCCACCTGCCGCGACGACGTCAATGAGATGACGCTGAGCATCCTCTCGCAAGCCGTGCGTGATGCGGCAATGCGCATCGAGCTCAACCTCTTCCGTTCCGCCTTTGCAGGTGCCCGCTTCGTCATGGTGCCGGCCGGCGTCAATTCCGCCAATGCACTGCTCGCCGTCGACCGACATGACCTCGTTCTCGGCGCTACGCGTGCCGCTCGCCTTGCGCTCAAGCTGGACGACAGGCACATCGCCGCCGGCATTCCGGCCTCCGATGCGCTGCATGAAGGCCGCGTCTCGCAGGAAGAAGAGATGGCCGAAGCCGAGAAGGCGGCGCTGCTGCGCGCGCTGTCGCGCACGCACGGCAATGTCTCTCAGGCCGCCGCTGCTCTTGGCATCAGCCGCGCCACGCTGCACCGGAAGATGAAGAAGCTCGACCTGCACTGACATCAGGCCAAAGGTTCAATCACGAATTCGTGGTGCCACCGGAACCTGTCGCAACTCTGCGACACTGTGCGCTGCGGTATTGCTGAACGACCCTGTTCCATCAGCCAAAAGCGACACAGATTTCCTCTCACTGGTTCGATCCGGAACCCGTTCATCAAGGGAGGATGACATGCTTCATCAGAAAATCGTCGAGTCGCCGTACAAGCTGAGATACGGCAACTATATCGGTGGCGAATGGCGTGAGCCGATCGGCGGCAAATATTTCGACAACGTTACGCCCGTCACCGGCGGCAAGCTCTGCGAAATCCCGCGCTCGGATGAAAAGGACATCAACGCCGCGCTCGATGCCGCCCATGCCGCGAAGGAAAAATGGGGCCGCACTTCCACAACCGAGCGTTCCAACATCCTTATGAAGATCGCCCAGCGCATGGAAGACAAGCTGGAGCTTCTGGCCCAGGCCGAAACCTGGGACAACGGCAAGCCGATCCGCGAAACCATGGCGGCCGACATCCCGCTCGCCATCGACCACTTCCGCTATTTTGCTTCCTGCATCCGTGCTCAGGAAGGCACGATCGGCGAAATCGACCATGACACCGTCGCCTATCACTTCCATGAGCCGCTCGGCGTCGTCGGCCAGATCATTCCCTGGAACTTCCCGATCCTGATGGCGACCTGGAAGCTGGCCCCGGCTCTCGCGGCCGGCAATTGCGTCGTCATCAAGCCGGCAGAACAGACGCCCGCCTCGCTCTTGCTCTGGGCAGAACTCGTCGGCGATCTCCTGCCGCCCGGCGTGCTCAACATCGTCAACGGTTTTGGTCTCGAAGCCGGCAAACCGCTCGCTTCCAGCCCGCGCATCGCCAAGATCGCCTTCACCGGCGAGACGACGACGGGCCGCCTCATCATGCAATATGCCAGCCAGAACCTCATTCCGGTCACGCTGGAACTCGGCGGCAAGTCGCCCAACATCTTCTTCGCCGATGTGGCAGCCGAGGATGACGACTTCCTCGACAAGGCTCTCGAAGGTTTCGCCATGTTTGCGCTGAATCAGGGCGAAGTCTGCACCTGCCCGAGCCGCGCTCTCATCCAGGAGTCGATCTATGACCGCTTCATGGAAAAGGCGGTCAAACGCGTCGAAGCCATCACCCAGGGCAACCCGCTCGATCCGGCAACGATGATCGGCGCCCAGGCCTCCACAGAGCAGATGGAAAAGATCCTCGCTTACCTCGATATTGGTAAGCAGGAAGGCGCGCAAGTCCTTACCGGCGGCTCGCGCAACGACCTCGGCGGCGAACTGTCTGAGGGCTATTACATCAAGCCGACCATCTTCAAGGGCCACAACAAGATGCGTGTGTTCCAGGAAGAAATCTTCGGCCCGGTCGTCTCGGTCACCACCTTCAAGGATGAGAAGGAAGCGCTCGAGATCGCCAATGACACGCTCTACGGCCTCGGCGCCGGTGTCTGGACCCGCGACGGCAACCGCGCCTATCGCTTCGGCCGGGAAATCCAGGCCGGTCGCGTCTGGACCAACTGCTATCACGCCTATCCGGCCCATGCGGCCTTCGGTGGCTACAAGCAGTCCGGTATCGGTCGCGAAACGCACAAAATGATGCTCGATCACTACCAGCAGACCAAGAACATGCTGGTCAGCTACAGCCCGAAGAAGCTCGGCTTCTTCTGAGAAGCAACCGATCGTGCTATTATCGCGCCTCCTCCCTTCACGGGGAGGAGGTATTGTCTTGGAGGAGGCAATCATGGAACAAATGGTCAATGGCGAACCGCGCGTGCTAGCAACCGATGCAGCGCTCGACCTCATCAAGGAAATCCAGCGGGATTATCCAGAGATCCTCTTCCATCAGTCCGGCGGCTGCTGCGATGGCTCCTCGCCCATGTGTTACCCCACGGACGATTTCATTGTCGGCGACCAGGACGTGAAACTCGGTGAAATCGGCGGTGTGCCCCTCTATATCAGCGCCAGCCAGTTCGAGGCCTGGAAGCATACCCAGCTCATCATCGACGTCGTGCCAGGCCGCGGCGGCATGTTTTCGCTCGATAACGGCCGCGAGAAACGCTTCCTCACTCGTTCGCGCATGTTCGGTGGCGGTGAGGCCTGCGCCGCCCCCGATGTCAGGGCCCGCGAGACCACCTGATCGGGAATTCCGTGTAGTATTCCCTTAGTACCCGCGGGCCGCGATCCTTTGTTAAAGTCCATCTGTTGGTTTTTACGGGAGGAAGAAATGCCAGCGTCCAAAATACTGATGATTACAGGTGATTTCACCGAAGATTATGAAACCATGGTGCCGTTCCAGACGCTGCTTGCCTGCGGCTATACGGTCCATGCCGTCTGCCCCGGCAAGACTGCCGGCCAGACAGTTGCCACCGCCATCCACGATTTCGAAGGCGACCAGACCTATTCGGAAAAGCGTGGTCACAACTTCGCACTGAACGCCACATTCGAAAGCATTCGCGCCGAGGATTACGATGCGCTCGTCATTCCGGGCGGCCGTGCGCCGGAATATCTGCGCCTCAACCCCGATGTCATCAAGGCTGTCAGGCATTTCTTCGATGCCAACAAGCCGGTCGCCGCGATCTGCCACGGCGCGCAGCTTTTGGCCGCTGCCGGCGTGCTGAAGGGCCGCACCTGCTCAGCCTATCCCGCCTGCCGCCCGGAAGTCGAGCTTGCCGGTGGTACCTATGCCGATATCGCCATTACCGATGCCGTCTCCGACGGCAATCTCGTTACAGCACCGGCATGGCCGGCCCACCCCTCGTGGCTGCGCCAGTTCATGACGGTGCTTGATGCGGCAACGACCCTGGAGACCAATGCCGCCTGAGTGGACCCGCGGGAGGAACGTGATGTGTGAACTGTTCATTAGGGCCGATGCGCGGCTCTGGGAAAGCACAACCCGGTCGTTGCGCATCGACGGCATGGTCACCAGCGTGAGGCTGGAGAATTTCTTCTGGTCAAAGCTGGAGGAAATTGCCACCCGCGACGGCATGAATGTGGTCCAGCTGATCACCAGGCTACACCACGAGTCGATCGACGCCGGCCATGACCTTGGCAACTTCACCTCGTTCCTCCGCGTCTGCTGCGCCCGCTATCTGGATCTCCAGCTCGCCGGGGATATCCCTGCCGATCTCTCGAGGCCGATTGCCGGCCTCAATGCCCCGGAAATTCTGGGGCGAGAGAAGCGGAAATATCATTGAATCGTCCCAAGCCGGAGGCGATGATTTTTAGATAGGCGGAATGCCCCTCTGCGTGAGACAATCGCTCGCAGCCGCCGCCAAGCCGCACCGGTCGGTTTGCCCACGCGGCGGAGAGAGCGGAGAGGAAAATGGCAGCGCGCTTAGTTGTAGTGCGAGGATACTCCGTGGCCGGTAGTGATCCCGATGACTGACAGTTCCGCATTGCGCACCACCAGTATGGCGGGCATCGTCCGCGAGGAATGGTTCTTTGGCGTGAGCGTCGCGACCAGCCTCGCCTTCCTTGCTTTCTCTGAAGCAATCTTCGCGAAACTATCTCAACCCTTCTGGTTCACCCTCATTTTCCTGTGGCTTTTTGGCGTTGTGCTCGGGTCAGCCCTGTCGGTCGTTCGCCACGCCGATCATCTGGCAGAGCAGCTTCGGGAGCCCTACGGGACCCTCATCCTGACCCTTGCGATTACCTCAATCGAAGTGATGGCGATCTCGGCTGTCATGCTGCATGGGGAAAACAATCCAACGCTCGCACGCGACACGCTGTTTGCCGTCGTCATGATCATCCTGAACGGCATGGTTGGCCTGTCGCTGCTCTTCGGCGCCTGGCGGCGGGAAGATCAGCAGCACAATCTGCATGGCGCCAATGCCTATCTCGGCGTCATCGTGCCGCTCGCGACCCTCAGCCTCGTCATGCCGACTTTTCTCGCCGGCCCGGATGGTCCGCACCCCTCGGCCCCGAGGCAGATGTTTCTCGGCATCGTCTCGATTGGTCTCTACAGCATATTCCTGCTGCTGCAGGCCGGCCGCCATCAGCGCTACTTCGCCGAAGACGGCAACCACCATGAACAGCACATCGTCAACATGCGGCACCATCGGGCGGTATGGCATCATGCCGTTCTACTGCTTGCCTACATGGGACCGGTCGTCTTTCTGGTTGAACAGCTTGCCAGGCCGATTGACTACGTCATCGAAACCCTGCACGCACCGACAGCCTTTGGAGGTGTGGTCATGGCGGTGCTTGTCGCGACACCCGAGGCGATCAGCGCCGTGCGCGCCTCCGTCGCCAACCATCTGCAGCGTTCCATCAACATCTTCCTCGGCTCAGTCCTGTCGACGATCGGCCTGACCGTGCCGGCCATGCTGGCAATCAGCCACTTCTACGGGCATCCCGTCACGTTGGGGCTTCAGGGCCCGGATCTCGTAATGTTCGTGCTGACGCTCACCGTCAGCATCATTACCTTTTCAAGCGGCCGCACCAATCTCATGCAAGGCGCGGTTCATCTGGTGCTGTTTGTGGCTTACGTACTGCTCATTACTCAGCAGTGAGCACAAATCTGCGAACTGAACTGTTACCGGGATTACGCGGTCACCAATCATTTAGGCACAGCTAAATTGCGTGCCGGGAACTATTGCAATTTCGGACAATCCCGCGACATAGTACCACACGCCTGAAACCACCCGGCGGCTTATGGGGGTCACCGCAAAGGCGCAGGAAGACCGGGGCATATAGATCGTCGGGGCAGCAGCAATGCGTGAGGGATTGCATCGGGGTCTGCAAATTTTCGTAACGCTCATCGGCACGGCAGCGCTCACTGCATGCGATGGAAGCAGCAATACCTACGTCCCGCCTCCGCCGCCAGCCGTTCGCGTCGCCCAGCCGGTCCAAGAGCCAATCACCCTCTATTTCGAGCTGACCGGCAATACCGCACCGCTGAACTCGGTCGATATCGAAGCACGTGTCCAAGGCTATCTTCAATCGATCGATTATCAGGATGGCACGACGGTGACGAAGGGCACCAAGCTCTTCGGCATCGAGCGCGATACCTATCAGGCGCAGCTCGACCAGGCAAAGGCATCGCTCGCCTCACAACAGGCGTCCCAGGTCGGCGCCAAGCAGGAATATGACCGTCAGGTCAATCTGATGAAGCAACAGGTCACCACGCAGACAGCCGTCGACAGCGCCAAGGCGACGCTCGATGAAGCGAACGCGTCCATCCTCAACGCCCAGGCCAATCTCGAACTCGCGACGATCAACCTCGGCTATACCGAAGTGCTTGCCCCCTTCGACGGCACGGCGACCAACCACCTCGTCGATATCGGCACGCTGGTCGGCGTGTCAGGCCCGACCAAACTTGCGAGCATCGTCCAGACGGACCCGATCTATGCCTATTTCAACGTCAGCGAAACCCAGGTGCTGCTGATCAAGGATATGCTGAGAAAGCAGGGACGCACGTTCAAGCAGACGGACCTGCCGAGCATCCCTGCCGAACTCGGCCTACAATCCGAGGAAGGCTATCCGCACAAGGGACATCTCGACTATGTCTCGCCGCAACTCGATGCATCGACCGGCACGCTTCAGGTCCGGGCTCTGTTCGATAACAAGGACAAGGCCATGCTGCCCGGCCTCTTCGTGCGCGTTCGCGTACCGATCGGCCAGAATGAGAAGGCGCTGCTCGTGCGCGACGATGCGATCGCCACCAACCAGCTCGGCAGCTACCTGCTCGTTCTCGGCAAGGATGACGCTGTCGAGCAGAAACAGGTCAAAACGGGCCAACGCGAAGGCGCTCTGCGCGTCATCGAATCCGGCCTCGATCCGGCTGACTGGGTTGTCATCCAAGGCATCCAACAGGCGATACCCGGCGGCAAGGTCGCACCGGAGAAAATCGATATGAAAACGCAGCCGGCAGAAGCCGGCGCCGATGCAAAGGCCACAACGACGACGCAGTAAAATCCGCCACCCGCTTCATCTGAAAGTCCAAGGACAACAGCATGATCTCGCGCTTCTTCATCGAACGGCCGGTGCTCGCCAATGTTCTGGCATTGGTCTTTGTTCTCATCGGCGCGGTGGCTCTCTTCCAACTCCCGGTCGCGCAATATCCGAATGTCGTTCCGCCGACAGTGCAGGTGACGACGCGCTTTCCGGGCGCCAGCGCCAAGACGCTCGTCGATACGGTCGCCCTGCCGATCGAGCAGCAGGTCAACGGCGTGCAGGACATGCTCTACATGCAGTCCACAAGCGCCAGCGACGGCACCTATTCGCTGACCGTAACCTTCGCGATCGGCACCGATCCTGACCAGGCGCAGGTGCTTGTGCAGAACCGCGTTGCGATCGCCATGTCGTCGCTTCCGCAGTCGGTTCAGGTTCAGGGCGTCAGCACCCAGAAGAAATCGACAGCGATCCTCGGCTTCGTCAGCCTGACTTCACCGGACAGCCGCTATGACAGCCTGTTCCTCTCCAATTATGCGGTCATCAACCTCCAGAACGAACTTGCCCGCCTGCCCGGCGTCGGCAACGTCACGGTCTTCGGCGCCGGCCAATATGCCATGCGCATCTGGATGGATCCGAACCTTCTGCAGGCCCGCGGGCTCACGCCGCAGGATATCGTCAATGTCGTGCAGCAGCAGAGCCAGGAGGTCACCGCCGGCCAGATCGGCATTCCGCCGGTTCCCGAAGGACAGACATTCCAATACACGCTGAACATCAATGGCCGGCTGAACGATGCCGTCGACTACGAAAACATCATCGTCAAGGTCGATGGCTCGGACGGCGGACGGGTAACGCGCATCCGCGATATCGGCCGGGTAGAATTGGGTGCGCAGACCTATAGCCAGACCTTCATGCAGAATGGCCGACCGGCTGCGGGCATCGGTATCTCCCAATTGCCGGAAGCAAACGCCATTGCTGTGGCCCAGGCAGTCGATGTGAAGATGGCGGAACTGGCGAAGGCCTTCCCCCCGGGCCTCGAATATCATCTCCCCTTCGACACGACGAAATTCGTCAAAGCGTCGATCAACGAAGTCTATGTCACGCTGATCGAGGCAGGCGTTCTCGTTCTCATCGTCATTCTGCTGTTTCTGCAGGACTGGCGAGCCATGCTCGTGCCGGCGACGACTGTTCCCGTCACCATCATCGGCGCCTTTGCCGCGATGGCGGCCATGGGCTTTACCGTCAACCTCTCCACTCTGTTCGCAATCGTCCTCGCCATCGGCATCGTCGTCGATGACGCCATCGTCATTGTCGAAGGTGTCGCGAGACATATCGAGGCGGGCATGTCCGGCAGGCAGGCAGCCGAAAAGGCGATGGAAGAACTGCTCGGCCCCGTCATCGGTATCACTCTGGTGCTGATGGCCGTCTTCATTCCAGCCGCCTTCCTGCCGGGGCTGACGGGCCAGCTTTATCGCCAGTTTGCTCTCGTGATCGCCGCCACGGCGCTGATCAGCGCCATCAACGCCGTGACGCTGAAACCGACGCAATGCGCCCTCTGGCTGCGCACACCGGTGCCTCCCGAGAAGCGGAACTTCGTCTATCGCGGCTTCAACCGGATCTACGGCTGGGGCGAACACGGATACGTCCGGCTGATCGGCTCGATGACGCGCCACGCCGCCGCGATGGTCATCCTTGCGCTGGCGCTGATGGGCGTTGCCGTCTGGGGGCTGACACGCGTGCCGACTGCATTCCTGCCGATTGAGGACCAGGGCTACGTGCTGATCGGCGCGCAGCTGCCGGATGGCGCCTCCAAGGAGCGCACCGACGCTGTCATGGTGGAGGTCGGCAAGATCGCCCAGGCGACACCGGGCGTCGATCAGGTCCTGACGATCAGCGGCATATCCGTTCTCGACAACAATGCCAGCCTGCAGAATGCCGGCGTTGCTTATGTCGTACTGAAGGACTGGGACGAAAGGCTAAAGGAAAAGGGTCAGGATCTCCTGTCCATCTACCAGCATCTGAACGGCGCGCTGCAAAACGTACTGGCCGCGAAAACCCTGGTCATCGTGCCGCCCCCAATCCAGGGCGTCGGCAATGCCAGCGGCTTCACGATGCAAGTAGAGCTCAAGAATGGTGTTTCCGACTATACACTGCTGCAGTCCCTTACCGATACGATTGTGAAAAATGGCGAAGCCCAGTCATCGCTGCAAAGGCTGAGCACGTCGTTCCGCTCGAACGTGCCGCAACTGGAGGTCGTGGTCGACCGTATCAAGGCCGAGACGTTGGGCGTCACTGTCGGACAGGTTTTCTCCGCGCTGTCGGGCTACGTCGGATCGAGCTACGTGACACAGTTCAACAAGTTTGGCCGCACGTTCCAGGTCTATGCCCAGGCATCTCCGGAATTCCGCGTCAGTCCTGACGATATCCGCAATCTGGAGGTCAAGGCCGGCGATGGCACGATGGTGCCGCTCGGAACCGTTGTCGATATCAAGCCGATGCAAGGCCCCTCACTGATCAGCCTCTACAACCTCTACCCGTCAGCAACCATCGTTGGCGGACCTGCCGCCGGCTTCAGCTCCGGCCAGGCACTCGACGTCATGGAGCAGATCGCCGACCAGACCTTGCCGACAGGAACCGGCTACGAGTGGACGGCGCTCTCCTATCAGGAAAAGGCGGTCGGCGGACAGATCTACTATATCTTCGCGCTCGGCATGCTGCTCGTCTACTTCGTGCTTGCGGGCCAATATGAAAGCTGGATCCTGCCGCTTGCCGTGCTGCTGGCCGTCCCGCTTGCCCTGCTCGGCACCGTCGGCGCGCTGATGGCGGCGGGTGTCGCCAACAACCTCTACACCCAGATCGGCTTGATCCTTTTGATCGCGCTGGCATCGAAGAACGCCATCCTGATCGTCGAATATGCGCGTGAAAAGCGTGAGGAAGGCATGGAGATACTGGATGCCGCGGTCGAGGCGGCCCGCCTACGCTTCCGCCCGATCCTCATGACATCCTTCGCCTTCATTCTCGGCGTGCTGCCGCTCGTCCTGGCAACGGGGGCCGGCGCATCCGCCCGCAAGTCGATCGGCATATCGGTCTTCAGCGGCATGATCGCATCGACCTGCCTTGCCGTGCTGTTCGTTCCGTCCTTTTATGTCGTGCTGCAGCGCCTCGAAGAATTCAGAAGGCGCCGCAGCAAAGCTCCGGCAGTCGCAGATGCGGAAATGAAGGTGCAATAGAGCAATTCCAGCAATAGTGTGCAGCGGTTTGTGTCCGGAAATGCTCCAGCCTCGGATGGGAGCCTATTGCACGATCACTTGCACGTAAACGCCACCGCTCTTGGCGTAGTACAAACCGCCGCAGCGGTAATAATAGCCGCCATAATAAGGGCCGTAGAGACAGCCGGGAGGCAGGACGGCAATGGTCGTCGCCGTTCGCCGGACAACCCGACGCGTCGTCCGGCGGGCAACGCCAGCATAGGAGAGCGGCGTCAGAGGCCGACCGATGACGGCACCCGCCGGTGTGGCAAAGCCGATCGACACTGGCAGCGGACCTTGCCCCTCTATACGAAAATCCGTGAAAGTCATCACGCCGGCAAGGCAGAAGGCGAAAAAGAGCTTGCTGCGGGTCATTGCATCTCTCCTTTAACGGCAGGCGCGGGAAGCTCATCGATCGATTGGAGTTCGCTCAAATCCACGGTCTTGGCATTGGCCGGGATCTTGATGTTGTAAGACGTGGCAGCAACGTCCGCTCCGCTTTTGAAGTCGCTGATTTCAAGCGTGTATTGCGGTGCCTGGACGACGTGTTTGCTGGTGATCACATAGCGCCGCGGTATCGGCTGCGGTCCCGTCTGTATCCAGATCTGCCAGTCGAGTTCCGGCGTACGGAAGGCCAGATATTCGCATTCCACGCCAGCCACGAAAGCGCTGGAAATGTGCTTCGCCTCGGTCACGTCAGTCATCAGGATATCGTAGACATGCGCCGACAAAAGATCGGCGCCCGGCGCCTCGACGCCAGCATTGGCGAGCCTGTCGATCAGCTCATCGAGCGAGCCTTTACCGTCGATCTTCGCGTAAGCGTCGAGGTTTTTGCCATGTACGGTCAGCGTTGAACCGTCGAAGCTGACATCGATATCGGCAAAGCCGCCAGTTCTCGTAACGCGCAGTTTGTCAGGCCGGGTGATATTGGCCGTACCCGAACTGACGAATTGCAGCTTCTCGAAGTCCGGCGTCACCGCCTCGAGTGAGGACTGGTAGTTGAAGGATATTGTCTTCTGCGCCACCAGAAAATCGGACATGGCCTTCAGAAGATCTTTTGCATCATCCGCCCATGCATGGTTTGGTAGAACGAGGCCGGCGACAACAGCGGAATAGCTCAATATTCGTTTCAATCGCGATAGATGAGAAGTCGATGACATGGCAACTGCCTTTCATTTGTGTCGTCATTGAATTCATCGAATGCGGAGATTTCGGATTGTGCTGTGACGATCGCGGAATGGCTGTGCGGAACCATCAGAAGAATGCCTGACGCTCAGACATTCCCGGCGAAACCGGATACGAATTGGAAGGCCGCTACAGCCCCGAGGTCAGCACCCTGTGGCAGGCTGGCGATACGCGCTGCAGATTGTCCCGCAGGCACGAGATGACCCGCCCGCCACCAATCGGCACCATTCGGCAAAAAGCCCGGAAGTCAGGCCCGCAGGTCTCGCGCACGATCATCATTTCCTCGCGCGGAGAGAAGACAGGCATGGCAGCTGGCCGGGTGGCCGGCGGCGTGGCAGCTGTCGCAGCACCTGCACCTGCACCGGCTGCGGGCGCGCCTGCTGCACCGATGGCCGCAACGGCCTGCTGGCAAGGTGCCGACAGGCCGGCGCTATGCTGCTGCAGGCAGGAGAGGGCCGCAGCACCTCCCGGGGTCACTCCGGAGCATTGCGCCATGAAATCGGAACGGCAGGCTGACTTGACGGCATCGCGTTGCGCCTCGGTCGGTTGAGCCGCCGTCTGAGCACCGGCCGCCGGTGCCGGTGCCGGCGTCGCCGCCCCTGTCGTAACAGGCGCCGTTTGAGATGGCTCTGCAGATGTCGATTTCGGCTTGGCGGTAATCGCTGACACCGCCTTGCGGCAGGCGACGGAAAGCGTGGAATCATGTTGCTGCAGGCAGGTCAACGCCTCGACGCCGCCCGGCTGCACGCCGGAGCATTGTGCGATGAAATCGGAACGGCATGCCGCCCGAATCTCGTTGCGTTGCTCGTCGGTAGGTGCCTGGGCAACGGCAATACCGGTTAGAAGACCGGCTGCGCAGAAGATGCTTGAGATCGATAGCCCGAACGAGAACCAACGCCCCCCGCGCCGTATTGCCGATCGAGAAGATGCATACTTTCGCATTGTTCCCCTCCCTAGAAAGTTCATCGATTTACGGCATGAAAACAAATACTGCGGCTGAACGAGACAGCAGACCTGGAAAGACCAAAAGAAATCCGTGCGCGGAAACTTGAAGCACCACGCAAGATTACTTTAGCACATTCGAATTTTCGAGAGTAGGCGTGAATATCCGGATAAGGATTAGCCCACTATGTTTACGACGAACCGAAACGTTGACAACGGCGCTGCCGATTTATTCCGCCTAGCTGCGGTTTTTCCGAGGATCAGATAAATCTTGGCATTGTAGTAGGCTGCGGTGGCTAAAGACGATGGGCGTAGCCGCTTCTCGCGCCAATAAAAAAGCCCGCATGTGTGCGGGCTTGTGGTTTCGTTT
>UCCS01000169.1 GCA_900470965.1 Hyphomicrobiales bacterium
CGAAGCGCCGGCGCTTCGGTTCCATGCGGAAACTCTTGCCCTGCATCTTCGAGGCAACGATCTGGTCCAGATCCATCGGCGGATTGCTGTCGTCGTCATCGGTCGCAGCGTTGCGGCGGTCATAACCACGCAGTGTCCGTGCCTCACGCCAGCCTTCGCTTGGCGCTGCGGCCGGTGCGGGAGCTGCAGAGCCGGAACCGTTGCCAGCATGCACTTCCGCAAAGATATCGACGTCGTCGAAATGCGCGGAAGCTGGTGTCTTCTTGTCCGTGCCAGCCTCGATCGGCGGCAGATCGTCGAAAGCGGCAGCTTCCCAGGAGAAATTTTCCTTGGCAGCCGGCATGACGGCCGGCGAAGCGCTGTTTCTGAGCGTTGAAACCTCATTGAGAGCGCGTGCCGAAGCATCGGCGGGAACGGCGGGCGTTGCCTCAGCATAGGAATGGAGTTCTTCGCGCGCCCATTCGGTCTCAGCTTCCTGCGCTACTGGAGCCGGTGTTTCGGCAGCCGGCTCGGACCACATGCGATCGAAATGCGCTGCCGCATCCATTGCAATCGGTTCTTCGCGCGTGTGCTCGATGAAGTCGCTGGTTTGCGGCTGCGATTGGGGTTCGAAATCGGCCATCGGCTCGACGAGCCGGTTGGACGCACGGTCAAGGCCGCGTGGAGCCGGCTGATGAGCCTCTTCGCGCTGAAGCTCTTCTTCCACCTCATGGGCGGTTTCGGCTACCGGCTCTGCAGCGACCTCTTCCGGCCGCGGTTCTTCCGGATAATATTCCTTTACCGGCTCATGAGGGCTCTCGGGCTCGGCATGAACCTCTGCCTGCTCCGGCGCGCGCCATTCGTCTGCAGGCGCTTCTTCCTCATGAGGCGGATGCCATTCGGCGTGCTCGGACACCACCTCTTCGGCGGGAGCCGCCGCCTGAACGACCTCCTCTGGCTCAGCAGCCTGCTCGTAGGCGGGATGTTCTACGTCCTCCTGCTGCTCATGGCTTTCGGAAACGGGTTCCTCAGCAGCAGGGGCCGTCTCCGCGACAGGCTCATGTTCGAGCGCGGGCTCCTCATGGACCTCAGGCTCCGGCGCGGCTGCGACCGGTTCCTCGACAGGCACGGCTTCCGAGTGTTCGCCCTCGACTTCGCGGATTGCGGCCTCGAGCTTTTCGAGCTGGCGTTGCAGCATGGCTTCCGGCGGACGCGGCTTCATGTTCTCGAGCTGCCGCTGCACTGCGCCGCGCGCACGCTCGTAGACCTTCACCCGCATCTCGGGCGTATTTTCAGACAGGCCGTCGACTGCCCGCCGAATAACTGCAATAAAATCCGCCATCAGTACTTTCTCAAGAAGTCCGGCACACTCCCGAACACTCGCCTTAGGTGACCCGCGACATTAATCCTCAAACGGATCAGTCACAAGTATGGTGTCGTCACGCTCAGGGCTTGTCGAGAGAAGCGCGACAGGCGCGCCGATCAGCTCTTCGACCTGGCGAACATATTTGATCGCCTGCGCCGGCAGATCCGCCCAGCTGCGGGCGCCAACCGTCGATTCCTTCCAGCCTTCCAGCGTGACGTAAATCGGCTCGACCCGAGCTTGTGCCGCCTGGCTTGCCGGAAGATGGTCGATCTGTTCGCCATCGAGATTGTAGCCGACGCAGATCTTCAGTTCGTCGAGACCATCGAGCACATCGAGCTTTGTCAGCGCAATGCCGCTGATGCCGTTCGTGGCGACCGACTGGCGCACCAGTGCAGCGTCAAACCAGCCGCAACGGCGCTTGCGCCCCGTCACCGTGCCGAATTCATGGCCCTTCTCGCCGAGGAACTGACCGATCTCGTCCGTCAATTCGGTCGGGAACGGACCTTCGCCGACGCGCGTCGTATAGGCCTTGGTGATGCCGAGGATATAGCCGAGCGAACCCGGACCCATGCCCGAACCGGCAGCGGCCTGGCCGGCCACCGTGTTGGACGAGGTCACGAAGGGATAGGTGCCGTGATCGATGTCGAGGAGGCTGCCCTGCGCACCTTCGAAGAGGATGCGGGCGCCCTTGCGGCGCTGCTTGTCAAGGAACAGCCAGACCGTATCGCGGAAAGGCAACACACGGTCGGCGATCGAGGTCAGCTCGTCCATGATCGTCTGGTGGCTGACTTCGGCAACGCCGAGGCCGCGGCGAAGCGCGTTATGGTGGGTCAGGATGCGATCGACCTTGCCCGGCAAGGCTTCGAGGTCCGCGAGGTCCATGACGCGGATGGCACGACGGCCGACCTTGTCTTCATAGGCCGGGCCGATGCCGCGGCGGGTCGTCCCGATCTTGGTGCCGCTGTTGGAGGCTGCGTCTTCGCGGTAGGCATCGAGCTCGCGGTGCAGGGAAAGGATGAGGGTCGCGTTGTCGGCGATGCGCAGGTTCTCAGGCGTCACCTTCACGCCCTGCGCTTCCAGCCGGCCGATCTCGGCGATCAACGCATGCGGATCAACGACGACACCGTTACCGATGACGGCCATCTTGCCGGGGCGTACGACGCCGGAAGGCAGCAGCGAGAGCTTGTAGCTCGTACCGTCGATGACGAGCGTATGGCCGGCATTGTGTCCGCCCTGATAGCGCACAACGATGTCAGCACGTTCCGAAAGCCAATCGACAATCTTGCCCTTGCCTTCGTCGCCCCACTGCGAACCGACCACGACCACGTTCGTCATCAAACTCTTCCTGTTACCGGCGGAGAACCGCACACCTGCTCAAACCCGCGCATCTATAAAGCTTTGTTTTTGGGAAAGCGACCCTGTTGTCACAGCAGATTCGGCTTTTTACGTGACAAATCAGCCGCCGGCAGGCTAAGCCCCGTCATAAAAAGCCTGCCAGAGACGACAAAGACGGGAAGATCCCCTTGCAAGCTACAGCCTATATCTGCCTCGTCATTGCAACTCTCTGCTGGGGCGGCAATGCCGTGGCAGGCAAGCTGGCGCTCGGCCATGTCAGCCCGATGATGCTGACCTTCCTTCGCTGGTTCCTGGCTGTCGTCCTGATCGCCGCCGTCTCGCTGCCACAGTTGAAGAAGGACTGGCCGGTGGTGCGCAAGAACCTGCCCCTCCTCTTCTTCTATGGTGTGGTCGGCTACACGACCTTCAATGCCATGCTCTATTCGGCCGTGCAGTACACGACGGCAATCAATGTCGCGATCGAGCAGGCCGGCATTCCCATGCTGATCTTCCTGTTGAATTTCGTCTTTTTCCGCACCGGCGTTTCGCTGGCCCAGGTCGTCGGCTTCGGCATGACCCTTGTCGGCGTCGCACTGACGGCTGCCCATGGCGATCTTACAACCCTGCTGCAGCTCAGCCTGAACCGCGGAGATGGATTGATGCTGATCGCTGTCGCCGCCTATGCCGTTTATACGATCTTCCTGCGCTGGAAGCCCGTCGTCGACTGGCGCACGCTGATGGCGATCCCCGCGCTCGGCGCGGCGCTGACTGCCCTGCCGCTGCTTCTATGGGAGGCCTCCCGCGGCGCGGCCCAATGGCCTGATGGCAAAGGCTGGGCGATTGCCTTCTATACGGCAATCTTCGCCTCGCTGCTGGCGCAGATACTCTATATCCGGGGCGTCGAGGAAATCGGCGCCAATCGCGCCGGCCTGTTCATCAATCTCGTCCCGGTTTTCGGCACGCTGCTTTCTGTCGCCTTGCTCGGCGAAACGCTGCAGCTTTTCCATATGATTGCGCTGGTGCTGACGCTCGGCGGCATCGCTATCGCCGAAAAAGGCCGCCCGAAAACGGCTGCGCCCACCGTGCCCGCTTCGCCGGTCGACTAACCAAGCTCCAGCGTCGTCACGCCATAGACGTTCTTCAGCGGGATTTCCGGCGCCGGACCGCGATACATGCGCGCGGTTTCCATGACTGGCTCGAGCCCTACGCTTTCTGCAAGTGCAATAGCCTCGGCATTGGCCGAGGGGATATCGATATAGATCGACGCGCCATGCGCCTGAGGAATGAGGCCGGCCAGAAGAGCGGCGGCGCTATCTGCGTCGCCAGCAAAAAGCGGGCCGATCTTGTAGCCCTCATAACAGCGGCGGATCGTACCGTAACCGCGGATCTTGCCGCTCTTGCGCACGACGACCGAGCTGCGCCCCTTGCGGCCCGTGCACCAGGCGGCAAGGAAGGCCGCACGGGGCTGCGGAAAAATACCGCTGTCATAGCGAAGCAGGCCTTCGAGCCTCGCATCCGGGACCGGCTGCGCGACGAGTGACGACTGCGGCACCGATGTCGGCACGCCGCCATAGCGGATCGTGTTATAGGCGACCTCGAAACCGGCCTTGCGGTAGGCTGCCTGCTGAGCCGCAACCCCATCGAGGCCGATCGTCCGGTCTCCCGCCGAAGCGATGCCGGCGTTCCAGATCGCCTTGCCGAAGCCCCGGCCACGGAAATCGGGATGCACGATGTAAAGACCGAGAAAGGCAAAATTGTCGCCATATTTGACGACCGAGATAGAACCGACCGGCACCTCACCGATGGCGCCGACGAAAAATCCGGAAGGATCAGCTTCGTGGAATGCGATCGCGTCGTCGAGGCCGGGATTCCAGCCCTCCTGACGTGCCCATTCCAGCGCAAGCTCCAGTTCGCCGGGCCGCATGGAACGAACGGCAAATTCCGAATTCATGCAACCTTCCCAGATTGAAACCCGCAAGTCCATTCCGCCATGCGCCAAGCAATCGTCAAGTCGATTGTCCCTGCGCTCAGACCGGTCATGATGAACTCGCGTTCACGGCTTGAACGATGTGTGTCGTCGTTTTGAAATGCAATGCAAAAGAACTTCGATCTCGCCTTACCATGAAACAATGTAATTGCAATCTCAAGAAAATTACTGCGCCCGCCGGATCCTTCCGGCGGGCGCAAATCGAAAGACGACATATGAAGTATTTAAGCCTTAGCGCAGAAACGGACCCAGCGCTTCGGCAGTACCGATGGTCTGGGCAGCCTGGCTGAGAACACTGTCGAAAACGAAGCCGACAACGATGGTCAGCTGCTGCGAATAGGCCTTCAGCTGATAGCCCTCGCCTTCGACCTGTGCCGGAGCGCTCAGGGCAAAGGGAATGTTCGGGCGAACGAAGCCAATGCTCGTTGTCAGCGGCTCCTCGGGCAGATGGCCGATGGCCGACGTGTATATGAGATCGCGGCCGAAACCGCCCGGGCCAAAGGCGAAAGCCGGCTGGCTTGCAGCCGATACCGTCATTGCGAGCGTCGCGGCGAGAAGAAGTCTGCTCATCTTAAAGTCCCCTTTTCCAGTCGGCCGGCGATTTCCGCCTGGCCGCAGCGCCGGTCGCATCTGTCCATGCCCGGCCGCTTTCATGAGGGGCACTCTACATGCCAGTATTTGCAGGCTTTTTAAGCCGATCCGTACAATTTTATTGAAACGCGATTTTTTAGACTGTCGCTGTTCAAGCAGAAAACAATCTTTACCATACGCCTTGACGGTATCTTCGCATCCTTACTTTTAAGGTGCCTCAAAACGAAACAGGGGCAAAAACGATGCACGAAGTTCCAGTCAAATCCCGTATTATCCAGAACGTCTATTTCAGCCAGGAAGACGGGCGCCTGCGCATCTGCTTCCGCAACGGCGAAGAACGCCTGTTCGAAGGCGTACCGGCTGACGACGTCAGCACCATGGTGATGGCGCCCTCCCCGGGCCAGTATTATATCGACCGCATCAGAAAGCGTTACCGTCGCATCGCAGCTTAAAGCACTTCGGTACTTTTACCGGCGCGGCTTTAAATCGATTACGCCGCGCCAGGTGAGATCGATTGCCACATCGGTCCGAGCCTTATAAATGATGATTTCCATTGCCCGAGGTCTCGCGAACTGACGATGCCATCGTCCGATCAGAACATGAAACTGGCGCCGCAGCCGCGAAAGGGCCGCGCCGTCATGTGGCTGCTGATTGTTCTGTCCGTTTCAATTGTTGGCGCAACGGTGCTGCTGTCGAATGACATGCGGCACCTGAAGTCGCTGGCCCACTACTTCGGCATAGAGCTTTTTC
>UCCS01000176.1 GCA_900470965.1 Hyphomicrobiales bacterium
AACTTACTCTTTGCCATTTTCGGCTCTCCATTCTTTGGCCCCGAGGGGCGCTAATTCTTGTTATCGGTCAATTGGTATTCCGGTCACTTCTGACCGGAATACTTTGCCTGGATTTCGGTTGCGACGTTCGACGGGACCGGCGAGTAATGATCGAAGGTCATCGTGTACTGAGCACGACCCTGCGACATGGAGCGCAGGTTATCGACGTACTTGAACATGTTGGCCAGCGGGACGTTGGCGTTGATGACAACGGCCACACCGCGGCTTTCCTGACCCTGGATCTGACCACGTCGGGAATTGAGGTCGCCGATAACGTCGCCGACGTAATCTTCCGGGGTAACAACTTCGACCTTCATCATCGGCTCGAGGAGCTGAGCGCCGGCCTTCTTTGCCGCTTCACGGAAGCAAGCGCGGGAAGCGATTTCGAACGCCAGGACAGAGGAGTCGACGTCATGGAAGGCGCCGTCAATGAGGGTCGCCTTGACGCCCAGCATCGGGAAGCCTGCCAGCGGGCCGGAAGACAGAACGCTTTCGATACCCTTCTGAACGCCCGGGATGTATTCCTTCGGAACAGCACCGCCGACGATCTTGGATTCGAACTTGAAGTCTTCACCATCCGGGTTCGGTTCGAAGACGATCTTGACGCGCGCGAACTGGCCGGTACCACCGGACTGCTTCTTGTGCGTGTAGTCTTCTTCGTGCTGGCGCGTGATGGTTTCGCGGTAAGCAACCTGCGGCGCGCCGACGTTTGCTTCAACCTTGAACTCACGACGCATGCGGTCGACGATGATGTCGAGATGCAGTTCGCCCATGCCGGCAATGATCGTCTGACCGGATTCCTGATCCGTCTTCACGCGGAAGGACGGATCTTCTGCTGCCAGGCGGTTGAGCGCGAGGCCCATCTTTTCCTGGTCGCCCTTGGACTTCGGCTCGATAGCGATCTGGATGACCGGCTCCGGGAACTCCATGCGCTCAAGGATAACCGGCTTCAACGGGTCGCAGAGCGTGTCACCCGTGGTGGTTTCCTTGAGACCTGCGAGAGCAACGATGTCGCCGGCAAAGGCTTCTTCGATGTCTTCACGCGAGTTGGAGTGCATCTGCAGCATGCGGCCGACGCGCTCGCGCTTGTCCTTGACCGTGTTCATGACCGACGAGCCCTTTTCGAGCTTGCCGGAGTAGATGCGTGCGAAGGTGAGCGAACCGACGAAGGGGTCGTTCATGATCTTGAATGCGAGCATGGACAGCGGCTCGGCATCATCTGCATGACGCTCGATTTCGGCTTCGGTCTTGAAGTCGATGCCCTTGATCGCCGGAATATCAAGCGGCGACGGCAGGTAATCGACAACGGCGTCGAGCAGCGGCTGGACGCCCTTGTTCTTGAAGGCGGTGCCGCAGAACATCGGGTGGAACTTGACGTCGATCGTGCCGCGACGAACGAGTTCGCGGATCTTGTCGTTGTCGGGCATGTTGCCTTCGAGGTAGGCTTCCATCGCGGCTTCGTCGATCTCGACAACGGTCTCGATCAGCTTTTCGCGATATTCTTCAGCCTTGGCCTTCATGTCGTCCGGAATTTCAACGACATCCCACTGAGCGCCGAGGGATTCGTCGCGCCAGATGAGAGCGTTCATCTCGACGAGGTCAATAACGCCCTTGAAGTCGCTTTCAGCGCCGATCGGCAGCTGCATGACGACAGCGATCGCACCCAGACGGGTCTTGATCATCTCGACCGAGCGGTAGAAGTCCGCGCCGGTCTTGTCCATCTTGTTGCAGAAGATCATGCGCGGAACGTTGTACTTCTCAGCCTGACGCCAGACGGTTTCCGTCTGCGGCTCGACACCGGCGTTGGCATCGAGCAGCGCGATGGCGCCGTCGAGAACGCGAAGCGAACGCTCGACTTCAATGGTGAAGTCGACGTGGCCGGGGGTGTCGATGATGTTGAAGCGGCGCATTTTGCCGTCACGGCCCTTCCAGTAGGTCGTGGTGGCAGCGGAGGTGATCGTAATGCCACGCTCCTGCTCCTGCTCCATCCAGTCCATCGTGGCTGCGCCATCGTGGACTTCGCCGATCTTGTGCGACTTGCCGGTGTAATAAAGGATACGCTCGGTGGTCGTGGTCTTGCCGGCGTCGATATGCGCCATGATACCGAAATTGCGGTAGTCTTCGATCTTATATTCGCGAGCCATAATGGACTGCCTTTCGATATCGTTCGGGATTACCAGCGATAATGCGAGAACGCGCGGTTGGCATCAGCCATCTTGTGCGTGTCTTCGCGCTTCTTGACTGCAGAACCGCGGTTGTTGGATGCGTCGAGAAGTTCGCCCGAAAGACGATCGATCATGGTGGTTTCGTTGCGCTTGCGCGCGGCAGCGATCAGCCAGCGAATGGCAAGAGCCTGACGGCGCTCCGGACGAACATCGACCGGAACCTGATAGGTCGCACCACCGACGCGGCGCGAACGGACTTCAACGTGCGGAGCGATATTGTCGAGCGCGGAATGGAAAACCGTGAGCGGCTCCTGCTTCGACTTGCCCTGCACGGAGTCAAACGCGCCGTATACGATGCTTTCAGCGACGGACTTCTTGCCGTCGAGCATGATGGCGTTCATGAACTTCGTGACAACGAGGTCACCGAACTTCGGGTCCGGATTGATCTCGCGCTTTTCTGCTTTATGGCGTCTGGACATACTTCTCGTCTCTTTAACCGTTAAGGCGCTCTACCACGCGGAGGACTTCGCGCAGCGCCGGGATTTCACTTTCAAGCCTCTCCGGGCGATATCGCCCGGGGCGAAATTACTTCGGACGCTTCGCACCGTACTTGGAACGGCGCTGCTTGCGGTTCTTGACACCCTGAGTATCGAGAACGCCGCGGATGATGTGGTAACGGACACCCGGAAGGTCCTTTACGCGGCCGCCACGGATCATGACGACAGAGTGTTCCTGAAGGTTGTGGCCTTCACCGGGGATGTAACCAATGACTTCGAAGCCGTTGGTGAGGCGGATCTTTGCGACCTTACGCAGAGCCGAGTTCGGCTTCTTCGGCGTCGTAGTGTAGACGCGGGTGCAAACGCCGCGCTTCTGCGGGTTCTCCTGGAGAGCGGGAACCTTATTACGCTTTACGTTCGCCTGGCGAGGCTTGCGGATCAGCTGGTTTACGGTAGGCATTCAACCATCCCTTACGTTTGTCTCAGTACCCTTGCGGGCTCGAACTTCGCCGTTTCCGGCATTGCCACACATATTTCCCTCAATGCGCAAAATATGGCCCGATCCGCTTCCGCAGATGGACCACATAGAGCAGAGGACGCAAAAAAGATGCGTCATGCGTGCAGCATCATGACTTCAACGTGCGTATAGAACCTTGTTTGAGGCGATCTTCAGGACGCGTCGTCCCAAACAGCCAAACCTCACATTGGATCTGATGGCGGGCGTACTACTGGTTTCCACCCTGTTCGTCAAGGCCGGTTAAGAAATAATCTCCGCGCCGACGGCATGAAAACCCCTGTGAACAGGCTGTTTACAGGCTCTTTAAGCCGGTTAAAGATACCCGGCAAGATAAACTTGGGCATTGCAGCAAAAACAGATAGGAATCGGTATTTGCAGACATGAAGCCCTTATATGGGATCTGCATATTGCGATTCTCAGAGAGCCGAAGGACAAGAAGATGATCGGGACACCGGACAACGACAACAATTTCGACGGACCGATGATCTTCATCATCATCGGCAAGGGCTATGAATCCGACACGAGCGAGGGCGTTGACCTGCACGTCATGCTGAAGGCCGCCGATGACGATAGCGCCGTGCGCGAAGCATTAAACGCGCTTGCCGAGGAAGGCTTCATCGAAGCCGATCTCGACCAGATCGGCATGTTGACCGAAGTTCCCTCCGATGAGCCGCATGCCTCTGCCTATCAGGGTGCCCTGGACGGTGAAGTCTCGATCATCCGCTTCAGCTAAGCCTATATATAAGGAATAGCGCCTGCGCGCCGGTGCAGGCTGCGTCCTCCTCACCCTCACCCTTTTCATTTTGCCGATATCAACGAGGGCAGCGAGCGTGCCGCGGGTTCCCGCGATAGCGTCGCCCAGCGGCCTCAGCGAGTTCCACATCCACCTTTTGCGCAGATCAAACTGCACACCGCAGTGGCAGCTCGTCTGCGTTCGGGCATCCTCCACCGACCCTTCGATATCAATCTCCGTTCGAGGTGGCCGGAGGCCTTGCTTGCCGGCGTAACCGGTTGAGCAACGCAGGATGAATGCAGGCATCGCCGTTTGTTTTCGGCCTTGCGTTCTGCCGCCATCGGGACAACAGCGCGACAACGATCTCCCAGCCACCTTCCAGACAAAGAAAAACCGCCCGGATTTCTCCGGGCGGTTTTAGATTCTGGATGTCTCGAACTGGCGATTACTCGGCAGCAGGAGCGCTTTCGTTCGCCAGGTCCTGCAGCATCGGCGTTGCGGCCCCTGCCCCGGAGCCCTTGCGGCGCTCTTCCAGGATCAGGTCGTCGCGAGCCGTCGCAATGCGGCGGATCTGGGTCATGGTGCCACCGGTACCCGCCGGGATCAGGCGGCCGACGATGACATTTTCCTTCAGACCCTGCAGGCCGTCGGTCTTGCCGGCGATCGCAGCTTCCGTCAGCACCTTGGTCGTTTCCTGGAAGGAAGCGGCCGAGATGAAGGACGGCGTCTGCAGCGATGCCTTGGTGATGCCGAGCAGAACCGGATCACCGCTGGCAGGCCTCTTGCCTTCCTCGATGAGGTGGTCGTTGACGTCTTCCAGCTCGATACGGTCGACATTGTCGCCGACGATATAGGTCGAGTCGCCTGCATCGGTGATTTCCACCTTCTGCAGCATCTGACGGACAATCACTTCGATGTGCTTGTCGTTGATGACAACGCCCTGCAGACGATAGACTTCCTGGATTTCGTTGACGAGGTAGGAAGCCAGAGCCTCCACGCCCTTGATCGCCAGGATGTCGTGCGGAGCCGGGTTACCGTCGAGGATGTAGTCACCCTTTTCGATATAGTCGCCTTCCTGAAGGTGGAAGGGCTTGCCCTTCGGGATCAGGTATTCGACCGGCTCGACACCGTCTTCCGCCGGCTCGATGATGACGCGGCGCTTGTTCTTGTAATCGCGGCCGAGGCGGATCGTACCATCGATCTCTGCGATGATGGCGTGGTCCTTCGGACGACGGGCTTCGAACAATTCTGCGACGCGCGGCAGACCACCGGTGATGTCCTTGGTCTTGGCGCTTTCCAGCGGCGAACGGGCAAGAACGTCACCCTGGGAGACCTTCGTGCCCGGCTCGACCGACAGGATCGCGTCGACCGAAAGCAGGAAGCGGGCTTCGCCGCCACGGGAGAGCTTCGCGACATTGCCGCTTGCGTCCTTGATGACGATGGCAGGCTTCAGGTCCGAACCGCGCGGGGTCGAACGCCAGTCGATAACCTGACGCTTGGTGATACCCGTGGATTCGTCGGTCGCTTCGAGAACGGAGAGGCCGTCGACGACATCTTCGAACTGAACCGTACCGGCTACTTCCGTCATCATCGGACGGGTGTAGGGATCCCACTCCGCCAGACGCTGACCGCGCTTGACCTTGTCGCCTTCATCGACATGCAGCTTCGAACCGTAGGCAACACGCTGCGAGGAACGCTCCACGCCACGCTCGTCCAGGATCTGGACGGTCATGTTACGGCCCATGGCAACGAGGTTGCCATCGGAGTTGCGCAGGATGTTGCGGTTCTTGATCTGTACCGTACCTTCATACGAGGCTTCCAGGAACGACTGGTCGACCACGGTTGCCGTGCCACCAAGGTGGAACGTACGCATGGTGAGCTGCGTGCCCGGCTCGCCGATCGACTGGGCGGCGATGACGCCGACGGCTTCGCCCATGTTAACAGGCGTACCGCGAGCAAGGTCTCGGCCGTAGCAGACCGAGCAGACGCCCGTCTGGATTTCGCAGGTCAGCGCCGAACGAATACGGATCGACTGGATACCGGCCTTCTCGATCTCGACGACGTCGGGCTCAAGGATCATCTTGCCAGCATCGACGATACGCTCGCCGGTCACCGGATGGTCGATGTTGTCGAGGGCCGTACGGCCGAGGATACGGACACCGATCGAGGCAACGACCTGACCGGCATCGACGATGGCGGTCATGGTGAGGCCGGTTTCGGTACCGCAATCGACGTGAGTGACGATGCAATCCTGCGCGACGTCAACGAGACGGCGGGTCAGGTAACCGGAGTTTGCGGTCTTCAAGGCGGTGTCTGCCAGACCCTTACGGGCACCGTGCGTCGAGTTGAAGTACTCGTTGACGGTCAGGCCTTCCTTGAAGTTCGAGATGATCGGCGTCTCGATGATTTCACCCGACGGCTTGGCCATGAGGCCGCGCATGCCGCCCAGCTGACGCATCTGGTTCGGAGAACCACGAGCGCCCGAGTGGGACATCATGTAGATCGAGTTCATCGGCTTCTGACGACCAGTCGCCGGATCGAACTCGACAGCCTTAATGCGGGCCATCATCTCTTCGGCGACCTTTTCGGTAGCCTTACCCCAGGCGTCGACAACCTTGTTGTACTTTTCGCCCTGGGTGATGAGACCGTCGTTGTACTGCTGTTCGTATTCCTTCACCAGGTTTTCGGTGTCGTTGACGATCTTGGCCTTGGTGTCCGGGATGACCATGTCGTCCTTGCCGAACGAAATGCCGGCGCGGCAGGCATGGCTGAAGCCGAGCTGCATGATGCGGTCACAGAAGATGACCGTGTCCTTCTGGCCGCAATGACGGTAGACCGCGTCGATCATCCTGGAGATGTTCTTCTTGGTCATTTCCTGGTTGCAGATATCGAAGGTCACCTTGCCGTTCTTCGGCAGGAGTTCACCGATGAGCAGGCGGCCCGGCGTCGTTTCATAGATCTTCGAGTAGGGCTTGCCGTCCTCGCCGATCGACTTGAAGCGGCCGCGGATCTTGGTGTGCAGCGTCACGACCTTGGTTTCGAGGGCGTGGTGCAGCTCGCCGAGATCGGAGAAGGCCATGCCTTCGCCCGGCTCGTTCTGGTTCATGATCGACAGGTAATACAGGCCGAGAACCATGTCCTGCGACGGAACGATGATCGGTGCACCGTTTGCCGGGTGCAGGATGTTGTTCGTCGACATCATCAGAACGCGAGCTTCGAGCTGGGCTTCGAGCGACAGCGGCACGTGAACAGCCATCTGGTCACCGTCGAAGTCGGCATTGAAGGCCGTGCAGACGAGCGGGTGCAGCTGGATGGCCTTGCCTTCGACCAGGGTGGGTTCGAAGGCCTGGATGCCCAGGCGGTGCAGCGTCGGTGCGCGGTTCAGCAGAACCGGATGCTCGCGGATGACCTCGTCGAGGATATCCCAGACTTCCGGCTTTTCCTTTTCGACGAGCTTCTTGGCCTGCTTGACGGTCGAAGAATAACCCTTCGCGTCGAGGCGGGCGTAGATGAACGGCTTGAAGAGCTCGAGCGCCATCTTCTTCGGAAGACCGCACTGATGCAGCTTCAGTTCCGGACCGGTCACGATGACCGAACGGCCGGAATAGTCGACGCGCTTGCCGAGCAGGTTCTGACGGAAGCGGCCCTGCTTGCCCTTGAGCATGTCGGACAGCGACTTCAGCGGACGCTTGTTGGCGCCGGTGATGACGCGGCCGCGACGGCCGTTATCGAAGAGCGCATCGACAGATTCCTGCAGCATGCGCTTTTCGTTACGGATGATGATGCCCGGAGCGCGCAGTTCGATCAGGCGCTTCAGACGGTTGTTACGGTTGATGACGCGGCGGTACAGATCGTTCAGGTCAGACGTCGCGAAACGACCACCGTCCAGAGGAACCAAAGGGCGCAGGTCCGGCGGGATGACCGGAACGACCTTCATGATCATCCATTCCGGACGGTTGCCGGATTCCATGAAGTTCTCGACGATCTTCAGGCGCTTCATCAGCTTCTTCTGCTTGAGGTCCGAAGTGGTATCGGCAAGCTCGGAGCGCAGATCGCCAGCGATCTTTTCAAGGTTCATCGATGCCAACATCTCGTAGATGGCTTCGGCACCGATCATGGCCGTGAACTGGTCTTCGCCGTATTCGTCGACGGCAAGCATGTACTCTTCTTCAGACAGGAGCTGGTGCTCCTTGAGCGCGGTGAGACCCGGCTCGGTCACGATGTAGTTTTCGAAGTAGAGGACGCGCTCGACATCCTTCAGCGTCATGTCGAGCAGCGTGGAGATGCGGCTCGGCAGCGACTTCAGGAACCAGATGTGGGCAACGGGAGCGGCGAGCTCAATATGGCCCATGCGCTCACGGCGAACGCGCGACAGCGTGACTTCGACGCCGCACTTTTCGCAGATGATGCCCTTGTACTTCATGCGCTTGTACTTGCCGCACAGGCACTCGTAGTCCTTGATCGGTCCGAAGATGCGCGCGCAGAAGAGACCGTCGCGTTCCGGCTTGAACGTACGGTAGTTGATGGTTTCCGGCTTCTTGATCTCGCCGTAGGACCAGGAAAGAATCTTCTCCGGAGAGGCGATCGAAATCCGGATGGAATCGAAGTTCTGTGCAGGCACCTGCGGATTGAAAAGATTCATGACCTCTTGGTTCATGCCTGTCTCCTTCATGGGCGAAAGCGCCCTTAGCTTGCGAGGTTGGCGGCAAATTCCCGGGAGCCGCGCCAGCGCTTAAACGACAATAACCGCAGAATGCGGCGAAAGCGTCCCTGCCCGGCCAACACGTTACGGGGCCTCGGCGGGAACTGTGTGCGCTCTTTTGAAGAGCGCACACCCTATCAAGTGGTTACTCGGCTGCGTCCGGCAGCTGGCCTGCAGCCTGCAGGTCCTCGACCTTGGAATTTTCGAGCTCGACCGAGAGACCCAGCGAGCGCATTTCCTTGACGAGAACGTTGAAGCTTTCCGGAATGCCGGCCTCGAACGTGTCGTCGCCACGGACGATCGCTTCGTAGACCTTGGTGCGGCCGGCAACGTCGTCCGACTTCACCGTCAGCATTTCCTGCAGCGTGTAGGCTGCGCCGTAAGCTTCGAGCGCCCAGACCTCCATTTCGCCGAAGCGCTGGCCGCCGAACTGCGCCTTGCCGCCCAGCGGCTGCTGGGTAACGAGCGAGTACGGGCCGATCGAACGAGCGTGGATCTTGTCGTCGACCAGGTGGTTGAGCTTCAGCATGTAGATGTAGCCAACCGTGACCTGGCGGTCGAACTGCTCGCCGGTACGACCGTCGTACAGCGTCGACTGACCTGTGTCCTTGAGACCTGCAAGGCGCAGCATCTCATTGACGTTCTCTTCGTTCGCACCGTCGAAGACCGGGGTCGCGATGGAGACGCCACGCTTCCACTGATCGGCCAGACGCAGGACCGAGTCATCGTCGAAATCCTTGACCTGTTCGGCCTTCGGACCGTCACCGACAACGTCGCCGATCGTCTTGCGCAGCGGTTCGATGTTGCCGTTGGCCTTGTAGGCCTCCAGCATATCGCCGATCTGACGACCCATGCCGGCGCAAGCCCAGCCAAGGTGCGTCTCAAGGATCTGGCCGACGTTCATGCGCGAGGGCACGCCGAGCGGGTTCAGAACGACGTCCACATGCGTACCGTCTTCCAGGAACGGCATGTCTTCGACCGGCACGATGCGCGACACGACACCCTTGTTGCCGTGACGACCGGCCATCTTGTCGCCCGGCTGGATCTTGCGCTTAACAGCGACGAAGACCTTGACCATCTTCATGACGCCCGGAGGCATTTCGTCGCCGCGCTGGACCTTTTCGACCTTGTCCATGAAGCGCTGTTCAAGGCGCGACTTGGATTCATCGTACTGGCCGCGGAGTGCTTCGAGCTCGCTCTGGACCTTTTCGTCTTCGACGGCGAACATCCACCACTGCGAGCGGGGATATTCGGAAACGACGGCATTCGACAGCTCGGTGCCCTTCTTGAAGCCCTTCGGGCCTGCAATGGAGGACTGGCCGCGCAGCATGTCGATCAGACGGCCGTAGACGTTACGGTCGAGGATCGCCTGCTCGTCGTCGCGGTCCTTTGCCAGACGCTCAATCTCTTCGCGCTCGATAGCCATCGCGCGCTCGTCCTTTTCAACGCCGTGGCGGTTGAAGACGCGCACTTCGACGATCGTGCCGTAGGTGCCGGGCGGCATGCGCATGGACGTATCGCGGACGTCGGATGCCTTTTCACCGAAGATGGCGCGCAGGAGCTTTTCTTCCGGCGTCATCGGGCTTTCGCCCTTCGGCGTGATCTTGCCGACCAGGATATCGCCCGGCTGAACTTCGGCGCCGATATAGACGATGCCGGCTTCGTCGAGGTTCTTCAGCGCTTCTTCCGAAACGTTCGGAATGTCGCGGGTGATTTCCTCAGGACCAAGCTTGGTGTCGCGCGCCATCACTTCGAATTCTTCGATGTGGATGGAGGTGAACACGTCGTCGGCAACGATGCGCTCGGAGAGCAGGATCGAGTCTTCGTAGTTGTAGCCGTTCCAGGGCATGAACGCGACGAGCGCGTTGCGGCCGAGAGCCAGGTCGCCGAGATCGGTCGACGGGCCGTCGGCGAGGATGTCGCCGCGGTTGACCTCGTCACCGACGGTGACCAGCGGACGCTGGTTGACGCAGGTGTTCTGGTTCGAACGCTGGAACTTCTGCAGGCGGTAGATATCGACGCCGGACTTGCCGGCTTCGAGGTCTTCCGTGGCGCGGATAACGATACGCGTCGCATCGACCTGGTCGACCACACCGCCGCGGCGCGCGCCGATGGCGGCGCCGGAGTCGCGGGCGACGACCGGCTCCATGCCGGTACCGACGAACGGCGCTTCAGCGCGCAGAAGCGGAACGGCCTGACGCTGCATGTTCGAGCCCATGAGAGCGCGGTTGGCGTCGTCGTTTTCCAGGAACGGGATGAGAGCGGCTGCGACCGAAACGACCTGCTTCGGCGAAACGTCCATCAGGTTCATGCTGTCGCGCGGGGCGAGCATAACTTCGCCGGCGTGACGGCAGACGACGAATTCATCGACGAAGGAACCGTCCGACGTCAGTTCGGCGTTGGCCTGGGCAACATAGTACTTCGCCTCTTCCATGGCGGAAAGGTATAGTACGTCAGTCGTGACCTTGCCATCGACGATACGACGGTACGGGCTTTCGATGAAACCGTACTTGTTGACGCGCGCAAAGGTCGCCAGCGAGTTGATCAGACCGATGTTCGGGCCTTCCGGCGTTTCGATCGGGCAAATACGGCCGTAGTGCGTCGGATGAACGTCGCGGACTTCGAAGCCGGCGCGCTCGCGGGTCAGACCACCCGGGCCAAGAGCCGAGAGACGGCGCTTGTGGGTGATTTCCGAGAGCGGGTTCACCTGGTCCATGAACTGCGAGAGCTGCGAGGAACCGAAGAATTCGCGGACGGCTGCAGCAGCCGGCTTGGCGTTGATCAGGTCCTGCGGCATGACCGTGTCGATTTCGATCGAGGACATGCGTTCCTTGATTGCGCGCTCCATGCGAAGCAGGCCGAGACGGTACTGGTTCTCCATCAGCTCGCCGACCGAGCGGACGCGGCGGTTGCCAAGGTTGTCGATGTCGTCGATCTCGCCCTTGCCGTCGCGCAGTTCGACAAGCATCTTGACCACGGCCAGGATGTCGTCCTTGCGCAGGATGCGGACGGTGTCTTCGACGCTGAGGTCAAGACGCATGTTCATCTTCACGCGGCCGACGGCGGAGAGGTCGTAACGCTCCGCATCGAAGAACAGCGAGTTGAACATGGCTTCGGCCGAATCCATCGTCGGCGGTTCACCCGGACGCATGACGCGGTAAATGTCGAACAGAGCGTCCTGACGGTTCTCGTTCTTGTCTGCGGTCAGCGTGTTGCGGATGTAGGCGCCGACATTGATGTGATCGATGCCGAGAACCGGGATCTCGTCGAAATGGTTGGCGAGGATGATGCCGAGCGTCTTCTCGTCGATTTCGTCGCCGGCTTCGAGATAGATCTCACCCGTCGAGTAGTTGACGATGTCTTCGGCGAGGTAGTTGCCGTACAGATCGTCGTCCGTCGCCTTGAGTGCCTTCAGGCCCTTGTCGGAGAGCGTGCGAAGCAGGCGTGGCGTGAGCTTCTTGCCGGCTTCAACAACGACTTCGCCGGTATCGGCGTCGACCATCTCGGTGATCGCCTTTGCACCCTTCAGCGTTTCCGGCTTGAAGGGAATGCGCCAGCCTTCACCGTCGCGCTTGTAGAGCGACTTCGTGTAGAAGGTGTCGAGGATTTCCTCGCCGTCCATGCCGAGGGCCATCAGCAGCGACGTCACCGGAATCTTGCGGCGGCGGTCGATACGGGCATAGACGATGTCCTTGGCGTCGAATTCGATATCGAGCCAGGAGCCGCGATACGGGATCACGCGCGCAGCAAAGAGCAGCTTGCCGGAAGAATGGCTCTTGCCCTTGTCGTGGTCGAAGAAGACGCCCGGCGAACGGTGCATCTGGGATACGATCACGCGCTCGGTGCCGTTGACGATGAACGTACCGTTATTCGTCATGAGCGGCATGTCGCCCATGTAGACGGACTGTTCCTTGATGTCCTTGATCGACTTCGCGCCGGTATCCTCGTCGATATCGAACACGATGAGACGGAGAGTAACCTTCAGCGGCGCGGCGTAGGTCAGGTCGCGCTGGCGGCATTCGTCGACGTCGAACTTCGGCGGTTCGAATTCATAGGACACGAACTCCAGCATGGAGGCGCCGGAGAAGTCGGTGATCGGGAAAACGGACTTGAAGACGGCCTGAAGGCCTTCGTCGGGACGACCGCCCTTGGGCTCTTCAACCATCAGAAACTGGTCGTAGGACGCCTTCTGAACCTCGATGAGGTTCGGCATTTCTGCGACTTCGGGGATTTTACCAAAAAACTTGCGTACGCGCCTGCGACCATTGAACGTAAGGGTCTGAGCCATCGTCGCTCCTTCAAAAATTGCATCCGGGCCTGCAACGGACGGGAACCGATGGCCAGTCGATCCCGTCAACCAATGGATAGTTCAACCTCGTCCCACCTCCCGAAACAGCCAGGCCGGATTGCCTTGGCGCCTCGGTTCGAGACCATGCTCTTGAAGAACCCATTACCCAAAAGCCGTTTTCACGCGGCTTTTGGGTAATTCGTTCAAAAAAACGGCAAATGGGAGACGGTAAATACCGTCTCCCAAAAGACGTTCAAGATTACTTGACGTCGGCCTTTGCGCCAGCGTCTTCAAGCTTCTTCTTGATGTCAGCGGCTTCAGCCTTGTTAACGCCTTCCTTGACAGCCTTCGGAGCGGCTTCGACAAGGTCCTTGGCTTCCTTGAGGCCCAGGCCGGTGATGGCGCGGACTTCCTTGATGACGTTGATCTTGTTGGCGCCGGCATCCGTGAGGATGACGTCGAACTCGGTCTTTTCTTCTTCAACGACAGCAGCAGCACCTGCACCGCCAGCAGCGGCAGCAACAGCTACCGGAGCAGCAGCGGAAACGCCCCACTTTTCTTCGAGAAGCTTCGACAGCTCAGCGGCTTCCAGGACGGTCAGCGAGGAGAGGTCGTCAACGATCTTTGCGAGATCAGCCATTTTACTAGTTCCTTTTGTTCGGTTCGAACCGGTTGATTATAAACAGCGAAAAACCGCCTTAAGCGGCTTCGTCCTTCTTGGCGTAGGCCGCAAACACGCGGGCAAGCTGGCTTGCCGGTGCTGCAACAACCCCAGCGATGCGGGTAGCCGGCGTCTGGATCATGCCCAGCAGCTTCGCACGCAGCTCATCGAGCGAAGGCAGGGTCGCAAGCGACTTGACAGCTTCAGCATTGAGCGTGGTTGTTCCCATGGCGCCGCCGAGGACAACGATCTTGTCGTTGGTCTTGGCGAAATCCATGACGACCTTCGGAGCGGTGATCGGATCATTGCTGTAAGCAATGAGGGTCTGACCTTTGAAGAGATCGGCGATCCCTTCCGCTTCCGTACCCTGAAGGGCAATTTTGGCCAGGCGGTTCTTCGCGACTTTGATGGTGCCGCCAGCAGCGCGCATCTTCGAACGAAAATCGTTCATCTGTGCGACTGTAGCACCAGCATAGTGGGCCACGACAACCGAGCCGGATGCCTTGAAGACATCGTTCAGTTCCGTGACGAATTCGCGTTTTTCCGCTCTTTCCACTGCCTATCTCCAGTTGATGGGACCGCTTGAACGGACCCACCGGGTTGCCTTTGCCTCCTGGGATCAGAAGCGATCCCAAGCGACGCTTGAGGATCCTGTCCCCTCGCGCTCCGCGCCAATTAAGGCAAAGGAGGCACAAGGCATCCAAGGCTCGAACCGATTTCCTAGAAGCAGAACTTCATGCAATTCGGGTCTTACCCGTCTCATGCAGGCAACAGTGATTAAGGGAAAACCACCTGCAATCTCGGACAGGATTCCGGATTTCTCCGGAATATTCCGGCCTCTTGCGAGGCCGGAATTCTTTACAATCGGGCCGAAGCCCGATGAAACTTAAGCAGCAGTAACCGCTGCGGTGACCGAGCCGACTTCGATCTTGACGCCCGGACCCATGGTCGAGGAGAGAGCTACGCGCTTGACGTAGTTGCCCTTGGCGCCAGCCGGCTTTGCCTTGATGACGGCGTCAGCGAAGGCACGGATGTTTTCTTCCAGAGCCTTGGCATCGAAGGATGCCTTGCCGATGCCGGCGTGAACGATACCAGCCTTCTCGACGCGGAACTCGACAGCGCCGCCCTTGGAAGCCTTGACGGCACCAGCGACATCCATCGTAACCGTGCCGACCTTCGGGTTCGGCATCATGCCACGCGGGCCGAGAACCTTACCGAGGCGGCCGACGAGCGGCATCATATCCGGGGTGGCGATGCAGCGATCGAAGTCGATCTTGCCGCCCTGAACGATTTCAACGAGCTCTTCCGCGCCAACGATATCTGCGCCGGCAGCCTTGGCTTCATCAGCCTTGACGCCACGAGCGAAAACAGCAACGCGAACCGTACGGCCGGTGCCGTTCGGCAGGTTGACGACGCCGCGGACCATCTGGTCTGCGTGACGCGGGTCGACGCCGAGGTTCATCGAAACTTCGATGGTTTCATCGAACTTTGCGACAGCACGTTCCTTGACCATGCCGATGGCCGTCGTCAGAGCGTAGAGCTTGGTCGGATCAACACCTTCGTTGATCTTCTGAGTGCGCTTGCCTGCCATGGTCTTAACCCACCACTTCCAGGCCCATGGCGCGGGCAGAGCCCTCGATCATCGCCATTGCACCTTCGATATCCGCTGCGTTCAGATCCTTCATCTTGGCTTCGGCGATCGTCTTGATCTGAGCCTTGGTGAGGGTACCGGCCTTTGCGCCCTTGCCCGGGGTCTTGGAACCGGACTGGATCTTCGCTTCCTTCTTCAGCCAGTAGCTGACCGGAGGCTGCTTCATGGCGAAGGTGAAGGACTTGTCCTGGTAATAGGTGATGACGACCGGGATCGGCATACCCTTTTCCATTTCCTGCGTAGCCGCGTTGAACGACTTGCAGAATTCCATGATGTTAATGCCACGCTGACCAAGCGCCGGGCCGATCGGCGGGGACGGGTTTGCCGATCCTGCCTTGACCTGCAGCTTGAGCTGGCCTGCAACTTTCTTAGCCATATATCTCTCTGCCTTTCACTGATGACCGGTTTCCCGGCCCTTGATGCCGGATCACTCCGGCGGCTGCGGTTGCGTGGTGCGGATCGTTAGGACCTGGCTTAAGGCCCCTCACCTTCCACGCGATGCGGCTTTCGCCGCCCGAAGAACGGTCACAAGTGACCGAACCTCGATCTCGAAAATCAGACCTTCTCGACCTGAGCGTATTCCAGCTCGACCGGCGTAGCGCGACCAAAGATCGACACTTCCACTTTCAGGCGCGAACGCTCTTCGTCCACATCCTGAACCGTGCCGTTGAACGAAGCGAACGGACCATCGGAAACGCGAACCTGTTCGCCGATTTCAAAGGTAACGGAAGCCTTCGGCCGCTCGACACCTTCCTGAACCTGACCGAGGATGCGCTCAGCCTCAGAATCCGGAATCGGAACGGGCTTATTGTCCGAGCCAAGGAAGCCCGTGACCTTCGGCGTATTCTTGATCAGGTGATAGGCCTCATCCGTCAGGTTCGCACGAACCATGACATAGCCCGGGAAGAACTTGCGCTCGGAATCGACCTTGCGGCCGCGGCGCACTTCCACCACCTTTTCGGTCGGCACGAGGATCTTCTCGAACAGGTGCTCAAGCCCCTTCTGGCGAGCCTTGTTCTCGATGTCCTCAGCCACCTTCTTTTCAAAATTAGAATATGCGTGGACGATGTACCAACGTGCCGCCATTTTCATCTCCACTCGTATCAGTTGCCGGTATTGAGCACAAAGCTCAGCGCCCAGCCAATGAGCTGGTCGGCGGCAAAGAAAAACAGCGCAGCAAAAACAACCATAAACAGCACCATGACCGTCGAGATCATTGTCTCGCGGCGCGACGGCCAAGTAACTTTAGACGTCTCCGTGCGGACCTGCTGCAGAAACGCGAATGGATTGGATTTGGATGCCATCGACTGCCCACGCAATTACGGCGCGTAAAGCTGAAACTATCAGCCCCACGCACCGCGTGTCTGTTGAACCCTAAATAAACATCGATTTCCGAATACACAAGAGGGAAACCGATGTTTAACGAAATTTGTCGCCATATGCTCAATCCTCGCCGGAACGCTGCATTCACGTCCGCGCTGTCCGTTCAAGGAAAAATGGCAGGGGCAGTAAGGCTCGAACTTACGACCTGCGGTTTTGGAGACCGCCGCTCTACCAACTGAGCTATACCCCTTTACGCTTTGCATTCAGCCTGTTGACCTTGCGATCATCAGCCGGTGAAAGCATGGCGCTCCCTTTAAAACGGCGGCTCGGGATATGCAAGAGCGATTTTTGATTTTCAGAACCATTCTCCGCAGGCGACCGGAAGAAGTGGCCGACAGCAACGTATCTGGCGGCCGGACGCGAAATTGAATGCGCCCGACCGCAAGAGTTTTCTGACCGGAATCTCAGACTTTTACGTATTTGCGCCAGTCGTGCTCTTCCTTGAAGCCGAGCACCTCGCGAATCTTCCGGTTGGAAAGCAGGCCCTCATATTCGCCGATCTCACGGGTGAAGGGCACATTCGGGAAGAATCGTTTGGCGAGCTCTCTCGACGGGGTGTTGGCCGAGACGCTATCATTGGCGGCGTTGAAGACCTGGAAGCCCAATCCGTCCTTCTCAATGCAGCGATGGACGATCTGGCCGAGATCGCGCGCGTCGATATAACTCCAGGCGATGCGCTTGCGCATTTCCGGATTGGCGAAATAGGTCGGAAATTTCTCGTATTCATGCGGCTCGATGACGTTGCCGATGCGCAGCGCGTAAATATCGAAGCCTGAGCGCTCGGCAAAAGCGCGCGCCGTCTTCTCGTTCAGGACCTTGGAAAGGCCGTAGGAATCCATCGGATTGACATCATAGTCCTCATCCAGCGGGAACTGGTGGAAGTCGCGATGGCCTTCGGCGAAACAGACGCCATAGGTGGTCTCACTCGACGCGACGATGATCTTCCGGATACCGAGCTTCACTGCCGCCTCGATGACATTATAGGTGCCCATCGTGTTGATGCGGAAGGTCTCGTTGTCCGGCTTGATCAGGATACGCGGCACCGCCGCAAAATGCACAACTGCGTCGAAAGGCTGTACGCCCTTGCCCGCTTCCAGATCCGGAAAGTCCCGGTGCATGGAAAGCACGTTGAACATCTGGCCGCTGTCGGTGATGTCGGCGATGAGATTGGTGACTTCAGGGCTTTCGAGCGGCACGAGATCGACATTGTGCACATCATAGCCAGCATTGATGAGCCACGGCACGGTATGGCGTCCCGCCTTGCCCGAACCGCCGGTGAAGAGAATGCGCTTTTTCATGGAAAATCCTCCGCGTCATGAAATCGGAGGCATAGATAAACTCTTCCGCGCGAAGAGCAAGCGAGCGTCTCACGGGCAGGTTCAAACCCACCCGGCCAGGAGCTTCCTCCCGGAAGCACCTGCGCTGTTACTTTTACGGCCCGCCGGAATATCCGGCGATCCAGTCATGCTATCATTTAACGACGCTTACTTCGTCTATCTGCACGCCAGCTGCCTGAACAACTTCCTGTGGAATTGCAGCGATGAAAAACATCGTGAAAACATACATCGCGAAAATCGTCGCAACGAATGTAGCTTTGTGAATCATCCTACTCTCCTCTCTATAATGAGGAGTCTGGACTAAAAATGCCGGAACGCAAAACGCTTTCTGAACGCTAGATGAACAAAATACTGTTATGGGGCATCTTAACGATATTTTTACAACATCTCAGGAACGCATGAGGATGCCGGAAAACGAAAAAACCCCGCAGTCTCCAGCGGGGTTTTTCCTAAAATCGGGGATAATTCCGATTACTCGATGATCGAAGC
>UCCS01000088.1 GCA_900470965.1 Hyphomicrobiales bacterium
GTTCCCGTCGTGCCGCAGACGATTGCCCCACAGCCGGTGCCGCCACCCGCGCCGGCCGCGCCGCCGGTCAGCGCCATTCCCGCGGCGCCCGCACCGGCGCCGGCCACGCCGTCCACCCCGGCACAGGCCCAGCCCCAGCCGGCCACGCCACCTGCCGTCCGTCCTGTCGCGGCCGCTCCGCAGACCGGTGATTTCAGGCGCTATATCGTGCCCTTCTCCGAACTCGGCCTCGGCGGTGAATATGACCGCAGGTCATGGTCGATCTATCTGACAACGGAGCAGGCGGCGGCGAAAGCGCGGTTCACTTTCACCTATCAGAACGCCATCGTCGTCGCTCCCGAAGTGTCGCAGCTGACCGTGTTCATCAACAATCGTGCCATCGGCCAGCAGCAGGTCGGTTCACCCGACAGCCCATCGGCGGTCAGCTTCGAGGTTCCTCAGGGCCTGCTGCAACCCGGCGCCAACCTCATCACCTTCGAAGCCAATCAGCGTCACCGCACGGATTGCAGCATCGACTCCACCTATGAACTCTGGTCGAACATCGATCCGGCCGGCACCTATCTGAGCTTTGCCGGCAGCGATGCCGGCCAGCTTTCCGGCACGGATGCGATCCGCGCCATCGGCGTCGATGGCACCGGCAAGACGGAATTCGATCTGGTCGTTCCGGCGATGGAACAGCCCGGTACCACCAAGCCACTTCTGCGTCTGGCGCAGGGCCTGTCGCTCCTGAGCGGCATGCCGAACCAGGTCTTTGCCTTCAGTACCGGCGCGCTCCCGGCAGGTGGTCCCGGCAAGATGGCGGTGCTCGTCGGTACCGCGGCCGAGCTGCGGCCGATCTTCCCTGGCCTTCCCCAGGGCGCCGAAAGCGCACCACTTGCCGCCTTTGCCACCGACCCGCGCAGTGGTTCGCCCGTCCTGCTGATCAGCGGTCCATCCTGGCAGGCGGTTTCGACAGCGATCGATACCATTGTGTCTCCGACCGACCGTGCCCCCGAAATACGCCGCGACGTGCTGACCACGCAGCGCTGGACGGCGCCCGACGCGCCGCTTCTCTTTGCCGATACACGCATCCCGCTTTCGCAGCTCGGCATACGCACCGTCGACTTCTCCGGCCGCCGCTTCCGCACCGGCTTCAATGTCGCCGTGCCGGCCGATTTCTATGCCAATGCCTATGGCGAGGCGAAAATCCTGCTCGATGCCGCCTATTCCAGCAAAGTGCTCCCCGGCAGCCATATCGACGTCTATGTGAACGGCAACATCGCCTCCACCGTGCCGATCGCCACGACCAACGGCGGTATTTTCCGCCAGCTTCCGATCCGCGTGACCATGCGGCACTTCAAGCCTGGCTTGAATTCGATCGCCATCGAGGCCGTTCTGATGACTGAGGACGATGCGGCCTGCGTCCCCGGCGCGACGGCCTCGCAGGCGCCGCGCTTTGCGCTTTTTGACACGTCCGAATTTCATATGCCGGATTTCGCCCGGGTCGGGCAGCGTCCTAACCTCGCGGCCATGGCCGGGACATCCTACCCTTACGGGCGCAATCCCGATCCGACGCCCCTGTTCATCGATCGCACCGATGCCGACACGCTCTCGGCCACGGCGACCCTGCTTGGTCAGCTCGCGATTATGGCAGGCCACCCGATTGCAATCGAAACCGTCGCCTCGCCGGGCGTGATCGGTGACCGCAACGCCATTTTCATCGGCTCGATTTCGCAGATGCCGGCAACAGCGCTCACCCAGGTCAATGTCGCGACCGTCAGCCAGGCTTCCTGGCGTCCGGTGACGGATTCGCAGCCGACGGAAATCGATAATCGCGAGGCGCTGGAGCAATGGCGCTCGCGCATCACCGGCGGCGCACTACAGGGCCGCATAGAGGCGTTCCGCGAATGGCTGCGCCGCAACTTCGACATCACTGCCAGCTCGCTGCAGTTTGTCCCAAATGCCGAACAGGTATTCACGCCATCGAACGCGGCGACCTTGATGATCGCTCAGGGCAAGAGTCCGGATGGCGGCGGTGCCTGGACCGTCGTGACATCGCCCTCGGCCAAAGACCTGCGCGAGGGGCTGAATGCACTCACCACCCAGATGAACTGGCCGCAAATCGCAGGCCATATCACCACCTATTCCAGCCGCACCGGCAAGATCGAGAGCGTTCCGGTCACGCGCTTCGATTTCGTGCCCACTGGCGGCTTGTCGATCGCCAACTATCGCCTGATCGCTGCCAACTGGCTGTCGACGAATATTCTCTCCTATTCCTTCCTTTTGGTCGTGTTGTCGTTGCTGATCGGTCTGGTCACTTCCAGAATGCTTTCAAGGCTCGGCAGATCGAAATGAGGGGATGGGTCGCCACACTGCTCGCAGGCACGATGTTGCTGGCGCTCGCCAGTGAGCCGGCCCCTGCCCAGCAGCCGCGGATCAGCAGCGAGGCATGGGCTGCCTATAAGGCGAAGTTCCTCGATCCGAGCGGCCGCATCGTCGATAACGGCAACGGCAATATCAGCCATAGCGAAGGGCAGGGCTATGGCCTGCTGCTCGCCTATCTTGCCGCAAGCCCGGCCGATTTCGAGCAGATCTGGTATTTCACCCGCACCGAACTGTTGCTGCGTGATGACGGCCTTGCCGTCTGGAAATGGGATCCGTCCGCCACCCCGCATGTGACCGACACCAACAATGCCTCCGACGGCGATATATTGATCGCCTATGCGCTTGCGCTGGCGGGCTCCGCCTGGAACCGAGCCGACTATATCACCGCGGCCACCCGCATGGCGCAGTCGACGCTGTCGGAAACCGTAGCCGATTTTGCCGGCCGCACCCTGTTGATGCCAGGTGCGGAAGGGTTCTCCGGCGCGGATCGCGAAGATGGCCCTGTCATCAACCCATCCTACTGGGTCTATGAAGCACTTCCCGTCATGGCAGCACTTGCGCCGTCCGATCAGTGGCAGAAACTCGCCGATGATGGTCTCTCGCTGCTCAAGGCCATGCAGTTTAGCCCGCGCAAGCTGCCCGCCGAATGGGTGAGCCTTAAGCGCCAGCCGCAGCCGGCCGAAGGTTTCGACATTGAGTTCGGCTACAATGCGATCCGTATCCCGCTCTATCTGGCGCGAGGTGGGGTGACCGACAGAGCGTTGCTGACGCGTCTCAAAGAAGGCATGACCGAAAACGGTGTGCCCGCCACCATCGATCTGACTACCGGGCAGCCGAAGACCGAGCTTTCCGACCCTGGTTATGAAATTGTTAACCACGTTGTGGCCTGTGTATTGGACGGAACCAAACTACCTGCCGAAGCGCTGCAATTTGCGCCCGCCTATTATTATCCATCAACGCTTCAGCTTCTGGGGCTGGCCTATGTCGGGGAGAAGCATCCGGAGTGTCTGTGAAATCTTCTGTTGTGGCGATAACGGCAGCGGTCCTGGTGGCGACTCTCATCGCCGGGCTGAAGGACCGTGAAGCGTTGCAGGAGCGCTTCGGCTTCGGCGGCAGGACCCCCGAACTCATGATGATGGGGCGCATCAAGGGGCCGGATACTCCTTCCAATCAGCTGATCGACGTGCAGACCGTGGCGGAACGAATCCAGGCCGCGACACAGGATAATTCCGCGGATCAGCCCCAGAGCCCGGCCCAGACGAATCTGGCCCAAACAGGCCAAGCCCAGACAAGCCAAGCTCAGACAAATCAGGCCCAGCAGCCGGCTCCGGTTCCGGTCGTTCCGCAGACCACACCATCAGCGGCTCCTGCCGGTGCCGCCACCACGCCGGCCAA
>UCCS01000177.1 GCA_900470965.1 Hyphomicrobiales bacterium
AGATAGGTAGAAGATTGGGAGGGCGGGCGCAGCTCGTAACCCCCCCCCCCCGGGGGGGGAGGGGTGGGGGAGGGGACTTCCTTCGGGGATACAGACCGGATCCGCATCTTCCGCACCATCCCGAAACAAAAACGGCGCCCCTTACGGAGCGCCGTCGCCTGCTTAACGCAGAAAGACCTGAATCAGATCAGAAGGCCTGGATGTTGACAGCCTTCGGGCCCTTGCCCATGCGATCCGGCTCGGTGTCGAAAGAAACCTGCTGACCTTCGCGGAGCGACTGGATGCCAGAAGCCTGGAGAGCGGAGATGTGGACGAAAACGTCCTTCGCGCCGCCTTCCGGCGTGATGAAACCAAAACCCTTGTCCTGGTTGAAGAATTTTACGGTGCCCTTAGTGGCCATGGGGGATAGTCCTTTTCCCATTGGTAGTTAGTTTATCCGCACCCCCGGCGGTGGGGAGGCGGACGGCTTTAGCTTTCGCGTTTCGGCCCTGGAGCCCGGCGCGAAGGGTCAGTCGAGACGTCACGTACGGGGAAAGAACATCTACGCGCATGGGTGTCACCCATACCGCCCTACCGGAGTTGGCGCTCCGAAAGGGCATTACCACTTCAGTCCAGTCACCGGCATGCGAAATGCCCGAGTGTTGCAGTTCGTGCCAGCATTTCGGGCAAAAAGCAAGCGGCAATATTGTGGCATGTCTTTCGCGGTTGCGAGAATGGGTGATGATTCAAATGGTTGGCGAAAGATTAGCAGAGCCTTGCAAGGTTGTGCCATTGCGGGACGAGGCGAGATTTACAACCTGAAGGCGGCGGCCTGCATCTTCCGGCTGACGGGCTCCCGGTTCCCTTGGAATCCCTTTAATCAGCCTGCGGACAGAAGGGTGGAGAAAGGCGGTATGATGTGGCAAATGCCGCACGCCGCTTCACAGCGGTTCCAGCGGTCATTTTGCGCGCAAAACGGCCATGACGTGGCGGGTCCCGACCATCGGGGTGTGGCGACGAGAGTCTTCAATCTGGTGGTGAAGGCAAAGATGTGCGATTATGCGCCAAGGCGGCGGCTGACACCTAGGCAGACGCCAGGGCAAGCATTTCATTACTGGCCATCGACGCTTCGATAGCGGGTACGCCTGTCGCCACTCTATGGCGAATGATCAGCGCGGCATTCATCTGGCCAACTACCCGACTTCCCACAACATCATGCCGCGAACTGTCACGACATCAGATCGTCTTCGGCCGAGAGGATGGCATCCTTTTACTCTGAGAGGCGGTGCCAATGGGGCCGAGCAACGAGCAAACTCAACGGAGGATATGCCATGAGTGCCATGAGAAACCTTTGCTTTGGTCTGCTGGCTTCCGCATGCGCAATCGCGCTCGGCGCACCGGCAGTCGCACAGCAGCAGTCGAAACCCAACATCCTTGTCATCATGGGCGACGATGTTGGTTGGTTCAACATCGGTGCCTATCACCGGGGCATCATGTCCGGGAAGACGCCGAACCTCGATAAGCTGGCGTCTGAGGGCATGATGTTCACCGACTATTATGCCGAGGCGAGTTGCACGGCTGGCCGGGCGAGTTTCATCACCGGTGAAATCCCGTTGCGCACTGGCCTGACGACTGTGGGTCAGGCGGGTGCAGATGTGGGTATGCCGGACAAGGCCGCAACCATCGCCGCCGTCCTCAAAACCGAGGGCTACGCCACGGGCCAGTTTGGCAAGAATCACCTCGGCGACTTGAACAAGTTTCTGCCAACTCTCCATGGCTTCGATGAGTTCTTCGGGTACCTGTACCATCTCGATGCGATGTCGGATCCCTACTGGTATTCGTTCCCGGATGACCAGTCGTACCGTGACAAGGTCGGGCCGCGCAATTTGGTGCACAGCTTTGCTACGGATACGGACGACGCGACCCAGCAGCCGCGCTGGGGCAAGATCGGCAAGCAGCGGATCATCGACGAAGGCCCGCTGGCGCCATACCCTGATATGTCCAACGTGCCGAACATGCATGACATAACGCCCAAGGCCAAGTACGACATGGGAACGTTCGACGAAGTGCTGGTCAAGGCTTCCTGCGACTTCATGGACAAGGCCAAGACCGAGGGCAAGCCGTTCTTCGTCTGGCACAACACGACGCGCATGCACGTCTGGACGTTCCTGTCTCCCAAGTACCAGGCTTTGATGAACAGCCAGACCAATTATGGTCTCGAAGAAGCCGGCATGGCGCAATTGGACGATAGCGTCGGTGCCATCCTGAAATGCGTGGAGGACGCCGACGAGACCGACAACACCATCGTCGTCTTCACGACCGACAATGGCGCAGAAGTATTTACCTGGCCTGACGGCGGCATGACCCCGTTCAAGGGCACCAAGGGTACTGTGATGGAGGGCGGCTTCCGCGCACCCGCAATCATCCGCTGGCCGGGCAGGGTCAAGCCGGGCACCGTCGAGAACGGTATTTTCTCCGCCCTGGACTGGTTCCCCACGCTGGTGGCGGCAGCTGGCAATCCCAACATCACCGACCAGTTGCTCAAGGGGGTGAAGCTGGGTGACGTGACCTACAAGAACCACCTCGATGGCTACAACCAGCTGGACCTGCTGGAAGGCAATTCGCCGTCAGCACGTCATGAATTTTTCTACTTCGGCGGCCCTGCTCTGGGTGCTGTACGCCTCGACAATTTCAAGTTTCAGTTCTTTCAGCAGCCGCAGGGTTGGCCCGGTGCGAAGGTAACGACTGATATGCCCACGATGGTCAATATCCGTCAGGATCCCTTCGAGCGGACACCGTCGATTGGCGAGCAAAGCCTCAATGATCTGGGTGGAGGCTACATGAATGACTTCTTTGCTCGCGAGTTCTGGCGCTTCGTGAGCGTTCAGGAGCAAGTCGCCAAACTCGCTCTTACGGCGGTTGACTACCCGCCAATGCAGGATCCGGCCTCCTTCAACCTGGATGCTGTGAAGAGGCAGATAGACGCGGCGATCAAGAACAAGCCAGGCAACTGATCGAGAACGGGTCGAGGCGACGGGTGGCCCGGAAGGGCTGCCCGTTTGTTCTTTTGCCTGGGTTTAGCCAACCAGCGCAGCAGAAATCGCACCCCGTTAACCCCTTGCCTGTGGGAAAATCCGCCCCGTTCCACAATTTCGTCCCGAGCGGCCGCAATTATGGCAGGGTGTTTCGGGGCTTGATGCGGCGCGAGCCAGCCGGTAGGTCTCGGAGGGACGAAGCAGTGAATGAAGGAAGTGCCGGCGTGATCGATCCTTATGCCATGCTTGGACTGGAGCGTGACGCCAATGGCGAGGCGATCAGGCTTGCCTGGCGCAAGGCCGCCAAGGGCGCACATCCGGATGCCGGCGGCGACACCGATCATTTCAACAGGCTGCAGATCGCCTACGAACTCCTGCAGGATCCCGTGCGCCGGCGCGTCTATGACGATACCGGCTACGATCCGCAACTGGCCGACCCCAAGGATCTCGAAGGCGTGTTGATGCTGGAATCGCTCGTCAACGAGGTGATCCTCGACGAGCGCGAACCCGGCAGCTTCGACCCGGTCGCCGCCATGCGCCGCAAACTGTCGGACGATATCGTCAAGAGCCGATTCCACATCCTGGAGCTCGAACGCCACCGCGCCCGCGTGCGCAAACACATAGACCGCCTCGGCCGGCGCCCGGAAACCGACGTGCTCGGCTCCATGCTGCGCGCCCGCAGCGAAGCCATTGCCGACGCCATCCGCAAGACGGAAAAGCAGATCCAGACGATCGAGCATACCTATACGATGCTCGAGGGCTATTCGTATGAGGTGGAGGTTCTGGCGCCGCTGGAAGAGGTGGATGCGGTGGAGCCGCAGCGCGGAGAGGCTGCGGAGTAGGGCAACCATCGCCGCAGGAGATCATCCGGCCTTGCTCGCGCGCATGATTCCGATTTTCGGGCCGATGTTGTAGCCACTCGGATGGCAGGCGCCTGAGCCCAACGGATTTCCGTACAGCATTTCCGGCATGTGGTATGATTGTCCATGACCTATTCCCTGAAGGACCTGGACGTGGCGCGCCGGCAAGTGGTTGCTGACCGGCAGATGATTTCGGCGCAGGAGATCCTGATCGACGGGATGCTTACGCGGGGAGAGCCGGCGGGGCTGGCGCGGGAAAGGCTGGTCACGATGACCGAGGACCTGCGCAACCATCGCTTCCATCAGGATCTGATCCAGGCGGCGATCCGGCTGCAGCGCTGAGCCTGCCGTTCATGCTGCGGGCCTCCACCGGGCGCGGATTGCTCGCGTCTCGGTTTCTTCTTTGGATTTTTGGTCTTTCCCATCAGCCGCGCGGGCTTTCTTGTAGGCTTCGCGTGCTCTCCCGTCGGCTTCTCTCTCGGTGGCGATCTTCTTTTTGTGATCGCCGCGCGCTTCCTCGAGTTCTTTGATTGTCGGAAGATCATTGCCGGCCGGAGCCTTGTCTGACGGTCCGGGCTGGTGGCCGTTCAGAGTGGCGCGGGCAGCGGTGGCCTGGGCGATCAGTTCCACGGCCGAGGGGCTCCTTGCCGGGCGCTTCGCATTGGCGTTGTGATGCCTTCCATCCCTATGAGAGGCGGGGTTGTCGGGTGTGTTTCCAGGCATGTTGCATGCCTCCTGTTCGTGTCTTGAAGCCGCCACCCTTCATCGCGCCGGCGCCGGATGGAGTGCCGTATCGCTGTCGAAGGCGGGGTCTCCCCATGGTTTCAGCGGTCTGCCGCTGCCGGCCGGGAATTGGCAGTCATGGCGCAGGCGAATTTCTGTCTGTGCATGATCATCCTCCGGGAAGGATTGGCGAGCGGTTGGCTTGGGTGAGCGGTCGGTGGGGCAAGCGGCCGGGGATTTCTCGCCGGCCTCGGTTTTGCGGGGGCGAAACGCTCAGCTCGGCTTTCCAAGAGCGATCTGGCAGGCCTGCGCAAGGTCCGCGTTCGGTTCGGTGGTGCCGAGCGGCGTAGCCCAGCCGGCCTTCTTGATGATGTCACTGCGTCCATAGGTGCCGGCCGCGTTCAGCTCGGCCATGATCTGCGCCGAGGCCGGATCGCTCTTGGCGCGGTCGAGACAGTAGGGTGTCAGCGCGGCGGCGATCGCCGAGGTGCGCTCGATGCCGGCGGCTTTCTGGGCGCTGCCGCTGGTCACCCAGCCTCCCCAGCTGAAGCCCACGATCGCCAATGCGGCCGCGCCGCACACGGCGCCCCACAGGCCGGGGCGAAGCCATGTTATATTTTGCATCACGAATTCCAATCTTTAAAAAAAGCACGCGATTTCGCGTACTTAAATAATAACACAATAAAAAATCTTCGCTTTGTTTATTATTTTATTCGCCATTTCTGTTGTAATCGTTCAATTATATTAAAAAAATTCTTGTGATGTGAGTATGAAAGCCCAATAAAACTATTGTTTTATCCTTTCGTCCTAATCGCGACTCAATTGGAGCGCAATGATATCCGGTCGTCGTTTGGCCATATGGCTCTCGCCGGTGTCAGAGACTTGAAGGCAGCCACGCTTCCGAATTCCGATTGCCAGACCGATGCCGTAGCCCGATGAGGCTTTCACCCGGCTGCGGTCAACCGCCTTCACCTGGAGCCTGTCACCATGTCAGCCTACGAATCGTCAACACGCACGACCAACACCATCGTCCATTTCTCCGCCTCCTTCACGCTGCCCGATCTCGTTGGTGAGATCCATCCGGCCGGCGATTACAAGATCGTGCAGGATGAGGAGCCGATCGAGGGGCTTTTGCGCATCGCCTACCGGCGCGTCGGAACCTTCATTCATCTGCCCTCGATTGCGGAAGGCAGCCGCTTGCGCCGGATCGTGAGGATCGAGCCTGCATTTCTCCACCATCTGCTGGAGACCACGAATGCGACAGGGGAGCTTTCCTCATGACCGTATTCGAAGATCGCGAGAAGGCGCTGGAGCAGATGTATTTCCTGGATTCCGACATGGCCTTCAGAGTGCGATCGCGCCGCGACCGAACGCTCGCCCGCTGGGTCTGCGGGATGACGGGCGCAGACAGCGAGGCCTATATCGGCGAGATCATCACTCTCAGGGTGACCGGAGCCGATGATGAAGGCTTGATCGCCAAGATGGTTGCGGATATCCGCGCCGCCGGCAAGGATGTGGACGAGAAGGCGCTCAGGGCGCGGATGGAAACGCTGACGGCCGACGCCATGCGGTATCTCGCTCGACCTCTGTGATGTTCTCGGTGATCGGGCTGTCATCCACGCCAAACCCGGCAGTCGCCGCGATCCGAGCAGCCAAGGCGTAATTGAACCGCAATCACTGTCAGCCAGCACCGTGAAATCGCTCTACACCAGCAGCGATCGCCGAACATGCGCCTCTCCGTCGCATTGCCTTGACCGTCGCTTCACCCAAATTGCGTGGTGAAAGTGTCAACGTCGTGCCATCCATCCGGCAAGAGGTCGTTCAGTGAAAATCGCGCGATTCTTCTTCTGCTTCGTCGTCTCCCTGAGCTTCATGTCGCAGGCCCAAGCCGACGAGCTGGTTCACTTCGACAGTGCCTCGGTCAAGCCAAGTCCGTTTCTTGAGCGCAAGGCGAAAGAACAGGGCGTAGCGCTGCCATCACCGCACGCGACCCCGCTCATCGGATATCTCACCCGTCCGCCCGGCGATGGGCCGTTTCCGGCCGTGGTGTTGATGCACGGATGCGGCGGCATTCATGCCCATGTGAAAGAGGTCTGGCCGGAGCGGCTGGTCTCCTGGGGTTATGTCACGCTCGTGGTCGACAGTTTCACCACCCGCAACATCGAGAATAGCTGCAAGACCTATCTTCCCGATCGGGTGTTCGATGCCTATGGGGCGCTGGACTTCCTGACGAAGAGCGGCTTCGTCGATGCCAGGCGCGTCGCGCTGATGGGCTTTTCGGCGGGTGGGATTGCGACGCTGGAGGCGACGAAGATCGAGGGCAATGAGCAGCTGATGGACGAGAAATTCAGGGCGGCGGTTGCCTATTATCCGGTCTGTGCGCCGCATGAGAGCGACGCGACGGTGCCGACGCTGATCCTGAATGGCGATCTTGATGACTGGAGCCCGGCAGAGCGCTGTCGGCAGCGGGTGTCGCGGCTCAGCGGCAAGGGGCCACCGGTCGAGCTGCATATCTATCCCGGCGCGCGTCACGATTTCGATGATGAGGCCATGATCAAGCCGAAGACGGTGTTCGGGCATGTGGAGGAATATAACGCGGCTGCGGCGGAACAATCGATCGCCAGCATTCGCGGCTTCCTGCGGAAATATCTCGCGAACTGAAGCCAGGGCGCCAACTATTTCTCCCGCAAACCCGCCGACGGCGCAGGAAAAAAGCCCGGCGGGGTTTTCCGGGCCTGAGGTCGAATGTGGGCGTGGCGGATCGTTTCCGCTGCGCCTCTTTATTCGGCCTTTGCCCCTCTGGCCGTTTCGAATGAAGCGGTCACCGGCCGAACCGATTGAAGCTTAAGATGGCGCACGCTCGGAGATTGAAAAGGGGAAGGGAGCGCGGCAAGTGAAAATTGCCGGGAACAATCTCGGCCACGCGCGGTTCCCTAGAGATCAGCAACCGAATGCTCTCAGGAGAAGACCAATGCGCATGAAAATTGTCGCAGCGTCGCTGCTTGCCCTCGGCATGGCCACATCCGCCTTCGCCCAGTCCAACCCGGCCCCGACGGTCCACACGATGGACAAGAGCACCGTCGATTCTGGCGGCGGCGCCGGCACGACGCATACCAAGAAGCCGGTGATGGACAAGACGACCACCGGCAGCACGAAGGCCGGCAGCGCCATGAAGATGAAGAGACCCGACTGCCCCGGCGAAGCCGCCAGCAGCAGCGGCACCGGCCCCGGCAAGTTGCAGACCCAGGGCGGCACCAGCAACGCCACCCCTACGGACGAAGCCTGCGCGGCGCATAATAATTGATCCCTATCGCCTGACACGGCGCGGGTCGAGGATGCCCGGTCATCATAGGTGGCCGGGCGTTTTCTCGTGGGGGTGGTTTGCCAGGATGGCTCGCAGCGGAGCTGATGGGTGGCGCGAGCAATCCTCTCCTCCGTCATTCCTGTGACAAGCACAGGAATGACGGAGGAGAGAGAGGCGTCAAGTCCTCAATCGACGCCGATCACCCCAAACCACCCATGGCAACCCGCAAATATCCGGCTATGCTGCTCCCAACACCGAAGCAGACCCGGGAGAACCCGCGCGTGCCGCATATCTACATCGTCACCGATTGCGAATTCGACGGCCCGATACCGGGTGCCCATTCGATGCTGTCCTTCGCTTCCGTCGCCGTTTCCGAGACCGGCCAGGCTCTCGGCGAATTCGAAGCCGTGCTGCAGCCGCTCGAGGGCGCGGGGCGCGACCCCGTGACCACAGCCTTCTGGCAGGCCCATCCGCAGGCTTTCGCGGCGGCGACCGAAAACCCCGAGCCGGCTGACGAGGTCATGGCCCGCTTCATCGCCTGGGTGAAAACCTTCAAGGCCGAGCCGATCTTTGCCGCTCATCCCGTCGCGCTCGATGGTCCCTGGCTCGATCACTACCTGAAGCGGTTCATCGGCCGGCCGCTGTTCCAGGGGCCGTGGATTGCCGATCGCCTCTTCCGCCATCCGCCGCTCTGCATCCTGTCGCTGGTGGCGGGTGCGACGGGCCGCAAGCCTTGGGAATGCGATATCGCCCACTATCCGCGCGAGTGGCTGGGCAATGTGCCCCACACGCATCGCGCCATCGACGATGCGCGCGGCTATGCCAATCTCCTGCATTTCTTCCTCACCCGGCGCGAGCCCGGCGGCGGCTACCGGCCGCTCCTGTCGTAGGCCCAGCTCTAGGTCAGCTGTACCAGGCCGGCCTCCGTCGGCATGAAACCGCAGGCACGGTAAAAGCCGGTCAGATGCGGTTCGAAATCGACATGCAGCCATTCGGCCCCGCGCTCCCGGGCAATCCGCACCGCCTCCATCACCAGGGCGGTCGCAATACCTTGCCGGCGCAGATCCGGATGAACGGAGGTATCGAGGATGAAGGCGTGCATGCCGCCATCCCAGGCGACATTGACGAAGCCGATCAGCCGGCCCTCGTGGTAGGCGCCGAGATGGGCAAGGCTGCGCGGCAGGATGCGGGCGAAATCCGGCGCCCGCGCGCCATCCCAGGCGGCGGCCCAGAGAGAGGCGAATTCATCGGGCGAGGGAAAGGGGTCGATGCGGATGTCTGGCATGGGTGGTTTCCCTGTGCTGTCGGCGACGAACTGCCCAAAACAGTCATTTTGGGCAGTATCCGCAGCACCATACTATTTTGGCTTTCGGCGCAGCGTGCACACGTCGGACAGCGAAATTGCCGCACGAGCCACGGCGGTGCTGCAGGCCCAACTGAACATGACAGTTAAAAGCACAGGATCGAGACTGTCCAGAAATGCTTTGAGATCCGAGCCATGCTCGAGCACACCATAAAAAAGATAGGCTACGCTCAAGAACGTCCAGATATTCCATGACAAGTCGAATGGCAATTTGAAGAACTTACGCTGGGCTTCATTTCGCCACGTATACAAAAATGCAAATATGATACCGGCGGCCACGAGCATAAAAAACGGGGCGGCCGCGCCGAACAGTGTGGAGAACGAAGCCGCGAAGATCGCAACGGCGCCCAAAACGGGAAGAATAAACGCCAGGACGGCAGCCCAAAACGGGATCGAAGGGCTGTCTTTCGACGAATCCAAAGTGACAGGGTGGTTCAATAAAGTCATTAAAGTCATTGCTCTTCTCATTTAAAGTTTCATGGCCGCAACAGCGGTGAGACCAGCATTAGTTGTAAAAAATTCAAATAATCCAAATCTGATCGCAGACATTTTATGGATTTGTTGCGAACCGAAACATCTGACGGGTGGTGTCCCTGCGAGGGAGGGCTCCTCGTCCGCTACAAGCCAAGCCCGCGACTGGCGAGCACGCTTTTTGCCGCCGTCACGCCCCATTCCTCATCGAGATCCTGCCCTTCAAGCTCGGCCTCGGTCAGAGGCGTGGCGCGGATCAGCGGTACCGCGCCGAAGGGCACGCCCCCGATGCGGCCGGGATCGCGGCTCAGCATGATGCGGGTCATCGGCCGGCTCGGGCAGACGGTTCGGAAAGGGGCGAAGAGACGGCCTGTAGCGGCTGGCGGGCAAGGCCATGTCGATGCCCTGGTGAGGGCGATGATGGTTGTAGATGTCGCGCCAGCGGTCGAAGGCCTTTTGCGCCTGGGCATGGCTGGTGAGTGCCGCAAAGGCGAAGACCTTTGCCTTGAGGCTGCGATGGAAGCGTTCGTTCTTGCGGCGGCTCTGCGGGTGGTAGGGTGTGGCGTGGATGAGGTCGATGGCGAGCTTGAGCAGCCAGACGCGCAGCTTTGTCCATTGATTGGGCACGCCGGTGCCCCATGGCGGACCGTTATCGGTATAGATGGCCATCGGCAATCCGTGGTGACGCAGGATCGGCTCCATCCGCGCGTGCACGGTCTGCATGCGCTCGTCCTGGCCGAGGCTGCCTTGCGCGACGAAACCGCCGTGCGCGCGCGGATGGAGCCGATC
>UCCS01000182.1:0-5116 GCA_900470965.1 Hyphomicrobiales bacterium
GCGGCCATCGCTCCAGCGCGGCAGCGGTTCGCGTTCGAGAATTGCCCATTTGTGGCAATCCGGGCAGGCGTTGAGTACCATCTGCACTTCCGGATGAAAGCCCTCATAGGCAGCTCTCAACTCCTTGACGTCACCCTTTGCCGACCAGGATTCGGCCGTCATCCAGTCGGCCGACTCCGGAACGCTGGTGACGAAATACAGCGAGCTGCGATCTGCGGCCGTGTAATAGATCACGATATGCCGGTCGACGCCCCACCATTTCGTTCTTGAAGGCGCAATCTCGCCCCCGTTCATCAGGCTGGCATCGAAGACTGCGCGATAGGCGATACGTCCCTTGTGAAGCGGCGCATCCGGACCGACGATGATCTCGCGCACCAGCGAGTGAACGCCATCAGCGGCAATGACCGCATCGGCTTCAACCGTGGTGCCATTGGCGAAGGAAAGGCTGACGCCGCCGTTCTTCTGATCGAGGCCGACGAGCTTCTTGCCGAGATGGACGATCTCAGGAGGAAGCACCGAGTAAAGCGCTTCATGCAGATCGGCACGATGCATGCAGAGGAACGGCGCACCGTAGAGGCTCTCCGGCATCGGCAGCTCGCGCTTGATCTCGCCGGTGTCCCAGACGCGGTTGAGATGGGAATAGGGTTCGAAGGCAATCTTCTTGAGGCGATCCAGCACGCCGATGCCGCGTAGCACATGCGACGAATTGGGCAGCATCTGGATGCCGGCGCCGACGCGCGCGAATTTCGGCGCCTGCTCGTAAACCTGGACGTCGATACCGACCTTGCGCAGTGTCGCCGCAGCGGCAAGTCCGCCCATACCGGCGCCAATGATTGCGATCTTCGGTTTGCTCTTGGCCATGTCGTCTCCTCCGTGTCTCGGTCAAGTTGGGAAGAGCCTAGAGGCGTGACATCGGCATGTAAAATATTTATATTGTTCAACACTTAAACTTAAAAAGTCCTAGGATATCCAGTGGAGCTCAGACATCTCAGATATTTCGTCGCCGTCGCCGAGGAGGGGAGCCTCAATCGCGCTGCCGAGCGCCTGCATATCCAGCAACCGCCCCTCGGCCAGCAGATCCGGGATCTCGAATATGAGCTTGGCGTCCAATTGTTCGACCGGTCTCCGCGCAGGGTCGCACTCAACAATTCGGGCGAGCTGTTCCTTGAAGAGGCACGCGATATTCTGAGAAGGTCGCAATTGGCGATCGACAATGTACGACGCTTCAGCCAGGGCGAAAGCGGCCGGCTATCGGTCGGCTTTACAAGCTCGGCCTCTCTGCACGTGCTTGCGCCACAGTTCCTCCAGCAGTTTCGCCGGGCCTTCCCGCTTGCCGAGATCGTGGTCGAGGAGAGCGAGACCTATGAGCTCATTCTGGCCCTTCAGCAACAGCGCGTCGATGTCGCGTTGCTGCACATCGACGCGAAGCGCTTTCCCGAGCTGACGGCACGGGCTCTGTCCGAAGAGGACATGCTTGTCGCGGTCCCGCGTAGCCACGCCTATGCAGAGGCGGAAGACGAACCGTTGACGCTCGATATGCTCCATGGTGTCGATATGGTCGTCTACCGGCGCACGGACGGGCCCGGAATATTCGAACGGCTGATGGAAACCTTCCAGACTGCCGGCGTTGCACCGCGGATCGTCGATGAGGTTTCTCGAATCATCGCCGCCATCAATCTGGTGGCCGGCGGCCGTGGCCTAACGGTGGTGCCGGCGTCCATGCGCGTGCTTCATCGGGAGTCTGTGGTCTATCGGCCGCTATTGCCCGGCCAACTACCGCCCCTGCCATTATACGTCGCCCACCGCGCCGATGCGCGGCTTGCCCTCATCCGCAATTTCGTCGATCTGACGGAGAAGATCGCATCGAGCTCGTCCGCGACCAGCGAGGCTGGGCGAACAACCTACTAGGTTCAGGCCAATTCATCCTGCAGAGAGCGGCTGACAAGCGTCAGGAGATCGTCTCTTAGCCCGGGCGCTGCGGCGATGACTGGGCCGCCGGTCAAAAGTGTGCCCTTACCGGGGAAGGCTTCGGTCCAGCCGCCGGCTTCACGGATCATCAATAGCCCGGCCATGCAGTCCCAGGCGTTGATATGCGGTTCATAATAGCCAGCGAGCCGGCCGCAGGCGACCTGCACCAGCATGAGCGCACCGGAGCCGTTGCGGATGAACATGCCGCCCGCCTCCAGCAGCAGGTGGATGAAGATCGACACCTGCTTCAGCGGAATGCGGAAATTGGCGCCCACACCGAGAAGCCCGGTGCCGATGCTGGTGGCCTTGTCGACGCTGATCGCCTTGCCGTTCAGAAAGGCACCTTCGCCTTTCCTCGCCACGAAAAGATCGCCCGATGTCGGCTGGCAGATGAGGCCAAGCACCGTCTCGTCGCCTTTCATGACGGCGATCGAGATGCACCACTGGTCGATGCCGTGCACGAAGCAGCTCGTACCGTCGATGGGGTCGACGACCCAGAGGTAGCCCGAGGGGCCTTCCGCCAGTCCTTCCTCCTCCCCGAGCACGCCATCATCGGGAAATGCGGCGGTGATGCGGTCGCGGATCATCGCCTCCACGGCCTTGTCGGCCTGGCTCACCACATCCTGGCCGTTCAGTTTATGGCCGGTTTCCAGTGATGAAAGATCGGAGAAGTAGGAGAGCGCCTTTCCCGCCGCATCGAGGATCACGTCCTTGGCAAGTACGAAGCGGGCATCATCAGGAAATTCGCAGTGCATGGGAATCTTTCGGAAGGGAATCAGGGTCTGAAGCTCTGGCGGATGACGAACTCTGGAATGACGCGTTCATAGCCCGGCGGCAAGTCCGGATTTCCAAGGCGTCGCTCCATCAGTTCGACGGCGCGCATCGCCATGACGAGCGGGTCTTGGCGGAAGGTAGTCAGCTGATAGCTGAGCCAGGACGCTTCGGGAACGTCGTCGAAACCAATGATGGCAACATCCTCCGGAATCCGCAGCTTCACCTCCTGCCGCACATAATCCATCAGGCCGAAGGCGATCTGGTCGTTGGCGCAATAGACGGCGTCGGGGCGTACAGAATTCGAAAACAGCGCCCGCCCCGCGGCGATGCCGCTCTCATAGTCGGAATCCGCGCCACGGCCGATGAAGACCTCGGCGCCGAGTCCTTCCGCCGTCGACAGAAAGGCGCTCTCGCGCTCGATAATGCTCGGCGTACCGGTGTTGGAACCGGCAACCGCCAGCCGGCGCCGTCCGGCCTCGAAGAACACTGTCGCCGCCTTGCGGGAGGCTTCCGAATTGCCGGCGCGCACACGGTCTGCATCCGGTTCGGAACGGCCGATGACGACGAGCGGCTGGCCATTACGCTGGGCAAGCTCGAAGAAGCTGGCAGGCGGCGAGCCCGACAGGATGATGATTGCCTCGGCGCGGTGGCCGATCAGCATCTTCTGGGCGGCCAGCAGTTCGTCCTCGGTCTGGCCAGTGTTGATGAGGATCGGTATGCTGCCGCGCTGGATGAGGAATTTGGCAAGGGCGGCGGCAAGATGGGCGCGGAAGCCGATTTCGGGTTTCGTGGCGACGATGCCGACGAGGCGGCTCTGATTGGCCAGCACGCCGCGCGCAAGATCGTTGACGTGGTAGCCGAGCTCCTGGGCCGCACGCAGCACCTTCTCGCGCGTCGCGGGCGCAACGCTTGCGCCCGGCGTAAAGGTGCGCGATACGGCCGAGCGGGAAACGCCGGCAAGCTGCGCCACCTGTTCGGCGCTCACGAAGCGCATTCGTTCCTTCTTCGGCGTCTTGCCGTCACTCACAGGACCATCCCTCATCGTTTTCCCTCAATGCCCCGCGCGCGACAAAACATCCGCCTCCCAAAACCGCCCGGTATCAGCATTGAAAACTGATGCCGGGCGAGCCGCAGAAGGACGGGTGGTGCGATGTGGCAGTCTCCGCCAGCACATGTATAGAGGAGCGATGGCAGTAAGTTGACATTGGTCCGCGCCGGAGAGGCTGGCCATGTTTGCCGTTTCAGGAATCTGTCCCGGTCCATTTCTCTGCCCGTTGCACAGGTGCAATCATATCGCACAGCCGTGCAATTGCCCGGGCCGACAACTAACGGCGGTTCTTTGCAGACGCATGACAGATGGAGGATTTTTCCGCCTGGGCGGACGGGTCACAACTGATGTTGCCGACAGCTTTCGTCAATTTCTGCGGAGTATGGCCGAGATTGCAACTGCAATCCCGGCTGAGGGGCGAAAGGCAGCGGCGATGATCAAGGATCAGATCAACGCCGCTTCAATGCTGGACGGTATTGGTTCTCGCGACGCCGCTAGTCGCAGACCCGCACGGTTTCGGTGTGATAGCCGCCGTCGTAACGGTTGCGAACGTCACGGTCCTCGTACCAGCATCTCGGCGGCGGCGGGCCTGCATCATAATAGCGAGGGCCGTCGACATAGCGAGGACCGCTATTGACTATTGCGCCACCAATCAGGCCGCCAACGACACCTGCGGCAAGGCCGCCGGCAATGGCGCGGCCGGTATTGTCGTGGTGATGATGATCGCGCGCCGCAACAGGCTGAATAGCCGAGCCTATAAGGGCCGTCGCAATCAACAGACTGCTAATAATTCTCTTCATAACATTCTCCTTAGTCGCAAATCGCCCCTATAGAACATAAAATGCTCCACGGCCGCGTTTGTTCGTTCAAATCTTGCACCTTTTGAGGCAAGCCCGCCAAGATACGGTGCGTCGAGCCTCAATTTATGTTTTGCACTGAAATCCTCAGGGCGAATTCCACCGAGTCAAACGCGCAATCGCAACTGTGGGCATCAGGAAGTCAGCGAGAGCTGTTCTACGATCCGCCGGATTGCCTCCCGATCACTGATCTCGCCCGTATGGACGCCATAAGTCGTAACGAATGCACCGTCAGCGCCTCTGCCAAATGGCGGATGAGATCCGTTCGCCATTCATGATCTGGTTTCCTCATCTCCTCAAGGATGGCGCCAGCGATATGAAGCGCAAAGGGGTCGTTCGCGTAGAGAATGGGGCCAGTCTGATCGTCATTGCCGTGGATGGACGTATTCAGGCATGAATTGTCACTGAGTTGCTCCGGATCGATCCCAATTCGAAGCATTGCCGGAATCGCGCCACCCAGCCGGGCAGG
>UCCS01000182.1:5130-5822 GCA_900470965.1 Hyphomicrobiales bacterium
CCTGCCCGGCAGGAGACTTCGCGGGACGCCACCTGGGTGTAGAACCGAAATTGCCTGGGAGACCTTAGTCCTTCAGGATTCGCTTGACGCATCTGAAGCCAACGTGGCTGGTGGACGTGTCCTCTGGTTCCGCATGGCGGGCGGCGGGACGGTAGCGCCGGCAGTAGTTCGGTGCGCAAAGATGCGATCCGCCTTTCAGCACCCGCCTTGGAATTCGTATTTCCGGCTCGCGGGGATCGAAGCTCGCCTCTCGATCGCCGCCTCGGGGATTCCGCGGAATGCAGCATGACTTCACCGCAGGCGAATGGCGGGGCGACCAGAAATCCGACGTCCATTCCCAGACGTTGCCGATCATGTCGTGGATGCCGTAGCCGTTCGCCGGGAACGATCCGACAGGTGATGTTCTATCCGCTCCTGTGGGCTTTGTGCTCACTGTGGGAAACGCACCCTGCCAGATGTTGGCCATGAGCTTTCCGTCGGGGATCAATTCGTCGCCCCATGCGAATTCGGCGTCCTCGAGACCTCCGCGAGCGGCCAGCTCCCATTCGGCCTCGGTCGGCAGGTCCTTCCCGGCCCAGTGGGCATACGCTAGGGCGTCGCTATAGGCAACATGGACGACCGGATGGTCGAGCTTCCCGCGGATATCGCTGCGGCCGCCATAAGGATGCCGCCAGTCGGCGCCGAACTTGAAC
>UCCS01000053.1 GCA_900470965.1 Hyphomicrobiales bacterium
TCTTGAAAGCGGTCAAGGAAAGCTCCGTAAGGGCGGTGTCGGTGGGCAAGAGATAGAGGTGCTGCAGGTCAGGATCAAGCGTCAGCCGGTGAACCTTATTGAGACAAGATGACCGGCGCGTCGCCTTGATGTCACCACATTGTTTAAGAATGTCCGCTGGCATTGCGCGAAAATTGCACCAGTGTCGGGTCCCGGCAAGCGGTCGGCGGCAGCGTGACGAATACATAACAGTAAAGGTTTCCCCGTAATGCCGAAACGTCTGGTCCTGTTTATGTCGCTCGCGGGCCTTGCCGCCTCGTCCGCCCTTGCGGTCGATCCCGCCATCAAGAAGCAGCTCGAAAAGCTCGATCCGGCCACCCGCCTTGAGCAGAGCTGCGATACGGAAGCCATGAGCCGCATCAACAGTGACGGCACGGGCTTCCGGCCGGACAAGGTCATCGCCTACACCTTCAAGGACCCGATCCCGAGCGATGACCGCCTCGAAGCCCCGGGCGCCGTCTTCCGCAGTAAGGGCGACTGGTATCATCTCTCCTATACCTGCATCACCGGCCCGCAGCACATCAACGTTCGCGACCTGAAGTACAAGATCGGCGACAAGGTGCCGAAGGATAAGTGGACCAAATATTATCTCTATGATTGAGCCCTTGGCCTCTTCTTTGCTCTTCCGCATTCCCGTGACAGGCACAGGAATGCGGGCAGATTGAGACATGAGCCGTCCTCGACGGGCGGCATCAGGCCACATGGCTCGGGTCCCTGTTTTGCTTTAAGCCCTGCTAAAACATCAACAGAATCTGATTCTTCATGAACCGCTTTCTTCTCGGCTACGCACTGCTGCTCGCCGCTGCCTCATCGGCTTTTGCCGCGGAAACGCCCGCCGCCGCACCTGCCCGTCCGCCGGTCGCGGCAGGTCCCAAGCTGGTAGAGCCGCACCTGCACATCGCCCGTTCCAACATATCAGGCCACGCGCGCATTGCGCTGACCTTCGATGCCTGCATGGGCGAGGCCGATGAGCGCATTGTCTCGACGCTGGTCAACGAGCGCATCCCGGCGACGATCTTCGTCACCGCCCGCTGGCTGAAGCGCAATCCGAAGGCGGTTGCCGTCTTCCTGCAGAACCCGGATCTCTTCGAACTGGAAAATCACGGCGAGAAGCATATCCCGGCAATCGACAAGCCGGTGCTGGTCTATGGCATCGCATCTGCCGGCTCGCCCGATGCCGTCAGGCAGGAAGTGGAAGGTGGTGCCGCCGCTATGGTCGCGTCGGGCATTCCGGCGCCTCGCTGGTTCCGTGGCTCGACCGCCAAGTATGATCTCTCGGCCATCGGCCAGATCCGCGCCATGGGCTACCGCATCGCCGGCTATTCCGTGAATGGCGACGGCGGTTCGCTGCTCGGTGCCGCGGTCACCGAAAAGCGTATTTCCTCGGCCAAGGATGGCGATGTCGTCATCTCCCACATCAACCAGCCGACCCATGCGGCCGGTGCGGGCGTCGCCAAGGCGCTTGTCGATCTCAAGGCAAAGGGCACGGAGTTCGTCCGTTTGCAGGATGTTGCCGATACGGGCGACGACAAGACGACGGAGTAGAGCAATTCCAGCAAAAGTGTGCAGCGGTGTTGCGTCCGGAATTGCGTGAAAACCCCGAATTGCGTGAAAACAAAGAGATAGAGCATTTTCGTGATTCGAAGAAAACGGAAATGCTCTGGAACGAAGCTTACCTCAGTTCGTCTCCGGTCCGTATCGAACCCGCCATGAAACTCCGCACAGTCGGCGCATCCCTGTCGAGAGCGAAATCCTCGAACCAGTCACGATGCATGCCGGCGAACATTGCGCCGATCATCTGCGCGGCGAGGTAGGAGAAGGTGATGCCGTTGCCGCCGTACCCATAGGCGGCATAGACGCCAGCCATCCCTGGCACCGGGCCGATCAGCGGCAGGCCGTCCACCGTCTCGCCGAATGTGCCGCACCAGGCATGCTCCACCCGCGTATCCGCCCTCGGCCACAGCCGCTTCAGCTTTTCCCGGATCGTCATGACCTTCCCCGGCAGCTTGAGGTCGCGCTCTTCGGGATCGGTGGTGTCATCGTCCTCGCCGCCGACGATGATACGATTGTCATCAGTGGTGCGCACATAGAGATAGGGATGGCTGTCTTCCCAGAGCAGCATGCCGTCGCGCCAGAGATCATCAGCCTTCTGCGGCACGGTGGCGAGTGCCCAACTGGAACTGGTGCGATGCAGCTTTGGCATGTCGAGGCCGGGCATGGAATAGCCGGTCGCCAGTACCACATGCCGCGCCTCGATTACATGGTCGCCGTTCGTCTCGGCCGTCACATGTCCGCCTTCGCTGTGAAGACTGGTCACAGAAGCGTTGAGCAAGCGCGCGCCGCGCGAAAAGGCAATCTGCAGCAGAGCCCAGGTGAGCAGTACCGGGTCGGCCTCCGCCGAACCCGGCGAGAGGATCGCCGCATCGCGGTCGAACTCGTATTGGGTGAGGAGATCGGGATGTTCGAGATAATGGCCCGGCAATCCCGCCCGGCGGCGAAGCTGCCGTTCCTCCATCAGCTCGCGCGCACCCTCGTGATTATTGGCAAGATAGAGCGTGTTGCGCGGCTGGAAACCGCAGGTAATGCCGTGGGCGGCAATCAGCTTGGCAAGCCCCGCGACACAGGCAGCGCTTCGGCGGTAAATGCCGGCCGCCCGCTCGAAGCCGTAAAGGGTCTCCAGTTCGCCGAGCGTGCGGTCGATCTCCCATTGCAGCATGGCCGTGCTTGCCGCGGTACTGCCGAACCCCGGCTGCTCGCGGTCGATGACGACGACCGAAAAGCCGCGCGCCGTCAGATGTTCGGCGGCGAGTGCACCGGTTATGCCCCCGCCGATGATGGCGATATCGGTCTTGAAGCTCTGTTCGAGCGGCTGATAGGCCGGCCGCACGCCGTTCCTGCCCCAGAGCGAGCAGCCGCCTACGAGTTCATCGTGGTTGGCTTCGTTGAGATGCAGGTCGGATGCCATAGGCTTGCCTCCAGTCGCTGTCGTTACTTCGGCAGCTGCGGCTGCGGTCTTTCCTCGATCACCAGTTCCTCCATGATGGTCATGGCGATGAGCGAGAGCGGCAGTGCCAGCATCGCGCCGACCGCGCCCCACATCCATGTCCAGAAGATGATCGCCAGGAAGATGACGAACGGGTTGATCTCCAGCCGCCGGCCCATGACAGCGGGGAAGATCAGGTTTTCCATCACAAGGTGAACAGTGAAGAAGGCTGCAGCCGGCATAAGGCCGATAATGACGCCGTCATGGGCGATGACGCCTGCAATGGCGACCGCAAGGGTCATCATCGTAATGCCGAGATAGGGAATGAAGCTCGAAAGAAAAGCAAAGAAACCCCAGAGCACTGGCATGGACAGCCCGCCCGCATAGGCGATAACAGTCATCACGACGCCGAGCGCCACATAGATCAGCGAGGCCGTGGCGAAATAGAAGCCAAGCGCCTGTTCCACAGCATTGATGACGCGGATCGCTGCCAGCCGCTGCGCCCGTTCGCGAAAGGTCATTATGATCGTCTTGCGCAGGCTCACGCGGCTTGCCAGAAAGAGCAGCAACGCCGCAAAGAAGATCAGCCCCTGCACCAGCGCCGGCGTCAGGTTTGTTGTCACGACATGCAGCACGTTTCCGGTGTTTTCGAGCAGCGCATCGATGGACATCGGCCCGCTCTGGAAGGTCGCAGGCGTGATGTGCAGCCATTCGATCCGCTCCAGATAGGGCATGACGCGCTGGGTCGTGCGCTCGATGAAATCAGGCGCTTCATTGGCAAGCATCGCCAAGGGACCGGCAAGCGAATTGGCCAGCAGGACGATGACCAGCGCGACAGCGGAGGAAAGGATCGCCGCATTGGCAAGCCGCGGCACGCCCATCTTCGAAAGCTTTTCTGCCGCCATGCCGAGGATCATGCCGACGACCACCGCGAGCGTGATGGGGATGAGGATCAGCGACATCATATAGACTGCGGCAAGCCCAAGGATGCCGAAGATGCCGATGATGGCCCAGGCCATGCTGACATCGAGCCCGTCCTTCTCGACGCGCCGCATCGGTGCCGGTGGAAGTTCTTCAGCAGCTTCTTCCTGAAGCGTTCGTGCCCATGCGCTGGTGTGGCGTTCGCCGAGGCGGATCTTGTTTGCCTGTTTCCGGATGCCGTTGGCGATTCCCATGTGCGATGTGTCCCCGAAGCCCCATTGCTCCGCCAATCAACGCGCAGGCTTGCTACAGGTTCCCCCCTGGTATCGATGCGTCTAGGCCGCCCGCCGCCGCCCGACGAAATCCACGAAGGCGCGCAGCGGCGGCGGCATCTGGCGCCGGCTCGGATAATAGAGGTGGAAACCGGGGAAGGGCGGTGTCCAGTCATCCAGCATGCTCACCAGCCTGCCGGCGATAAGATCTTCCGCCACGTGATAGTCGAAGAGATAGCCGATGCCGATGCCATCAAGCACGGCCCGCAGCATCAGGTCGTTGTCTGTCGTGCTGAGTGGCCCCGAGACGGCCACTTCGAGCTTCTCGTCGCCGCGCTCGAATTCCCAGTGATAGAGGCTGCCATCCGTCGGCCAGCGGGAGACGACGCAAGAGTGGTCGCGCAGGTCGCGCGGCGTGTCCGGCATGCCGTGGCGCGCGATGTAGTCGGGCGAGGCGACCACGACGAGCCGCATCTCGCCGCCGAGTTTTACGCTCACCATGTCTTTTTCCACCATCTCGCCCAGCCGGATGCCGGCATCGAAACGATCGGCGACGATATCGGAGAGTTTGTCATCCACGATAATGTCCATGACGATATCGGGATAGGCAGCATGGAAGGGCGCAATCAGCGGCGCCAGCCCGTGCACGATCGCAACTCGCGGCGCGTTGATGCGCAACAGGCCGGCCGGCGTATCGCGCAGCGCCGAAACATCCGCCACCGCCTGGTCAAGATCGGCAAGCGCCGGCAGCAGCCTTGAAAGCAGCCGTTGGCCCGCCTCGCTCGGCGCCACGCTGCGCGTCGTGCGGTTGAGCAGCCGGATGCCCATCCGTTCCTCGAGCGTGCGGATCGTCTGGCTGAGCGCGGAGGCCGATATGCCGAGCCGGGAGGCCGCACGGGCAAAATTGCCGTGCTCGGCGACCGCAGCAAAAGCCCTGAGTTCGGCATAGTCGCTGCCGCGCATTATACTCTCTTTTCTAAAGAAGCTATGCCGATAATGTAGCATTGTTGTCAGTATAGGCAAGGCGCATCTTCTGTTCGCAACACAGGAGATTCCCCATGACCGATAAAACGACCACTACATTGTCCCTTGACCGCTACCGTCTCCTCGGCCGTTCCGGCCTGCGCGTTTCGCCGCTGTCGCTCGGCGCCATGACCTTCGGAACAGACTGGGGCTGGGGAGCGGATGAGCAGGAGTCCCGCCGCATGTTCGACGCCTATATCGATCGCGGCGGCAACTTCATCGATACCGCCAATCAATATACGGGCGGCACGTCCGAAACCCTCGTCGGCCGCTTTGCCGAAGGCCGCCGCGACGAACTGGTGATTGCCACCAAATACACGATCACCTCGCGCCCCAAGGATCCGAACTCCGGCGGCAATCACCGTCGCAGCATGGTCCGTTCGGTGGAAGACAGCCTGAAGCGGCTGAACACCGATTACATCGATCTCTTCTACCTGCATGCCTGGGATTTCACGACCTCGGTCGAGGAGGTCATGCGCGGACTGGACGATCTCGTTCGTGCCGGCAAGATCGTCTATGCCGGCATTTCCGATACGCCGGCCTGGCAGGTCGCGCGCATGCAGACGCTGGCCGACCTTCGCGGTTGGGCGCCGCTGGTGGCTCTGCAGATCGAATACAGCCTGATCGAACGCACGGTGGAGCGCGAACTGATCCCGATGGCCGCTGAACTCGGCCTCGGCGTCATCCCCTGGTCGCCGCTTGGCATGGGTGTCCTCACCGGCAAATATAGTCGTGCCGACCTCGATATCGGCGGTGGCACCGCAAGTGCCGTCGGCACCCGCAAGAATGTCGCTGCCGGCAATGGTTCGCTGACCGAGCGCAGCCTCGGCATCGCCGAAGTCGTAAAGGAGATCGCTGCCGAGATCGGCAAGACGCCGGCGCAGGTGGCGATCGCCTGGACGCTCACCAACCCCGCCGTGACTTCGCCGATCATGGGCGTAAAGACGATGGCCCAGTTCGATGACAATCTCGGTGCGCTCGATGTTGTGCTGTCGGATGAACATCGCACCCGCCTCGCCGAGGCAAGCGCCATCGTTCTCGGCTTCCCGCATGATTTCCTCGCCAAGCCACTGACGCGCGGCGTCATGTTCGGCGAGGTGACCATAGAGCCCCGTCATTAAACGCTGAGGCATACAAATGAGAAAATGGCGCCGGAAACGGCGCCATTTATCGTCAGGATGTTTTGCTTCGAAAGCGCAGCCCTTGCGCGTTCCGATCGCCGTTTGTGCCGCTCCGAAGTCACCGCCCAAGCGCGATCGAAAGCGGGACGGCAATGTAGCCTGACGGCGGTGCTGGCTCCCCTCCTGATGGTGCGAGTACCGGCGGCGGCAGATTTTCATCTATTTTCGCCGGGCCGATGCGGTTCCAGTCGTAGAGGAAGATCTCCTCGTAGAATTTGGCAATTTCCGCATCATAGAAGATCAGGCTCGCATCCCGGTTGAAGCCGGTGCCGGCTGTCGTCCAGTTGTGGCTGCCCATCAGCACGGCTTCGCTGTCGATGATGATTCCCTTGGTATGGCAGTTCTTCTGCTTGCGGATCTTATTGGTATCGAAGCCGTAATCCTTGGCGTTGCTGATGACGTCGCGGTCTTCGGAGCCGAAGCTGCGGAAGATGATGCGCACATCGAGACCGCCCTTCTGCTTTTCGAGCAGCGCATCCAGCAGACGGCGATAATTGTCGCCCACCGTCTTGGTATTGAAGCTCTGGTTCTGGAAATAGATCCGGCTCTTGGCCGATTGTATGAACGGCAATACCACATCGAGATAGTTGTCGGGCGTCAGGATCGGCTGCACGTCGATTGTGCGCTCGCCGGTCAGCGGCTGGAAATAGCGCGGCTTTTGAGGCGCTTCGAGCGTGTCCATAGCGACGTTGGCGGGCAGGAAGACCAGTTGTTCCGACACGATGCCGGCCTCCGTCACCGTCTTGGCTTCTTCCAGATCGCGCAGGATATGATCCTCATAGAGTTTGCTGAGCCCGGCATCTTCAAGGATGGCGTGCCATTCGCGATTGTAGAGCCTTAGCGCCGATGGAGCGTCATCCTTGTTTGTCAAAGGCGCCACGTTGGGCTGGTTGGAGCTCTGCCAATTGCCACTCGAAAGCCACATGGCATCGTGGTCGCGCACGGCGACCTTGATATGGTAGGCGGAATCGAAGATGCCGTTCGCCCCGACGCTCGCCGGCGCGAAATCGAACTTGTTACCCTTCGCATCGCGGATCTGCGCGACCGCTTCGGCATCCGTCAGATCGCCGTCATGCACCTTGCCGCCCATCTGCAGCACCATGGAGATGGTTTCGGCCTGGCCCTTGACCGCATCCAGCACGCCATTGGCGACATTCGTCGCTCCGAAATCATACATGGCAACGACCAGCGACTTCCGGGTCTTCGACAGGAACGGACCAAGCTGCGGCCAGCTCGCGTCAGGTCCGGTATGGATGACGAATTTGCCGTTGACCGGGCGACGGCTCAGCGGCAGATCGGGCCGCGGCTTGTAATTCGTATGCCAGCTCGCCGTCGCGGCCTCGTCCATATCGATGCCGAAGAGATCCTCCGCCGAGGCGACTGTGACGTCGGTGCGAACGCCATCGATATAATCCGGCAGCTTCGTGCGGCCGCGCGATTCCAGGGCGCCCAGTTCGAGCTTGCGATTGACCGCGATCACGACGGCGCGCTGATCGGTGATTTCCCCATTCTCGAAGCGATAGCCCGGCTTGATGGCGACGACGTCGTCACGGTTGGCAAACTGGGATCTCGCGGTGCGGACTGCCGCCAATACCTGCTCCTTGGTCGGCATTGCGATCGGCGAGGGGGACGGCGGATTGGGACCGGAACCGGTCGCACTCATCACAATGGACGGCCCCGAAGGAGAGCCCGCTGGTCCGCCTGCGAGCGAAGATTGCAACGCTGCAGTGTCCAGTTCGACGGTAATCTTCAGCGGTATCGTGAATGTCACCTTGCCGCCGCCGCCGCTGCCCGTGCCGCTTTCCTCATTATTGCTCACAATGACCTCCCCGTTCAATGGCTGGAGCAGTCCTCGGGCGCGCTGCAGGCAACGCCGCAGAACGGCTGCCGGCACCGCGTCATTCTCGATGAATTCGGTTCCGCTGTAGTGAAGCCCCATCACCCTGCCAGTGCCGATGTCGAGCAACGGAGAGCCGGAATTGCCGCCGAGGGTAGTGCAGGAATGGGTGACACGGTTCTCGTCGGCGGCCAGCAGGTTGCCAACTGCAAGCCGCTTCTTGGTGAAGACGCCGCCAAAAATCTTTTCGGCAAGTCTCTGATCGGAGAAGCGGGAATCGCTGGCGGGATAGCCGATTGCAGCAACCGGCAGGTTGCGCACCGGCACCTCGGAGGCAAGGTCGAGCTTCAGACGGCCGACCGGCGAGGATTTCTGTTCCAGCTTCAGGAAGGCAACATCGGGTCCGTTTTCAGGCGCCACCCAGACGACACGTTCGATCTTCACCTCGTCGCTGGTGGCGTTACCGAATTCCTCCAGGAAGTCGATATTGACGCCGATCTCGCGGCGCGCGTCAAAGCCGATCTTGAACTTGAAGCCGGTGCCGCTTGCTTCCGCAAAAAGGTTGGCCACATGGCGGTTGGTGATGACAAGGCCGTCATCGATCACCCATGCCGTTCCGGCATAGTCGCGGTCGGCATTGGTGACGTCGACGCGGCCGATCGAAACCATCGCCCGGTCCACGTTCGCAGCGTTGTCCGTCAGGATGCGGCGCCAGGCCTTCGCTTCCTCTCGGGCGCTGTCGATGTCGACGGCATTGTTCCTGACAAGGAAAACCGGCGTACCCACGGCAAAGACGATCGTCTCCAAGTCGCCGACCGGAGGTGGGCCGATATCGACCCCTTCTTCGACGGGCTGATCTCGGTTCATCAATGCGCGCACGCCGCCGTAACGGACGTTCATCGCGCGGCCGGCTTCATCAAGCCAGCCAGGTCTTTGCGCGCTGCTCATCAGCGCGTTGATGTCCTCCTGCACACCCGCCGAGCTGGCGGCCACAACCTGCTCCGCCACCTGCCGGACGCGCTGGGAATCCTCCACTGTCATTCTGCCTCCTCCGTCCGATGGCGGACATTTCGTCGGTGTACGATGGGGATTGGCTGCGAAATCTATTGAGGGTTGTAAACTGGGAAGATACGTCCAGTTTATTACAGCCGCATGATGGCGTCGAGCCCAGCGCCTGCGCGACCGTTCGGTCGTCCTGAAAGCAAATATCGAGAATATGCCGCGACTGTTTTGGGAGTTCCTTGAAAACAGAAAGGACCGTTTCGGTGAAATACCAAAACGATCCTTTCCGAGTGCCTTAAAAGATAATCCTTCAGGCCGAGAGCGTAAGCCCGATGCCCCACGGGTCTTTCAGGAAGACGCCGCCGTCGCGCTTCTCGCTCTTGATCTCAAGCTCGTCGAGCTTGGAAACGGCTTTGTCTAGCGTTTCCTTGTCATTGAAACGGATCTTGTAGTCGGAAAGGCCGGTCATGTGGTCGGCGCGGGTGCCAGCGCCGCGGCTGTTCCAGATATTGGCGGCGAGATGGTGGTGATAGCCGCCGCTCGCAAAGAAGCTTGCGCTCGGATAACGCGCCATTACCTTCAGGCCAAGCACGTCGCGATAGAAGGCATCTGCCTGCGGAATGTCGCCGACCTGCAGATGGATGTGACCGATCGCGGTGCCGTCAGCCATGCCGGTCCAGGCATTCTCAGGCGCACTGTTGTAGAGCGCCTGCAGGTCGAGCCGCAGCGTGGCCATTTCTACCATGCCGTCCGGATGGAACTTCCAGCTTTCATGCGGCCGGTCTGCATAGATTTCGATGCCGTTGCCTTCAGGATCGGAAAGGTAAATCGCCTCGCTGACCAGATGGTCGGACGCGCCCTCGAGGGTGACATTGTTGTCCGCGGCATGGCGCAGCCAGCGGGCAAGTTCGGTGCGGTTTGGCATCAGGAAAGCGGTGTGGAAGAGGCCGGCGGCATTGCGGGGGGCCTCGCGCGCATTGCTATCCGTTGTCAGCGTCAGCAGCGGCAGGCCGGCAACCCCCAGAACTTCGCCGCTTGCGGTCTTTTCGAGCACCGAAAGGCCAAGCATCTTCTGATAGAAACCGGAGACCGCGGCCAAGTCTTTCACGACCAGATGCGACTGGTCGATATAGGCAGGGCGCGTCAGCGCGTAAGATGGTTCTGATGCCGTCATGGAATGATCTCCTGCCCTGGAATTGAAAGGCGTACCGGCGGTGGCGGCAAATGTGCCGCCCGTAGCGAGCGCGAGGAATTTTCGCCGGTCCATTCGCCTGTAAGCTCCCCTCGGCTGCTGTACTTGATCCCTATATGGCGCATTCTCATTGTTCACAGAAGGCTCGTTTTTGACGATGAAGCGTTCTGCAAACGTTGACGATGGCTCGCGCCCCACTTGATATCAGTCAATGCGCTTTATCTATCCAGGGAGGAGGTTGATGACGAAGATCAACACCTCAAGGAGGATAGCATGTACAAGAAGATCATCGTTCCAGTTGAAATCGGCGGCATCGAAAAAGGCGAGAAGATTTTCCGCAAGGCGGCAAAGCTGCTCGACAATGGCGGTGAGATCATCCTCCTCAATGTCGTCGAGGATATTCCAACCTATGTCGCCATTGAATTGCCGGGAAATGTCGTCGAGGATGCCATGAAGGAAGGCCGCGACCGGCTGAATGAACTCGTCGCCAAGACCGGCATTCCGGCCACCGTCGAAGTCCGCAATGGCCCGCCCGCCAACGGCATTCTTGCCGCAGCGGAAAGCCATGGTGCCGATCTCGTCATGATCGCCTCTCACATTCCTGATATCTACAATTATTTCATCGGTGCCACCGCCGACCGCGTGGTGCGCCACGCCAAGTGCTCGGTGCTGGTGGATCGGTAGGACGTGAAGCTATGGATATGAAACTTCAGGAAAAGATCCTGCGCGACCGCTGGCACGAACTGACAGCGCGCCTGCGCAAGATCGACACGGACCTCGGCCGCACCAAGGCGACCGATGACGACGACCGCGCCATCGAGAACGAGAATGACGAAGTGCTGGAAGGTCTCGGCCAGGCCGGAGAGGATGAGCTGCGCGCCATCGACGCCGCCCTCGAACGTATCGCCAGGGGCACCTACGGCACCTGCGCCCGCTGCGGTGCTGCGATCTCCGAGGCCCGCCTTGCAGTGCTGCCGCAGACGCCGCTCTGCGAGGATTGCGCGGCAGGCAAGTAAGCGCGTCATCAAAAACGAGCATGGCTCGTCACAAAGATTTAACCTGACGCCACCGGGCGTCCGGTTGCGCCTTTGCGAATTCAATGCGACGATCCCCTCCGCTGAGTAGGGGTGCGCGCATGGGCGAAATTAACGGCATTCGCTGGGCCTACGACAGATATGAGCTGATCGCCGACGGCATCGTCCACGGCGTCGGACTGTTCTTTGCCCTGATCGGCGTGACTGTGCTGATCTTCTACGCCACCCTCTGGAGCCCCGCCGGTGCGCTGGTTGCCGCCTGGGTTTACGGCGTCGGGCTGGTGCTGACCCTCGGCATTTCCTTTTCCTATAATATCTGGCCGGTTTCGCGCACCAAATGGTATCTGCGCCGGCTTGATCATTCGGCGATCTTCATCCTGATCGCCGCCACCTATACACCCTTTCTGGAGCGCGGCGCCGACGATCCGCTGCTGTCTGGCATGCTGGTCGTCATCTGGCTGATTGCCGCCTTCGGCATCTTCGTCAAATGTGTCTTTCCGGGCAAATATGACCGCCTGGCGATCCTGCTTTATCTCGCCATGGGCTGGAGCGGCGTCTTGGTGGCCGAGCCCGTCGCCTCGCGCATTCCCTATGCTTCCATGCTGCTGATCGTCATCGGCGGTATCATCTATTCGCTGGGCGTCATCTTCCATGTCTGGGAGAGGCTGCGCTTCCAGAACGCCATCTGGCATGGCTTCGTGGTGGCCGCCGCCGCCGTGCATTATTCGGCCGTGCTGACCTGCTTCAGCCTCTCGGTTCCCGCCTTCTGATATCTGGCGTTTACATCGGCCCGCGCCCGGCGTATGCCCCCCGAAAACAAGATTAATCCAAAGACCATTCCGAACCGGGCCTGCCACATGACCGATACCGTTCTCATCCGGGACGCCGCCGAAGCCGATCTTCCTGCTATCAGAGATATCTACAATCACGCCGTCGAGCACACCACGGCAATCTGGAACGAAACGCTCGTCGATCTCGACAATCGGCTGGAATGGTTCAAGGCGCGCAAGGGCAGGGGCTTTCCGGTCATCGTCGCCGAAATGGACGGCAAGGTCGCCGGCTACGCCTCCTATGGCGATTGGCGCGCCTTCGATGGCTACCGCCACACGGTCGAACATTCTGTCTATGTCGACAAGGATTGCCGCGGTGCCGGCATTGGCGAAAAGCTGATGCGCGCATTGATCGAGCGTGCGAGCGCCGGCAATATCCACGTCATGATCGCCGGCATCGAGGCCGAAAATACCGCCTCCATCAAATTGCACGCGAAGCTTGGCTTTCGCATCGCCGGCACATTTTCCGAAGTTGGCATCAAATTCGGCCGCTGGCTGGATCTCACCTGCATGGAATTGCGCATACCGAAAGCCTGACAGGGCCATCTCCAGATTGATTGCTGGCGGGGACTAACCATATTTTTATCGTAGTCTGCGCCTTGTAGAAATCTCTGATGGCGCGACTCGCGGAGGAGAGGTTGATGTTTGGACGCTCGGTGCTCGGTCTTTCGGCTTTTCTGGCCATGGCAGCCTATTCGCTGCCGGTGATGGCGGCCAGTTGCGGCAGCACGGCTTCGCCGGAGCTCGACTGGCAGGAGTGCAACAAGAAGAATCTGATGCTTCAGGGCAGCGACCTCCAGGGCGCCAATCTGGCCGGCACGGATTTTTCGCTAACCGATCTCGGCGGCGCCAACCTCAAATCCGCCAATGCCGAAAAGGCGACCCTCGTGCGCGCCTCGCTTGAAGGCGCTACCGTGCAGGGCGCGAACTTCGGAAAAATCGAAGCCTATCGATCGACTTTTGCCAGGGCCATCGCCGATGGTGCAAGCTTTGCCGGTGCGGAGTTGCAGCGGGCCGATTTCACCGGGGCGCAGCTGACGAAGGCCAACTTCGAGAAGGCCGAGCTGGGTCGGGCCAATTTCGACAAGGCGGTGCTGACAGGCGTCAGCTTCGCACTCGCCAATCTCTCCCGCGCCGATCTGACGGGCGCAAGCTTTGAAGGTCCGATCACCTTCGACCGAGCCTTCATGTTTCTGACCCGCATCGAGGGGCTGGATCTGTCCGCCGCTACTGGCCTGCAACAGGCGCAGATCGACCTCGCCTGCGGCGATTCCTCGACGAAGCTGCCTTCGGGGCTTTCTGTCCCCTCAGGCTGGCCCTGCCCGCAAGAGCAGGACTAGCGCCTTTCCAGCAAAAGGTTGCAGCGGCTTTGCGTCCGGAATTGCGTGGAAACAGGGCCCTTTGGTTCAGGCGAGACGACCAACCGGAATGATCTCGCGCGACTGCGCATGGAAGGGGTTGCCTTCCCAGTCGCCGTACCATGCATCGATGGTGAGCCCGGCGTCGCTGATCATTCTCGCAAGCTTGTCGCGCGGCGTGTAGAGGATTTGCGAGCGCCCGGCGAAGTGCTCGCCGGTCGAGAGCACCCGATAGCCGTTCTCATAGGAAAGAATGCCGGTCGTCTCATCGTAATGAGACTCGTCCGAGGCCTCTATCGCACCGAGTTCCGCATGCTCGAGCTGGCGCACGCTGCTATGGCGTACGTCGCGCTCCCCGTAAAAACCGGGATTGCGCGTATCGAACACGAACCGGCCGGCAGGGCTGAGATGTGCTGCGATCGTCGCAAGGGCGGCGCGCTGGTCCTCTTCCGTCAGGAACACCTGGAAGGCATGGCCCGTCAGCACGATGAGATCGTATCTCTTCCTGAGGCGAACGGTGCGGGCGTCACCCTCGATCCATTCCACCTTGTCGCCGCCCCGCCGCGCCCTGCCGATGTCGAGCATCGCGGCAGCGGGATCGACGCCGGTGACGTTGCGCGTCGCGGCGAGCGCTGCCGTCAGCTCGCCCGTCCCGCAGCCGAGGTCGAGCGCGGAATTTGCGCCTTCCGCCAGCTTCATGCAGAAGTCGAAATCCGGTCCCCAGCGATTGGCCGTATCGTAGAATTGTGCAAGTGAAGGATCGCGGTAGAGGGGATCGTCGGAACTCTTGCTCATGCGCCTCAAATCTTCTCGCTGATGTAGAGATAGCGTTCCACTGTCTCGCCGGCTGCATTCTGCTTTCTGAAGACCTCCCGTCGCTGATGCACCCGCCCGGCGACCTTCTGCGAAGGAAGATTTTCCAGGCTGACGATACTGACGAGGCGCGACAGTCCCATGACTGAGAAGGCATGGTCGCGGCAGGCAAGGGCGGCCTCGGTGGCATAACCCTTGCCCCAGTAATCCGGCCAGAGATGGTAGCCAAGCTCCGGCTCCATTCCGCGCGATGTGTCCTGCAGCGTGATCCCGCAATCGCCGAGCAGATCGCCGCTCTCGCGATCGATCATCGCCCAGAGACCGAAACCATTTTTCTCGTAGCTTCCGAAGGCGAGCCTGTCGAAGAAATCGCGCGTTGCTGCGGCATCCTTCACGGAAGGGTAATACCGCATGCACAGCGGATCGGCGAAGATGCGCTCGAGCGCCGGCAAGTCCGCGACGGTGATTTCGCGCAACACCAGCCGGTCGCTGCGCAGGATTTCCCGGATGATAGACATTGTTTCATCCCTCTGTCATGGAGCGTGCCTAAGCCGCGCCTACCTCTTCCTCCCGATTTATACGAGAGCTCCCGCCATGGCATCTGCAAAGATACGCGTCATCATTATCGGCGCCGGCATTGTCGGCGCTTCGCTCGCCTTCCATTTTGCCCGGCGCGGAGCCACCGTCCATCTGGTGGAGGAGAATGTGCAGGCCGGCAGCGGCGTGACGGCACGTGCCTTCGGCTGGGTGAATATCATCAACATCGCGCCGGGAGCGGTCAATTACCGCCTGGTGCAGGAAGCGCTCGCCGACTATAGCCGCCTGCGGGCCGATCTACCGGATGCCTTTGTCGCCGCACGTCCCGGCTCTCTGTTCTGGCTCAAAGATACTGCCGAAACCGAAGCCTTTGCCGCAGCCCATCTCGCCGCAGGCACGGACGTCGAACTGGTCGATGCCGCAGCGATTGCTGCATGGGAGCCCAATCTGCTCCAGCCTCCCGCCTGCGCGATCTTCTCGCCCGGCGATCTCGCGCTCGACCCTGCAAGGCTGGCGCGCGACCTGATCGATGCCGCCGGCGTAACCGTCACCTTAGGCCGGCAGGTCGAAAGCCTCATCCTTTCGGGCGACCGGGTGAGTGGCGTGCGTCTGGCCGATGGCGCGATCGAGGCCGATCTCGTGATCCTCGCAGGCGGAACAGCGGTCGACCGCCTGACGGAAAGCCTGGGCTTCCGAACCGGCGTCGAAGCCTCGCCCTCCATCATCCTGCGCTATGGCTGCGCGGAGCCTGTCGTGAACCGCATCCTCTGCGGCCCTGGCCTGGAAATCCGCCAGTCTGCGGACAACATCCTGCATGTCGCCAAGGGTTATATCGACGATGCCGCGGCAAACGCGCCGGAAAGGGTCGGCCAGCGGATCTTGAAGGTCATGCATGAGCGCCTGCGCCTGCCCGAGGGCGTGTCACTGGTCGAGGCGGCTGCAGGTTACCGGCCCTTCTTCTCCGATGGAATGCCGCGGCTCGGTTTCCTGCCCGGCATCGAGGGCGCCTATGTCGCCGTCGGCCATCCCGGCGTCATTCTCGCGCCGCTGCTCGGCCGGCTTGCCGCCGAGCATGTAATGGAAGATCGGCGATCGCCGCTCATCCCATCCGCCGGGCTGATATGAAAAAAGCGGACCTGGTGGGGTCCGCTTTTCTTTTACTTACAAGCCTTTACTTGCCGGGCTCGAAAACCATTGCATGCCCGTTGATACAGTAGCGCAGGCCGGTCGGCGGCGGTCCGTCAGGGAAGACGTGGCCGAGATGGGCCTCGCAGGTGCCGCAGCGGATTTCCGTGCGCACCATGCCATAGGTGGTGTCGCGGTGTTCGGTCACGGACTCCGGAGAGACCGGTTCGAAATAGCTCGGCCAGCCGCATCCTGCATCGAACTTGGTGTCGGAGCGGAAGAGCGGCGCATTGCAACTGACGCAGCGGTAGAGTCCGGTCTCGAACGAATCCCAATAGGGACCGGTAAAGGCGCGTTCGGTGCCGTGCTGGCGCGTGATGCGATACTGCTCAGGGGTCAGCAGTTCCTTCCATTCGGCATCGGTCTTGTGAATTTTTGGTGTGGTGGTCGTTTCGGCCATGGAGTGCTCCTTTCGCCGATGGGGGCAATCTCTTTCGTGCGCAAATGTGGTGCGCTGAGCACGATTGATCAAGTCTGGGATCAGGCCTCACAATCAAACCTGCCGCGTCAAGGCCCCAATTGCCATCTACCCAATTCGGGGGAAGACGACGAATCACCCGTGCTTTATCTTTAGTGTGCCATTAAGCTTAATGCTGCGTGTTTCGGGGACAAACGGTGTTTCATACTCTGATGATTGTTCTGTACGGCGCAGTCGCCGCAATCGCCCTGGGCGTGACCCTGCTGGAAGGCTGGGTCAATCACGACCGCTGGACGGTGCATCGCATTGGCGGGCTGATCGCCTGCATTCTCTGGCCTTTGCCGCTTGCTTTCTTCATCCTGCACGGTTCCGTTTCCCGTCTCGTCACACGCCTTTCCTGAACTCCAAACCTGTGAAAACCGCCGCCTGCATCCATTGCGGGTTGCCGAAATTGCTTGAGGCTATCAGCCGATTCGCCTAAGCCTTGGAAAAGGCTGCTTGCCGGCTTTCATCCGTGCTCACGGGGAGGGGACATGGCCGATGTCACGGCTCTGACATTTCTGGCCCTGTGTCTGCCGTTGATCGGCGCTCTCGCGGCTCCCTTCATCATTCGTGCCTTTGGCGCAGGCGGTGCCTGGCTGCTCGCCATCGCCCCTTTGCTCGCCTTCCTGCATTTCCTGCGTCTCATGCCGCAGATCGCTCATGGCGAAATCATAACCGGCGGTTATGACTGGGTGCCGGGCTTGGGGCTTCGCTTTTCCTGGTTCCTTGACGGGTTGTCGCTCACCTTCGCCCTGCTCATCACCGGCATTGGCACGCTGATCGTGCTCTACGCCGGCGGATATCTGAAGGGCCATCCGGATCAGGGCCGGTTCTTCTCCTTCATCTTCCTTTTCATGGGCGCGATGCTCGGCGTCGTGGTGTCGGACAGCTTCCTGATGTTCTTCATCTTCTGGGAGCTCACCTCGATCACTTCCTTCCTGCTGATCGGCTTCGACCATGAGCGGGAGGCGGCACGACGCGCCGCTTTGCAGGCACTCGTCGTCACCGGCGGGGGAGGGCTGCTGCTGCTTGCCGGCTTGCTCCTGCTCTGGGGACTGACGGGCGTTGCGCAGCTATCCGAATTGCTGCAGTTCGGCGATGTCGTTAGGGGCAGCCCGCTCTATTTCGCCACCCTGTTGCTGGTGCTCGGCGGTGCCTTCACCAAATCGGCACAGTTTCCATTCCATTTCTGGCTGCCGAATGCCATGGAGGCGCCCACGCCCGTTTCCGCCTACCTGCATTCCGCCACCATGGTGAAGGCCGGCGTCTACCTACTGATGCGGCTGAACCCGGTCATGGGCGCGACGCCCGCATGGGAGGTTCTGCTGCCGGTCTTCGGCGGCCTGACGCTCGTTACCGGCTCGGTGCTTGCGATCCGCCAGACGGACCTGAAGCTGAAGCTCGCCTACACGACCGTCTCTTCCCTTGGCCTGCTGGTGCTGCTGACCGGCTTCGGCTCGCACGCAGCCATCGAAGCGGCGGTGCTCTATCTGGTGGCGCATTCGCTCTTCAAGGGCGCGCTCTTCATGATCGCCGGCATCATCGACCATGAGACCGGCACGCGTGATATCACCCGGTTGCGGGGCCTGCGAAGGGCCATGCCGCTGACCTTTGTGATCGCAATGGCAGCTGCCCTTTCCATGGCTGGTCTGCCGCCATTCTTCGGTTTCCTCGCCAAGGAGGAGATCTATACAGCCCTTGCCGCCGGCGATCTCTATTCGATCCTCGTCACGGCCCTTGCCGTCTTCGGCAATGCCCTGATGTTCGCAATCGCCTTTGCCGTGGCGCTGAGGCCCTTCCTCGGCCGGCCGGTGGAAACACCGAAACATCCGCATGAGGCGCCGGTACTGCTTTGGCTCGGCCCGGCGATCCTCGCTGTCGCAGGGCTGCTCGCGGCGCTCTTTTCCGGTTTCGCCCATGCCATGATTTCCTCGCCCATGGCCTCTGCCGTTGTGGGTGAAGCTACGGCCATCTCCATTTCGCTGGCCCCGCATATCGGCGTGCCGCTTGCCCTGTCGCTGCTGACGATAGTGCTCGGTGTCGTTGTCTACTGGCATCTCGACCGTGCCCGCGCGCTTGTGGCCTATGCCCTGCGCTCCGCCCTTGGTCCCGATCGCGGTTTCGATCACGTCATCTCCGGGCTTGTGCGTTTCGCGCACCGCTTCATCGGCATCGTCCAGCCGAGACGTCTCGATATCTATGTCGCCTGCACCTTTGTCTGTGTGGCAGCGATGCTGCTCGTGCCGCTCGTCATCCATGACGAACTGCCGCTGGCCTTTGCCTGGCCCGCAGACCTGCGCCTGCGCGAAGCGGGCATCATGCTCATCGCCATGCTCGGCCTCGTCGCGGTGCTGATCGCCCGCGACCGGTTGACGGCTATCGTCTCGCTTGGCATTCAGGGTTTTGCTGTCGCGCTGATCTTCCTGCTCTTCGGCGCTCCGGATCTCGCTTTCACCCAGTTCATGGTCGAAACGCTCGCAGTCGTCATCCTCGCCCTCGTCATGACCCGTCTGCGCCTGTCGCCGACCGATCCGCGCCACGGCGCCCGCCGCCTCTTCGATATCGCGCTTTCACTCGCATGCGGCCTCGGCTTCGCGCTGCTTTTGATGCGCGCCACGGAAGCCCCGTTCAACACGGCGCTCAGCGATTTCTTCAACGCCCATTCGAAGCTGATCGCCCATGGCGCCAATGTCGTGAACGTTATCATCGTCGATTTCCGCGGCACGGACACGCTCGGCGAAATCGCCGTCGTGGCGGTGACAGGCCTCGCCATCCTGGCGCTCATCCGCATCCGCGGCAATACGGAGCGCCGGCTGGCGACGAACGATCCGGATGCGGAGGAGGCATGAGGAGGGGCTTCGCAAAACCTGTCGGAATCCGCCTTCCCGTGTCCGCCCGCCCGGCCACGCAGAGAAGCGGGGGCGCCGCATGAACACCGTCATTTTCCGCACGATCGCTCCCTTTATCACCGCGCTGATGCTGCTCTTTTCCGTCTTCATCCTGCTGCGCGGCCATAATGAGCCGGGTGGCGGCTTCATCGGCGGGCTGATTGCCGCTTCGGCTCTGGCGATCTACGGCATTGCCTTCGGCGTTGAGGCAGTACGCCGAGCGATCCGCTTCCACCCACTGGCGATTGCCGGCTTCGGTCTGCTGCTTTCCTGCCTCGCCGGCCTGATCTCTGTCCTCTTTGCCGTGCCCTTCATGACCGGCCTCTGGGTCTATCCCGTCGTGGCAGGCGTGGAGGTGCCGCTCTCCAGCGTCATGCTCTTCGATCTCGGCGTCTATTTCGTGGTGCTCGGCGCCGTCGCCTCGATCGCGCTGGCGCTGGAAGAAAGGGAGGTGGACTGATGGAGGCGCTCTTTGCCATCCTCGTCGGCCTGTTCTTTTCGGCTGCCATCTATCTGATCCTGTCGCGCTTCTCGATCCGTATCATGCTCGGCATCGCCATTCTCGGTAACGCCGTGAACCTGCTGATATTCACGGCAGGACGGCTGACCCGCGTCGTGCCGCCGATCATACCCGCCGGGGCCGACATGCTGCCATCAGGTGCCGCCAATCCGCTGCCGCAGGCGCTGATCCTGACGGCCATCGTCATCTCATTTTCCTTCCTCGCTTTCCTGCTGGTGCTGACCTACCGCGCCTATCAGGAACTCGGCACAGACGATACGACCCGCATGCACGATGCCGAACCCGAAGACCGGCCGCTGCCGCCTGTGGGGTATTGAGCATGGTTGTGCGGATGCTCACCCCCCTCTGCCCGTCGGCTATCAAGGGAGGCACCCCCTGATGGCCGTTCCCATCACCGATCTCTCGGCCGCCATGGTCACCACCCCGGTCCCGCCGGCCCACTGGCTGGCGATCCTGCCGGTCGTGCTCTGCATCAGCCTCGGCGCGCTGCTCCTGATGCTGCGTGGCCTTCCCCGCCTGCAGGCCTGGATCGCCATCGCCGGCCTTGCCGTCCTGCTGCTTCTCGATGCCGCTCTCCTGCGGCAGGTCGTCGAACACGGTCCGCTCACCATGGTCATGGGGCGCTGGCTGCCGCCCTTCGGTATCGCTTTCACGGTCGATGTCTTCAGCGCGCTGATGGCGCTCGCAGCAGCGGTCGCGGCCCTTGCCGCCGGCATCTATGCGCTCTCGGATACCACCGAAAGCGGCCGGCGCTACGGTTTCTTCCCGCTGCTGATGCTGCTGATGGCAGGTGTCACCGGCGCCTTCCTGACCGGCGATATTTTCAACCTCTATGTCTGGTTCGAGGTCCTGCTCATCTCCTCCTTCGGCCTGCTGATCCTCGGTTCCGAACGGGCGCAGATCGATGGCGCGCTGAAATATGCGGTGCTGAACCTCATCGCCACGACGCTGTTCCTCATCGCTGTCGGCATCCTCTATGCGAGCTTCGGTACGCTCAACATGGCCGATATTGCCGAGCGGGCAGCAGGCTTGAGCGACACGGCGCCACTGATGACGCTCGCCTGCCTCTTCCTGCTCGCCTTCGCCATGAAGGCTGCGGCCTTTCCGGTGAATTTCTGGCTGCCGGCCTCCTATCACACGCCGCGCATCGCCGTTTCCGCGCTCTTTGCCGGCCTGCTGACCAAGGTCGGCATCTATGCGCTGCTGCGCGTTCTGGTCATGCTGCTGCCGGTCGGGCGCGATGAGCTCAGCCTGCTGATCGCGATCGTCGGAGCCTTGACCATTCTCGTCGGCGCATTGGGCGCGCTCGCAGAGACCGATCTGCGTCGTCTGCTCGGCTATGTGGTGATATCAGGCATCGGCAACATGTTGGTCGGTGCCGCACTCGGCACCGCCGATGGCCTCGGCGGCGCGGTCTTCTATGCGCTGCATTCAGTGGGGCTGATGACGGCGCTCTATCTTCTGGCTGGCGAAGCGGGCAGGCGGGGCGGTTCCTTCTCGCTGGCCGCGCTCGGGGGCCTTTATCGCCAGAGCGGCTGGTTTGCCGCGATTTCGCTCATGCTGCTCCTGGCCGCCTGCGGCCTGCCGCCCTTTTCCGGCTTCTGGCCGAAGGTGTTGCTGGTCAAGGCCTCGCTCGATGTCGGTGCCTGGTGGCTGGCGGGCGCGATCCTGCTCGGCGGCTTCCTGCTGACGATCGCCTGTGGCCGCGTCTTCCTGTTTGCTTATTGGCGTCCCGCCCTCCTGACGCTCCCGCCGGTGCGAACCGGCTGGACAGCCGGCCTGCCGCTTGTTGCATTGACGATCCTCGTCATCGGCTTCGGCGTCCTGCCGGAGCAATTGCTGCAGCTCGCCCGGTCGGCCGCCGACGGGCTTGCCGATCCCTCCGCCTATATCTTCTCGGTCTTTCCGGAAGGGACTATACGATGATCGTGCTGTTCCTCAGTCTGCCGCTCGCCATCGCCTGGGTCGCCGTGACAGGCAGCGCCTCGCCGCATAATTTCGTTTTCGGCCTCGTCCTGTCGCTGCTGTCGCTCGCCGTCGTGCGCGAGGCCTTTGCCGACCGTTCGCCGCCGCGCCGTATCCGCCCGCTGCACATCCTCCTGCTTGCGGGCCTTTTCCTGAAAGAATTGGCACTTTCGGCCTGGCGGGTGGCGCTGACGGTGCTTTCGCCGCGCATGCAGCTTACTCCCGGCATTCTCGCATTCCCCTTGACGGTGACGAGCGATTTCCAGATCACTCTGCTTGCCAATCTCATCACGCTCACGCCCGGCACACTCTCGGTCGATGTGTCAGCGGATCGGCGCACGCTCTATGTGCACGCGCTGGACTGTGCCGATCCGCTGGCTGTCAGACGCGATATTGCTGACGGATTCGAGCGCCGTATCATGGAGGCCTTTGGATGATAACGCCCGCCGCCATCGTTTCCACTGCCGCATTCGCAGCGCTTGGCATCCTCTGCGTGGCGCTCTTGATAACGGTCTGGCGGGTTGTTGTCGGCCCCAGCCTGCCGGATCGCATTCTGGCGCTCGACATGTTGACGGGCATCGCTATCGGCTTCATCGCTGTCGTCGCGGTGCGCACCGGCTTCTCGCTTTACATCGATATCGCCATTGCGCTCGGCCTCGTCGGCTTTCTGGCAACCGTCGCCTTCGCCCGTTTCGTGCTCTCGCGCGGAGACGCTGGCCCCGAGACGCGAAAGAGGAGCGAATGATGATGGACTATGCGCTCGCTATAATCACCGCCGTCCTGCTGCTGGTCGGCGCCTTCTTCGCGCTGGTGGCCGCGATCGGTATCGTGCGCCTGCCGGATCTCTATACGCGCATGCATGCCGCTTCCAAGGCCGGCACGGTCGGTTCCGGCTTGTTGTTGCTTGCCGCCGGGCTTTACTCGGGCGAACTTGCTGTGCTTGCAAGAGCGCTGGCCGGTTTCCTCTTCTTCATTCTGACGGCACCGGTTTCTGCACACCTTCTTGCGAGAGCTTCGCATATATCAGGGCATTTTCCGGCCGATATCTCAGTACGTGACGATATGCGAATGCGCTGAAGGCGGGGCTACTCAGAATTTTAAGCAATTTTACGCAAACTTATGCACCGGAAGCACGAGTAAAGCTTGCTGAACTGCTGACCAATTCTTTGTGATGGATTTTTTTTCTAGGAAAATCACAATTAATAATTGGCCTTTTGCGAAAACGATGCTATTTGAAAATCCAAGTAGAGTTCTGATTGTGAATTAGAAACGTACTGCTTCCAAGTCCCTTAGCCTTGATTGCCAATGTCTAACTGGGTGACGGCCTGGAAGAATACGTAGTAGCTCACCTTCAGGCAGTATTGGTGCAGAATACGGTCTTCGGAATCTAGGGGTGGATTCCGGTTTTTCGAAACAAAGGCTGTGACCTGCTCTTTTGCTGTTTGGCTCTGCGACGAGGGTTCTTCGTCTTTTTGGGAGAAGGACCGTTTGAGCATGCTAACAGGAGAAAGAATATGACGGATATGGCGACCGGCAATGCGCCGGAGCTGCTTGTGGAACTGACGGCCGATATCGTCGCGGCCTATGTCAGCAACCACGTTGTCCCGGTCAGCGACCTGGCCAATCTGATTTCCGATGTACACTCGGCATTGAGCAACACATCCGTACCGCAGCCGGTGGCAGCGGTCGTCGAAAAGCAGAAGCCCGCAGTCTCTGTCCGCAAGTCCGTACAGGACGAGCAGATTACGTGCCTGGAATGCGGCGGCAACTTCAAGTCCTTGAAGCGCCACCTGATGACGCATCACAATCTCGCGCCGGAAGAATATCGCGAGAAGTGGGACCTGCCTGCCGATTACCCGATGGTAGCCCCGGCCTATGCCGAAGCGCGTTCGCGCCTCGCAAAGGAAATGGGTCTGGGACAGCGCCGCAAACGCGGACGCGGCTGAGTATCATACCGCTAGACGATAAAGAGCCGGGCCTGCTGCCCGGCTTTTTTGTATCTGCCGATCGTCCCTTCCGGTGATGTTCGGCCCTCGTCATTTATCTTCAAAAAAAGCGCGGCAAGAAATGTCGGCCCCGCGATTGCTCATCCGTCTCTAAAGCATGTCGCGCAAAAGTGCGCAGCGGTTTTGCGATAACGACATGCGAAAACAAAAGCCTGAAGCGTGGCAAGCGAATCTGAAAGATCGCGACGCGCTTTAGGGCAATTCCAGCAAAAGTGCCTAGCGGTTTTGCGTTCGGAATTGCGTGAAGCAAAGAGATTGATGACAGGCAGGCACTCATGCCGCCGCAAATAAGAGGAGAAGAGACAATGCGTGTAATGGTCATCGTCAAGGCGACAGCAGACAGCGAAGCGGGCGTCATGCCCTCGACTGAGCTTCTGGCGGCCATGGGCAAGTATAACGAGGATCTGGTCAATGCCGGCATCATGCTGGCGGGCGAAGGCCTGCATCCGTCTTCCAAGGGAAAGCGCGTTGCCTTCGATGGCCCGAAGCGCCTCGTCATCGACGGTCCCTTCGCCGAAACCAAGGAACTGATTGCCGGTTACTGGCTGTGGCAGGTCAAGGACATGGATGAGGCGCTGGAATGGATCAAGCGCTGCCCCAATCCGATGCCTGGCCCGAGCGAAATCGAGATCCGACAGGTCTTCGAAGCCGCCGATTTCGGCGAAGCCTTCACACCGGAGCTTGTCGAGCAGGAAGAACGCCTGCGCGAAAAGATGGCTGACGGCAAATAATCCCATCAGGGGATATTATACTCGGGCGCCCGGCGGATTTCCTCCGGGCGCTCAGCGTATGTGATCGCAGCTCTGTATTATACCGATCACGCGCCCTCAGGCCGCAGCGCGTACACGCGCTTCCTCGCGGATGCGGTTCACCATCGAGCGCAGCCCGTTGGAGCGCTGCGAGGAGAGGTTTTCGGTGAGCCCGATCTTGGAGAAGATCTCGAAGGCATCCAGCGAAGCGATTTCGGACGCCGTCTTGCCGGAATAGGTGGCAAGCACGATCGCGACGAGGCCGCGCACGATATGCGCATCGGAATCGCCTTCGAATGTCATGACCGGATTGTCGGGATTGCCTGACGTATGCGTCACCAGCCACACCTGGCTGGCGCAGCCCATCACCTTGTTCTCGGAAGTCTTCTTTGCGTCGGCCAAATCAGGCAGCGCCTTTCCGAGTTCGATGACGTATCGGTAACGGTCTTCCCAATCATCCAGGAAGGAGAAGTCGTCGATGATCTGGTCGAGGGTCGCCATGCTGTCAGGCCTTTCACTGTTACCGGATGATATAGGTGAAACGACCGCAGATTTGAACAGTTAAAAAGAAACGCCGTGAGGGATGGGCATCCTCACGGCGCAGCAAAGTGCTGAAATAAACAGGGCAGGCACGTCAGGCATGGGGCATCTCCGCGTCATGCGGACCACCGATGCAAGCTTGGGGGCGGGCGGATGCTCGCGAAATTCGTCAGATCGCCGGTTTCGGCGTTGGCAGCGGGATCGAGCCTGCCGGAATGGTGCTAGCCGAGATAGTACCAGTCACGACCCGTTCGGCTGAGGCACCGTCATCGACCGGCGGGCGGTAGGGCTGCGGCAGGTGCGGCATCGGCTGGTTCAGCGCGGCCTGTGCTTCGCGCACGGTGTTGGTGACGGCATCCGGCAGGGAAGGAACGGCGAGTGCCACAGGCGCCGGCGGCACGGCCGTCTTTGCGGAAGCCATTTTAGCGCTGTCATCCCTAAACTGGCTGTCGAGCAGTTCATAAGCGACACGGGCGCCTTCGCGGGCCCGGTAGCCGAGAGCCGTCAGGGTCTCTCCACCCTTGGTGCAGACCTCGGGCTTCTCGGAGCACATGCCGGTCATATAGTCATAGGCTCCGCTTGCCGCCGTGAAGGCGTCGGAAAGCTGCAGTTGCGGGTGGCCGGCATTGTCGAAGCTCTCCGGGCTGAAAACGGAGAGAGCGACGAGCACAAGGCCAAACCAGAATGATCCTTTGATCAGAAACCACATTGTCTTGCCCATCCTGTTTTCCCGTCCGGTCTTGTCGCCGAATCGGGCCGGTTGTCCGGTGTGTTTGCACCCTACCGCCAAGTTGCGAATGCCGCTTTTCGAAACTCACTGGCATTTGCGGCAAATTTGTCTCGAATTTTAATGATCGGTATTTTCGGGGCATTTCAGTCAAATTCTACCAGATGTCGTTAAGCATGGTGGCAGCCGCCGCCTGCAATCGTTGGGCTTTTGGCCCGCCGCTCTGCCACAAGAGTTAACGCAATGCTGAAATATGAGGAAAATCCGTCGCTTACCTGCTATTAACCACAAAATTCAAAGAGCCATACGGATGGCCCAAAACGGGACTTTTAGCGTTTTTGGGCTGTGGAAGGCGACTTTGCCTTATCCTTTCCTTAAGCCGAGGGGGCCTATTGTCCGGGGTAATGAAAGGCCTTTTCGGGCAGGTATTGCGTGCGTGTATTGAGTGACATCGGCGGCCGGGCGACAGCCCTCGTGGACCGGGCAGCGGCAGGCTGGCTCTCCCGGACGAGCGGTGGCGAAGCTGTGCGCCAGAGTGAGCTCGCGATTCTGCGCCGCCTCGTCTTCCTGTCTTCTGCCGCTCTTATTGCCGCTCCGGTCGGCCTCTCCATCGTCACCAGCCCCGCTGTTGCACTGCCGGCCGGTGTCGCCACCGTCTGCGCCGCCTTTCTCTTTTCCGCCGTCGGCAGCATCGCGCTGGCCCGCCAGGCCATCCCCCAGCACGTGGCGGCAGCCAGTGCCGACGATCTCTTCCTTGAGATGAGCCCGGGCCTCGTGCTCTTCCTCGATCCGCATGGCAGCGTGACCATGACGGGCGGCCGCGACAAGCGCGACTATCTCGCCTGGATGCGCGACCTGAAAGGCCGAGGCTTCTTCGAGCAGGTGCATGTTTCCGACCGCATTCTTTTCCTGCAGGCGCTGGATGCACTACGCCAGGGCGAGGAAAAAGCGATCGTCGATCTCAGGCTGGAGCGTCCCTCGGTCTCGCGCGATAACAGGCAGTTCGCTTACCTGCGTATGGATATGACCGCGCGGCGCGATATCGACGGCATGCTTTCGGCCGTCGTTGCCCAGTTGCATGATGTTTCGGTAGAACAGCGGCTTCGCGCCGAGGCGCAGGCGCGCGCGACCGATGCGGAATCAGCCAATGACGCCAAATCCCGCTTCCTTGCCGCCGTCAGCCACGAACTGCGCACGCCGCTGAACGCCATCCTCGGCTTTTCGGATATCCTGATCGGCGAATATTTCGGCAAGTTCGAGAACGAGCGTCAGCGTGAATATGCCGGCTTGATCCGTGAATCCGGCGCGCATCTGCTCTCCGTCGTCAACACGATGTTGGACATGAGCAAGATCGAAGCCGGCCGCTACGAACTGATGCTCGAGCCTTTCGATATCGGCGCATCGATCCGCTCCTGCGAATCGATGCTGGCCCTGCAGGCCAAGAGCAAGGGTGTCACGCTGACGAACCGTGTCCAGCGCGGTATCGGAGAGGTCGTGGCCGACCAGCGCGCGCTGCAGCAGATCCTCATCAATCTTGTCGGCAATGCCGTGAAATTCACCGAAGCCGGCGGCGTGGTCACTGTCGATGCGGCCATGCGCGACGGCATTCTCAAGCTGACGGTCAGCGATACCGGCATCGGCATTCCGGCCGACAGGCTCGCCACCCTCGGCCAACCTTTCGTCCAGATCCAGAATGATTATACCCGCCGATTCGAGGGCACGGGTCTTGGTCTCTCGCTGGTCAAGGGCCTGGTCGCCCTGCATGGCGGTCATTTCGCCATCGCCAGCCAGCCGGGCGAAGGCACGATCATCACCATCGAGATCGCCGCTGATGGTTCCGGCGCCTGCACCGGCGAGGATACCGGCCAGACGGGGGCCGTCGAGTTTCCGCCGCGGCTGAAGGGTGCGGTGGTCGCCGTAGAACTGGAGGAGGGGCTCTTCGATGGCCGCGCGCAAGCGAAAATCGCCTAAAGGCAGGAAAGGGCGGCAGCAGCCGGGCCTTTTGATGACCGGTGTGGCGGCGCTCGGCGGTGTCGGCCTGCAGGGCGCGACCGCGCTGGGTGGCCTCGGTCTCCAGGGTGCTGGTGCGCTCGGCGGCGTCATCGGCCGCAATCCTTCCATTGCCGGCGGCACGATCGCTTTCGTCGTCATCTTCTCTTTCGTCGCCGCCAATGCGCTCTGGTATCAGCCGGGCTCGCACCCGCATCCGATCTTCCGCACGCGCGATCCGGGCGCGCCGACGGCTATCGGCTTTCGTCCGCAGGCCGCGCCGCAAGGCGATGTCACCACGTTCCGCATCGAGCGGCCGGACGATGCCAGCGCGACGAGCCAGATCACGCCGCCACCTGCTGTGACCGGCCAGCAGCCGAACCAGCTCGTGATGGATATCCAGAAGGAGCTGATCCGCCGCGGTCTCTATAACGGCAATGCCGATGGTGTCATCGGCCCGCGCACCAGTGCCGCCATCCTCTTCTTCGAGGAGACGGTCGGCATGGCGCAAAGCGGCGATGCGACGCCCGAAGTGCTTGCCGCGCTCAAAACCGATGCCGCCGGTCCCTCGACCGTCCCTCCCGAGAAGCCTCGGGAAGATGTGACGTCGAAGGCGACGGAGGAAGACCCGGTCGCAGCTGCCATCCGCAGCGCCGAAAAGACCGTCAAGACGGCACCGACAGGGCCGAAGCAGGTTCCGCTGTCGGGCGTTTCCAATGTCGATATGGTGCTGAAGATTCAGAAGGGCCTGGTCAACATGGCCTACGCCAATGTCGGCGTCGACGGTGTCGCCGGTGACCAGACTCGCGCTGCTATCCGGCACTTCCAGAAGCACTATAATCTTCCGGAAAATGGCGAGCCGAGCGAAGCCGTGCTGAAGAAGCTCAAGGAAATCGGCGCGCTCTGAGCAATACCGGGCTGAAATCAGCCCTGCCTCGACAGGGCTGATGGCTGGTTCGCCAGCCGCAGGAGCCGGTAGTCCACCGTCGGCACCCGTCCTTCCACATCCACCACTTCTTCGATCGGGCCGACATTGATGGCAGCCGACGTCCGGTAGCGCTTCGGCGCAATGCCGGTCACGCGCTTGAACGCATTGCTGAAGGCGCTTTCCGAAGTATAGCCGAGTGAGAGCGCCAGCGAGGAGACGGGGATCGAGCCCTCGCGCAGCGCCCGTTCTGCAAGGCGCATGCGCCAGGCGGTGAGATAGGTGAGCGGAGCGACGCCCGCGACCGTCTTGAAGCGCAGCGCGAAGCTGGTGCGCGACATGCCGGCCGATTTCGCAAGCTCTCCAAGCTGCCAGTCATGCGCCGGGTCCGAATGCATCAGTCGCAGCGCCGGCGCAATTTTCTCGTCGCCGAAGGCGCGCAGCCAGCCAACCGTCAGCGGCTCCGATGTCATGATATGGGCGCGCAGCACCTGTACGAAGATGAGCTGCGAAAGCTGGGTGGAGGCAAGCAGTGCGCCCGGTTTACCCGCCGCCATTTCCCGCACCAGCTGATCCAGCAGCCACCGCAGCACGCCGGCCTCAGCAAGGGTCGCCCGCACATGGATGACAGGCGGCAGCACATCGAGCAGCAGCGCCGTGCCGGTTGGTCCAAGCGCGATATGGCCGCCGATATAGAGGAAATCCTCGCCCATGCCGTGCCGCGCCATGCCATTGACCTTCTTCTCCTTGAAGGTTGTGACGGCATCGGCTGGCGTCACCGCAAGATCGGTTGCCAGCACGAAGGAATGCTTGCCGTTGAGCAGCACGACGTCGCCGGCTTCGAGAAGGATCGGCTCGCTGCCATTGTCGAGCACCAGCCAGCAGCGGCCTTTGGCCACCGCGCTGATCTTGATGCGGTTCGGCTGCGGAAAGGCAAGCGCCCAGGCGCCGCCGGCAATCAGCCCGCCGGCCATCAGGCAGCGGGCATCGAGCAGACTGAGCATTTCGGAGAGGGGATCACTGGTCATCTTTGTACGATGGCGCAAGAAATCGGGATTTACAAGTATTCAGAATCCCGCTCGCGGGACATAGATGTTCTCCGACTAGAAAGGAGACATCCTATGTCCACTCCCCAAGCTCCTATAGGCTCCGCCTTCGGCGCCGCTTCCACGGCGGAAGAGGTGATTGCCGGCCATGATCTCACCGGCAAGGTGGCGATCGTCACCGGCGGTTATGCCGGCCTCGGCCTCGAAACCGCCCGCGCGCTGGCGGATGCCGGCGCCAAGGTCATCGTTCCCGCCCGCAATATCGAGAAGGCGAGGGCCGCCGCTGAAGTCGTTCCGAGTCTGAAGCTCGACTACATGGACCTGATGGATCCCGACACGATCGACGACTTCGCCGACCGTTTTCTGGAGAATGGCGAACCGCTGCATTTCCTCATCAACAATGCCGCCGTCATGGCCAATCCGCTGACGCGCGACAGCCGCGGTTATGAATCGCAGTTCTCCACCAATCACCTCGGCCACTTCCAGCTTGCTGTCCGCCTCTGGCCGGCGCTGGTGAAGGCGGAGGGCGCCCGCGTCGTTGCCGTCTCCTCTCGCGGTCATGTCCGCGCCGGCATCGATTTCGACGATCCGATGTTCGAGAACCGCGAATACCAGCCCTATGTCGCCTACGGCCAGTCGAAGACGGCGAATGCGCTTTTTGCCGTCTCGCTGGATGCTTTGGGCGCAAGAGAGGGCGTGCGCGCCTTCTCGCTGCATCCGGGCGGCATCGTCACGACCGATCTCATCCGCCATCAGTCACGCGAATATCTTCTGGCGAGCGGCTATGTGGATGCTGATGGCAACGCGGTCATCGATCCCGAAAACAACAAGAAGACCATCGCCCAGGGTGCCGCAACCACCATCTGGTGCGCCGTCAGCGATGAGCTGGAAGGTTTGGGCGGCGTCTATTGTGAGAACTGCGATATCGCCAAGGCTGTTCCAGCCAACTCCGAGGAGTTGCTCGGCGTGCGCCCCTGGGCGACCGATCCGGAGCTCGCCGAGCGTTTGTGGCAGATGAGCGAAAGACTGACGGGACTGACGCAGAGCTGAAGACGGAGCCCACACTTGACGTCATCCTCGGCCTTGTGCCTGGCATCTGCTGCCAGCAGATGCTGGAGACAGACCCAGAATCACGGAAGAGCAGAGGCCCTAAGACCTAAGTCTAACCCTCGATATTCTTAGCCAATTGTTAACCATGTTGTTTGAAGCTTCTCTAATGTAGCTTGGGGGAGCTCGATCATGCAGGCGTTGAAGGTAGTGGAGGAGAATGCCGCAAGTCCGGCCCATGAACCGGATGGACCGGATCGCGATGCGCTGCGCCACATCCTCTCACGCCTTGCCGAAGAGGCCTCCACGCTCGGTGTCGACCTCGTCGATATAGCCGGCGCCATCCAGGACATGGCGGCGATGTCCGCCCGCCATGCCGCCGCCTTCGACGACGTCACCCGCACAGCCCTTTCCATCGCCGAGACCAACCGTTCCGTCGCCGTTTCGCTGCGTGAGACGGATAGTACCGCCGCACAAGCGCGCCACATGCTGAAGGAATCGGCCGACCGTCTGTCCGGCTCGGTCGAGGAAATCCGCCATATGGTTCAGTCATCGGAAGAGATCAGCACGGAAATCTCCGGCTTCTCCCGCTCACTGACCGACGTCGACAAGGTGGCCGCCGAAATCAGCACCATCGCCCGCCAGACCAATCTGCTGGCGCTCAATGCAGCGATCGAAGCCGCCCGCGCCGGCGAAGCGGGCAAGGGCTTTGCCGTCGTCGCCTCTGAGATCCGCGCTTTGTCGCTGCAGACTTCCAAGGCGACGGGCTCCATTCAGGAAACGCTGGAGCAGCTTCGCGTCAAGATCGATCGTCTTTCGAATGTCGGCGGCGGCGCGCGCAAGAGTGCCGCTGGCGTCAGCGAAAAGTCTGAGGCAATGCGAGGCGCCTTCGAAAGCATGGAGCATGTCATTACCCGCATCCTCGATTCATCCGCCGTCATGGCCAATACGACCGAGGCCGTGGACCGCGATTGTGCCGGCTTCGTCGCCAAGCTCGGCGAAATGTCCGCCGAGGTCCTGGATTCCAACGGCCGACTGCAGCAGGCGGCAAAACGCGTCGACAGCGTCGTCGGTCTGTCGGAAACGCTGATCCAGCTGACCGCGAGCGCCGGCGTGGAAACCGCCGACCGCCACTGGATCGAACAGGCGCAATCCGTCGCTGGCCAGATATCGCATACTCTGGAGCGTGCCGTTGCCGAAGGCGCAATCGGCATGGAGAGCCTGTTCAACCGTCAGTACCAGCCGATATCAGGCACCGATCCGGTGCAGATGATGGCCCCTTCACCGATCTCACCGACCGCCTGCTGCCGCCGATCCAGGAGCCGGTGGCCGGCTCCGACCAGCGCATCGCCTTCTGCGCCGCCATTGATGAAAATGGCTACCTCCCGACCCATAACCGCAAGTTCTCTGAGCCGCAGCGGCCGGGCGATATCGTCTGGAATACGGCGAACTGCCGCAACCGCCGCATCTTCAACGATCGCGTCGGCCTTGCCGCCGGAAGGAGCACCGCGCCCTTCCTCGTCCAGACCTATCGACGGGACATGGGCGGCGGCAATTTTGTCATGATGAAGGATATTTCCGCCCCGATCACCGTCCGCGGCCGGCATTGGGGCGGCCTGCGGCTGGCGGTCAAGGTATAGCGTTGCCGCCACCTGCCGCACGGTCTATACCGCGCCCATGAGATTGCGCGCCGATATCTACGTTTCCGCTCTCGTCCGCAGGGTTTTCTCCGCGGGCGATTTTGCTGCCGTGGAAAAGAAGGGCGCTGAGCAGGCCGGTGCCATCTTCATCCGCCAACGCTTCCGTGACGGCCTCGAAACCCTCTATGCGCCAGCCCCGCAGAGCTTCTTCGATGAGGAGAGCAGCGGCGACCGCCTGTTCGAAGTCAGGCTGGAGCGCGCCGAGCCGGACAAGGTGCGGGAGATGCTGGACCGCGAGCGCAAGTTCGACCCCGATCTCTGGATTGTCGAGCTGGAGACAGACAAGGTCTCAGAACTCATCCCGATGGCCGGCTGACGGCCTGCCTTGAATTTACGCCAATTCCCGCCTAGTTTACCGCCATCCGCAATACCAACAGGACGGTGCAAAATGGATTCCAACCTGATCGCAATGCCAATTCGCCTTGCCATCGGGGATTTCCATGCCTGCATCCATTACACTTTCCAATCTTTCGTGGTCCACGCCTGACGGCCGGCCGCTTTTCTCCAATATCGATCTGAGCTTCAATGCTGAGCGCACTGGCCTCGTCGGTCGCAACGGCGTCGGCAAGACCACGCTTCTGAAGTTGGTCGCCGACGAACTGCAGCCGCAGACCGGCTCTGTCGCCGTATCCGGCACCATAGGCATACTGCGCCAGAGCGTGCAGGTCGGGCCGGATGAAACGGTTGCCGATCTCTTCGGTGCGGCGCAGGCGCTTGCCATTCTCCACCGCGCCGAAAGTGGCGAAGCGAGCGCCGATGAGCTTGCCCTTGCCGACTGGACACTCGAAGCCCGCATGGAAGCCGCACTGGAGCGCGCCGGCCTCGCCGCCGGGCCACAGACGCTGCTGGCAGCGCTCTCCGGCGGCCAGCGCACCCGTGCAGCATTCGCCGCCCTGATCTTCGAAGATCCGGATTTCCTCATCCTTGACGAGCCGACCAACAATCTGGACCGGGATGGGCGCGATGCGGTGATCTCGCTTCTCAGCGGCTGGCGCCACGGTGCTCTGGTCGTCAGCCATGACCGGGAACTGCTGGAGACGATGGACGCCGTTGTCGAGCTGACGACTTTGGGCGCCACCCGCTATGGCGGAAACTGGAGCGATTACCGCGCCCGCAAGGCGCTGGAACTGGCCGCCGCCGAGCACGATCTGGCGGACGCCAAGAAACGTGTGGCGGAGGTTGCCCGCAGCGCGCAGGAAACGGCTGAGCGCAAGGCCCGCAAGGACAGCGCCGGCAAGAAGAAAGCGGCCAAGGGCGACATGCCGCGCATCATCGCCGGCGGCCTGAAGCGGCAGGCCGAGAGTACCAGTGGCGAGAATGCCCGCCTCGCCGAACGGCGTCACACGCAGGCGCTCGAGGATGCCGAGGAGGCGCGCAAGCGCATCGAGATCCTGCAGCCGCTCTCCGTCAAGCTGCCCTCGACCGGCCTGCCGCCAAGCAGATCGGTGCTGAAGATCGACACCGTCACGGCCGGTTACGAGACGGACGAACCCATCATCCGCAAACTGTCCTTCGATATCACCGGCCCCGAACGTATTGCCGTTACCGGCCCAAACGGCTCGGGCAAGACGACGTTGCTCGCGCTGATTTCAGGCGATCTGCAGCCGTGGGAAGGAACGGTTCGTGTGCTGACCTCCGTCTCGATGCTCGACCAGCGCGTCAGCCTGCTCGACCCCGCGACCTCGATCCGCGACAATTTCCGGCGGCTGAACCTGCAATCGGATGAGAATGCCTGCCGCGCAGCACTCGCCCGCTTCATGTTCCGGGCGGATGCAGCGCTGCAGATCGTTTCCACTTTGTCGGGCGGCCAGCTTCTGCGCGCTGGCCTTGCCTGTGTCCTCGGCGGCGCGACACCGCCGGCGCTGCTGATCCTCGATGAACCGACCAACCATCTCGACATCGATTCCATCGCCGCCGTCGAAGCGGGTCTCCGGGCTTTTGACGGCGCACTGCTGATCGTCAGCCATGACGAGGTGTTTCTGGAGATGGTCGGCATCGCGCGTCGGCTGGAATTGCCTGCAAGGTAGTTACGTGAAGGAGATGCCGGGCAGCTTTTCGCTGAGCGACCAGAGCCGCTCGGTAGCCTCTGAGTCGGTCAGCGAAAAGCGCGAAGAGCGCCGTCAGCAATGCCTTTAAGCGCATAATATCGCGTCGCGCCGCCGCGGGACCGACGCGATTGTTTGACGGTTAGCGCGCCCGGTTGACGCTTTTGAGGTCGCGCACCGGCGCCTGCCGGATGAAGCGATAGGCCGGCGCGGCCTGTGGCTGTGCTGCGGGTGCCGGCTGGGCTGCTGCCGGGCTTTGCGGATTGTAGGTATAGCTGTCGGCGCGGCGCCATGCCTCGACACGGGCATGGCACTCTTCCGGGTCCAGCGCATCGAGAACGAGGAAGGCGCGGCTGACATTGTGCTGCACTTCAGCAAGATGCGGATAGAGCTTTTCCAGCACGAAGACGGAATCGAGAAAGCCCATGCCGAGGCTCGTCAGCGTCGTGGCGAGTTGCTGGCCGGAGAGGTCGAGCATGATGCGCTCGGCAAGCCAGCGGCTGGCAGACAGCGCATCGGCAAGTGCGGTGGCGAAATGCGTGGCTTCCCGCGAGCGGGCAAAGCGCACCAGCAGCGCCTCCTGAATGTCGGACAGCGAGCGAAGGCCGAGCCGATCCTCATCGTTGCGGCTGAGATGGCCGGCAAGGCTTCGGATGCGCTCGCGCAGCGCCTCTTCATTGGCAATGCGTTCTGCTTCCTGCTGGTCCACTTCGGGTGCAGCAGGCATCGGCGAAAGCGGCATAGCCGGCTGCTCGGCCGGTGCGGCGGAGGATGGGCGCGGCTCGGCCTGGCGCAGCGCCACCAGCGCATCGATGACCTTCGGCGACAGGGAATCCCGGCTGACGATCGCCTTCACATGCGCAGCACCATGGGTGCGGGCAATGGTGATCAACGTATCGTCGCTGATTGCCTTGGAGGCAGCGAGGAAAGGTGCGGCGACTTCGATTGGCTGGTTGCCGATGAACAGTGCAACTGCTGCCGGCATGTTCTCGCATTGGGAAAGAGCTGCTACGGCCTGGCGTCTTGCCTCTTCGGAGGAGGCCTGGAAAAGCGGCATGAAGAGTTCGGCAAACTGGCGCAGTTCGGAGCGTGTCGGATGTGACAGGTTCTCGAAACTGCTGACAGTCGCCATTAACACCACGTCCTTCTTCCTGATGGCCATGGGGCCCTCTAGGTCTCGAAACCGGTCACGCACAAGAACACCCCGAAAACGCAGAACAAGCGGGAGACCGTGGGCCGACAAGCGCTGGCGGGACGCATGTCAGACATACGGTTATGAACAAATCCTACACCGGCACGGTTAATGGATGCTGAAGATTCTATTAAAATGCAACAGAAATATACACGTTTCGCGTGTCGTGGATTGGTGAGCCGGCAAAATAAAATCAAACGCCCCGGAAGCGGGGCGATTTCCAGTTTTTAAAAATGTGGATAAATAGCCGGCAAATAATCTAGAGGCCCTTGTGGCCTCTGAGTGCCGACAGCAGTTTGTCGGGGTCGTCATGGCCCGACTGGTAAAAAAGGTCGAGCGCGGTCGAAGCAGCAAACTGCGCTTCGACACTTCTGATGTCGATCTGCTTTTCCGCGCACCAGGCATCCAGCGCGCTACGCAATATATCCAGATCTTCTGACGTGAATGTGGCGTTGTATAGAAGGGGCATGGGTTGCTCTCCGTATGGCAGCAAGAGCACGTACAATCTCCCAGGCGGCCAATGCCTTAAACTTTTGGCCGATGGGACGAGGATACACCCATCCACCCTTGCGGCAATTAATATTTTTGTGACGCATATTTGCAACACCTGCGGTGCCGCGGCCGTTTCAGCGGAGAGGGGCTGTTAACTATGTGAATTGTTTCTAATTTTATCCGACGGCTTTCAGCCGGTCTTTTCTTTTTCGCGACTGAAACCAAACAACCATTCTGCGCGTTATCTCAGTGCCGAGCAGACTGCCCAAAGCAGTGGCTGAATATTAGTAATCTGTTAACGGTCGTGTGTCTCAATTCGGACAGGAACGACGCGATTTGGGAATATGGATCGTGGAAGCTCCGCAACATCACGGTATTTCGGTCAGGTGCCGTGAGAAAGGCGCGAATGCCCTCGGTCCGGTTCATCCGGCGCTTGAGGACGCGCTGGCCCGCAGCATGGCGGGCAGGGTGAAATCCATCGCAAGTTCATCCGTCTCGGGCAGTGCATGGAGACGAGAATGGCAATTGTAGTCGCATTGGCGGACCGGCTGCGAGAGGAGCCGCGCCGCACCACGGGTAAAGAGCCCCGCGAAGCAAAAATCCTCTGGTTCACCGGCGTCCGTTACGAACGGATCGTCGAAACCCCGAAGAAAAATCCGGCGCATTCTGCGCCGCGCGTCAACAACAAGTAACTCACGAAAACAACCCTAGCGGGCGTCGAGTTCATCGCAGGTCGCTTCCGTCAGGAAGGCTCGCGCGGCTTCGTCGAAGCTTGCCTGCGGCGCCAGCGTGCGCAGCACCGCATATCCCTCAGGATGTGCCATCTCCACCATGATCGTCTGCTGCAGTTCCTGCGGCAGGTTCTTGCGGAGGTCCGTCAATTGGATCGGGCTTGCCGTAACAACGTCGAGCGCCCCGCCGACGGAGGTGCGGTCGTTCATGCTGAAGACCTCGTTCGAGGCGCTGTCATAGATGGCGATTGACCAGAAGGGCACATTGCCCTTGGCGGTGAAATGCACCGGAGCCTCGCTCACATCGAAGGAGCAGACGGCGGTGCGCACGAAGGGATCGCCATTGGCGAGCCCTGCTTCGTCATAGCGGCCGGTAAGCAGATAGAAAGTGTTCGGATCGCCCTCAGCCTCCACGCGCGTTGCGGCATCGCGGCCGGTGAAGTGCGGCAGAGCGAGAATGATGACGAGGTGCAGAAGTGCTGCGCCGAAAAGCCCGGTGAGGAGGGCGAAGAACACCCTAAGCATTGCCACATCCGATCTTGGTCAGCTTCGGCATCGAAAGGTCGATCACGCCGGAGCTGCCGGCAGTCGGCGTATCGAATAGCGTCAGCACCAACCGGAATGTGCCGGCCTGCGGCAGCGCCAGCCAGTTGCCGGGCTCAGCGCGTGCGGCAATGTCGATGGTGAAGCTGCTATCGGGCTGTCGCAGCACCGTCCATGAATTCAGCGCTGCTGGCAGGGTCGCCTGCAACGAGGCGGGATTGCCGGCATTGTCGGCGGTAAACAGCGTCCACAGCCGCGCCGGCGGCGTCTGGCCGATGATGCGGTAGCGGCAGGCAGCGTTCAGCCGCTCGCCGCTATCGTCCACACTCGCTGTAAAGGTCAGGCCCTCGGCACTGCCATAGAGCAGCTTGCCTGCGCGCGCACGATGCGACTTTGCGTAGGGGTCTGCGTCGACGGTCTGGAGTTCCGGAAAGGCCTCCCAGGCCCCGAGCTTGATCGCCCCGAATCCCTGCGTTGCATCCAGCGCATAAAGCGAAATCATGATGCCGCCGCCGAAGGCGACGATCAGCGTGATCAGGATGAAAAGGGGAAACCGAAACACCTTGCGCCCTTGAAGATCAAATCAGTTGAAAGGGTTACCACTGATTCTGGCAGGGTGGAATGCCGTGAGGCGATGTGTCCCCCAAGTCTTGGCAAACCGGATATGTCGGTTTGACTAAAACAGCCGAAGCATCACTCCGCGCTCGCGACCTTCTGTACCTCGAGCGGTGCAGCATCCTTCAGTTTCTCGCCGATGCCCTTGAGAATGTTTGTCGATTGCACGGAGAGCATGCGCGGGCGAATGAGGGTCGGCACGCCGTCCTTCGGCTTGCTGGCCTGGGCCTTGGCGACATCCTTTTCGGACGGCAGCGGGTTTTCGATGCCGGGGATGGGGCGCAGCGCGACACCCTGATGGGCATAGTCCATGGCGCGCTTGAAGGTCATGGCGGGCAGCGAGCCGCCGGTCATGTTGTTGGTCGACGTGTAGTCGTCGTTCCCGAACCAGACGGCGCAGGTGTAGTTGCCGGTAAAGCCCACGAACCAGGCATCGCGATAGGCCTGCGTCGTGCCCGTCTTGCCAGCGGTGACGACGCCATTGTCGAGTGCTGCCTTGCGCGCCGTACCCACATAGGGCACGCGCGACAGCATCTGGTTCATGTAGCTGTCGGCCTGTTCCGACAGCACTCGCTGGGCGGGCGGCTCGTCACGATCGAAGTCGTAGAGGACGTCACCGTCATAATCGAGAACCTGCGTGATGCCGTGGCGACGAGACTGATAACCGCCGGTCGGGAACACGGCATAGGCGGTCGCCTGGTCCAACACCGTCACCTCAGACGTGCCGATCGGGATCGTCACGTCGTCGCGGATCGGCGTTTCGACGCCCATGGCTTTGGCCATGGCACGGATCGGCTGGATGCCGAGCTTTTCCTTGGCCAGGCGCACCGGAATGGTATTGATCGACTGGGCGACCGCGGTTTCCAGCGTGATGCGGCCCGCATAATGGTTTGCGTAATTGTGCGGGCTCCAGTTGCCCCAGGAGATGGGCGCATCGATGATCGTCGTCTTCGGCGTCATCCCGCTCTCCATGGCCACCGAATAGGTATAGACCTTGAAAGAGGAGCCCGGCTGGCGCAGCGCCTTGGTGGCGCGGTTGAACTGGCTCTCGCCATAATCGCGTCCGCCGACCATGGCGCGCACGGCCCCACCATTCTCGATCATCACCATCGCGCCCTGCTTGGCGTGATAGGCTTCGCCATATTCGCGCAGCGACGTCTCGATGGAATCGTCCGCCGCCTGCTGGATGCCCATGTCGATCGTCGTGCGCACGATCAGCGAGCGCTGATGGAAGCGCGGCGACAGACGCTGCACCTCGTCGAAGGCCCAATCGAGGAAGAAATCGGGCGATTCCACTTCATTGCGGTCGACGACGGTGGCGGGATTGCGCCGCGCGGCGATCACCTGCCCCTCGGTCATCAGTCCGCTCTGAACCAGATTGGTCAGCACCTCGTTGGCGCGGCCGCGCGCCGCCGGCAGGTTGACGTGCGGAGCATACTTGGCCGGCGCCTTGAAGAGGCCGGCCAGCATCGCGGATTCGGCGAGGTTCACGTCGGTGATGCTCTTGCCGAAATAGAATTGCGCCGCAGCCGCCGCACCAAATGTGCCACCGCCCATATAGGCGCGGTCGAGATAGGTCGCGAGGATCTCTTTCTTGGAAAGGTTGGCTTCCAGCCAGAACGCCAGGAAGGCCTCGGTGATCTTGCGGTCGATCGAGCGCTCGTTGGAAAGGAACAGGTTCTTGGCGAGCTGCTGCGTCAGCGTCGAACCGCCCTGCACGACTTCGCCGGCCTGGGCATTGGTGACCATGGCGCGGAAGAGGCCGATGACGTCGATGCCGAAATGGTCGAAGAAGCGGCGGTCTTCGGTCGCGATGACGGACTTGATCAGCGAATCCGGCAATTCGTCGATCGGCACGGAATTCTGATGGATCACGCCGCGATGGCCGATGACGTTGCCATAGCGGTCGAGAAAGGTGACGGCAAAATCGCCGCGGTTGCGCCAGTCTTCCTTGGTGGCCTCGAAAGCCGGCTGCGCGAGCGCCAGCATCAGCACGAAACCGACGGCCCCGAGCGTCAGCCCTTCGCCGGCGAGTTCGAACACCGCACGTTTCCAGCCGCGAACGCGAAAGCGGCGAAAGAAAATGGTGGTGTCTTCCCAGATTTCTGCAGCGCGGAAGCCAGCGTTCCAGACGGTCGAGTCGATCCATGAATCGATACGCAACAGCAGGTGTCGGTTTCTCGACTGCTGCTTCTGAGGCTTCTTGCCTTGCCCGTTTTCGGGCTCGTCTGGCCCATTATCTGGGTTGTCCGGATCCTGCACGTCCTATATTCCCGCCTGAGCACGCTCGGCGGCCGTGAAATCCGGACGCAGGAGCGGGGCCTGAAAGGGGCCGCAACTCTCCGGATAGCCGGAGCATGTTGAATGATTGGTTGATTTTGCGCACAAGAACAAGAGAGTTGAACGGTCGTCACGCGAATTTGCGGGCGGCTGTTGCAAGAAACGAACGATGAACGATCTGCCCTTCTGGAAGCGCAAGACGCTTGCCGAAATGAATGCCGAGGAGTGGGAAAGCCTCTGCGACGGCTGCGGCCTCTGTTGCCTCAACAAGATCGAGGAATGGGATAGCGGCGACGTCTATTTCACCTCGGTCCGCTGCAAGCTGCTCGATAGCGAGAGCTGTCAATGTTCCAGCTATCCGAACCGTTGGGATTTCGTGCCTGACTGCGTTCAACTCACCAAGGAGAACGTCTCCGAGATCGCATGGCTGCCGCCGACCTGCGGCTATCGCCTCGTCAATGAGGGCCGTGATCTCTACTGGTGGCACCCGCTGGTATCAGGGGATCCGGAAACCGTCCACGCTGCCGGCATCTCGGCCCGCGGCCGCACCATCAGCGAAAACGAGGTCGATGTCGATGATTTCGAGGATTATGTCGTCGACTGGCCGCTGACGGTCGGAGAGGACGCCGAAAAAAACCGGGAAGCCGAAGAAAAGGCCGGCTGACCGCTACGGCCAGGTGCCATGGGGGATCTGGAACAGATGCCGGATGCGCGTCGTCAGCGTCGTCGGATGGCTGCCTTCAGCCGATACGCCGGCGCTGAAGTGATGTTTCTCGGATTCGATCCGGCGCGACAGCAGCAGTCCCAGCTCTTCGGCAAGCGCCGGCCGTTCCTGCATGATCGCGGCGAGATGGTCCTTGGCGATTTCATAGACGATGACGGATGTGAGCGCGCGGATATTGGCCGGCTCGAGCGCACCCATCAGCACGCCGCGTTCCCCGAATAGATCGCCGGGTGCAATTCTGGCGAGCTCGATGATCTCGTTGCCCTCGATCCGCTCCACGACGGCAACGCCGCGCCGCACGATCATCAGGGAGGTCAGCGACGTGTCCTGCGTCGCGATCAGCGCATCCTTGCGGAAATTCAGCCGTTTCATGTCGGCCGCGAGCGACTCCTTTTCGTCTTCCGTCAGTGTTGAGAAGAGCGGGATGGCGTTCAGCAGCCGCCAGGCCGAATTCGGGTGCTTTCCGGCCGCTTCCAGCGGATCGGCAACCGGGGGAAGCGTCGACCCGGCAGGTGGCGCAAGCTGCAGGCCTGACGCCTTGGTGTGACGATAGACGAGATCGTAGACTTCGTTCCGGGCAGCCGTCGCTTCGCCCAGTCCGGAGACACGGAAAGAGAGCTCAAACTCGATGGCATTGCTGTCGAGCCCCGTGACGCTGACAACAGGGGTAGGGGATTTCAGGATGGCGTTGCTGCTCAAAAGTACCGTGCGCATCGTCTCTTCGATGGTCGCCGGTGGGATCGAGGGAACAACCCGGATCTTCAGCGAGACGCCATGGGCTTCTTCAGGGCTCGTCAGGTTCGTCAGCCGCGCCTTGGCGAGCGCGCTATTGGGAACGATGACGAGGTCGTTGGTGCCATTCAGGAGATGGGTTGAACGCCAGTTCGTCTCCACCACGCGGCCCTGCACGCCATCGTCGAGGACGATCCAGTCGCCGACGCTATAGTGCCGGCCGAGATTGAGTGCGATGCCCGAGAAGACGTCATTCAGTGTGCTCTGCAGCGCAAGACCGAGCACGATGGCGAAGACACCCGATGTAGCAATCAGCGTGCCGATCGGCGCGCCGAAGACGTAAGCCACGACCGAAAGCCCGGCGCCGAGATAGATGATGGCGACGACGAGATCCTGCAGCAGGCGCCCCTCGCGTGGTTTGCGCTCGAAAATCAGGAAGAGCCGCACCGAGCTCGCCAGCACCATTGCGCCGCCTATCCACCAGACGGCCTTGGCGACCCCGACGAAGATGCGCCGGAAGAGATCGTCGGCCTTGCCCATATCGGACGTATAGGGGGCAATCTCGTGCTTCACGAGCAGCAAGGTCAGCAGCGCGAAGAAGATGAAGTTGGCGATCAGCCGGAAGGCAGGTTCCCGTCCGAAAATGAACCGCGCCGCGGCACTGGCCAGAACGAGAACAATAAACTGATACAGCGGATCTTCCAGCATCTGCCATGACATGCAGTACATCCTGATTGGGCGTTGGACCCTATATCACGGAAGAAGAAGTCCTGTCCTCTGACACGAATGGATAGGGTGTCGTGACCGTTGATAATACCGGCCGGGATTTTTGCCCGACCGGCCATTTGGGCTATTTCGCCGCGTAAGTTTCCAGCGCCTGGACGAGCTTCAGCCCCGCTTCGGCGCGGACCGTGTTCGGATAGTTCCGGTTCGCCAGCACCGTCAGGCCGATATGCACCTTCGGCACCAGCACGACATAGGCGCCGAAACCGTTCGTCGACCCGGTCTTGTTCATCAGCACCGCGCTTTGCGGCGCAAGCGGCTTCGCCCGCTGTTTGACCGGCTGGCTTTCCAGGCTCATCTTGGCCGAGTTGCCGTCGAGGAGCTTCTTGAGCGCCACGGGCCAGGCATATTGCTCCCAGACCATGTCCTGCGTGTAATAGGCCGTATCGAAATAGCCCGTATGCGTCTTCTCGATCGCGGCCTTGAATTCGGGTGCCAGAGCATCCGAATTCAAATTAAGCTCCAACAGATGCACCATGTCGCGGGTCGTGGTCTTGATACCGTAGGCCTCGTCGTCAAGGACGCCGGGTCCGACGCGGACCGGCTTGTTGGCCTTGGAATAACCGAAGGCGTAGCGATCCATGGCATCAGGCGGAACCGCGATGAAGGTGCTCTTGAGACCGAGGGCGGGAAACAGCTCGCCTTCGGCCGCCTGCCTGTAAGTGCCGCCAAAACGCTCACCGGAGATCCGCCCGAGAAGGCCGATGCTGACATTGGAATAGGAGCGCATGGTGCCCGCCTTATAGGCCGCTTTCCAGTTCTTCAGATAGGTCATCAGCTCGGCATCGTCATTCACGCTATCCGGCACCTGCAGCGGCAGGCCGCCTGACGTGTGGGTGGCGAGATTGACGAGGGTGATCTTGTCGAAGGCGCCGCCCTTGAGCTCCGGCAGGTAGGTCGAAACCGGCTGGTCCATCGACAACAGGCCGCGCTGTTCGGCAAGTGCGGCAAGCGTGACATTAAAAATTTTGCTGACGGAGCCGAGCTCGAAGATCGTGTCGCTGGTGACAGGTGCTTTCGTCTCGCGCGAGGCTTCACCATAAGTGTAATAGAATTCCGAGCCGTTGATCGTCACGCCGACGGCCAGTCCCGGGATGTCGTATTCCTTGATTACGGGCTGAAAAACGCGATCGACCATCTCCTGGAATGCTTTATCCGTCATGTCTGCTGCATGGAGCGGGCTCGCTGACAAGGCGAGGGCGATGAGGCAGTGTCTCATATTCACTAGCGGTTCCTCTCTGTGCATCCGGCAATATGGCCGACACACGGTCGATAGCGTGGCCGTTTGTCCCTCCACAAACGATAAGAACTCGCAGGAGACCCTAGTTTAATTTGGGCTCGAGGGCGGCGAGAAAGAGCCGTAGTTCCCGCTGGACGTAGTCGGCTACAGCTCCCTCGGACGAGAAGCCCCACCAGAGCAGCGATCCCTGCCATTGCGAGAGCATCAGCCGGGCAATGGTCTGCGCTTGCCCCTGTCCCCCGAAACGCTCGGCAATCGCTGCCGTCAGGGCAGCACCCCAGGCCGCGCCACGAGCGCGGAGAACCGGATCGCGGAAATCCTCGCGCAGCAGAAGCAGGCCTTCGGCATAGGAAGCGGGATTATCGCCATAGTCCTGGGAAAGGCCGCTCAGCAGCGCGATCGCTCCGTCCGAGGTCTTCGGCAGCGTATCGGCGAGCCGCGCCGTTTCCGCGTCCAGCCGGTCCCAGGCGTGGAGCAGGGCGGCGCGCAGCATGCCGGCTTTGGTGGCGAAGCGCTGCACCAGCGTCGAGCCGGAAAGGCCGCTCGCCTTGGCGACCGCCGCAAAGGTCGCCGCATCCGGCCCCTCGGACTGGATCACATCGAGAACCATCGAAAGCAGCTGTTCATCTGAAAGCGTGCGCGGACGCGGCATGAAATTTCCTCTTGTGTTCGCCATATTTATGAACGAACATTCGTTTATATGCAAGTAAGCCGACTAGGCCGGTTAATTGCTTCTAGCGGGGAGGACGGCGAAGTGACAGGGAACTTAAAGGGAAAGGTGGCGCTTGTTGCCGGCGGAACGCGCGGCGCCGGCCGCGGCATTGCGGTGGAACTGGGCGCGGCAGGCGCGACCGTCTATGTGACTGGCCGCACGACGCGCATGCAGCAATCCGAATATGGCCGGCCAGAGACCATCGAGGAAACCGCCGAACTCGTGAGCGCGGCGGGTGGGCGGGGCATTGCCGTGCAGGTGGATCATCTGGTTCAGGAGCAGGTCGAAGCGCTTGTTGCCCGCATCCGCGCGGAGGAGGGCAGGCTCGATGTCCTCATCAACGATATCTGGGGCGGCGAGCATCTGACGGAGTGGAATAAGCCGGTCTGGGAGCATTCCCTCGACAAGGGCCTGCGCATGCTGCGGCTTGCCATCGACACCCATTTCATCACCGCCCATTACGCGCTGGCACTGATGATCGAGCAGCCGGGCGGATTGCTGGTGGAGATGACGGATGGCACGGCGGATTATAATGCCACGCATTACAGGCTCTGCCCCTATTACGATCTGGTGAAAACGGGCACGAACCGTATGGCCTGGGCGCATGCCAAAGATCTGGCAGCGCATGGTGCCACTGCCGTCTCGCTCTCACCCGGCTGGATGCGCTCGGAAATGATGCTGGAAATCTATGGGGTTAAGGAAGAAAATTGGCGCGACGGCACAAAAGTCCAGCCGCATTTCGTCATCTCGGAAACGCCGCGTTTCACCGGCCGGGCGGTCGCCGCACTCGCCGCCGATCCCGACCGCAACAGATGGAGTGGCCAGTCGCTCTCAAGTTTCCAACTGGCAGACGCCTACGGCTTCACCGATCTCGACGGCACGCGGCCGGATTGCTGGCGTTACCTCGCCGAGGTGCAGGAACCTGGCAAGCCGGCGGATGACACTGGATATCGCTGATCTGACGCTGCCGCCCGAGGGATCGATCCC
>UCCS01000183.1 GCA_900470965.1 Hyphomicrobiales bacterium
GCGTTCGGCGCGCACGGCGAAGAACTGCTCCTCGGCCCACACCGTCTCGCCATCGGGCAGCCGCAGATCGAAGGACCGGCTGCCGATCGATGTTCCCACCTGCCCCGCATGAAGGCCTGTCTCTTCCCGCAGTTCGCGTAGAGCCGCCTCCTCAAACGTTTCCCCCCTCCTCGAGCCCGCCGCCCGGTGTCGCCCAATATTGGCTGCCCGCAAGGGCGCCGGACCTGAAGACGAACTTGAACAGCAGGACGCAGTCGAACTGGTCGAGCAGAAGCAGTCGCGCAGACGGACGTGTTCGCATCAAACTTGCCCTCTTGTGTCATCACTCATCAGAATGGCAATGGAAGATAATTACAGCTTCCGGTTTAGGAAAACATCAAATAGTTCGCTTCGCCTTCCCCTTCGCAGTCGTCGTATTTCCGTGACAGGCACAGAGATGAGGGAGCGTGGATGAGCGCTCTCCACAAACAAAAAGCCCGGCGCTGGGCCGGGCCTTTCAACTCTATTCGCTGCTCACTACTCGCCTTAAGCGTTGGCAGCCATCCGCTTCTCATCCCGGCCGCCCTTCATGCGCTCGGCCAGCAGGAATGCCAGCTCCAGTGCCTGGTCGGCGTTGAGGCGCGGGTCGCAATGGGTGTGGTAGCGGTCCTGCAGGTCCTCGGCCGTCACTGCGCGGGCGCCGCCGGTGCATTCGGTCACGTCCTTGCCGGTCATCTCGATGTGGATGCCGCCCGGATGCGTGCCTTCGGCGCGGTGGATCTGGAAGAAGCTTTCGACTTCCGAGAGTATCCGCTCGAAGGGGCGCGTCTTGTAGCTGTTGAGCGTGATCGTGTTGCCGTGCATCGGATCGCAGGACCAGACGACCTTCTTGCCCTCACGTTCGACGGCGCGGATGAGCTTCGGCAGGCTGTCGGCCACCTTGTCGTGGCCGAAGCGGCAGATCAGCGTCAGGCGGCCGGCTTCGTTGGCAGGGTTCAGCGCGTCGATCAATTCGATCAGGTTGTCAGGCTGCAGCGACGGGCCGCACTTGAGACCGATCGGGTTCTTGATGCCGCGGAAATATTCGACATGCGCATGGTCGAGCTGGCGTGTGCGGTCGCCGATCCAGATCATATGGCCTGACGTCGCGTACCAGTCGCCGGAGGTGGAGTCGACGCGGGTCAGCGCTTCTTCATAGCCAAGCAACAGCGCTTCGTGGCTGGTGAAGAAATCCGTCTCGCGCAGGCTCGGATTATTGTCCGGGGTGATGCCGATCGCCTTCATGAAATCCATGGTTTCGCTGATGCGGTCGGCAAGCTTGCGGTAGCGCTCGCCCTGCGGGCTGTCCTTGACGAAGCCGAGCATCCACTTGTGCACGTTGTCGAGATTGGCATAGCCGCCCATCGCGAAGGCGCGCAGCAGGTTCAGCGTCGCGGCCGACTGGCGGTAGGCGTCGAGCTGGCGCTCCGGGCTCGGGATACGGGATTCAGGCGTGAATTCGATACCGTTGACGATATCGCCGCGGTAGCTCGGCAGCGACACGCCGTTCTGCGTTTCCATCGGCGCCGAACGAGGCTTGGCGAACTGGCCGGCGATACGGCCGACCTTGACCACCGGCAGCTGGGCGCCAAAAGTCAGCACGACGGCCATCTGCAGGAAGGCGCGGAAGAAGTCGCGGATGTTGTCGGCGCCATGCTCCAGGAAGCTCTCGGCGCAATCGCCACCCTGCAGCAGGAAGGCGTTGCCTTCGGCCACATTGGCAAGAGCGCTCTTCAGGCGGCGGGCTTCCCCGGCAAAAACGAGCGGCGGATAGGTGGAAAGCACGGCTTCCGTCGCGGCGAGCGCAGCCGCGTCAGGATATTCCGGAACCTGCTGGATTGGCTTGCTCCGCCAGCTGCTCGGGGTCCAATTCTGTGCCATGTCACTCATCTGCTTCCCCATCCAGTTTGCCCCGGATGCCTGCCCGTTAAAGAATGCGGCGGCTTATAAACCTTTCGGCTCCCCTTGCCTAGCGCATTCGGCGCCCCGGGAGAGTTTCGATCGGCGGCTCGCAGCGTCACTCTGGCTGCGCCAATATGACATCGAAACTGGCGTTAAGGCGATATATACCATGCTATTTTCCGGCTAATTTAGATTTCGAATGTACAGAATACCCTAATAAAATAGGGGTTCAGCATGGGTATCCTTTCGTCCGCTTTCCTTTCGGACCGGTCTGGCAATTTCGGCATCATGACGGCACTGCTGATGGTGCCGCTGGTCGGCTCTGCCGGTCTGGCGCTGGACTATGCCCATGCGCTGAGCCTGCGCACCCAGCTCTATGCCGCCGCTGATGCCGCAGCCGTCGGCGCCGTTTCCGAAAAATCGGATGCGGTGGCAGCCGCCATGACCATGAAGGGCAACGGCACCATCTCCGTTGCCAAGACGGATGCCCGCAGCATCTTCTTTTCACAGATGTCCGGTGAACTGACCTCGGTGCCTGTAGAGCTCAGCATCGATGTCACCAAGACGGCAAACAAGATCAATTCGTTCGTCTCCTTCAGCGCCTCCGTGCCCACCACCTTCATGCATGTCCTCGGCCAGGACTCGATCACCATATCGGGCACGGCGACGGCGGAATATCAGACCGCCTCCTTCATGGATTTCTACATCCTTCTCGATAACACGCCATCTATGGGTGTCGCCGCGACCCCGACCGATGTTTCCAAGCTGGAGGCCAAGACCGGCTGTGCCTTTGCTTGCCACCAGATGGACCAGGTCACCAATAATTACACGATCGCCAAGAGCCTCGGCGTCGCCATGCGCATCGATGTGGTGCGCCAGGCAACCCAGGCGCTGACCGACACGGCCAAGACCGAGCGCGTCAGTGCCGACCAGTTCCGCATGGGCGTCTACACCTTCGGCACCAAGGCCGAGGATGCCAAGCTGACGACGATATCAGGCCTCACCTCGGATCTGACGCAGGTGAAGAACTATACGAACGCCGTCGACCTGATGACCATTCCCTATCAGAACTACAATCAGGACCAGCTCACCAGCTTCGACAGCGCCATGACGCAGATGAACACCATCATCGATCCGGCCGGCGACGGAACGTCGAACGTCAACCCGGAAAAGATCCTGTTCTTCGTCTCCGATGGCGTCGGCGACAGCAACAAGCCCTCGACCTGCACGAAGAAGACGACCGGCGGCCGCTGCCAGGAGCCGATCGACACGTCCTTCTGCAAGCCGCTGAAGGATCGCGGCGTCAAGATCGCCGTGCTCTATACGACCTACCTGCCGCTGCCGAGCAACGCCTGGTACAATACCTGGATCAAGCCCTTCCAGAACGAGATACCCACGCGCATGGCCGCCTGCGCCTCGCCCGGCCTCTATTTCGAGGTGTCGCCGACTGAAGGCATTGCCGATGCCATGAAGGCACTGTTCCTGAAGGTCATCCGCGCGCCGCGGCTAACCAGCTAACCACCCTCACCTGCCGCTCGTGCGGCAGGCATCATTTCATGAGAACAGATCAGACGCGCTGTCCGTCACGGATGCGATAGCTCGGCGCATACATGGTCACCAGCTCTTCGGCGGCCGTCGGATGCAGCGCCATGGTGCGGTCGAAATCATCCTTCGTGCAGCCGGCCTTCAGCGTGATGCCGAGGATCTGCGCCATCTCGCCGGCGTCGTGGCCGAGGATATGGGCGCCAACAACCTTGCGGTCTGCGGCATCGACGATCAGCTTCATCATCATCTTTTCGGCCCGGCCCGAAAGTGTGGCCTTCAGCGGCCGGAACTGGGCGCGGTAGACTTCAAGCTCCTTGTAGCGCTTGCCCGCCTCCTCCTCGGAAAGGCCGACCGTGCCGATCTCAGGCTGCGAGAACACCGCCGTCGGGATCAGGTCGTAATCCGGCTTGGTCGGATTGTTCTTGTATTCCGTCTCGATGAAGCACATGGCCTCATGGATCGCCACCGGCGTCAGCTGTACCCGGTCGGTGACATCGCCGAGGGCATAGATGCCGTCGACATTGGTACGCGAATAGTCGTCGACAATGATGGCGCCGCGCTCGTTCAGCGCAACACCCGCCTTTTCGAGCCCGAGCCCTTTCGTATTCGGATCGCGGCCGAGCGCCAGCATGACGACACCGGCGTTGAGCGTGCCGTTCTTCAGCGTCTCGATGACGAGGCCGTCTTCGCCCTTCGTCACCTTCTGCATCACATCCTGGCAGAGGATGCGGATGCCCTTGGCAGCCATCGCCTCATGCAGCCCGCGCCGCAGGTCTTCGTCGAAGCGCGAAAGGATTTCGGTGCCGCGGTAGATCAGCGTCGTCTCGACGCCGAGTCCGTGGAAGATATTCGCAAATTCGACGGCGATGTAGCCGCCGCCGGCAATTAGGATCGATTTCGGCAGTTCTTCCAGATGGAAAGCCTCGTTGGAGGAAATGCAGAGCTCGTGGCCGGGCAGTGCCTCATGCGGGTTCGGCCTGCCGCCGGTCGCAATCACGATGGTCTTGGCGGTGACCGTTTCGCCTGTTTTCAGCAGCCTGATCGTATGCGCATCGACAAGTTCGGCGCGCGTCTCCAGGATTTCGGCATTGGCGCCGGCAAGTCCCTTCTTGTAGAGCCCTTCCAGCCGCGCGATCTCGCCATCCTTGGCGGCAATCAGCTTCTTCCAGTCGAACGAGCTTTCGCCGACCGTCCAGCCGAAGCCGGCTGCATCCTCGAAATGCTCGTGGAACTGCGAGGCGTAAACGAAGAGCTTCTTCGGCACGCAGCCGCGGATCACGCAGGTGCCGCCATAGCGGTATTCCTCGGCGATCGCCACCTTCTTACCGAGCGAGGCCGCGACGCGCGCGCTGCGCACGCCACCAGAACCGCCGCCGATGACGAAGAGGTCGTAGTCGAAGGAAGGCATGATGATCTCCGGAGGGAATCGCTGGATGGGTGGTTCACATATAGGAGGGAGGATTAGAAAAACAAAAGCCCGGACGATGCCGGGCTTTTGCGAAAGGTGAAGGCGGCCTTACGGCTTGGCCGGTGCCGGTGCTGCGGTCGGAGCCGGCGTCGCCGGGCTGTCGGTCGGCGGCGGCGGAGCCTTGATGACCTTGGAGAGCTGGACATTGCTCTGCTTTTCGAGGTCGCGGGAAATGCCCTGCGCCCAGATGTCGGCAGCCTTGGCGGTTTCGCGCGAGGCAACCGGGCCGTCGCGCAGCAGCTTCTTGCCGACGTCGGAATTGTAGAAGTCGGCAATCGCCTTAAGCTCTTCGACCGAGAAGGCCTTGGCATAGGTCAGAGCCGCTTCCTTTTCGAGGTCGGCACGGCGCGGTGCCAGAGCCAGTGCCTGCGCATCGACGGTCGCGGAGATGACATCCTGATAGTTCGGCGAATCTTGGATGAGGCCAGCCTTCAGACGCTCGGCCAGACCCGGCAGGATGTTGTCATACTGGGTGGTTGCGCCGATGGCGTCCATGGCTGCGCGGGCAGCCTTCAGCTGCTCTTCGGACACTTCCTGCGCTCTTGCGGCAGAGCCAAAGGCAAGCCCGGAAAGAACGATGGTCGCAGCGGCAAGACGGCCAAGACCTGCAATGTTCATCATGAGTTTCTATGCTCCTGTTATCTGTTTGCCTGCAGCGTGCGGGCGCCTGCAGGACCGGCAATGATCGCAAGCGCCGCCATGTTGATGAAAAGCCCGTGCTCCACGACACCGGGTATGGAATTCAGTTCCCTCGAAAGCGCCTCTGCATCAGGAATGCGGCCAAAAGATGCATCGATGATGTGATGTCCTCCGTCAGTCGTAAAGTCTCCGTCGCCGGACTGACGCAGTGTCAGTTCGCCGGAGAGACCAAGGCGCGAGGCGGTCCTTTCGATCGCGATGCGCGTCGAAACGAGGCCGAAGGGATTGACCTCGATCGGCAATGCGAAAGCGCCGAGCGTCTGCACCAGCTTGCTTTCGTCGGCAATGACGATCATCCGAGTCGAGGCTGCGGCGACGATCTTTTCGCGCAACAGCGCACCGCCCCCACCCTTGATGAGCCGCAAGTCTGCATCGACTTCGTCGGCCCCGTCGATGGTGAGATCCAGTTGTGGCAGCTCATCCAGCGATTTCAGGGGAACGCCGAGTTCGACGCAGAGCCGCGCGGTGCGCTCGGACGTCGGAACGCCTTCGACCTTGAAACCGGCTGCAACCTTTTCAGCGAGCACGCGAACGAATTCCTCCGCCGTGCTTCCGGTCCCGATTCCAAGACGCATGCCGTACTCAACATGGACAAGCGCGGCCTCAGCGGCCTTGATCTTCATTTCGCGGGCATCCATGCGCCGCCAGCTCCTGATATTGCGTTGGATGTGCTGTTTACACGGCTCGTATTGCAAACGAAAGCCAAAATCATCGTCCTGCGATTGAAAGCCACGCGTTTCGGCTGCGACTTTTCTGTCAGCCGTCCTGGCGTTGCTTTTCGCCTGTTCATCGCCTACTCCCGGATGATCCTACCCTGCAAAGAGGCATCACTTTGACCCCCGCTCCCGAAAATGCCCGCCAAGCTCTTCCCCAGAATAGGGCCCTTGTTGTCTTCGATCTCGACGGTACGCTGCTCGACACCCATGTCGATCTGGTCGAAAGCCTGAACTACACGATCGCAGCGCTCAATCTTGAGCCCGTCACCTATGACGACCTGACGCACCTGGTCGGCCAGGGCGCCCGTGTGATGATCGAGCGCGCCTGCAAGCTGCAGGGCCGCCCGATCTCGCAGGAAGAGCTGCCGGCACTGGTGGAGCGTTTCGTGGTCCATTATAGCGCAAACATGCCGGGTCATACCGAGCCCTACCCCGGTCTCGTCGCCGCGATGGATAGCCTGAAGGCATCGGGCTATGCGCTCGCCGTCTGCACCAACAAGATGGAAGGGCTCGCGACCGTACTCCTGGAGAAGCTCGGGCTGACGCATTATTTCGACGCGATCACCGGCGGTGATACGTTCGAATACCGCAAGCCCGACGCGCGGCATCTGACCGGCACGATTGAACGCGCCGGCGGCGATGTTGCCCGCGCCGTGATGATCGGTGACAGTGTCAATGATATTGCGGTGGCGAGGAATGCCGGTGTGCCGGCGATCGCCGTACCCTTCGGCTATTCGGATGTGCCGGTGTCGAGCCTCGATCCTGACGTGATCATCACGCATTTCGATGAACTGACGCCGGAACTGGTGGAGAGTCTGCTGAACGGTTCTGCGGCGAAGGTTGCTATTGTCTGAGGGTTGGCGATCGGGTTGATGCATCTGCAGTCACGACCCCTCTCCTCATATTTCCCGTAGGCAAACACCCAAAAACAAAACGGGCGACCCAAAGACCGCCCGTTCAAATTACCAGTCAAACGCTTGGCGTCAGATCTGCGCCTCACGCGACTTCGTCGTCACGTCGAACGCCTTGTCGACATAAGCATCGCGGCCATAGACGTCGTCGAAATACTCGATCACGCCATCCTTGTTCGGCCATGCCGTGAAATAGGACACATAGACCGGGATCTTCTGCGGCACCTTCACGGCATGGTTCTGGCCGGTAGCAATTTGCTTCGCCACATCATCGACGGTCGTGCCGAGAACGGCGGCCGCCATGGCGCGCGGGTCTGCCAGGCGCACGCAGCCGTGGCTCAGCGCACGCATGTCACGCTTGAAGAAGCTCTTCGAGGGCGTGTCGTGCATGTAGATGGCATGGCTGTTCGGGAACAGGATCTTCAGTTCACCCAGCGCATTGTCGCTGCTCGGCGGCTGGCGGACCGAGATGTTCTGCGTCGAGCCATACCAGTCGACGCTGGAAGACGGAACGGCACGGCCGCCGACTTCGACCTCGTAGCCCATCTGGTCCAGATAGTTCGGGTCGGAGCGCAGCTTCGGCAGCATCTCGTTGATGATGATCGACTGCGGCACGCCCCAGAACGGGTTGAACTCGACCGTCTCGATTTCGTCGTCGAAGAAATAGGTCTGGTTGTTCTTGCCGCCGACGACCGTGCGCATCGCAAGCTGCTGCTTGGAGTCGTTATAGTAATAGGCCATGAAGGCCGGCTGGTTGATCATCACATAGCGCGGGCCGAGATCATCAGGCAACCAGCGCGCCTGCTCCATGGCAACGACGAGCTTGTCGATCTTGGAGCCGTTGCTGTCGCCGCCGGTCATGGTGCGCACGGTCGCCTGGCCGATGACACCATCAGGCTTCAGGCCATGTTCCTTCTGGAAGTCCTCGACCAGTGACACGATCTCGGGCGAATAATCGCTGCTGCCGGTATAGGCCGAGAAGGTGGCAGCATGTGCTGTCTTCAGCTCTTCCGAACCATTCTTCTGGATCGCCTTGACGATGTTGGCGACTTCCGGCGAGCTGTCGCCCGGGCGCAGCAGGGAAGTGAGCGAAATGGTGATCGGCGCTTCATTGCCGCCGTCGACGGCGCGCAGCTTGGCAAGCTCGGCCTTCAGCGCCAGGAACTGCGTGCTGTCGGGGTTGCGGCTGTTGAGATAGGCGGCGACGTCAGGGCTCATGCGGGAGAGCTTCAGCACCGGATCGAGCTTGACGACCTTGCGCTGGAAATCATGGTAGCCGGAGAGCTTGTTGGGGTCGACGCGGCCGCGCGTCGTGTCCTGCACATAGGCAAGAACCTTGGAGGAAAGCGCCAGTTCGAACTGCGTCAGTGCCCGGTCGCGGACATCGGGATCCGGATTGGCCGGATCGATCGTCGGTTCGGACACGGCATAATCGGCCGGATCGAGGCCGACGCTTGCAGCATCGGCGAGCACGCTGAGGGCCGCCTTGCCGTGATCATTAATGCCATCGTTGGAAACCCAGACCAGCGGGTTCTTGCCGTCACCGTAATAGGCCTGCAGGGCCTTGGCGACATCGGCATTGGCGCGAACCTTGGCTTCCGTCAGGAAGTGGCGCTGTGGAGCACCGTCGGTCGTGGCCGCGCCCGAGACGTCGGCGACCGCGCCGGTGACAACAGGATCGGCAAACTTCGTCGTATCGACGAACTGCAGCGTTTCAGCCTTGTAGGTGTAGTAGCGCGGGCTGGAAACCTTCGGCATCGCGGCTTCCGGATCGATATCGCCGCCAAGGCCATTACGATTGCCGGCATTGCCGCGAACCGGAGCCGAAGGGTCCATGATGATTGTGCTCTGGCCGCTTCTTGCCCGGTCGCCGCGCAGCATGTCCATCAGCGTATAGGCATGCGCAGGAACCGCGCCCATCACGCAGGAAAGTGCCAATGCGGAAACCGCGCTTTTCAAAACGAATTTCATCTTGTTTTCCAGTCCCAGTACCATGCTGTTGTCGAGCAAAAAGGCTCTGATCAATTCTTCCAGAATTTCCCCGGCAGCTGCGGCCCATTCATCAGAAATCGGACTGCGCTGCCAGCGCTTTCAGGCTCAACTTTGTGTGACGGGGTCGAACGCAAGCGCCGTGCGCCAGTTCACACAAAATTATGAAATTATTAGTTAATTTTTTACCGAATTTTCCACCGCGAGAAAGGGCACTTTCTGCCACTCCTTGCATTAATTTCCCGGCGTGGCCGAAAAAACACGGCCATACAGCGCCTGAATGGCGATGCAAAACATGAGATCCGTCTTCAATATTTCGCATAAGCTCCGGTTTTCTTGAAAAGCTTTCCACCCTATAAGTCCCTCATCTTCAAAGACTGCTCTTAACAGCATGTGACAGGAAGGCACGAAGCCATGAGTTCCACCCGCACCGAAACCGATACATTTGGCCCGATCGAAGTCGCCAGCGACCGTTACTGGGGCGCGCAGGCGCAGCGTTCGCTCGGCAATTTCAAGATCGGCTGGGAAAAGCAGCCGCTCTCGATCGTGCGGGCGCTCGGCATCGTCAAGCAGGCGGCGGCGCGTGCCAACATGGCGCTCGGCCAGCTCGATTCCAACATCGGCAAGTCCATTGTGGATGCCGCCCAGGAAGTGATCGACGGCAAGCTGAACGACCATTTCCCGCTGGTCGTCTGGCAGACCGGTTCCGGCACGCAGTCCAACATGAACGCCAATGAGGTGATCTCCAATCGTGCCATAGAAATGCTCGGCGGGGTCATGGGTTCCAAGAAGCCGGTGCACCCGAACGATCACGTTAATATGAGCCAGTCGTCGAACGATACCTACCCGACGGCCATGCACATCGCTTGCGCCGAACAGATCGCCCATCACCTGCTGCCTTCGCTGAAGCACCTGCATGCCGCCCTCGACATGAAGGTCACGGAATTCAGCCACATCATCAAAATCGGGCGCACGCATACGCAGGATGCGACGCCGCTGACGCTCGGCCAGGAGTTTTCCGGATACGCCGCGCAGGTGGGCTCCGCCATCAAGCGTATCGAAATGACCCTGCCCGGCCTTTGCGAACTCGCCCAGGGCGGCACCGCCGTCGGCACCGGGCTGAATGCGCCGGTCGGTTTTGCCGAAAAGGTTGCCGAAGAGATCGCAGCAATCACCCACATGCCCTTCGTGACCGCACCGAACAAGTTCGAGGCGCTCGCCTCGCATGATTCGATGGTCTTCGCCCATGGCGCGATCAACGCGGCAGCGGCCGCC
>UCCS01000186.1 GCA_900470965.1 Hyphomicrobiales bacterium
TGCGTCCGGAATTGCGTTAAAACAAAGAGATAGATCATTTCCGGGTTTCGAAGAAAAACGAAATGATCTAGCGTCCGCTGAGTGCGAAGGCGGAGCGCACGCGCGCGGCGATATCTTCCGCCAGAATGTCGTCGGCCAGGTTAGGATCGGCGGTCATGCTTGTGACTTCGAAGGAGGTCACGGCGATCACAGATCCGTCTTCCACGGAGGCGGCATCGATGCTCACCTTCGCGACATTGCGGTCCTTCTGGAACCCGAGGCCCTTTGCGATGGAAACGATGCGGATCGTCAGCACCACACGCGGCAATTCGCTGGTACGGACCGTCCCGCGAATCGCGGCATTGACACGATCGCTGATGCCGGAAAGCAATTCCGCCGACATAGTCGTGCTCGAGAGCACGACGGCGCCGCGCACGTCATAGACAGGCTTTTCCTGCTTCTTCGGCATGAGGCTGGCGCAGGCCGTTAGCGCCACGCATGCAAGCGCTATCAGGCAAAATCTCAACCTCGGCCAATTCATTCCAAATTCCCGCACATCCCCGTCTGGAGTCGCAGATTTGGTCATAAAGCCCATCAACGCAATATGATTCAGGCCCTTAGCGCGAAAAAAACATCCGTCGCGGCTTTGAAATCCTCAAAACGCTTGGCCCGGCGCTGCTCGGCTTCTTCGTCGCTTCCCCAATGTTCGATGGTCCAGTCCTCATCGAGATGGGCGAGCGACCAGGCTTCGTCAGGCGTGATCTCGCCTTCGGCAATGGCAAGCGCCAGCAGCGCCGAACCGGTGATCGTCGTTACCGTGTGTAGGGCCGCCAGCTCCAGTGCGCTGTCGTGCCGGCGCAATGCCAAGCCGAAGGCGGCGATTGCCTCGCGTGGCTGCTCATGATGCATCACGCCCTCGACGAGGATGAAGCGCGCGCCGAGATCGGCGGCTGCCCAGTCGAGCACCGGATCCCAGCGCTCCGTCTGCCGCTCGACAAGCTTTTCCGGGCCATCGGCGCGGTAGCAGAGCAGGTCGCTCGACGAAAAGCGCAGGATATCCTCGAAGACCGCCTGCGTGTCGGTCGCGACACCATCGATTGCCGTGTTGACGAGGCGCGTCACCGGCATCAGCGACGGATCGATCACCTCGGCCTGCGCATCCCATTCGGCGGCAACGAGCTTTGCCAGCGTCTCGCTCGGCACGGCCAGGATCTGACGGGCGGGCGTGCGCACCATCTTGCCATCGAGCTCGATCGCAAAACGATCCTCGTGGGGCGCAACGGCAACGGCCTGATAGAAGCGCTTCGGCAGCGGCTTCTTCATCTGGATCTGCGCGCGGCGGATCGGATCGGGATGGCTCAGGCCTTCGGAAAGGTCGTTCAGCAGGTCGCGCATGGGCTCACCTCAGGAAAAATGGCGCAATATCTCGTTCGGATGATAGGCAATCGCATCGGCGCCGTTGGCGATTAGCTCATCCACGCTGGCATAGCCCCAGGCAACGCCAATCGCCTTGGCACCGGCAGCCTTTGCCATCTGCATATCGTAAATCGCGTCACCGATGACAATGGCATCAGCGGCATTCATTCCGGTTTCGTCGCAGCACTCCGTCACCATGGCCGGATGCGGTTTGGAGGGGCAATCGTCGGCCGTGCGCGCCACGGTGAAAAATTTGTCGAAACCGTGCGTTTCCATCACGAGCTTCAGCCCGCGTCGCGACTTGCCGGTGACCGCGCCAATCAGCAGATCCTTGCGCCCGCTGATTGTGTCGATCATCTCACGAATGCCGGCAAACAGCGGTTCCCGGTAATCGAGATCCTGGCGCACAACTGAGAACAGCGATTTGTAATGCGCCGTCATATCGATATCTTCCTGCTCGACGTGCGGCCTGCCCTGCATGCGGGCAATAGCGATATCGAGGGACAGGCCGATAATGGCCTTGGTGTCTTCAAATCGCGGTTCCGGCTTGCCGAATTTCTCGAAGGTGCGGCGCATCGTTTCGTGGATCAGCCCGGCACTGTCGACCAGCGTGCCGTCGCAATCAAAAAGCGCGAGCTTCATTCGCTGTCCCTTTCGGCGCCTGCAAGGTCGAGACCGAGAAGGTTCCAGGTCTGCACCATATGCGGTGGCAGTGGCGCGCTGACGCGCAGGCGCCCGCCCGATGGGTGCGGAATGTCGATATGACGCGCGTGCAGATGCAGCTTCTTCTGGATACCGCCGGGGAAATCCCAGTTGGGATCCTCGTCGTAATATTTCGGATCGCCGATGATCGGGTGGCCGATATGCAGTGCATGGACGCGCAGCTGGTGGGTGCGGCCGGTATAGGGCTCCATCTCCAGCCATGCGAGGTTCTGTGCCGCCGTCTCCAGGACGCGGTAGAAGGAAATCGCGTGATCGGCGCCATCCTCGCCGTGCTTGGCAATGCGCATGCGGTCACCATCGGCCGTCGGTTCCTTGACGAGCCAGGTCGAGATCTTGTCCTCGTGCTTGCGCGGCACGCCCTTGACCAGCGCCCAGTAGGTCTTCTTGGTGTCGCGCTCGCGGAAGGCGGCCGTCAGCTTCTGGGCGGCACCGCGCGTGCGGGCAATGACGAGCACGCCTGACGTATCGCGGTCGAGGCGATGAACGAGGCGTGGCTTCTCGCCCTTCGGGCTGATCCAGGCTTCCAGCATCTGGTCTATGTGCCTTGCGACACCGGAGCCGCCCTGCACTGCAAGTCCAGGCGGTTTGTTGAGCACGATGACCTTGTCATCCTCATGCAGCACCATGCGGGAGAGAAGCTCGAAATCGCTCGAATGCTTGAGATCCTTGCCGGCGATCGGCCCCTTCGCCTTGGCATCGACATCGAGTGGCGGGATGCGCACCATCTGCCCGGGCTGCACACGCGCATCCGATTTGACACGGCCGCCATCGACACGGACCTGGCCGGAGCGTAACAGCTTCTGCAGCGGGCCGAAGCCGAGCCCCGGATAGTGGATCTTGAACCAGCGGTCGAGCCGCATGCCCGCTTCATCGGGCTCCACCTTGATGTGTTCTATACCTGCCATGGAATTCTTTCGGAAAATATGGGCGCGGTCGGAGCCGGCGCCTCTCTTGCCGCTGCCTTTAGAGCATTTTTCACAAAACGGAAATCGGAATCGAAATCAGAGCAACACGCGCATCAGGCCGAGGCCGGCCATGACAGCAACCATCGAAAGCCCGACGCTTGCCGCGATATAGATGCCGCCGGCAAATACATCACCGCGCTCGAACAATGTGATCGCATCCAGAGAGAAGGCGGAGAAGGTGGTGAAACCGCCGAGAAAACCGGTGATCAGCAGCAGCCTCAGTTCCACCGATGCATTGAAACGGCGCATGATCATCTCGGCAAAGACACCGATGATGAAGCAGCCGACGACATTGACGATAAGCGTGCCCCATGGAAAGCCAGGCCCCATGAGCCGCAACGAACCCAGGCCGACATAATATCTCAGAAGCGAACCGATTGCGCCGCCGACCGCGACGAGCAGAGCCTGGAACATGCCTCCGGTTTATTGCGATTCCATCCTGATTCCAATCGCATCTGCGGAATTCTTACCATCCGGTAAAATGCGAATGATTTTCTTAAGCCGAACGCGAAGATCGCACCGGTATGACGGGCGCATGACACAGCTTGTTTCCATATCGGCAAGTACAGCTGCCCTCGCCTTCGAATCCCTGCGCATTCCTCAGCGCGTGGCGACGAGCACGGCCGCGCGGGAGGCCCGAAAGATTGCCGAACGCCAGCTCAATCAAAGCGGCGAAGATCCGGAAGAATCGACCAATATCATCCAGAATACCGAAGTTGCGCTTGATCTCATGACCAAGGGTTATCGGCAGCCACAGGCAGGCTTGCAGCAGGCCCTGCAGTCCTACGAGGATGTCTGAGATTTAAATATTGCTGGGAGGAGCAAGGCCCGCGACTTTGGTCGCGGGTTTTTGTTTTTCAGCACTTATTTGCCTTGGGCCGACAGCACGTTCAGCACCAGATCGACCTTTCCAGCCTTTTCGAAAGTCAGTGTGACCGGTACTTTGTCGCCCTGCTTGAAGGGCGTCTTCACTTTCTGGAACATCAGATGCAGGTTACCGGGCGAAAGCTCCACGGTCTGGCCCGCGGGAACCGCAATGCCATCCTTCAGCTCGCGCATCTTCATGACATTGTCCTTCATGGCCATCTCGTGAAGCTGTACCGCGCCGGCATTGGGCGACGTGACCGACACAAGACGGTCATCGGTCGGGCCGTTGTTCTTCACTGTGAAGAAGCCGCCGCCAACGGGTTGGCCGGGCAGCATCGCTTTGGCAAAACCGCCGGAGACTTCGAGATCGCCGACTTTCACGACGTCGCCGTCAGCGGCCATGCTCATGGAACCCATGTTGCCCATGTCCATGCCCTGCATGTGCTGATGGTCCTGGCCGACAGCGGATCCGGCAAAGCCGCAAGCGCAAAGCAGCGCCGCCAAAGCTGATGTCCTGACAATCTTCATCGAATATCTCCTCGCTCTCAGAGCCTTTCCTGATCAGAATGTTTCAATCTGATCAGGAAAGGCTCTCGGCTGCCGATAGCCAATTTCGCCTGCGAATGCAAAAGCCCATTTGCCTCGGACCGCAACCGGCTTTTTAGAGTCGCGACAAAAATTTGTGCGGTCGCGACATTTTGCTTGCCAAGGCCTGCCACCGCCGGATAATTGCCGCAACCTTGTTGGGAGAATCCGGCGCGAGATGCCGGTGCCGAAGGAGCAACCGCCCCGGAAACTCTCAGGCAAAAGGACCACAAGGGGCAGACGGAACTCTGGAGAGTGGCGTTCTCGAAACGCCCGCCGAAGGGATAACAATCTCAGGCACAGGGACAGAGGGGGCTCAAGGAGACAAGGCGCAACCGCGCCTTCAGTTTTGAGCCCGCGCCCGGAATATCCGGCGCAAACCCCGGAGGCGTCGTTTGGACGATACTGCTGCCCTCAAGAAAACCCCGCTACACGCGCTGCACCTGTCGCTCGGCGCCCGCATGGTGCCTTTCGCAGGCTATGACATGCCGGTGCAGTATCCGGCCGGTGTCATGAAGGAACACCTGCAGACCCGCAACGCTGCCGGCGTGTTCGATGTCTCCCATATGGGCCAGCTCATCATCAAGGCAAAGTCCGGCAAGTATGAGGATGCAGCGCTTGCGCTCGAAAACCTCGTGCCCGTCGATATTCTCGGTCTTGCCGAAGGGCGCCAGCGCTACGGTTTTTTCACGGATGAGAATGGCGGTATCCTCGACGACCTGATGATCACCCATCTCGACGACCATCTCTTCGTCGTCGTCAACGCCGCCTGCAAGGAGCAAGACATCGCGCACCTGCAGAAGCATCTTTCCGACACCTGCGAGATCACCGTCCTCGACCGCGCCCTGATCGCACTGCAGGGCCCGCGCGCCGTTGAAGCGCTGGCTGAACTCTGGGCCGATGTCGCCGCCATGAAGTTCATGGACGTGCGCCACTGCCGCCTGCACGACGTTTCCTGTCTCGTCTCGCGTTCCGGCTATTCCGGCGAGGACGGCTTTGAAATCTCCATTCCCGCCGACAAGGCCGTGGATGTCACCAACCGGTTGCTCGAGCATCCCGATGTCGAGCCGATCGGCCTTGGCGCCCGTGACTCGTTGCGCCTCGAAGCCGGCCTCTGCCTCTATGGCAACGATATCGACACGACCACCTCGCCGGTCGAGGCGGCCATCGAATGGGGCATGCAGAAGGCCCGCCGCAGCGGTGGCGCGCGCGCCGGCGGTTTTCCGGGTGCCGAGCGCATTCTCGGCGAGCTGGACAAAGGCGTTAGCCGCAAGCGCGTCGGCCTGAAGCCCGAGGGCAAGGCGCCGGTGCGCGGCCATGCCAAGCTCTATGCCGATGCCGAAGGCAAGACCGAGATCGGTGAAGTCACCTCGGGTGGTTTCGGCCCCTCGGTCGAAGGCCCCGTCGCCATGGGCTATGTTCCGGTCTCCCATGCCGCAGCCGGCAGGCAAGTCTATGCAGAAGTGCGTGGCAAGTATCTGCCTGTCACCGTTTCCGCCCTTCCCTTCATCACGCCGACCTACAAACGCTGACCCCTATTGCGAGAGGATTTTTCCATGCTGAAATTTACTGCTGAACATGAATGGCTGAAGCTCGAAGGCGATGTCGCGACCGTCGGCATCACCACCTACGCTGTCGAGCAGCTCGGCGACCTCGTTTTCGTGGAATTGCCTGAAGTCGGCGCTACCTTCTCCAAGGATGGCAATGCTGCGACAGTCGAATCCGTCAAGGCGGCTTCGGATGTCTACTGCCCGCTCGATGGCGAGATCGTCGAGGTTAATCCGGCCATCGTCGCCGACCCGTCGCTCGTCAATTCCGATCCGCAGGGTGCTGGCTGGTTCTTCAAGCTCAAGCTCACGAACCTTGCCGATGCCGATGGCCTGCTCGACGAAGCGGCTTATAAGGAGCTGACTGCGTAATGACGACGCCTACCGAATTCCAGTTCACCGACTATCAGCCCTATGACTTCGCCAATCGTCGTCATATCGGCCCCTCGCCGTCTGAAATGTCGGATATGCTCGGCGTTATCGGCTACAAGAGCCTCGATGCGCTGATCGACGCCACCGTGCCGCCCGCCATCCGCCAGAAGGCGCCGCTCGTCTGGGGCGCGCCGATGACGGAGCGCGAAGCGCTCGACAAGCTGCGCGAAACCGCCAACAAGAACAAGGTCCTGACCTCGCTGATCGGCCAGGGCTATTGCGGCACGATCACGCCGCCGGTCATCCAGCGCAACATCCTGGAAAACCCTGCCTGGTACACGGCCTACACGCCCTACCAGCCGGAGATTTCGCAAGGACGCCTCGAAGCGCTCCTGAATTACCAGACGATGATCTGCGACCTGACCGGCCTCGACGTCGCCAACGCCTCGCTGCTCGATGAAGCGACGGCCGCTGCCGAAGGCATGGCCATGGCCGAGCGCGTTTCCAAGTCGAAGGCCAAGGCGTTCTTCGTCGATGCCGACTGCCATCCGCAGACGATCGAGCTGATCAAGACCCGCGCCGAGCCGCTCGGCTGGAGCGTTATCGTCGGCAATCCCTTCACCGATCTCGATCCGGTCGATGTCTTCGGCGCAATCTTCCAGTATCCGGGCACGCACGGTCATGTGCGCGATTTCACCGGCCTGATCTCCCGCCTGCACCAGACGGGCGCCATCGCTGTCGTTGCCGCTGATATCCTGTCGCTGACGCTTCTGAAGTCGCCGGGCGAAATGGGTGCCGATATCGCGATCGGTTCCTCGCAACGCTTCGGCGTTCCCGTCGGTTACGGTGGCCCGCATGCGGCCTATATGTCGGTCAAGGATGCCATCAAGCGCTCCATGCCCGGCCGTCTCGTCGGCGTGTCCGTCGATGCCCGTGGCAACCGCGCCTATCGCCTGTCGCTGCAGACGCGCGAACAGCATATCCGCCGCGAAAAGGCGACGTCGAACATCTGCACCGCGCAGGTCCTGCTCGCCGTCATGGCCTCCATGTATGCCGTCTTCCATGGTCCCAAGGGTATCAAGGCGATTGCCCAGCAGGTCCACCAAAAGGCCGTGCTGATGGCCAAGGGCCTGGAAAAGCTCGGCTACAAGGTCGAGCCGGATACCTTCTTCGACACGATCACCGTCGATGTCGGCCACATGCAGGGCCTCATCCTGCGCGCAGCCGTCGCCGAAGGCGTCAACCTTCGCAAGGTCGGTCAGACGAAGATCGGCATGTCGCTCGACGAACGCACCCGCCCGGCAACGCTGGAAGCCGTCTGGCGCGCCTTCGGCGGCAATTTCCAGATTGCCGATTTCGAGCCGTCCTATCGCCTGCCGAAGGATTTGCTGCGCACCAGCGAATACCTGACACACCCGATCTTCCACATGAACCGCGCCGAAAGCGAAATGACCCGCTACATCCGCCGGCTCTCGGACCGCGATCTGGCGCTCGACCGCTCGATGATCCCGCTCGGCTCCTGCACGATGAAGCTGAACGCCACGGCCGAAATGCTGCCGATCACCTGGCCGGAATTTTCCGACATCCATCCTTTCGTGCCGGCCGACCAGGCGCTCGGCTATCGCGAAATGATCGATGACCTGACGGCAAAGCTCTGCGCCGTCACCGGCTACGACGCCTTCTCCATGCAGCCGAATTCCGGCGCGCAGGGCGAATATGCGGGCCTTTTGACCATCCGCAATTACCACATTGCAAACGGCCAGGGTCATCGCGACGTCTGCCTCATCCCGACCTCGGCGCACGGTACCAATCCGGCTTCGGCCCAGATGGTCGGCATGAAGGTCGTGGTCGTCAAGGTGCGTGAAAACGGCGATATCGACCTCGACGATTTCCGCGCCAAGGCGGAGCAGTATGCGGATAATCTCTCCTGCTGCATGATTACCTACCCCTCGACGCATGGCGTGTTCGAGGAAACCGTCAAGGAAATCTGCGACCTCGTGCATCAGCACGGCGGTCAGGTCTATCTCGACGGCGCCAACATGAACGCCATGGTCGGTCTGTCTCGCCCTGGTGACATCGGTTCCGACGTCTCGCACCTCAACCTGCACAAGACGTTCTGCATCCCGCATGGCGGCGGCGGTCCCGGTATGGGCCCGATCGGCGTCAAGTCGCATCTGGCGCCTCACCTGCCCGGCCATCCGGAAACGGACGGTCGTTCGGGTGCGGTTTCGGCAGCAGCTTTTGGCTCGGCGTCCATCCTGCCGATCTCCTGGAGCTACTGCCTGATGATGGGCGGCGAAGGCCTGACGCAGGCGACGAAGGTTGCGATCCTCAACGCCAACTACATCGCGGCTCGTCTGAAGGGCGCTTACGACGTGCTCTACAAGTCAGCTGCGGGCCGTGTGGCGCATGAATGCATCATCGACACGCGCCCGCTGGTCGATAGCTGCGGCGTCACCGTCGACGACGTTGCCAAGCGCCTGATCGATTGCGGCTTCCACGCACCGACCATGAGCTGGCCGGTTGCCGGCACGCTGATGATCGAGCCGACGGAGTCCGAAACCAAGGCCGAACTCGACCGCTTCTGCGAAGCGATGCTGGCGATCCGTCAGGAAGCCCGCGACATCGAAGAGGGACGTTCGGACAAGCTGAACAACCCGTTGAAGAACGCTCCGCATACGGTCGAAGACCTTGTCGGCGAATGGGATCGCCCCTATTCGCGCGAACAGGCCTGCTTCCCGCCCGGTGCCTTCCGCGTGGACAAGTACTGGTCGCCGGTCAACCGCGTCGACAACGTCTATGGCGACCGCAACCTGATCTGCACCTGCCCGCCGGTTGAGGCCTACGCAGAGGCAGCTGAATAGCAGTCAGGCCAGACGCCCTGCGTTGAGCAATCCAAGCCCCTTCCATCATGGGAGGGGCTTTCCTAATTCTGATAGAGAATGCGCGAAGAAAGGCCACAACAAATGCCCCAGGATCAAAGCGAAGCAAGAATGCAGGCGCCATGGTCGAAGCCTGTACTCCTCGCCCTCGAAGAGCCCGGCGAATACGTGACCATCGACAATACCCAGGCCGCCTCCTGGGCGATGATCGAGGACTGGCCGACGGAAGATGGCGCCGCACTCGACCAGGCGTTGCTGATCTGCGCTGATGTCATCAAGGGCAAGCGCACCGGCGAGGATGCACGCAAGGCATTCATCGCCGCCGCAGTCGAAGCGGGCCTCGATATCAAGGCCTGAACGACGGCGATTGGCAAGGAGCTGCGGAGACGGATGATGCGCAGCTATGCATTCCTGACGATGAAGGACAGCCGCCAGACTTTTTCGGGACTTTCATCCGCACTAGTGAACCATTTTCGGTTCTCTGCGTAACTATCGTTGCTGGACGCTGTAAAACCAGCAGGGAGAAGGGTCGCCTGCCCCTGTACCGGGCACCCTTCTCCTGTATCGCCTTATGCGGCAGGTTAACCTTATTCTCTAACCGTCGATCGAAACTCCGTTCGCCTGCGAACGTAATTTCTGGCACAAAGACACTACGCCCCTCGTAGCTCAACGTAAGAGCAGCTGTCTGGTTTGCAGCCGATCCAGGTTCAATTCCTCGGCAGGGGCACCAGTTTCCCAGTCCCCCCGCTTTCTATCTGCTTCGAAGCGGGATGGTTTGCGGTTTAGAAGCGCTCGCCGACCAACTCTTCGCTCCTGGCCCACAATGCCTTGGCCGTCTCGGAATTTAGCGCGTAGGAACGCACCCCCTCGGAAATCGGGCTGATCTCCGCATCCGTCACTTCGGAGACGTGGCAATTCTCGCAATATCTGCCGCCGACCGCGTCTGCCGGGGCGACGAAACCTGCCCATACGGAGGTAGCCGCACCCTGAGGAATCGTCTTCCACTGGAAGGGCGGCTTGCCCTCGGCGGCGAGTGCTGCGTTGATCTGCGCCAACATGCCTTCGATCATGCCAGGGTCGAGGTGGCGCCCGAGCTCGGTGTTGATGCCGCCGGGATGCAGTGCCGTTGCGCGGATGCCGCGCTCCCTCAGGCGCCGGTCGAGTTCCACCGCGAACAGGATATTTGCGGTCTTCGACTGGGCATAGGCCGCCCAGGGCTCATAGGTCTTACTCTCGAAATTCAGGTCGTCGAGGCTGAAAGGTGCCATGCGATGGCCCGAGGATGCGACGATCACCACGCGGCCGCCCGATTTCACAAGCGGTGCAATGCGGTTGACCAGCACGAAATGACCGAGATGGTTGGTGCCGAACTGCGTTTCGAAACCATCGGCGGTGCGGCCGAAGGGAGCGGCCATGACGCCGGCATTGGCAATGACGACATCGAAGGGGCGGCCATCTGCAATGAGCGCATCGGCGCATGCGCGCACGCTTGCCAGAGAGGCAAGATCGAGCTCGACGATATCAAGGCTGCCACCATTGGCAGCACCGGCGCGCACGACTTCCGTTGCCGCCCTCGCCTTTGCAAGGTCACGTGCCGTGCCCACCACCTGCGCGCCGTGGGCTGCCAGCACGCGCGCGGTTTCCACGCCGAGGCCGGCCGAAACACCCGTCACCAGCACGCGCTTGCCCTTGAGATCGACGCCGGCGAGCACTTCGTCGGTGGTCGATGTCGCGCCAAAAAGTCCACTCATGATTATCTCCTTGATCATGGACGCACCTCTCCGGACTGGTGAACCATTGCCCACCGGCCTCAAATGGAATAAAAGGAGGATGCCTCCAGATAAATACGGAGGGCACCTCCGTTTATCAAGGGGACTTCTCGTAAATGGCCGAAAAAAGTGACGGGTCCACCGTCCGAAAGCCGCGTGCGGATGCCGAACGCAACCGCCTTGTGTTGATGGAAACGGCAAAGACCGTATTTGCCGAAAAGGGTTCCAGCGCCAGCCTGGAGGAAATCGCCCGCATTGCCGGCGTCGGCATCGGTACGCTCTATCGTCATTTCCCGACGCGCGATGCACTGATTTCCGCCATCTACCGCAATGAGACGGCGCAGCTTGCCGCTGCCGCCAAGAGCCTCGCTGAAACGCATCCGCCTGTCGAAGCGCTCCGCCTGTGGCTGGTCCAGTTCGTCGACTATGTGGTGACGAAACATGGCATGTCCGAAGTGCTGGATTCGCTTGTTGGCGGCACCTCCGAGCTCTATGCGGATTCTGCCGATTTGATTATCGGTGCCGTCAATCTGCTGGTGGAGCGCGCAGTCGCCACCGGAGAAATCCGTCTGGCGATGGACCCTCTCGACATTTTGCGCGCGCTGGCGGGCGGCGCAAGCATCAGCTGCGGCCCGGCTTGGCGGAATGCAGCGAGGCAACTCATCGATATCCTGATTGCGGGTATGAAAGCCGGTCGCTGAGGCTGTCGTGCCATTCCGGCACAGCCGTCCCAGATCCCCTCGCCTTTCGCTAACCGAAGCCGTTCAGCATTCCCTAAATCCTTGTCGGTAAAACGCTGGATGTCCGGAAATAGGGAAACGGTCGATGAGCATTTCTGCAATTACGCATACGGCTCTCTCGGGAATGCTGGCGCAGTCGACGCGCGCAAGTGCGATCGCCAACAATGTCGCCAATGCGAGTACGCCGGGCTATGGCCGGCTGAACACCAGCTTCCAGTCCGTCGAACCTTCAGGCGTGCAGGCAAGCGTCACCGAGACGGATCAGGGCGTGGATTTCGCGACCGAGCTGACCGACCTCGTCGAGACCGAACAGAGCTACAAGGCAAACGCATCAGTCTTTGAGACCGGGGCCGATCTCTGGGATGTGCTGATGAGCATCAAGCGCGATTAAAGCGCCCTTCGCTATACGATCGAATAAGCCACCGAACCGAGCGCCACCGCGCCGAAGGCGATCAGCATATAGCTCGTCGCTCGGCCGACTTTCGCCGTGAAATCGGCCGAGAGCCGGTCTCTTGCAAGGCTGACCGCGCCACTGAGGCAAAACCACCAGAGGAGCGACCCCAGGAAGACGCCCGAGACGATCATCGCCGAGCTGAAGCGGCGCGTCTCTTCGGTCAGGCCGAGGCCGGCAAACAGCGCTCCGAAGGAGAGGATCGTCGCCGGATTGGAGATGGTCAGCAGGAAGGTCGAGATGGTCGTGTGCAGGAAGTCGGCCGCATCGATCTTCGCAGCCTTTATCTTTCCTTTGTTCTTCAGTCCCCGCCAGCCGAGCCAGAGCAGCATCAGCCCGCCGCCGAGTGCCAGCGGAATAGTGGCTGTCGACATGGCCTCGGAGAAAACAGCAATCCCGGTCACCGCGACCAGCGCGTAGCTCGCGTCACCCAGCGCCGTCCCCAGCCCGCCGGAAAAACCGTACCAGAACCCCTTCTCGAGGCTTCTGTTGATGCAGAGCGTTCCGATCGGCCCGAGCGGCGCGGTGATGATGACGCCCAGCAGGGCGCCCTTCAGGAACAGAAAGAGCATTGTCCGCTTCGTTTCTTCTTGGTCGCTTGTCGGTCTCGGACAGGCTCATAAAAATCAAAAGGCCGCCAATTATGGCGGCCATCAGGCAATTTCAATGAAAATTGCTTAGCATGTCGCGCGAAAGTGTGCAGCGGTTTTGCGATAACGATATGCGCAAAACAAAGACTTAAAGCGCGTCAAGCGATCGGAAAGATCGCGACACGCTTTAATGCTGAGCCGGAACCACGGCATCGCCGCGTGCGGCAAGGGCTGCCAGATCAGCAGGCTTAAGCTCCACGGATTCGCCGCAGCCGCAGGCCGATGTCTGGTTCGGATTGGTGAAGATGAAGCCGGAACGTAGCGTCGTCGTTTCGAAGCCGAGTTCGGTGCCGAGCAGGTAGAGAACGGCTGACGGCTCGATCCAGACCTTGGCACCGTCACGCTCGATCAGGTCGTCCTTGGCATTGGCCTCCATCACCAGGTTGATGGTATATTCCATCCCGGCGCAGCCGCCTTTCTTGATACCGACACGAATGCCCTTGGCATCCGGTCCACCGTTGCCAACGATCGCCTTCACGCGTTCTGCGGCAGCTTCCGTCATGCTCATTACTGCAAAGCCCATGGGCTCAATCTCCTTCCACAACCGGGGTCAAGATCCGGTGCTTCATGATTCAATGTAAGGCGATCACCTTAATCGATCAATACCAGCCGACAGCGACCTGCGCCTCTTCGGACATGCGCTCCGGCGTCCACGGCGGATCGAAGGTCATGGCGACCTCGACGCCCGAAACGCCTTCAACAGCGCCGACGGCATTTTCCACCCATCCCGGCATTTCGCCGGCAACCGGGCAGCCGGGGGCCGTCAGCGTCATCATGATCTTCACCATGCGGTCGTCTTCGATGTCGATCTTGTAGATGAGGCCGAGCTCGAAGATGTCTGCTGGAATTTCCGGGTCATAGACGGTCTTGAGAGCGCCGATCACGTCGTCGCTGAGACGCGCCAGCTCCGCTTCGGGAATGCTGGAATGCACGATGCCTTCGCGTACGTCGATCTTCTCTTCATTCAGGCTCATGGCTTCTTCCTCAAGCAAAGAACTTGCGCGCATAGTCGAGCGCATCTGCGAGCGCATCCACCTCGGCGCGGGTATTATACATGCCGAAGGATGCACGGCATGTGGAGGTCACGCCGAAGCGTTTCAAGAGCGGCATGGCGCAATGCGTGCCAGCGCGAACGGCAACACCCTGGCGGTCGATCACCATCGAGACGTCATGGGCATGAATGCCCGCCAACTCGAAGGAGAAGATGGCGCCCTTGCCGGGCGCATTGCCGAAGACGCGCAGCGAATTGACCGCCTTGAGCCGCTCCTCGGCATAGGCAGTCAGATCCGCCTCGTGGGCCGCGATATTCTCGCGGCCGATCTTGTCCATATAGTCGAGCGCATAACCAAGCCCGATCGCCTGCACGATCGGCGGCGTGCCAGCCTCGAAACGGTGCGGCGGATCATTATAGGTGACGATATCCTCGCTCACCTCGAAGATCATCTCGCCACCACCCTGGAAGGGCCGCATCTCCTTCAGCCGGTCCTTCTTGCCGTAGAGCACGCCGATGCCCGACGGGCCATAGAGCTTGTGACCGGTCATGACGTACCAGTCGCAATCGATATCCTGCACGTCGACAGGCAGATGCACCGCACCCTGCGAACCGTCGATCAGAACGGGAATGCCGCGCTCATGAGCGATGCGGCAGACTTCCTTGACCGGAACGATGGTGCCGAGCGCATTCGACATATGGGTGATTGCGACGAGCTTGGTCTTGTCGGTCAAGCTCTTCTCGAAATCCTCGATATGGAAGGCGCCTTCGTCATCGACGGGCACCCAGACAAGCTTCGCGCCCTGCCGTTCGCGGATGAAATGCCAGGGCACAATGTTGGAGTGGTGCTCCATGATCGTCAGCACGATCTCATCGCCCTCGCCGATCTTGGGCATGCCCCAACCGTAGGCGACGGTGTTGATCGCCTCGGTCGAGTTCTTGGTGAAGACGATGTCATCAACCGAAGGCGCGTTCAGGAAGCGGCGAACCTTTTCGCGCGCCGCTTCATAGGCTTCAGTTGCGGCATTCGACAGGTAGTGAAGGCCGCGATGCACATTGGCGTATTCGTGGCTGTAGGCATGCGAGATCGCATCGATCACCGCCTGCGGCTTCTGTGCGGAGGCGCCGTTGTCCAGATAGACCAGCGGCTTGCCATGCACCTTCTCCGCAAGGATCGGGAAATCCCTGCGGATGGCTTCAACATCATAGGCGGTTGCCGGCACGATCTTGTCCATGGCGATATCCGATCAGGCGTGCTTTTCCAGCCAGGCCGAAATGACGCCTTCCAGCGCCTCGACCAGGGCTTCGTATTCCAATTCCTCGACGATCTCGGCAACGAAGGCGTTGACGAGCATGGCGCGCGCCTTGTTCTCCGGAATGCCGCGGGCCATCAGGTAGTAGAGATGGTTGTGGTCGATATCGGCAACCGTCGCACCATGGCCGCACTGCACGTCGTCGGCGAAGATTTCGAGCTCGGGCTTGACTGAGAATTCGGCATCGTCGGACATCAGCAGCGTGTTGCAGGCCATCTTGGCATCGGTCTTCTGGGCATCGGGCGCGACCCGGATCATGCCCTGGAAGACGCCCTTGGCGCGATCGAAGACGACGTTGCGGATCACTTCCGTCGAGCCGGTGTGCGGCACGTCGTGGCCAAGCACCATCGTTACGTCCGTGTGCGTCTCGGCGCCGAGCAGATTGATGCCGCGCAGCGTCAGATCGGCGCCCTCGCCCGTCACCTTGATATTCAGCTCCTGGCGCACCAGCTTGCCGCCGGCATTGATAACGAAGAGCTTCAACTTGGCGTCAGCGCCGAGATCGACGCGGATCTGGCCGAGATGCGTATCCTCAGTCCCCTGCTGCTGCAGGATGATCCAGGTGAGCTCCGTGCCCTGCCCGACCGTGATGTCACTGACATGCGACACGAGTGCGGCATTGTCGGTCACCGACTGGTGACGCTCGATGACGACACCCTTCACATTGGCGCCGAAGGCAACCGGTAGGCGGGTATGAATGTCGCCGCCGGCATGCACGAACTGGATTTCCAGCGGCTCTTCGAACTCGGTGCCATCGGGCACGTCGATCACATAGCCATCCTTGACGAAGCTGCCGTTGATGCGGCCGACCGCATCGTCGCGGCCGAGCGCGTCGAGATTGGCGGCGGCCGAACCGTCGGTCAGCTTTTCGGAATAGACCGAAACCGAGAGATCGCCGGCAGAAGCCTTGTGATCAGGCTTGCCCTGGATCACGGCAAGAACCGGCGAACCGTCGACTAGCGGCTCCAGCGCTTCCGAGCCGGCGTCACCCGCCTGGGCCGGAATGTTGCGCAGCAGGTTCTTCAGGTCCGTATAGTGCCAGGCCTCGACGCGGCGTGTCGGCAGGCCTTCCCTCTTCAGGTCGTCGAGCAGCCGGTCGCGCAGCGCAGTGACCGCGCCATTGCCCGGCAGTTCGCCGATCTGCTGGTTGAACGCTTCGATCAGCGCCGCTTCGGCCGCGGTCAGGCGGCTCGTCGTTTGCATGTTCATGGACGTCGTCCTTTCCGCCACGCTCAGGCTGCGGCGCCGATGATGTCGGCGTAACCGTTGGCTTCCAGCTCATGGGCCAGCGTCTTGTCGCCGGATTTGATGACCTGGCCCTTGTAGAGAACGTGCACGGTATCCGGCACGATATAGTCGAGCAGGCGCTGGTAGTGGGTAATGACGATAACGGCGCGATCTGGCGAACGCAGCGCGTTGACCCCATCGGCCACGACCTTCAGGGCGTCGATGTCGAGGCCGGAGTCGGTTTCGTCGAGCACGCAAAGCTTCGGCTCAAGCAGCGCCATCTGCAGGATTTCGGCGCGCTTCTTTTCGCCGCCGGAGAAGCCGACGTTCAGCGGGCGCTTCAGCATCTCGGTGTTGATCTGCAGCTTGGCCGCAGCGTCCTTGACCCGGCGCATGAAGTCCGGCGTCGTCAGCTCGTCTTCGCCGCGTGCCTTGCGCTGCTCGTTCATCGCCACCTTCAGGAACTGCATGGTGGCGACACCAGGAATTTCGACTGGATACTGGAAGGCCAGGAAGATGCCCTTGGAGGCGCGCTCGGCGGCATCGAGCTCGAGGATGCTCTCGCCGTTGTAGAGAATGTCACCTTCGGTCACTTCATAGTCTTCGCGGCCGGAGAGGATGTAGGAGAGCGTCGACTTGCCGGAGCCGTTCGGGCCCATGATGGCGGCAACTTCGCCGGCCTTCACAGTGAGGTTCAGGCCACGGATGATCTCGGTGCCGTCTTCGGCGATGCGGGCATGAAGGTTCTTGATTTCAAGCATCTTTGGTTCCTGCGTTTTCTCTGCGCAGCTCACTCGGAGCCTCGCGTAATTTCTAAGAATGTCGACCTGTTGCGTTAGCCGCTATCGCCCAAAACGGATCACGGCGAGAAGCAATTCGACAAGACTCGGGAGGCTCAGAATGACCTCTCCCGGCTTTTCTACGCGCTGCCGGAGAAACACATAGGGCCGCTCCGGCGGCGTTTCCGTCTCGCATCTTTGCTCGCGGGGGCTTATCTTCGATAGGATCTCTCCGCGCATATTCGTCAGGCGTTCAAGGATGCGCTTCTTGTCCGCCTCGCTCATGTCAGCCGACCGAGCCTTCCAGCGAGATGCTGATCAGCTTCTGCGCCTCGACGGCGAATTCCATCGGCAGCTCCTGCAGGACTTCCTTGACGAAGCCGTTGACGATCAGCGCGATCGCAGCTTCCGTCGGAATGCCGCGCTGCAGGCAGTAGAACAGCTGGTCTTCGGAGATCTTCGAGGTCGTCGCCTCGTGCTCGAACTGTGCCGTCGAATTCTTCGCCTCGATGTAAGGCACCGTGTGGGCGCCGCACTTGTCACCGATCAAGAGCGAGTCGCATTGCGTGAAGTTGCGCGCATTCGAGGCCTTGCGGTGGGCGGAGACCTGGCCGCGATAGGTGTTCTGCGAAACGCCGGCGGCGATGCCCTTGGAGACGATGCGGCTCGACGTGTTCTTGCCGAGATGGATCATCTTGGTACCGCTGTCGATCTGCTGATGGCCGTTGGACACGGCGATCGAGTAGAACTCGCCTCTGGAGTCATCGCCGCGCAGGATGCAGGACGGATACTTCCAGGTGATCGCCGAACCGGTCTCGACCTGCGTCCAGGAGATCTTCGAACGGTCGCCGCGGCAATCGCCACGCTTGGTGACGAAGTTGTAGATGCCGCCCTTGCCGTTCTTGTCGCCCGGATACCAGTTCTGGACGGTGGAATACTTGATCTCGGCATCGTCGAGCGCGATGAGCTCGACCACGGCGGCATGCAACTGGTTCTCATCACGCTGCGGTGCGGTGCAGCCTTCGAGATAGGAGACGTATGCCCCTTCCTCGGCGATGATCAGCGTGCGCTCGAACTGGCCGGTATTCTTCTCGTTGATGCGGAAGTAGGTGGAAAGCTCCATCGGGCAACGCACGCCCTTCGGCACGAAGACGAAGGAACCGTCGGTGAAGACGGCCGAGTTCAGCGTCGCATAGTAGTTGTCGGTCGTCGGAACGACGGAGCCGAGATACTTGCGCACAAGATCCGGTTGCTCGCGGATGGCTTCCGAGATCGACATGAAGATCACGCCGGCCTTCTTCAGCTCCTCCTTGAAGGTCGTTACGACCGACACGGAATCGAACACTGCATCGACCGCGATCTTCGGCTTCTGCACGCCGGCCAGGATTTCCTGTTCCTTCAGCGGAATGCCGAGCTTCTCGTAGACCTTGAGGATTTCAGGATCGACGTCTTCGATCGACTTCGGACCCGGCGTGCTCTTCGGCGCCGCGTAATAGTGGATCTCGTTGAAATCGATCTTCGGATAGTCGACGCGCGCCCAGGTGGGCTCATCCATCGTCAGCCAGCGCTTGTAGGCTTCCAGGCGCCATTCGAGCATCCATTCCGGTTCCTGCTTCTTGGAGGAGATCAGGCGGATGATGTCTTCGGAAAGGCCCTTGGGTGCCTTGTCCATTTCGATGACGGTTTCGAAGCCGTATTTATACTGGTCCACGTCGATTTCGCGGACGCGATCGACTGTTTCCTGGACAGCAGGCATGTCACTCTCCAATCTCGCCGGATAAAAGGTCCGGCAGCTTGTCAGTGGGGCAATTACTTACCCCTGATGTAAGTGGCCAAAAGGGACTTTTCAGCCCTGTTGGCAAGTAGAAATTTGCGTTTCCGCAAGTTTGTGAGGCGTTCAGGCCGCCTCGCCCGCCAGCTTTCGCCGGGAGGCAATCTTGGCGAAGGCTGCAATCGCCCTGTCCACGTCTTCTTTCGTCGTCGAAAAGCCGAGCGACATGCGCAGAGCCCCGAGCTTCGGATCACGGCCCATCGCCGTCAGCACATGGCTTTCGCCTACCCTGCCGGAGGAGCAGGCCGAACCCGCTGAAAGTGCCACGCCTTCAAGATCGAAGGCGATCTGCCCGGTCTCCGCCTTCATGCAGGGAAGCGTGAAGAAAATGGTGTTGGCGACGCGCGGGCCGCCGGCGCCGTAAATGATGACGTCGGGTGCTGCCGCGCGCATGCCGGCTTCCAGCCGGTCGCGCAGCACGGCAATCGCAGCATTGCGCTCCTCAAGGTTCTGCAGCACGGCTTCCGCCGCAGCCCCGAAACCGATCAGCGCCAGAGAATTCTGTGTCCCTGACCGGTGACCCTTCTCCTGCCCGCCGCCGCGGATCAGCGCCTTCGGCATCAGCGCTTCGCCGCGGGTGACGAGTGCGCCGGCGCCCTTCGGGCCGCCGATCTTGTGGGAGGAAA
>UCCS01000189.1 GCA_900470965.1 Hyphomicrobiales bacterium
CCGCGCTCGAGCGCGGTCGGCAGCATGAGAACCGGCGAAGGGCGTCTCCTCCGGCATGGACCTTGCTATGGAGCGGCATCCCTCCTCCCCTCATCAAGTCAGTTGCTGAACCGTCGGGAAACACCGGACGGGCGGATGAACACATCCAGCCAGCCCTTCGATCGTACGTGACGATGGTGACGATCCCTGGCTCATCCACGGTTGTAACCGGAGGGGAGAACGGGCGACGCTGCCACGCCTCTTGCCGGGTGGCCACCCGACAAGAGGCTCAATCGCACAAAATCACCAATGTGCAGATACAAGGGAGGAAAGCGCGTGCCCTGTCGCCCGAACACAGCACGCGGCCCCCTCTCCAGCCCATTCCTCCGCCTTACGCCGCCCCCACTTCACCCCAACAACCATCCCCACGTTAGCCCTATCCCAACTCAAGAGGTTGGTTCATGGCTACCGTCGTCTCTATCTGCAATCTCGCCCTTTCCAATATCAGCAAGGACAATATCAACGATCTCACCGAAAAGAGCGCCGAGGCGCGCGCCTGCAATCAGTTCTATGCGCAGACCCGCGATGCACTGCTGCAATCCTTCCCTTGGGCTGTGGCGGGCAAGACCGTGGCGCTGGGCGCGCTCGACAATGACAAGCCGGGTGTGTGGCGCCACTCCTATGCACGGCCGGCCGATTGCCTGCAGATCCGCTGGATCAGGCCGCGTTATTCCGCCGATGCCGCCATACCGCCCGAAACACTGAGGCCCGATCTCGATGAGGCCGGGCGCGAGATGCAATATGCTTATGCGCTGGAGGGCGACCGGCTCTATTGCGACCTCTCGCCGGCGCTGCTGCGCTATACCTGCCGGCTCACCGACCCGACGAAATATTCGCCGCTCTTCATCGAGGCGCTCGCCTGGCATCTGGCCGTGCGCCTTGCCATGCCGCTGACGCGCGATCCGAAGATCCGCGCCGATGCGATGGCGCTGGCGCAGAGCAGCCAGCGCCATCGCATCGG
>UCCS01000066.1 GCA_900470965.1 Hyphomicrobiales bacterium
CTTCCGCGCCTTTCTGGCCCTCCAGCCGGAAGCGGTCCTGATCGAGATATCAGGCACCCAGGGTTCGACACCGCGCGAGACCGGCACCTTCATGCTGGTTTCGGCAAGCAGCCTCTGGGGCACCATCGGCGGCGGCCAATTCGAATTCATCGCCATCGGCAATGCCCGCGAATTGCTCGCCGGCACCGGCGGCAATGACCTCATGGATATTCCGCTCGGGCCGGAAATCGGCCAATGCTGCGGCGGCCGCACCCAACTGCGTTTCCGCCGTGTGACCGATGCCGTCAGGGACGAACTGGGGAAAAAGCAGGAAAGTGAAGCCGAACGCCTGCCGGAAGTCTATGTCTTCGGCGCAGGCCATGTTGGTCGCGCCCTTGCAGCGGCGCTCGCGCCACTACCGCTTTCCATCACCGTCATCGAGACCCGGCGGGATGAACTCGCCAATCTTCCGGTCTCGACGAAGAGCCTGTTGGTGCCGATGCCCGAGGCATTGGTGAAGGACATGCCCGCCGGCGCAGCACTCGTCATCCTGACCCACGATCATGCCCTTGATTTCCTGATCGCCCGTGAAGCACTTGCCCGCACCGACCTCGCCTATACCGGCATGATCGGCTCGGCGACCAAACGAGCGACCTTTGCAAGCTGGCTTTCCCGCGAAGCCGGCGGCGAACGCTCTTGGCTGGAGCGCCTTACCTTGCCGATCGGCGGCTCCTTCGTGAAGGACAAACGCCCCGAAGTGATCGCCGCCATGACAGCGGCGGAAATCCTGACCGCACTTGCCGCCTACCGCGACCGGTCATCCTCGTAACGCGGGTCGCGTCCATCCAGGAAACCGAGATCGCGCTTGATGCGATCGGGTGTGACGTCGATATCCAGCCGCGGCCTCCGGCTGCCAATCCCCCGGGCCAGCCGGCGAACGATGACGGTGAACAATGCCTCTCTTGTAGGAGAACGGCTCTCTTCGATAGCTTGGCAATCCATGACATCACCTTGATGGTTTGATGAGATGATTGCAGTTTGCCGGGAAAAATGCTGCAATTCCAATCGAACAACCGTCTGCATCCATAAAGAGAACTTATCCATGAAACTGTCGAAGCAGTTCCCGCTGAATGCGCTGCGCGTCTTCGAAGCCGTGGCCCGGCTCGGCAGTTTCACCCGGGCCGGCGATGAGCTCGGCATGACGCAGACGGCCGTCAGCTACCAGATCAAGCTTCTGGAGGAGAATATCGGCGAGCCGCTCTTCCTGCGCTTGCCCCGCCAGATCGAGCTGACAGAAGCAGGTAAACATCTGGCCCCCAGGGTCTCCGAAGCATTCAACATTCTGATCGAAGCCATGGCCTCGATGCGCAAGACGACCGGGGAAACGCTGACGATCCATTCGACGGCGACCTTCGCCCAGCAATGGCTCTCGCGCTACATCGGCGCTTTCCAGCTGCAGTTTCCGGACATTGCCGTCAGGCTCGTCACCTCAGGTACGATCGTCGACTTCCAGAAAGAGGCTGCCGACGTGGCGATCCGTTGGGGACGCGGCGATTGGCCCGGCCTGATCAGTCATCGGCTGATGAAACTTGACTACTCCCCCATGCTGAGCCCCAAGCTCGCGGCCGAAATCGGCGGCATCCACGAGCCCGCCGATCTTCTGAAACTGTTCCTGATCAGCGCCGGCGATTCCTGGTGGGCAGAATGGTTCGCCGCGGCCGGCGTCAAGGATGCCGATCTTTCCCGCTATCCGAAAAGCGAATTCGGCACCCAGATCCTCGATGCCAGCATCGCGATTGCCGGCGGCGGTGTCGCCATGCTCAATCCCGGCCATTTCCAAGACGATGTCGCCGCCGGCAGGCTTTACCAACCCTTCGAACTGACCGGCAATGACGGACGCGACTATTGGCTCGCCTATCCGGAAAACAGGCGAAACGTGCCGAAAATCAGGAATTTTCGGAAATGGCTGCTGCAGAAATTCGATGTGGAGCAGGACTGAACATGTCACGCAAAGACGACAGGGCTTAAAATCCTCTCAGTAACCCATATCGGGCGCATAGAAACATCGCGGGGTATCTTCGTTCGGGAACAGGCAGATATGATAATCGCTATCGCCTGAATGCATCGCCCTGGTCATCGGCAGCAGGAAGACATGGCTCCGCGTCACCAGCCGGTGATCGCCGGGCCTCAGCGTCACGCGATAGCCATCCGGCGTTATGGCCACAGTCTTGGACGGGATCATCTGGCAATCGCCGTTTTCGGCATTTCCATTGCAACAATAGGGGTCGTAACTCCACCCCGTACCGGCGTCGTGGGCTGCCGCGAACGACGCATATGCAATCATCACGCATGTCAGAATGCTGCGCATGGGCATCTTCTCCGTCGATGAATGCGCCGCCGGTCTTTAGCGGTTTCCACCCTTTCCCGGCGGCCTGTGTTTCAAAACTGTAACCCGATCTTCACATTTCAAGGAATCGGCTGCTCCACATCGGAACACCCGCGGTGGATAAAATGTCGCAGAAATCTGATGTTTTTTAAGGCATGCGAATGCCACATCCGCCCGACAGCACAGCAATCAACCAGATTGCCACCTCAAATTGCGCGGATATAAGTATTGTGATGGAAGAGCAGCGCTATGCTTTCGGCCGTTTCATGCTTGACCCCGGCAGCGGCGTGCTGCGGCGGGACGGCCAGCCGGTTGCGCTCGGCCAGCGCGCGATTTCCCTGCTCAAGGCGCTGCTCGACGCCGACGGACGCCCGGTCGGAAAAGACGCTTTGATCGAAGCGGGCTGATCTTTCAGGCTGTCGCTAAAGGACCCTGTGAACGGCCCGTGCCGCGGCCGGCGCAACTGCACCGGCTTAAACCGTAAACTAGTGCTTCTTCTGCTGCTGTTCGGCAGCCGCGACGCGGTTCAGCATCGCCACCATCTTTTTCTTGATCGAGCCATAGGTGCCGAGTTCGAAATTGCAGCTGAAACAGGTGATGATGTCGCTGTCGATCGGCTGCGGGCGCGGAAACTTCATGCGCGTGTTGCGGCACTTCGGGCAAGGGACTTCGATCTGCATGTTTCAGCGGCTCCTTAATAGCGTCGTCGGCGATGCCTTAGCACAAATGCCGCACCCGGCAAGCTCTTCCTGCAATCTCCGCTGCGGCAAGAAACCCCACGTGCCCCCTTTCCTCGCGCCGGAATTTCTCGCAATCTCACGAGTCGGGAAGAAGAACAGGGGAACTGAATGTATGAATATGCAATAGCCTGGGAGTGGCTGGCCTTTGCGGCGCGCTGGTTCCATGTCGTCACCGCGATCGCCTGGATCGGGTCGTCCTTCTATTTCATCGCGCTCGACCTCGGCCTGGTGAAGCGCCCGCATCTGCCCGCCGGTGTTCACGGCGAGGAATGGCAGGTGCATGGCGGCGGCTTCTACCACATCCAGAAATATCTGGTGGCGCCGGCTGAGATGCCGGAACACCTGACCTGGTTCAAATATGAGAGCTATTTCACCTGGCTCTCCGGCTTCCTGATGCTCTGCATCGTCTATTATGGCGGCGCCGACCTGTTCCTCATCGATCGCCACGTGCTCGATATCTCGAGGCCGGTGGCGATCCTGATCTCGCTCGCGTCTCTCGCCGGCGGCTGGATCATCTACGACCTGCTCTGCAAGTCGCCGCTCGGCAAGAACACCTGGGGCCTGATGGCCGTGCTCTACGTCGTGCTGGTCTTCATGGGCTGGGGCTACACGCAGGTCTTCACCGGCCGCGCCGCCTTCCTGCATCTTGGCGCCTTCACCGCCACGATCATGTCGGCCAACGTCTTCATGATCATCATTCCCAACCAGAAGATCGTCGTCGCCGACCTGATCGCCGGCCGCACGCCGGATGCCAAATATGGCTACATGGCCAAGCAGCGCTCGCTCCATAACAACTACCTGACGCTGCCTGTCATCTTCTTCATGCTGTCGAACCACTATCCGCTGGCTTTCGGCACCGCCTTCAACTGGGTGATTGCAGCACTCGTCTTCCTGATGGGCGTCACGATCCGCCACTGGTTCAACACCACCCATGCTCGCAAGGGCCGGCCGACCTGGACCTGGATCGTCACGGTCGTGCTCTTCATCCTCATCATGTGGCTGTCGACGGTTCCCAAGCTTTTAACCGGCGAGACCGAAAACGCATCCGTTGCCCCCGCCTTCCAGCAGTCTGCCGGCGATCCGCATTTTCCCGCCGTGAAGCAGCTGATCGGCACGCGCTGTTCCATGTGCCATGCGGCGGAACCGGTCTATGAGGGCATCGCCCGACCGCCGAATGGTGTGATTCTGGAAAATGACGCGGAAATTGCCGCTCATGCGCGCGAAATCTATATACAGGCCGGCCGCAGCCATGCCATGCCGCCGGGCAATGTAACCGACATTACGCCGGATGAGCGCAAGCTGCTCGTCGCCTGGTTCGAAAGCGCAGTCGAAGGCAAACAAGAATGACCACGATACTCCTGCGCGGGCGCCTGCTCTCCTTTCGCCGTGCCCCGCTCAGCCTTGCCGATAGCGAGAGCTATTTCTACGAGACAGACGGCGGTCTGTTGATCGAGGATGGCATCATCGCCGCTGTCGGCACCTATGCTGATGTCAAGGCCAAGGCACCTGCTGAGGTCTCCGAAATCGATCACCGTCCGCATCTGATCATGCCCGGCCTCATCGACATGCACCTGCACTTTCCGCAGATGCAGGTCATTGCCTCCTATGCCGCAAATCTGCTGGAATGGCTGAACACCTACACATTCCCGGAGGAATGCCGCTTCGTCGAAAGCGCTCATGCCCAGAGGATCGCCACGCATTTCTACGACGAGTTGATCCGCCACGGCACGACGACGGCCGTTGCCTATTGCTCTGTTCATAAGACCTCGGCCGATGCCTATTTCGCGGAGGCCATGCGCCGCAACATGCGCATGGTCGGCGGCAAGGTGATGATGGACCGCAACGCACCGCAAGGCCTGCTCGATACACCTGAGATGGGCTATGACGAGACCCGGCAGGTGATTGCCGACTGGCATGGCAAGGGCCGCAATCACGTCGCCATCACGCCGCGCTTCGCGATCACCTCGACACCCGCCCAGATGGAGGCAACGGCAGCACTCGCCCGCGAATTCCCCGATCTGCACATCCAGACGCATCTGTCGGAAAACCACGACGAGATCAAATTCACCTGCGAGCTCTACCCGGAAGCGATCGACTATACCGATATCTACGCCCGCTATGGCCTGCTCGGACCGAAGAGCCTCTTCGGTCACGCCATCCATCTTTCGGAGCGTGAAGCCGACGCCATGAGCGAGAGCGGCGCGGTCGCCGTCCATTGCCCGACATCCAACCTCTTCCTTGGCTCCGGCCTCTTCCCGCTGAAGGCGCTCGCCCGCCGTGAGAAACCCGTTCGCATCGGTGTCGCCACGGATATCGGCGGGGGCTCGAGCTATTCCATGCTGCGGACCATGGACGAAGCCTACAAGATCCAGCAGCTTCTCGGCGAACGACTGAACCCGCTGGACAGCTATTACTACATGACGCTCGGCAATGCCGAGGCGCTGTCGCTGGTTGACAAAATCGGCACACTGGAGCCCGGCACGGATGCCGACCTCGTCGTTCTCAACGCCGCAGCGACACCTGCTATGGCTTTGAAGATGGAAGTGGTGAAGACGCTTCCGGAGGAACTGTTCCTGCTGCAAACCATGGGCGACGACCGCGCTGTGGCGGAGACTTATGTGGCGGGCGTCGCAATGAAAAGCGGGCTTTAGCAAGGCGATGGCCTGATGGTAAAACTCCTCTGAAATCAAATACCAGAGAAAGAGAAAGCGTGGTATTCGACCACATCACCAGATGTGAAGGTTCGATCCATGGCCAAGCCGCTGACCATCGCCGATCTCAAGAAAATGGCTCAGCGCCGCGTCCCGAAGATGTTCTTCGACTATGCGGATTCCGGCGCCTGGACGGAATCGACCTACGCCGCCAACGAAGCCGATTTTCGGGACATCAAGCTGCGCCAGCGGGTGCTGGTCGACATGACCGACCGCACGCTTGAGACGACGATGATCGGCCAGAAGGTGTCGATGCCGGTGGCGCTTGCGCCCACCGGCATGACCGGCATGCAGCACGCGGATGGTGAAATGCTGGCGGCCCGCGCGGCGGAAGAATTCGGCGTGCCTTTCACACTTTCGACCATGAGCATCTGCTCGATTGAAGACGTCGCCTCCGTCACGACGAAACCCTTCTGGTTCCAGCTCTATGTCATGCGCGACAGGGGCTTCGTGCTTGACCTCATCAACCGCGCCAAGGCAGCCAGATGCTCCGCGCTGGTGCTGACCGCCGACCTGCAAATCCTCAGCCAGCGCCACAAGGATCTGCGCAACGGTCTCTCGGCCCCGCCGAAATTCACGCCGAAACATATCTGGCAGATGGCGACGCGCCCCTTCTGGTGCATGGAGATGATGAAGACGAAGCGTCGCAGCTTCGGCAACATCCTCGGCCACGCCAAGGGCCTCGACGACCTTCCCTCGATCACGACCTTCGCGAATGAACAATTCGACCCGCAGCTATCGTGGAAAGATGTCGCCTGGATCAAGGAACAATGGGGCGGTCCGCTGATCATCAAGGGCATTCTCGATGTCGAGGATGCGAGGCAGGCCGCCGAAACCGGTGTCGACGCCATCATCGTCTCCAATCATGGCGGCCGCCAACTCGATGGCGCCCCCTCTACGATCAGCATGCTGCCGCAGATCGTCGATGCCGTCGGCGACCGTCTCGAAGTGCATCTGGATGGCGGTATCCGCTCCGGTCAGGATGTGCTGAAGGCCGTGGCACTCGGGGCGCGCGGCACCTATATCGGCCGCCCCTTCCTCTATGGCCTCGGCGCCATGGGCAAGGACGGCGTTACGCTGGCGCTCGAGATCATCCGTAAGGAAATGGACGTCACCATGGCGCTGTGCGGCAAACGCGATATCAAGGATGTCGACTCCTCGATCATCGCCGGCCGTCAGTAAGATTGCGGCGGCATTCGGCCTGTCGCGAGCGCGGATGCCCACTCCGCGCGTCCATTGGCTTCCGCCAGTGCCGACATCGCCATGTTGTCGTATCGGACATTGCGGAATTGTGCCGTCCATCCACTGGCCGATTTTTCCAGCACCGCATAACTCGCCATCGCGTGGCCGGTTTCGACCTTGTGCGGATAGGGCTTGTCATCGTCATAGGCAGGGCCGCCGACGCTGCCGGGATTGACGATAAGACGGCCGCCTGAAAGTGCTGCCATGCGCGGAATATGCGTGTGACCACACAGGATCAATGGGCTTTCGATACCTTCCGCCAGCGCTTCGATCTCTGCCTGCGGCCGCAGCACCACGCTGCCGTCGGCAACGGCCATATCCAGCCAGTAGAGGTTGTCATCCTTAGGCGTCGCGTGGCAGAGATAGACCTCATCCCTGTAGATCAGGTCGACCGGCAGCGACCGTAGCCAATCGAAATGGGCTGCACCAAGCTGCGCATAGGCTGCAGCGTCCGAGATATGCATCTCCTCCGGCGGTCCTTCGATCAGATAGCGGTCGTGATTGCCGCGCACGGTCGGAATGGAGAGCGATAGCAGCCGGTCGGCCACCCTGCCCGCCTCCAGCGGGCCACTGAAACAATCGCCGAGATTGACAATATCTGTAATCCCTTGGGCAGCGATGTCAGCCAGCACAGCGTCCAGTGCGGGGTAGTTTCCATGGATATCGGCAATAGCGGCAAAGCGCATGTCAGCTCCCGCGATAGGTGGAATAGCCATAGGGCGAGATCAGCAGCGGCACATGATAATGCGCCGCGATATCGGCAATGCCAAAGCGGATCGGCACGAGATCGAGGAAGGCCGGATGCGGCAGAGGCGTGCCATTTGCCCTCAGATAATCGCCGGCGTGAAAGAGCAGCTCGTAGGTGCCGGCACGAAAGCTCTCGCCGGTGAGGATCGGTCCGCCATCGACGCGACCATCGGCATTGGTCTCGACCGTCTTGATAAGGTGGCGAAGCTCACCCTCGATGTGAAAGAGATCGATCCTCAACCCCTGTGCCGGCTTGCCGAGCGCTGTGTCGAGAACATGAGTGGTCAGTCCGGTCATAGGCCTGGCTCTTTGATGATGAAGGGTTCGTCGAAAAAGAATTCTTCCAGATTGTTGCCCGGCCCGTCACGATCGACAACGAGAAAATCGCTCGGCTCGCCGAGCGCCATCAGCGGATGGTGCCAGACATTGCGCCGGTAGTTCACGCCCTGATCGCCGCGCGCGAGAAAGGCCTGCGGACGACCGGGACGACCGCCCTCATCTTCCGAAACGACGACGAGGAAGGGACGGCCTGATATCGGCGAGAAGCTCTGGCTGCCGAACGGATGCCGTTCCATCATGCCGATATCGTAAGGGAAGCCGCGCGGTTGGCCGCGAAAGAGATTGATGATGACGCGCGCACCCTCGCCCGCCGCTTCAGGTGCCGCAAGCGCATGGAAACGCTCGGTATTGCCGCCATTGATATAGCGCATCGTTGCGGGATCGGCTTCGATCACCTCACCGAAGGGTGCGAAGGCGGATTTGATAAGGGGATGGATTTCGAGAAATCGGGACATTGGGCCTATTCGCCTTGCGCACGCCAGTGGCGGACAAGATCAAGCCTGTCGAGCAGATCAGGCACGTCGTCTTTGGCTGTCGCCCAGACCTTCTCCAGATCAATGTCGAAATAGCCATCGGCAATGCGGTTACGCATGCCGCGCATCGCACCCCAGGGAAACTCAGGGTGCTCGACAGCGAATTCAGGATGGATCCTCATCAATTGAGCAGCCGTCTCCGATGCCATCAGGAGGCTCATCCCGACGGCACGCTGCAAAATGATATCCTCAAGAAACCGCTGCTTGCTGACATCTGCGATCATTGCATGAGCATCGGCCGCCGCCGAGCGCATCCGCTCCAGAAGATACGGGATACGGCTCTCGTTCATATGAGCTTGGCCTCGGAAAGAACCCGGGTCCGGATCGATTCAGGAAAATCGCCGGGGGTCAGCAAGTGGATCGACGTGCCAATCATCATCTGCTCCAAAGCATCCTGCAAACCACCAAGCGTCAGCAATGTGCTGCCTGGCAGCGCATCCACCAGAATATCCAGATCGCTATCCGGCCGATCCTCGCCGCGGGCAACGGAGCCGAAGACACGCGGGTTCGCCGCGTTGAAGCGTTTGGTCGCTTCGCGGATCGCCTGCCTGTTCTTTTCCAGCACTTCCGACGGTCTCATCGCGGCGTCAACCCTGATGCCGCGAATATAAGGGACGTGGCTGAAAGAGGAAAGAACTCAAGCCTTCACCCCATAGAGCCTGAGGCGCATCGTGCCGCCATCCGGATGCATGGCGTAGCGCACATGCGTGATGGGGCCGATATCGGCGATCGTATCGCTGCCATATTCATGGATGTGATCCATCTGCAGCTTGCTGCGCGGAAGGATCGGCTTCCAGTTTTCCGAAGCGGCAATATCGGCCTCCGAGAGTGTATCGCCGAGATCAGGCAGATAGGCGCCGAACAGTTCGCAAGTGTCGGGGAAATTGCCCTTGTAGAAGGCGGTGTCGACGATCACGCGCTTGATCGTGCCGGCATGACCGAGGCGGATGATCGCCCAGTCGTGACCCGGGCCGCGACGACGCTTGGTTTCCCAGCCGTCGCCCATGTTGAGGCCGCGGCCGGGGCCGAGCAGCTTGTCGGGATGGCCGTAATGCGCATCCGACCAGGCAAGCGACTTCGCGCCATTGAAGATATAGGCAAGGTCGATCTCCTCGCCCGCGCCGACCTTAGACCAATCGAAATAGGCCGAGCCATAGACGCGCAGACGCGCCACGCCACCGTCCGGGTAAATATGCAGGCGAAGATGCGTCCAGATCTTCTCCTTGTCGGCATTCTCGAAGAAGTGGTGGGCGCTGGAGCCGAGCGGCGATCCGACTGACGCGACCGCATGGACGGAAATCCTGCCCAAATCGCCGCTCGGCTCCAGC
>UCCS01000190.1 GCA_900470965.1 Hyphomicrobiales bacterium
GCGCAGATCGCCATGAGTGGCAGCCGGCTGCAATCGCTGAATTTCTCGGGCATCACGGATAGCGGTGAGGCGGTCGTCAGCCAGATGCAGGGCGGCGGCGTCATCAACATCACCAGCGGCGATGCCGGCTCCGTTTCACGCTTTGCCGATCTCTACCAGCATATGCAGGGCGGGCTTCTCAATCTGGCTATCCGTCTCAATGCGGGCGGCGGCTGGGATGGCTCACTCGACGTGCGCCGCTTCTCGATCGTCAACGAGCAGCGCCTGCGCTCGATCGTTTCCACACCTGTCGGTTCAGACCAGCGCACGCTGAACGAAGCCGTCAAACGCGATATCGATACCTCCTCGCAGCGCTTCCAGCGCGGCTTTGCCCGTGTCGTTTCGCGCGGTGGGGCAATCTCCATCGAAAACGGCGTGCTGCGCGGCGACCAGATCGGCGCCACTTTCCAGGGTGTGGTGCGCAATGCGAAGGGCAACATGGACATGACCGGCACCTTCATGCCGGCCTATGGCCTCAACCGGCTGTTTGCCGAGCTGCCGCTGATCGGCGTCATCCTCGGCAATGGTTCAGACCGAGGCCTGATCGGCATCACCTTCAAACTGACAGGCAAGTTCGACCAGCCGAACCTGCAGATCAACCCGCTCTCGGTGATCGCGCCCGGCGTGTTCCGCCAGATCTTCGAATTCCAGTAAATCGCTAGTTCCAGTAAATCGCTGGGGGTTATCGGTGCAGAACTCCATACTGATCCGGCCTTATACGCCCGGGGATAGCGACGCGACGATCGAGATCTTCCTGCGCGCCATCCGCGAAGTCTCGTCGCGCGATTATTCGACTGCGCAGATTAATGCCTGGGCGCAGGTGGAAGATCCCGCCAAGTGGGCCGAGCGCCGGATAAGCCGCCCGGCCTGGATCGCTGACATTGACGGCAAGCCGGTCGGCTTCTCCGATCTCGTCGCCGATGGCTGCCTGGACATGATGTTCGTGCATCCCGAATATCAGGGGCTCGGCGTGGCGAGCCGGCTGCTGGCGCGCGTCGAGCAGGAGGCGCTGGCATCAGGCATGGAGCGGATCTACACGCATGCGAGCCTGACGGCGCGACCATTCTTCCACCGCAAGGGGTTCGTTGTGGTCACGCGACAGACCGTCGAAAAGCGCGGGCAGAAGCTCGACAATTTCGTGATGGAGAAGTTTTCCCCGCCATTATCCTGAAACAGGCAAAGAAAAAGCCGGCGGGAAGGCCGGCTTTTCTCTTGGCATCGCTGGCGCGGTTTACGCTGCGCGGCGGATCAGGATGTGCTTCTTCTTGCCGAGCGACAGCTTGATGACGCCATCGGCGGTGATTTCGCCGCTGCCGATCATCATGCGCTCGTCGCTGACGGCCTGGTCGTTGATGCGCACGGCGCCGCCCTGGACGTGACGGCGGGCTTCGCCGTTCGAGGCGGCAAGACCGGCGCGGACAATCAGCGACAGGAGGCCGATGCCGGCGTCGAGCTCGGAGGCCGGAACCTCGACAGACGGCAGGTTGTCGGAGAGACCGCCTTCCTCAAACGTCTTGCGGGCCGTCTCGGCTGCCTGTTCCGCGGCTTCGCGGCCATGCAAGATCGCGGTGACCTCGGTCGCCAGGATCTTCTTGACCTCGTTGATTTCGGAACCGCCAAGTGCCGAGAGGCGGGCGATCTCGTCCATCGGCAAGGTGGTGTAGAGCTTCAGGAAGCGAGAAACGTCGGCATCCTCGGTGTTGCGCCAGTACTGCCAGAAATCATAGGCCGAGAGCATGTCGGCATTCAGCCAGATGGCGCCCGTGGCCGACTTGCCCATCTTGGCGCCGGAAGAAGTGGTCAGCAGCGGCGAGGTCAGCGCGTAGAGCTGCTTCGTCCCCATGCGGTGACCGAGGTCGATGCCGTTGACGATGTTGCCCCACTGGTCCGAGCCGCCCATCTGCAGGCGGCAGTCGTAGCGCTTGGCAAGCTCGACGAAGTCATAGGCCTGGAGGATCATGTAGTTGAATTCCAGGAAGGACAGCGACTGCTCACGGTCGAGGCGCGTCTTGACGCTGTCGAAGGACAGCATGCGGTTGACCGAGAAATGCTTGCCGACATCACGCAGGAACTCGAGATAGTTCAGCGAGCGCAGCCATTCTGCGTTGTTGATCATCAGCGCGTCCTTCGGACCGTCGCCGTAGTTCAGGTAGTTCGAGAAGACGCGCTTGATGGAGGCGATGTTGCCTTCGATCGTATCGACGGTCATCAGCTGGCGGGCTTCCTCCTTGAAGGAGGGATCGCCGACCATGCCGGTGCCGCCGCCCATCAGCGAGATGGCGCGATGGCCGGTCTTCTGCATCCAGTGCAGCATCATGATCTGGATCAGCGATCCGGCGTGCAGGCTGGGTGCGGTCGGATCAAAGCCGATATAGGCCGTCACGGTTTCCTTGGCGAAGAGATCGTCGAGACCGCTTTCATCGGAAATCTGATGAATGAAGCCGCGCTCTTGCAGCGTGCGGAGGAAATCGGACTTGAACTCGGACATGGGCTTCGTCTCTTGAACGTCGAACGGGAATTGGGATTGACGCTTGTTGAACCGTCGCGGCGCGTTTAGCACTGTTTTTCCAAAAGTGCATCCGGGAATCGCATGAAAGGCTCGCGGCGCAATGGATATCGTCAGGACTGCGATCGGCTTGATGAGCGGCACCTCGATGGACGGCATCGATGTGGCGCTTCTGCGGACGGACGGGCGAGGCTTCATCGAGCGCGGACCGTTCCTGGGGGTGGCCTATGACGGCGGTTTTCGCGAGAGGCTGAAGCGCGCGCTGGATTTGGCCCGGCCGCTGACCGATCGCACTGCGCGGCCGCACGAACTGCGTGAAATAGAAATCGAACTGACCGGACGTCATGCAGATGCCGTTACGGCATTTCTCGGTAAATTTGGCCTTAGCAGCGGTGATGTCGATGTGCTCGGCTTTCACGGCCAGACCGTGCTGCACCGGCCGGACGACGCGCTGACGATCCAGATCGGCGACGGGCAGCTTCTGGCCGAACGATCAGGCATTCCCGTCGTCTATGATATGCGCGCCAATGACATGGTGCATGGCGGGCAGGGCGCACCGCTGGTGCCGGCCTATCACGCCGCCCTTGCCGGCCGGTTTCAGAAGGACGGGCAGGCCGTCTGCTTCGTCAATATCGGTGGCATTTCGAACCTCACCTATATCGGCGCGGAGGGCCGCATCGCAGCCTTCGACAGTGGCCCCGGCAATACGCTGATCGACCAGTGGGTGGAGATGCAGACCGGGAAGACCTACGATCCCGGCGGCGAGATTGCCGGGCGCGGGAAGGTGGTGCCCGATATTGCCGCCCGTTATCTCGGCAGCCCGTTCTTCAAGGGCAATATCCGGCGCTCGCTCGACCGTGGCGATTTCAATCCGCTGGCAGATGGCGAGGCGAGCCTGGAGGATGGCGCGCGCACGCTTGCGCATGTAGCTGCCGCCTCGATCGTCAAATGCGCCTCCTATCTGCCCGAGAGCCCTTCGGTCTACATCGTCTGCGGCGGCGGACGGCTGAATGGGACAATCATGGCGGAGTTTGCCGATATGGCCGGGAAGACCGGTTCTCGTGTCATCACTGCAGAAGAGGCCGGTTTCGACGGAGATGCGATGGAGGCGGAAGCCTGGGCCTATCTGGTCGTGCGCTCGCTGGAGGGACTGCCGCTCACCTATCCCGGCACGACGGGCGTCAACCAGCCGGTAAGCGGTGGTGTCCTGGCGGAGCCGGCCAGATGAGCGGGGAAGTCATTTTCGAAACGCCGCGCCTTGTCGCTCGGATGTGGGAAGACGGCGATGCCGACCTGATCCACGACCTGCATTCGACAATCGAGACGACACGCTACATGTCTGGCGGAGCGCCCTGGTCACGCGAAAAGTGCGAGGAGCGGCTGCGAACATATCTTGCCGAGCAGGCGCGCGACGGCACGACGAAATACAAGATCGTCAGCCGACAGGACGGCCACTTCATCGGACGTTCCGGGATCTCGATCTACCACACCGGCGAGTATGAGATGGGTTATGCTTTCTACGCCCGAGAATGGGGCAAAGGCTATGCAACGGAAATCGCAGCAAGCCTTGCCGACTGGTTCTTCGCGAGAGATCTTGCGCCGCATTTCATCGCTTTTACACACCCCGACAATCTCACCTCGCAGCGCGTATTAAAAAAGATCGGCATGCGAGAGCGCGGGCCGATCTTTATCGAAGGTGTTGAGGGCGTGGAATTCGAGATGACGGCCGCCATGCGGCAGGCCGTTACCTGATGCGCTTGGCTGCCGGTTCCGGCACCAGCTCGCCGTTCAGGCGGCGGTCAAGATAATCCTCGCACTCGGCCATCAGCGTGTCGACCTGGCCGTTGAAGAAGTGGTTGGCGCCAGGCACGGTGCGGTGGGTGATGAGGATGCCCTTCTGCGTCTTGAGCTTCTCGACGAGGCCGTTGACGTCCTTTTCGGGGGCTACCTTGTCCGATTCGCCATTGATGATCAGGCCGGAGGACGGGCAGGGCGCCAGGAACGAGAAGTCATAGGTATTCGGCTGCGGGGCAATCGACATGAAACCTTCGATTTCCGGACGGCGCATCAGAAGCTGCATGCCGATCCAGGAGCCGAAGGAGTAGCCGGCGACCCAACAGGTCTTCGAATCGGGATGCAGGCTCTGCACCCAGTCGAGCGCGGAGGCGGCATCCGAAAGCTCGCCCGCACCATGGTCGAATTCGCCCTGGCTGCGGCCGATGCCCCGGAAATTGAAGCGCAATGTCGTAAAACCGCGCTTCTGGAACATGTAGAAGAGCTGGTAGACGATCTGGTTGTTCATCGTGCCACCAAACTGCGGATGCGGGTGCAGAATGACGGCGATCGGTGCGCTTTTTTCCTTGGAGGGCTGGTAGCGGCCTTCGAGACGGCCGGCTGGGCCGTTGAAAATAACTTCGGGCATCGGTACTCCGGGTTTTATTTCGCGTTCACGCCACGTTTGGCGACAACATGACTTGACGACAGTTGTCAGCTTTTCTAAAACGCAGTTTAGAACAATTCGAAACTTGCATGGCGATCCACGCAGCGTGGAACGTGTCATAAGGCAAGCCCGGCGGAGATTTCAAGAAAAATGCACCGCCGCGCCCGAAGCAAGCTCGTCAAGCGCAGGACCGAAGACAATGGCGCCGCCACGCCTTTATCTCGATTGGAACGCAACATCGCCGATGCACCCTGCAGCGCGTGACGCGATCATGCGCGCCATAGACGTGTTCGGCAATCCAAATTCCGTGCATGGCGAGGGCCGTGCCGCCCGCGCCGCCATCGAGAGCGCGCGCCGCAAGATTGCGCTGCTGACGGGGTCCGACCCCGCCAATGTGATCTTCACCAGTGGTGCGACCGAAGCGGCCAACATGGTGCTGACACCAGAATTCAGCATGGGCCGCATGCCGCTGAAGCTCGGTCGTCTCTATCATTCCGCCGTCGAGCATTTGGCAGTCCGCGAAGGTGGCCGTTTCCCGAAGGACAGGACGACCGAGATTCCGGTGACGGATGCCGGCGTCGTCGATCTGAAAGCGCTTTCCGACCTGCTCGATGCTCACGACAAGACAACGGGTCTGCCCATGGTGGCGATCATGTTTGTCAACAACGAGACGGGCATCGTCCAGCCGGTTGAAGAGGCGGGCAAGATCGTGCGCGCGCATGGCGGGCTCTTCGTGGTCGATGCGGTGCAGGCGGCCGGCCGGCTGCCGATCGAGATCGGGCAGATCGGCGCGGATTTCATGATCATTTCCTCCCACA
>UCCS01000192.1 GCA_900470965.1 Hyphomicrobiales bacterium
GAGGCTTTCGTTGCGTTGCGGGCATTTGATCAACACGAACGTTGAACTCGATCTTCCGACGCCGGGATAAAAAACCTATCGCCGTAACAGCCGCGCGATACCCGATGTCGGCGGCCTCCAGGCCCATTCCTTACTCGCGATCGGAACCTTTCGTTCGGATACGCCTTCCGTCAGCATCTTACTCTGACGGGAGCTACACCTTGATTAACGACCTTTGGTATAAGAATGCCGTTGTCTACTGTCTGTCGGTAGAGACATTCATGGATTCCAACGGTGATGGCATCGGCGATTTCCAAGGATTGCAGCGACGACTAGACTATTTGGCCGGGCTCGGCGTCACCGCGATATGGCTGATGCCGTTCCAGACTTCGCCCGGGCGCGATGATGGCTATGACGTCTCCGACTACTACAATGTCGATCCGCGTTACGGCTCGCTGGGCGACTTCGTCGAGTTCACGCACGGCGCCAAGCAGCGGGGGATTCGAGTTCTCATCGATCTCGTCGTGAACCATACCTCGGACGAGCACCCGTGGTTCAAGGAGGCGAGAGCGAATAGAAACTCTCGTTATAGAGACTGGTACGTTTGGTCGAAGACGAAGCCTGAAAATGCAAACGAGGGTATGGTGTTTCCCGGCGTCCAGAAGTCGACGTGGACGCGCGACAAGGAATCCGGGGAGTACTTTTTCCACCGGTTCTACGAATTCCAGCCCGATCTCAACACGGCAAACCCGCTTGTTCAGGCCGAAATCCTCAAGATCATGGGCTTCTGGATCCAGCTCGGTGTATCCGGCTTCCGCATGGACGCTGTTCCTTTCGTAATCGCGGAGAAGGGTATTCAAGTGAAGAAGCCTAAGGAACAGTTCGACATGCTGCGAACGTTTCGGGAATTCCTGCAGTGGCGCAAGGGCGATAGCATCATCCTGGCCGAGGCCAACGTCGTTCCGAAGGAGAATTTGGAATACTTTGGAGATGACGGCGACCGTATGCAGATGATGTTCAACTTCCACGTCAACCAGGCGCTATTCTATGCGATGGCCAGCGCGGACAGCCGACCGCTTGTAAGGGCCATGCAAGATACAGAGCAGCGTCCGATGACCGGACAATGGGGTGTATTTCTGCGAAACCACGACGAACTTGATCTCGGTCGGCTTACCGAGAGCCAGCGGCAAGCTGTCTTCTCTGCCTTTGGGCCTGACAAGACCATGCAGCTATATGATCGAGGAATCCGGCGCCGACTTGCTCCCATGCTCGGTGGTGACATCCGTCGGCTGAAGCTCGCCTACAGTTTGATGTATTCGCTCCCCGGCACGCCGGTTCTTCGCTACGGCGATGAGATCGGAATGGGAGACGATCTCTCGCTACCCGAACGAAACTGTGCACGAACTCCGATGCAGTGGTCCGATGAGCCTCAAGGAGGCTTCACCAAGAGCGATAATCCGGTGCTTCCGGTCATTTCGGAGGGACCGTATGGATTCGAACATTTGAACGTCGCCTTTCAGCGTCGTGACAGTGAATCTATGCTGAATTGGACCGAGCGGATGATCCGGATGCGTAAGGAGGCACCCGAGATCGGCTGGGGGACCTTCAACGTCATCGATAGCGGCGATCCCGGCGTGCTGATCATGCGCTACGAGTGGCGGAAAAACGTTGTGATGATCATACACAGCTTCCACGATAAGCCCGTCGAGATCACGTTCGCTCTCAAGGAGGACGACGACGCAAAGTCACTTGTCGACATCCTGGATGGTCACGATAGCCGGGCTGATGGCCAGGGAAAGCATCACATGGTGTTGGAACCCTATGGCTTCCGTTGGTACCGGGCTGGGGGACTGGACTACCTGCTGAAGCGCAGCGTCGTCTAGTACGAGCAGCAGGAGCTACCGCGTGGCGGCCTTTGATCACAGTACCCGAAGGTCTTCAGGCGCTGTTTTGCCTGAGCGTCGATCCTGCGTTGTTTCGAAACTGATCTTCTGACATCGTTAAGACCGGACAGACCAAAGCGCTCCGCTATGGCGTACATTCATTTTGGTCCCACCGACTTCGAATGTTCCATAATATTTATTACGCGATTTTGCCTTGTAGCCGCAAAGTTAGAATGTCCTGTTTCTGCAAAGTTGGAATGTCACTCTCCCCGGGTCCAAGCGACGTCTGGGAGATTGCGGATGGGATTGATAGCGATGAGCGAGCGCGATCTGCAGCGGATCGTTGCGGATTGGACTGATTGCGAGCAGCCCTGCTCAGAATCTTGTTCGATTGAGTAGCCCCGCGTTGAGTCCTCGATTGCAGGCGGCCGAGCGAGTTTAGGATACGAGGATCCTGTCAGAGGTGAGTCCCAGGCTGATTTGGACACGCGCCGCGGAAAGCCTCCTCCTGCGGCCGAGCCTTCGTCTCGGCCGACCCCTTCCGCGCGGTGGACCCGCAACGCCCCTAGAGTGAGAGCGCGGACCGGATTTGGCGTGACGGGTTGAGGGCTGGAGAAGAGGTCTCCGGCGCCCGTCATGGAGTTTGGTCCCATGACCCAGATTGAAATTCCTGACGCAGGCCGTGATACGAGCGGCGGCTACAAGGTTGATGTGCGCCGCGGCGAACGAGTGAGCCGCGTCTCGTCCGAGTGGTTCTCGCGCCCGGCTGACGAGCGTTACCTGTCCCTCACCGAGCTGGCGCGCTCCGTTCGCGATCGTGCCGACCACAGCCAGACGCGCGTCGTCGAGAGCGCTCGTATCCACGTAGAGGCAAACCGTGCCGATCCGGAGCGCCTGGCGCTCCTGCTTCCCGATGCCGATCGCCCTGTTGTGCCGACCCATTGGAGTTTCGGCCAGCTTGCCGGCCTCGTTGGCGCTCCGGCCGCCTACCTGCGCCAGCTTCCCGCCCCGCTCGCCGCCATCAACCTGCAATATGGCCTGACCGCCACCCGGGCTGAACATATCAAGACCCTCGAAACTGACGACGGGCGGCTGGAACTGCGCGCCGTCACCGGTCCCGATTATGGCCGGATCTTCGATCATGAGCTCGTCGATGCGGTGCAGCGCATCGCCGGCAACGGCACGGGTGACACAAGATGGAAGGTTCCCGGCATGCTCGACTGGTCGACCGGCATTTATAACCCGCGCGTCGATATCACCAAGGATACGACGACACTCTATGCGTCCGACCGCGACGTCTTCCTGTTCCTCGTCGATGATCTCAACCCGATCGAAGCCGGGCGCCTCCCCGATGGCTCTCCGGATCTATATTTTCGGGGCTTCTATTGCTGGAATTCAGAGGTCGGCGCCAAGACGCTCGGCATGGCGAGCTTCTATCTGCGTGCCGTCTGCCAGAATCGAAATCTCTGGGGCGTCGAAGATTTCGAGGAAATCGCCATCCGCCACTCGAAATATGCCGCCTCCCGCTTTGCCCATGAGGCGGCGCCGGCCCTGCTCAATTTCGCGAACTCCTCTCCCCTGCCCTTCATCAATGGCATCAGGGCGGCGCGCGAACGGATCGTGGCGCACCATGATGAGGATCGCACAGAGTTTCTGCGCCGCCGTGGTTTCTCCAAGGCCGAGACCGGTCGGATCATCGACACGGTGCTGGCCGAGGAAGGCCGCCCTCCCGAAAGCATCTTCGACTTCGTCCAGGGCATCACCGCGATCGCGCGAGACAAGCAGCATCAGGACGCACGTCTCGACATGGAGGCGAAGGCGAAGAAACTTTTAAATAGTGCCGGCTGATACCCCGATTGCCGGAGGATTGGCGGGCGCTCCGGCTTTCGATGTCCACGCCTCGCATTTTAACGGAACCGGCGGCGCTGCCCTCGAGAGTGAGAGGGCGGCGCTGTGCCTCGTGACGGGTTGGAGGTCGAAAGAGAGACTTTCGGCCGCCCGTCGCGGAGCAAAACCCGATGGCTATTGCAGTTGAGAAGAAGCCCCTGTCGTCCTTTCGCGACTTTCCCATCAACACGCCGGTTCCGAGCCTGCCAAGCGTTCGACGCGTGGGCGCGTTCGAGACGCGTGCCTGCAGGGGGGGCGTCGTGTGATGACCCGTCAGGACGCTTCCGATCTCGCCCGTCGCCTTGGCCGGCAGGCAGAGGCAGTGTGCCGCCATTATCTCTCCAGCGGCCGCCGCGTGGGGCGCTACTGGCTTGTGGGAGACGTGCACAACACGCCCGGCCGGTCTCTCTACGTCAGGCTTAAGGACTCGCCCAACGGTGCGGCGGGCAAATGGACCGACGCCGCCACCGGCGAACACGGCGATCTTCTCGACGTGATCCGTGAGAGCTGCGGTCTCGCCGCCTTCAAGGAGGTCGTCGAGGAGGCACGGACCTTCCTCGCCATGCCGCAGTCCCGACCTGCCCCGCCGATCACGCATCAGGTCCCGACACTGCATGGTTCGCCCAGCGCCGCGAGGCGCCTATTTGCCATGTCGCAGCCAATCGCTGGCACACTCGTGCAATCCTATCTGCACGAACGCGGCATCACGGACCTGCACGGAACCGGAAACCTCCGCTTCCATCCGCGATGCTACTATCGGCCCGACGAGCATGTCGCGCCGGAGGCCTGGCCCGCCATGATCGCGGCCATCACCGACCTGGATGGCAAGATCACCGGGGCACATCGGACCTGGCTCGACCCGACAGGCCGAGGAAAGGCTCCGATCGATCGGCCGCGGCGGGCGATGGGTCACCTTCTCGGCAACGCCGTCCGCTTCGGCGCGAGCGGCGACGTCATGGCTACTGGCGAAGGCATCGAGACCGTCCTCTCGATGCGACAGGTCCTGCCTGACATGCCGATGCTGGCAGCGCTCTCGGCAACCCACCTTGCTGCGGTCCTGTTGCCGGATACGCTGCGGCGGCTCTACATTTTGCGCGACAATGATGCGGCCGGCGACGGCGCATGCGACCGTCTGGTCGACCGGACGAACGCAGTCGGGATCGAGGCGATCGTCCTCTCGCCGCAGCTCGGCGACTTCAACGAGGATCTCCGCACTCTTGGTCTAGAGGCGCTGCGGGGGCAGACCCGAATGAAGATCGATCCGCGGGATGCCGCACGCTTCATGGAGCCGGCGGCGTAACCGGCGAGCGGAAACGTGCTGCAGTGCCGCTGCGCTCGTCGGGATGCTTCGGTCGGAGTTAGCTCGCCCCGGCCTTCGAGAGAGCGATCGGCCCACAAGCCGGCCAGCCTGGCAATGGCGCCGCCCGACTATTTTCCGGCGGCCACATCCCGACGCGGAAAGCCGCTTCGGGATGTGGCCTTTCCATCGCGAGACAAAATAGTCGGGCGCCGCCATCCTGCGCTATCGCTCCGGCCCTTCGCTGACGCTGCGGGTGCAGGTACATCCGGCCCGTGGGCTTCGTCGCCATGAAGGCCGCGACGGTCGCGGCCCAACCGACGGAGCATCCGATGAACGAGCTCGATTTCCACCCGCATGACGAATCCTCTCCCACCGGCCATGTCCTGGAGGAGCTGCAGCTCTACGGCTATCGACCCTTGGCGGACGAACCCGACCAGCGGCTCTTACCGGACGGCAACGCGATCGCGGGCGCCATTGCCGACATCTTCGACGCCTTGGTGGCAACCTTGGCGGATACGCGCCTCGAACCCGATCTCGACGATCTCCTCTGGTCGACTGTCAATGTCTTCCATCGAGCGGCCGGGCGTATCGCACGCGAACTCGACGATAACGAGCAAGCCCAGAAACGTTCCCAGCGGGAACAGGACGGCAGTGAGGTGAAATCGGTCGAACTCGAACGCCTGATCGCCGAGGGCATGACGATGATCGAGCGCCGAAACGCCTTCGAACTGATGCGCGACCAGGCCGGCGAAAATTACGAGCGCCACGCGGGCAAGCCCTGGCTCCCGCGCGGCGGATCAAAGGTCAATCATCGCAATCTCACGGCAGCGATGATCGATAGCCGCGACTTCCTGATGGCGAGGAAGCGCGCCGAGCACGAAATTCTTCTGCCTCCCGGTCCGAAGATCATCATCACAGGTGGAGTCGACTTCAGCGATCACCGGCTGATCTGGGCCAAGCTCGACCAGGTCCACGCTAAGCATCCCAACATGGTGCTGGTCCACGGCAAGGCACCGAAGGGCGCCGAGAAGATCGCCTCGGTCTGGGCGACACACCGCGACGTGGCGCAAATCGGCTTCGCGCCCGACTGGACGAAGCATGGCCGCGCAGCGCCCTTCAAGCGCAACGATCTGATGCTGGAGATCGTGCCGAAGGGCGTGATGCACTTCCCCGGCACAGGCATCAACGATAATCTTGCAGACAAGGCCCGGAGGCTCGGCATTCCGGTCTGGACGTTCGGAGGCGCATGAGCGCCGCCGCCTGGGCAGAGCGAGCGACGACGATGTGGACACTGGTTTCATCCGGCTCGTATCGGCCTGGGCCGGCAAGACGGCTTGGTTCTCGTCCCTTGCGCCACCCTTCTGCGGCGACCCTTGATCCGGCAGATCAGTAGACGCCATCGGCCGAAGGGTTCGCGGCCTGATCATCAGGTCCGCCAACAGCGCCGTCGTGGATTACAGACACGATTGCTGCTGCCAGAATGGACGTTAAGGTGAAGACGGCGCGGGATGAGATCCATCATCTTCATGAATCGGTGCAGCCGGATCGATTCAAACTTGTCGTTGGACGCGCCGGGTGAAGCTGGCCATCCTGCGCGCATGACAACCCATGCCTATCAGCTCTATTGCCAGCGTATCGACGAGACCCGCAACATGGCACGCTATTATGCCTTGTCGATCCAGCCGACGCTGTTCGGGGAGATCGCGGTCATGCGCAGTTGGGGTCGCATCGGCAAGGCCGGCGGAGAAAAGAGCGAGATCTTTTCCAGTGAACATCAGGCGATTTCGCATTTCCTGGCGCTCGCTCGAAGGAAGCGCAAGAGGGGATATGTTCCGGTTGGGATGGATCCACGGGATGTGAATTGAGCATCATGCGCAGAACTGGTCGTCACCGGCAAAGCCCGGCTGCCGAGCCTGATCAGTCGCGGGTGCCGTCTGAGGTCGAGGCAGGTTCGTTCGTCGGGCTGCTGCCGCAAGATCCTGATCCTGGCTGAGATCCAGATCGCCCCAGATCGACGGCTTGCGCGCGAGGGGCTTCGATTTCCTGGCCTGACCTCATCTCAACGATGAACGGCTTTGTCTGGAGCATATGTCCTCCGCGAGCAAATCTCTCGGCAACGATATTCATTGCACCGGCCTTAGCAACTGGTGGAGCGCGAGAATGTTCCCTTCGCGCGGCCTCGCCGTCGCTCGGGCGCGCTGTGGTTTCCTGGATGTTTCCGGTGATGAATGTGCGGTCGCGCCAATCCCCCTCCTTCTCCTGTGATCCGGCAGCCCATCTGCGGGCTCGATGGGGCCTGTCTGACCGGACAGCGGCTGCGCCTCGATCGTGCTGCCGCAACGGCAGTCGCAATTTTCCCACCCCTGCCGGCTCCGCCGTCATTCCCCGCCAACTAACAAAATTGCGACTTGCCGTCCTTCATTGCATTTCGGCCCTATGGGTGCGGCCCGATCGTCCCCGGTCTTTGCGACAGCCATCGAGGCCGCGATGGTCGTGGCCCGAAACAGCGAAAGGAACAGGACAATGGCAACTATCGGCACTTTCACTTCCACCGAAACAGGCTTCTCCGGCTCGATCCGCACCCTCGCCCTCAACGTCAAGGCGCGCATCGCCCGTATCGATAACCCCACCGACAAGGGCCCGCATTTCCGCATTTTCGCGGGCGCCGTCGAGCTCGGCGCCGCCTGGCAGAAGACATCCGAACAGGGCCGCGACTACCTCTCGGTCAAGCTCGACGATCCGAGCTTCCCGGCCCCAATCTACGCGACACTCTCGGAGGTCGAAGGTGACGACGGATACCAGCTCATCTGGTCGCGCCGCGTTAGCCAGGAGTGACAGGCACAGCCCCGCCGAAAGGCGGGGCTCTTCCTGCTAGATGTCGACGCCGGAGCCGGTATCGAATCCGGCTCCGGCATCCATGTATGCGGAGGTTGCGTCCTCCGGGACGCGGCTTGGCGAATTCGTTGCCCGTCGCAAATCGTTGACAGAGGTTAACCGGTTCCGTTGATCGCCTCGAAAGACGCACAGGAGCATCGAGCTCGCTTGCGTCTTAACGGCGCGATACGGGGAGCGGGTTGTCTGCTCAGATCCTCCCACTGTGGCGCGGCGAACAGGCAGCCTCAAGGATGCGCGGTCCCGCCAATTTTGCGCGGCCGGACCTTGTCCGTCCGCACAAAATCGGTTCCCCCGCGCCCCGCCTTGCGGTCGCTTCGCGATCCTTGACCCCGCCCACTCGCCACACCGCCGTTCGTCATCTTTCACCCTTTCAAGGAGACGGGACGATGACGTTTTCAATAGAAGAACAGATCGAGGAACTGCGGCTCGAGCTGTCGAATTCGGTCGATCCGGCCGAACGCCGTCAGATCATTGCCGAGTTGGATCTGGCACGGGCCGAACTCAACGTAGCCGTTGCGGAACAGTTAGACACGATCGATACCGAACCGCCCTTCTGAGGCCGGTGGGGCGAGCCCCGATCGCCTTACAAAATATCTCTGTCTGGCGCGCGCGGTCCTAATCTCTGTCTCAAGCCCGACTGCGATCTATTCAATCGGTCGCACCATGTCAGTGTGGAACCGGTTCTCGTTCACGCATGCGCGCATATCCTGCCTGCGAAACCACATGGCTCGTCCGCATCTCAGGGGCGCGTTGCCGGCGGTAAAGACAATCTGTTCGTCGGTTCGCATTTGCAGCACTTCATGGGGTTGGATCAATGGCCGGGACGCGAGCTGTTTTGATCGTGTTCGCGATGATCCCCGAGGCTGGAAACTGCGGCTCTCCTGATTGATCTCGACCGTCGTCGTGCCACATCGGCGTGAGATATAGTCGGCCGTCTCCGGATCGTTGATGGCGGCAAAGGAAATCCAGCTGGCGCTCTCGAACCATTTGCTGGCGGCGTCTCGACCGCCATAGGTTTCGCGCATCTGGCCGATCGACTGATAGATCATCGTCAGTGTGATGCCATACTTGCGGCCAGCGTCTCTGGCGGTTTCGAGAATGCGCATATAGCCGAGCCGCGCGACCTCATCGAGGAGGAAGAGCACGTGCCCATTCATTGCGCCGTCCCGGTTGTAGATCGCGTTCAGGAACGAGCCGATGATAAGGCGGGCAAGCCCGGCATGGTTCTCGAGGGTCTTCAGATCGATGTTGATGAACACATCGGTTTTGCCGGAGGCAATGTCCTCGGTCGAAAAGCTCGACCCGGACACGAGCGCGGCGTAGTTTGGATAGGAGAGCCAATGGGTTTCCTTGATCGCATTGGCGTAGACGCCTGAGAAGGTTTCCGGTGTCATGTTGACGAAAGCGGCGACATTTTCCCTGACGAAAGCCGATCCGGAATTGTCGTAGATTTCCTGCAGGCGCTGGCGCAGTTTCGGCTCCGGCTCTGACAAGTTTGCCCGCGCCTGGCGGAGCGTCTGATGGTCTTCGTCCGTATGTCCTGACAGGCAGATGTCGGCGATGATTGCGGTCAGAAGCTGTTGCCCGGAGGTTCGGAAGAAGTCGTCGCGCAGGCCGGCTGCGCGGCCGCTATCGCTCATGATCCAGGACGCGACGGCAGCAATATCTTCCTCCTTGCTGCCGCCGAATTTGCCGATCCAATCAAGCGCATTGAATCCGCACTGCCGATGATGCGGATCGAGAATGCGAATTCTGCGGCCGGCCGCTTCGCGATGGTCCGATACCATCGGGGCGACTTCGTTCGAAGGATCGAGAAGGATGAGGGTGCCGCCCCATTTGAGTGCCGTCGGAATTGTCACCGAGGTCGTCTTGAAACCGCCTGATCCTGCAAAAACAATCCCGTGAGTCGAGCCGAACGAGCAATCGAAACAAAGCAGTGGTGACCTGCCGCCGATTCCCCAGCTTTCCTTGTCGGTGCTACGAAACGACCGGCCGGCGTCAGGATCGCGATCGACACGGTAGCGCTCGCCAATGACAATTCCGCCCGTGTCGGGAAAGAGTTTGTGCGCTTCGGGCAAGGCCATCCAACCAGCATCGCCATGAATGGCACGCCGGCCCCGAACGCGCTTTGGCCGAACGTCGCAGAAGGCCGCGTTGCCCAGGAGCGCAACGCGCAGAGCGAAGCCGGCCGATATCAATAGAACCGCAGCGCCAGCCACAGTGCCTGTATCGATAGCGGTCATGACCGATCTACTGCCGAAGCCGCTCGTCGCAGACGGCTCGAGGCGTGATGCTTCTCTCAGGATGGCGATGGCGAGGCTCACAAGGCTTCCCGTTGCGACGCCCCACCCCGCATGTCTGATGCTTGCAGATCCGACGCAGGCAAACAGGAAGACAATGCCGGTCGCGGCCGCCACAACGCACGGCAGTGCGATGCTGGCCTGAATAAGAAAGAGCATCGTCGCCTGTGTCCTGGCGAGTCCGGCAAATGTCTCGTCGATCCCGTTCGTCGTGATCGTTCCCAAGAGCATCAGGCCGATCACGAGAGCGGGCAGCAGCATCCTATGCCCGATCATCACCGAAGAACTCCGCGCCGAGCTGCGCCAATCGCATCCGCTCTTGTTCGTCTCGTTTCAGTCGCTGAGAGAGCTCGATCAGAGCTCCCAGAAGCACGGCACGTTTTTCGAACCTGAGGCCCGCCTTGACGATCAGCCCGCCGAGCTCGATTTTCTCGCGTGTATCCTTTTTGCGGGCGTCGGATTTGGTCGCGCGTGCCATGCGCTCAATTCTCAGCAGACCCGCCCGTAGTCGCGCCAGGCGCGATGGGCGCTGCCTGAACCGGGCTCGCTTCGGATCGCCTGCCCTGCTCGCTACCGGCCGATGTCTCGCCTTTGCGAAATCGTCTCGTCAGCTCTTCGAAGGCAGCCTGAAGTTGGGCCTCTTCGACCTCGATCTCGCCAAGTCCTGCTTTCAGTGCAATGCGTCCGATGCGTTCGGCTTCACGGGTTTCAGCAAGCCTCAGCTGTTCCTGCAGCTTGGAAATCTCCTCGCGGATCCTGGAGGATGGCTTCTTCATTCCGCTTCGCCCTTTCATGCCGTTTCGAACGTGATCGGCATGACAGTCCCTTAGATCGGCGCGCCGATCTACTAACAGAAATGCGAGTTGGCGCAGCCGACACCTTTGCGCATGATCCCGGCCGATCCGAAGGAGCGGTCCTGAAGGGCGCAATTATACGTCGCTGGCGCGACGTGCTTGCTGAAGGTCCGGACTGTTTCCGTCTCCAACGGACGTTGTCGTTTCGTTGACCTCCAGGAGCCCTGCCCGTGGCCGTTCCGCATTTTTCTGTCAGCATCGTCGCCCGCGGCTCCGGCCGCAGCGCCGTGCTGTCGGCCGCGTACCGTCACTGCGCACGCATGGAGTTCGATCGGGAAGCCCGGACCATCGACTACACGCGCAAGCAGGGGCTCGTGCATGAGGAATTTGCAATCCCCACGGACACTCCGCCGTGGCTGCGGTCAATGATCGCCGATCTTTCGGTCGCCGGCGCTTCCGAGAAGTTCTGGAATGCCGTGGAAGCCTTCGAGAGACGCGCCGATGCGCAACTTGCCAAGGATCTCACTATCGCCTTGCCGATCGAGCTGACAGGGGAGCGGAATATTGCCCTTGTTCGAGATTTCGTTGCGACCCAGATCACAGCCAGAGGGATGGTTGCCGACTGGGTCTATCACGACGCTCCGGGCAATCCGCATGTCCATCTGATGACGACGCTGCGGCCGCTGACGCATGACGGTTTCGGGGGCAAGAAGATTGCGCTGCTTGGTGCGGACGGCAATCCGATCCGCAACGATCACGGCAAGATCGTCTACGAGCTCTGGGCTGGTGGCATCGACGATTTCAACGGGCTGCGCGACAGCTGGTTTGCCTGCCAGAACCGGCATCTGTCGCTTGCCGGTCTCGACGTCAGGGTCGATGGGCGCTCCTTCGAAAAGCAGGGCGTCGAGTTGACGCCGACAATCCATCTCGGTGTCGGAGCAAAGGCGATCGAACGGAAAGCGGCTGGTCGCCGCCCTGACGTCTTGCTGGAGCGGCTCGAGCTTCAAGAGGCGCGGCGTGCAGAGAATGCTCGCCGTATCCAGCTCACTCCCGATATCGTGCTTGACCTGGTCACGCGGGAGAAAAGCGTTTTCGACGAGCGCGATGTGGCCAAGGTGCTGCATCGCTACATCGACGATCCTGGCCTGTTTCAGAGCGTGATGGCACGGATCGTCCAGAGCCCGCGTGCTTTGAAACTCGAGGAGGAGCGAACAGAGTTTGCCACCGGCCTGCGCT
>UCCS01000065.1 GCA_900470965.1 Hyphomicrobiales bacterium
GGACCTGGTCCGGGCGCAGCGCTCGCGTGGATGCCCTTCAAGCGGCGGCGAAGGGCACGGCCACGAAGGTCTTGTTGCCGCCGCGTTCGATCAGGAGCAGCACCGACTTGCGGCCGGACTTGCCGGCATCGGCGACGGCGGTCTTGACGTCGCGGGCATCATGCACCGGCTTGTCGTTGACCGAGACGATCACGTCGCCGGGCTGGATGCCGGCCGCTGCGGCCGACTTGTCCGGGTTGACGTTGGCAACGACTGCGCCGGCAACGCTGTGAGGCAGATTAAGCTGCTGGCGGACATCGGGCGTCAGGTCGGCAAGGCCGATGCCGAGGCTCGGCTGGCCGGCAGCCTGGCCCTGGTCGTCGCTGCTTTCGACGGCAGCCTGCTTCTGGGTGTCTTCATTGCCGCCGACGGTGACGTTGAGATCCACCGTCTTGCCGTCACGCCAGACGGCGAGCGTTTCCTTCGCACCCGGCGACAGGTCGGCAACCAGGCGCGACAGGTCCTTCGGCGTCTTGACATTTTCGCTGCCGACGGCGGTTACGATGTCACCCGTCTTGATGCCGGCATGGGCAGCAGGCGTTCCGTTGGTAACGGCGGCAACCAGTGCGCCTTCAGCCTTGGAGAGGCCGACAGCATCGGCGACATCCTGCGTGACCGGCTGGATCTGCACGCCGAGATAGCCGTGATCGATCGAACCGTCCTTCTGCAGCTTGGCAACGATCGTCTTTGCTTCAGACGAAGGAATGGCGAAGCCGACGCCGACACTGCCGCCGTTCGGCGAGTAGATGGCGGTATTGATGCCGACGACATTACCGTCACGATCGACCAGCGGGCCGCCGGAATTGCCGTGGTTGATCGGTGCATCGATCTGGATGAAGTCGTCATAGGGGCCGCTGTGCAGGTCACGGCCGCGGGCCGAGACGATGCCGGCCGTCACCGTCGTGCCGATGCCGAACGGGTTGCCGATGGCAAGGATCTGGTCGCCGAGCTTCAGCTTGTCGGAATCGCCCCAGGCGACCGTTGCAAGCGGATGCGGAGCCTGAACCTTCAGAACCGCGAGGTCGGACTTGGCATCGGCGCCAAGCAGCTTGGCCGGCAGTTCGGTGCCGTCATCGAGTGTGACCTTGATGTCGATGGCATTGTCGATGACGTGGTTGTTGGTGACGATCACGCCGTCGGGGCTGATGACGAAGCCGGAGCCGAGCGCCATGGCATGCTGCTGCGGTTGCTGCTGCTGTGGTGCCTGGTGCGGTAGAGGAATACCCTGCTGTTCGAAGAACTGGCGGAACTGCTCGTCCATCGGTGAACTGTCGGCGCTGGCGTCGGTCGCCTTCATCGTGGTGGTGATGGTTACCACGGCCGGCTTGTCGGCATCGACGATGGAAGCAAACGAGCCGTTGGAGGCAAGAATGCCGCCGGTCTCGGCCGGTGCAGCAAGAGCCGCCGAGGAAGAGGAGATGGCGAAGGGCAGGGAGGCCGCGCCGAGAACGATGGCCGCTCCGACAAGTGCTGCGGCCCGATGCTTGCGAAGAATGTTTGACATGGTAGAAGTCCCTTGCGAGAGCGTTGGCATTGAATGGCGTCTTGGTTCCGTGCCATGGACCTTGGCGTCGATAAGTATTGGCGTCAGTTTTTGCCGTATATTACCTGGATTTCGCCTGTATGATGTGGCGAATACTATGTTCAGGAAGAACTGGCGCTTGATACCTATATGACCCGTTCCGCGGGATTTACAAATTAAACATTGATCATGTTTGTATTACGGTATCGTAAGACATTACTATAATTTAATCTTGGATGACCAAGCATTGCCGCAATTCTCCCGGCGTCTGCTGTTGCCCGCGCCGCGGGGTGCCAGAATAGTAAAATATATCCCACTTTCCCGTGATCCGCCGGCGTGCCAGCGCGTATTAAATCGAACCATTCGCAACGGTTGTTCATGTTTTTTCGCGGTTTGGTTGAGGCGGAACGTTAAAATGTTAGTAGACTCTAAATTAATTTTTCTTCAGAAAGAGAAAACTGCGAATCGGCGAAGGGCCGGGCTCGCGGCGGCATGCGGGAAGCGATGAGGGATTCAGTGAAGCCGGGGCGGGAAAAGAAGCGCGGTTCCCATGTAAAGTTGAGTGATGTTGCAAAGAGGGTAGGGGTCAGTCCGATCACAATCTCGCGTGCGCTTCGCAATCCAGAAATCGTCTCTGAAGAGTTGCGAGAGGTCATCCTGCGCACAGTCGACGAGATGGGCTACATCCCCAATCTTGCCGCCCGCGCGCTTGCCGGCCGCCACAGCGGCATCGTCGGCGTCATCACGCCGTCGCTTCATCATCCCTGCTTCACGGGTGTGATGATGGGCATCGAGGAGCGGTTGCGCGCTACGGATCTGCGCGTGCAATATGCCAACACGCTCAACGACGTCGATCAGGAGATCAACCAGTTCAAATCCTTCCTGGCGCAGAAGCCGGCCGGGATCATCCTCGTCAACGCGGAATATTACGACGGCCTTGCGACGCTGATGGATGCGGCCGCCTTTCCGGTCGCCCACGTTGCCGATCTCAGCCAGCCGCCGGAAACGCTGCTTGTCGGCATGTCGCATCATGTCGCCGCCGCCGCCGCCGCCCGTTTCCTTCTGTCGAAAGGGTACAAGCGGGTTGGTTTCATTGGTGGGCTCAGCGATATCCGGTCGCGCCGCAGTCGTGCGGGATATGAGGAGGCCATGCGCCAGGCCGGTCTCGACAATCCGTCGCTGACACACGGCGAAGACGGTTCCACCAGCATTGGTCTCGGACGGCGCCTGTTCAGCGAGCTGCTGGAGCGGGTGCCGGATCTCGATGCGATCCTTGCGCAAAATGATGATCTCGCCCTCGGCGCGCTGATCGAATGCAATGAACGCGGTATCAGCGTGCCCGATGATTTCGGTATCTGCGGCTTCAACGATCTGGAATTCGCGCAGTTCACCTCGCCATCTCTGACGACGGTGCATGTTCCGCGTCATGATCTTGGCCGCCGCGTCGCCGATATGCTGCTACGCGCAATCCGCGAAGAGCCGGCAGAGGAGCACAGGGTCGATCTCGGCTTTTCGATCATCGAGCGCGGGTCGACGCGCTCAATGTTGAAGCAATAAAAAGGGGCCGACTGGCCCCTTTTTTCTCAGATATCGCTGGCCGCGCTCGACCAGAGCTCGGCCGCTTCCGAGGCCGTCATGCGGCGCACCTCCGCTTCGTGGCTGCGCTTGGCGAAAAGCTCGCTTGCCATGATCTGCTCGGCAAGATCGGCCGGCAGGGACAGGATCACACGGGCATCGCTGCCATGCAGGCCGCTGACGTCGGCGCGCTTGCCAGTGACCATGCCGCCGGCGATCGTGTTATTCGTCTCCGGGTCGATCAGGATGAAGGAGCCGGTGGCGCGGTTCTGCTCATAGGGATCGAAAATTGCCGCTTCGTCGAACACGAGGCGCACTTTGCCGATCGCGTTCATGTAGAGCCGCTGGGCGGAATTCCACATGCCGCTCTTCAGCTCCAGCTGACTGATCGGTTCCACCTGCACGCGCTGGCGGCGCGAACCGCTCTTCAGCCAGTAGCGCTTGCCGGCTTCGATGCCCTCTGGCTGCAGGGCAACGACCTGCGCGTCGAAGGAGAGGCCGGTCTGCGGCTGGCTGTCGATCGAGACGATCATGTCGCCGCGAGCTACGTCCACCTGACGGTCGAGAACCAGCGTGATGGCATCACCGGCAACGGCCGCATTGCGTACGAGGTCAAAGGTCACGATCTTGGTGACATTGGCAACCATGCCCGACGGCAGGATCATGACGCTGTCGCCAGGCTTCACCGAGCCGCCGGCAACCGTACCCTGATAGCCGCGGAAGCTTTCGCCGGGGCGCGAGACACGCTGAACGGAGAGGCGGAAGCCCGTTGTCTGGCCGGAACGCACGGTCGCATGTTCCAGCGTCTCGACCAGCGTCGGGCCGTTGTACCACGGCATGGCGGCCTGGCCGGAATAGACGACGTTCTCACCCTTGAGCGCCGACATCGGGATCGCGGTGATCTGCTTGACGCCGAGCGACAGCGCGAATTCCTTGAAGTCGTGGGTGATCTTGTCGAAACCGGCGCGGTCGTAATTCGTCAGGTCGATCTTGTTGACCGCGAGCACGAACTGCTTGATGCCGAGCAGCGAGGCAATCGTCGCATGACGGCGCGTCTGCTCGAGAATGCCGGCGCGGGCATCGACCAGCAGCACGGCGAGATCGGCCGTGGATGCGCCAGTCGCCATGTTGCGGGTATACTGTTCGTGGCCGGGCGTGTCGGCAACGATGAAGGAGCGCTTGTCGGTCGAGAAATAGCGATAGGCGACATCGATCGTGATGCCCTGTTCGCGCTCTGCCTGCAGCCCATCGAGCAGCAAGGCGAAGTCGGGCAGGCCGAGATCGTTCTGCTTGCCGGTGGAATCGCGGCGAAGCGTTGCCGCCTGATCTTCCTTCACTGCTTTGGTGTCCCAGAGCAGGCGGCCGATCAGGGTTGACTTGCCATCATCGACGCTGCCGCAGGTGATGAGGCGCAACGGGCGCGAGTCGCGCACGGCCTTCAGGGGCTCGGCGGCGGGCACGGCGACGACGTTTGCGGGAACTGCTGCAGTCATCTCAGAAATATCCTTCACGCTTCTTCTTTTCCATGGAACCGGACTGGTCACGGTCGATGGCGCGGCCCTGGCGCTCGGAAACCGTGGCGATCTCCAGTTCCGCGATAATCTCTTCAAGGGTGGTGGCGGTAGAGCGGATCGCGCCCGTCAGCGGGAAGCAGCCGAGCGTGCGGAAGCGGATGAAGTCTTCCTGCTTCGTTTCGCCGGGCAGCAGTTCCAGGCGCGGATCGGAGGCCGCAATCATCATGCCGTCACGCTCGACATAGGGGCGCTTGGCCGCGAAATAGAGCGGCACGATCGGAATATCCTCGGCTTGGATATAGCGCCAGATGTCGACCTCGGTCCAGTTCGAGAGCGGGAAGACGCGAACGCTTTCACCCTTGCGGATCTGGCCGTTATAGACGTTCCAGAGCTCCGGGCGCTGGTTGCGCGGGTCCCAGCGATGGTCGGGCGTGCGGAAGGAATAGATGCGTTCCTTGGCACGGGAGGCTTCCTCGTCGCGCCGTGCGCCGCCGAAGGCGGCGTCGTACTGGCCGGCATCCAGCGCATTGCGCAGCGCTTCCGTCTTCATGATATCGGTATAGCGGGCCGATCCATAGGTGAAGGGCGTGATGTTTTCAGCTGCACCGCGCGGATTGATGTGCTCGATCAGATCGAGATCGTACTTCTTCACGATCTCGTCGCGGAAGGTGATCATCTCCGCGAACTTCCAGCCGGTATTCACATGCAGCAGCGGGAAGGGCACGCGGCCGGGATAGAAGGCCTTGCGGGCAAGGTGCAGCAGCACGGAGGAATCCTTGCCGATCGAATAGAGCATCACCGGACGCTCGAATTCGGCGGCAACTTCGCGGAAGATGTGGATCGCTTCGTTTTCCAGGGCTTTCAGATGCGGGTCGAGCGGCGGCTTGGCACTCTGCGGATTGTTCAGTTCCGTATCCTGACGGGTATCGGGCATTTCGTACTCCAGACTTCTTATTGCTGCACGGCGATCGCGGCCGCCTCTTCGGCGACATGCAGACCGCATTCGCGCTTCTCATCCTGTTCCCACCACCAGCGGCCGGCGCGCTCGGGCTCGCCGGGCTTGATGGCGCGGGTGCAGGGCTCGCAACCGATCGAAGGATAGCCGCGGGCATGCATCGGGTTCACCGGCACGCCATTGTCGGCGACAAAGGCCTTGATCTTCTCGATATCCCAGTCTGCGAGCGGGTTGACCTTCAGAAGGTGGCGTTCGGCGTCATATTCGGCAAAGGGCGTTTCGGCGCGGTTGGCCGACTGGCCGCGGCGCAGGCCGGTGATCCAGATTGTTGCGCCTGCCAGCGCCCGCGCAAGCGGCTTCAGTTTGCGCACGCCACAACAGGCATGTCTGGCTTCGACGCTCTCATAGAAACCGTTTATGCCGTATTTCGCCGCGTAAGCGTCGATATCGGCCTGCTCCGGTTCATAGCGGGTGATGTGAATGTCGTACTGGCTCTCGGTCTCGTCGATCAGCGCGAGCGTTTCGGGGAAAAGCCGCCCTGTCTGCAGCGTGACAACGTCGATCGGCAGGCGATGCGTGCCGATCTCGGCGGTGATGACCTGGTCCTCGATGCCGAGCGAGGTGGTGAAGACCACACGCCCGCCAAGGCCGGCGACGAACGAAAGCCGGCCGGCGAGGTCGAGACCCGAAAGCTTGTCAGCCAAAGCCTCGGCTTCTTCGATCGGATTGATAACAGTCATGGGGGATCCTGTCCTTGATATTGGCCGGAGTATTACAGCTGAAGGACGGATCGGACAGAAAAAGGGATTTCGAAAGGACTGCTTAGCGGAGCAAATATCTCTCCCATCCTGCCGCAATGCAGAAAAGCAGCCGCAGGCGCAGAAATGGCGCCTCGAACTTAATGTCTATAGAAATAGTAGTGTTACACGGCGCCTGTCAATTGGAAATCTGAATTGATGGCGGCGATGATGAAAATTGTCCTCTTTTGACATAGATTATCAGCTGTTGGCCGAGGGTGAAAAACAGGGCCAAAATACTTGTCTCTCAAGGCTTTTCCGGCTTGTTCAAATTCCGTTCATGCTGGCCGTGCAATAGAGGTAATTAGCTTTTTTGGCGATGTCGGGATTCGACACCGCTCTGTGTGTGTCGACGGTCCGAGATGATTACGCAAAAGGCAAAATATGCGCTGCGGGCGCTGACGGTTCTGGCGGAAGCTGCGGCCGACGAACCCGTCATGATTTCCGACATTGCCGTGCAGCAAAAGATCCCGAAGAAGTTTCTGGAACAGATCCTGCTCGACCTCAAACATCACGGCATCGTCGTCAGCCGCCGCGGCAAGCAGGGCGGCTATCTGCTGCTGAAGCCTGCCCACAGCATCACCTTCGGCGAGATCCTGCGCATCATCGATGGCCCGATCGCACCACTACCCTGCCTGTCGATCACCGCCTACCGCAAGTGCGATGATTGCGACGGCGAGCAGACTTGCCAAATTCGCCACGTCTTCGCCAAGGTAGCGGACGCCACCCGCAAGGTCCTGTTCTCCACGACGATTGCCGATGCCGTCGGCACCAAGCGTGGCGCGGAAGTCACCCGTCTACTTGCCTGATCCCCTCTCGCCGGCCTTCAAGATTCGGTGAGTGACCTTTCCATCTGCCTGACATGCGCCACCTGCCCATGCATTCGGGTAGGGAGAAACATCATGTTTGCACTTTCGGGAAAGAGAGCGCTGGCAGCTGTCCTGCTGTCGGCGACAGTCGCAACCAGTGCTGCGGCCCATCACGGTTGGTCATGGGCGGAAGCCGACCAGATAGAGCTTCGCGGCATCATCCAGCAAATATCGATGGGCGGGCCGCATCCGACGCTCGATGTCGCAACCGTCGATGACGGTGTCTGGCGCGTCGAACTCGGCAATCCGCGCCAGACGGAACGCGCGGGTTTCGTGGAAGGTGTCGCAAAGCCTGGCGATCAGGTCATAGCACTCGGAAACCGGTCGCAGGACCGCACAGAGAAGCGGCTGAAGGCGGTGCGCATCACGATTGGTGAAAAGCGCTACGATATTTATCCGGAACGCATCCAGACGAACTGACGCCTCGTCATGGAGCTTCTCGAATGGCTGGCTGCCACGACGCTTGCGGTCGAGCTGCGGCGCTCCGCGACGCTCTACATGTTCGTCAATGCCGCCCATATCCTGGCGATTGGCCTTCTGGTCGGCGCCATCCTGCCGCTTGATCTCAGGCTCGCCGGTTTTTTTGGTAAGGTGCCGGTGGAGGTCGTCGCGCCATTCCTGTCTCGTTCGGCCGGCGTCGGCCTCGCCTTGGCCTTGCTCACCGGCTCCTGCCTCTTCAGCGTCCGCCCCGGCGAATATGCGGCCAATCCCGCCTTCCTCGCCAAGCTCGGACTGATCGCTTTCGGCATCCTCAATGTGCTCCTGGTTCATGCAGGGCAGGGATGGCGAACCGCAATCACGATCGGCATCGTCCCTCCCGCCATGCGGTTCTCCGCAGCTCTTTCTGCGATGATATGGATCGCGGCCGTCGTGGCCGGCAGGTGGATCGGTTTTCTCTGACGTGATCCTCCGCCAGATGTCGCTCAGCCGCGCCCGCGCACGAATTGCAGCGTTGCTTCGGCGACTCGCTGGCCGAGGTGGCGGGCAGTCGCGAGGTCTGCTTCAGGCGGCGCGAGGTCAGGGCCCTCGTCGACATTCGATTGCGCGGCCGCACCGAGCCAGAAGCCCAGCCGGTTGAGCTCTTCCTTCGAGCCTAAGGAGGAATTGTTGGCCGGCGGCAGGTCGAGATTGATCCAGTGCATGCCGTGCTGGGCGGCAAAGAGGGCGATCTGCATCAGGGTGGCGAGCTTATCGCCCGCCTGGGAGCCCGAATTGGTGAAGCCGGCAGCGATCTTGTCCTTCCAGCGATAACCTCTCGCCATGACCGCATGTGAGCTCGCCTCCTGAAAGGCCTTGAAGACGGCAGACGGTCCGGCGATATAGGTCGGCGCGCCGAAGATGATCGCCTCCGCCGCGGCGAGATCGTCCCAACGGTTCGGCGCTTCCTCCGCCGTCAGCAGCAGACAGCTGACGGCGGCGACCCGGTCGATACCGGCTTTCACTGCTTCTGCCTGCCGCGCCGTATGGCCGTATCCGCTGTGGTAGACGATGGCGATACGTGTCTCTGTCATGGGTCGATCTCCTCTGATTTGAAATACAGATGCCCGCCTCCGCAATGGGGCTGCGGATGGTGAAATGGGCGGGTTGTGAGTGTGATGCGCCCTAGTGCAGGGCGTTCTGTTCCATATGCGCGAGCTTTTCGGGATTGCGCGTCACATAGACCGCGGTGATCCTGTCATCTTCGATCTGAAGAGCCGTGGTCTGTAGCCAGCTGTCTTCCTCGATGCTGACAAAGCCCGGCAATCCGTTGATCAAGCCGTAGTGAAGCAGTCGCGACATATGCGCGGTGAAGATCGGCGCCAGTGCCGCAAAGAGCTTTGTCACCTTGTCGCGACCGATGATCGGCCGCCTTGGCGCCACCGCCTTGGCGCCACCGTCCGTATAGACAGTTGCATCCTCAGCCAGCAGCGCCCGCAATGCCTCGATGTCGCCGCTGCGCGACGCCATGAAGAAGGCGGCGGCGATCTGCAGGCCGTGTTCCGGCGGCAAGGCATAGCGCGGCCGCGCGCTCCGGACATTGGCCCGTGCCCGGCTGGCAAGCTGACGGCAGGCCGCAGGTTTGCGTCCGATGGTGGCGGCGATCTCTTCGAAGCCGACGCCGAAGACGTCATGCAGCACGAACACCGCTCGTTCGAGCGGCGAAAGCCGTTCCAGCGCCAGCATCAGCGGCAGCGCGACATCGTCGACTTCATCTTCCGGCGCGACCACGATCGGCTCCGGCAGCCACGGTCCTATATAGGTCTCGCGCCGGCGCCGCGCCGATTTCAATTGATCGAGGCAAAGTCGCGTCACGATCCGGTGCAAGAAGGCGGCCGGCTCGCGAACCTCATCGCGATCGGCATCGAGCCAGCGCAAGAAGGCCTCCTGCACGATATCTTCGGCCTCTGCTACTGAGCCCAGCATGCGATAGGCAACCCGTGTCAACCGCGGGCGCAGCGGATTGAAGGCGGCAATGGCATCTGCTCCCTCTGCCGCCGTCATCACTCAGCCTCTCTTTTTTCCAGCTTCACCACCGCCATCTCCTTCACCTCGTCCGTTCGAGAAGGCTGGACGAGATGAGGTGGTCATTTGTGACACGCTGTCCAGTTTTTTTGCCTTCTGGCGGGGGTGCCTGGGAGAGGGCGTTGAATGTGACACTGTGATCCGCCATATTGCATCGCAATTGCAATGCATGAGGTGGATCATGAAAACCGCATCGCTTCCCTCTCTTCGCGTGGATCCGGAACTGCGCGCTGCGGCCGAAAGCGTTCTGAAGGAAGGCGAGAGCTTGTCGGCGCTGATCGAGGATTCTCTGCGTCGTCAGATCGATTACAGAAAGACCCAGGCGGAGTTCATAGCACGGGGGCTGGCCGGCTTGGCGGAAGCGGAACGGACGGGTGTCTATCACACGACGGACGACGTCATGGAGTTGATACGCAAGAAGCTTGAAAAGGCGAAAGCGCGCAAAGCCGCGCAACAGAAATGACCTTCGAGCTGAAGTACACCCAAACCTTCTATGAAGACCTGGACCGGCTCGCTGACTTTCTGATCGAACGTGATCCAGATTTGGCGGAACGTGCCATCGGCGCCATCCAAAAAGCTCTGATGATACTGCAGGATTTCCCGCTGATGGCCAGACGCGCGTCTGCGGATGATCCCTTGCTGCGCGAACTCGTCGTACCATTCGGCTCGGCCGGATATGTCATCCTTTTCAAGATAATCGATGAGGCGACCGTCATTGTCCTCGCCATTCGTCACCAGCGCGAAGAAGACTACCACTGACTACCGGTCGCTCACCGCCGCGCGCGGATTGATCCACGGCTCCTGATTGGAGCGGGCCATCAGCTGTTTGCCGAGAATGTGGTCTGCGGCCTTCTCGCCTGTCATGATCGACGGACCATTCAGATTGCCATAGGTGACATGCGGGAAGATCGAGCTGTCTGCGACCCGCAGGCCGTCCACGCCGATCACTCGCGTGTCGGGATCGACCACCGCCATCGGATCGTCCTTCGCGCCCATCCGGCATGTGCCGCAGGGGTGGTAAGCGCTTTCCAGATGTTCGCGAAGGAAGGCGTCGATCTGTTCGTCCGTCTGAACCTTCTCGCCCGGCTGGATTTCCGGGCCGCGATAATGGTCGAAAGCCTTCTGGCCGAAGATCTCGCGCGTCAGGCGCACGCAATGGCGGAATTTCTCCCAGTCTTCGGCATGGCTCATATAATTGAAGCGCAGCACCGGATCTGCCTTCGGATCGGCGGAGCGCAGCGTAACGTTGCCCCGTGATTTCGATAGATTGTAGCCGACATGCACCTGGAAGCCGTGCGTATTGGCCGCCGCCTTGCCGTCATAGCTGATGGCGACCGGCAGGAAATGATATTGGATATCTGGCTGCTTCAGCCCCGGCGCAGAACGCAGGAAGGCGCAGGCTTCGAACTGGTTCGAAGCGCCAAGGCCGCCCTTGGAGAGCAGCCATTGTGCACCGGCGACACCCTGCCAGAACCATGGCAGCCAGGAATAGAGCGACACCGGCTTGGTCGAGATCTGCTGGAAATAGAATTCCATATGGTCCTGCAGATTGGCGCCGACGCCCTGCCGGTCGACCTTTACCTCGATGCCCATGTCCTGCAGATGCCCGCCGGGGCCAATGCCGGAGAGCATCAAGAGTTTCGGAGAGTTGAAGGAGGAGGCCGAGACGATCACCTCGCGATTAGCTTTGACGATCTCGGTCGCGCCGGCGCGCTCGATTTCCACGCCTGTCGCGCGGCCGTTCTCGATGATGATCCTGCGCGCAAAGCCTTTGACGAGCTCAACGTTCGGCCGCTTCAGCGCCGGCTTCAGATAAGCGCTTGCCGCCGACCAGCGCCGGCCGCGATGGATGGTCTGTTCCATCAGCCCGAAGCCTTCCTGCTTCGAGCCGTTATAATCCTCGGTCGTTTCGAAGCCCGCTTGTTTTCCGGCATCGATGAAGGCGTGAAACAGCGGGTTCTTCACCACGCCGCGCTGCACATGCAGCGGGCCGTCCGTGCCGCGCCAGCCTTCCTCGCCGCCGTGCGAGTTCTCCATGCGCTTGAAATAGGGCAGCACATCCGCATAGGCCCAGCCATTCGCGCCGAGCTCTTCCCACCGATTGTAGTCTTCCGCATGGCCGCGCACATAGACCATGCCGTTGATGGAGGAGGAACCGCCGATCACCTTGCCGCGCGGCGCGGTGATGCGCCGGTTGTTGAGGTGGGCTTCGGGCTCGGAAAGATAGCCCCAGTTATAGCGCTTCATGCTCATCGGCCAGGCAAGGGCGGCCGGCATCTGGATGAACGGCCCGAAATCCGAGCCGCCCGCCTCGATGACGATGACCGTGTTCTTGCCGTCTTCCGAAAGCCGGTAGGCCAGCGCCGAACCTGCCGAGCCGGAGCCGACGATGACGAAATCTGCCTGTTGCATGCTGTTCCCTTTGGATTGTCGTGTGCAACGGATGCGTCGATTTTGGATAGGCTTAGTACGGCGAGGCAACCGGCCCCATGCCGACATAAACCGTCTTCAGCTCGCTATAGTGCTCAAGCGCTGCCAGCGAATTCTCCCGTCCGAAGCCTGATTGCTTCGATCCCCCGAAGGGGATTTCTACCGGGCAGAGATTGTAGGTATTGATCCAGAGCGTGCCGGCCTCCAGCTGGTCGACGACGCGGTGAGCGCGTGTCAGATTGGCAGTGAATACGCCGCCGGAGAGGCCGAACTCCGTCGTATTGGCGCGCTTGATCACCTCGGCTTCATCGTCGAAATCGAGCACACACATGACTGGTCCGAAGATCTCTTCGCGCGCGATCGTCATACCGTCTGTCACGTCGGCAAAGACGGTCGGCTGCACATAATAGCCTTCGCCCGTCACATGGTTCGGGATACCGCCGCCGGTCACCAGCGTCGCACCCTCGGCCTTGCCCTTCTCGATATAGGCAAGCACCTTCTCGCGCTGTGCCCAGGAGACCATCGGACCGAGCTGCGTGGCTTCATCCATCGGGTCGCCGATGAGGATCGCTTCGGTTCGCGTCTTCAGCCGTTTCAGGAATTCACCCTTGATCTTCTTCTGCACGAAGACGCGCGTGCCGTTGGAGCAGACCTGGCCCGTAGAATAGAAATTGCCGAGCATCGCGCCGCCGACGGCGCTGTCGAGATCGGCGTCGTCGAAGACGATCAGCGGCGACTTGCCGCCAAGCTCCATCGTCACGTGCTTGAGCTGGCCTGCTGCCGCGGCAGCCACCTTGCGCCCGGTCGGGACCGAGCCGGTCAGCGAAACCTTGGCGACGTCGGGGTGGTTGACGAGCAGCGGCCCGGTGTCCCGGTCGCCCTGGATAACGTTGTAGAGCCCCTTCGGCAGACCGGCCTCGTGCAGGATTTCGGCAATCTTCAGCGCACCGAGCGGCGTGGTCTCCGAGGGCTTGAAGACCATGGCGTTACCTGCCACCAACGCCGGCGCACCCTTCCAGCAGGCGATCTGCTGCGGATAGTTCCAGGCGCCGATGCCGACGCACACACCGAGCGGCACGCGCTTCGTATAGGCAAAGTCCTGGCCGAGCGGGATATGCGAGCCGTTCAGTCCCGCCGGTGCTACGCCGCCGAAGAACTCGAAGGCGTCGGCGCCCGAGGTAGGGTCGGCGACAACAGTTTCCTGGATCGGCTTGCCGGTATCGAGCGTTTCCAGCTCTGAAAGTTCGCGGTTGCGCTCGCGCATGATCTCGGCCGCGCGCTTCAGGATGCGCCCGCGCGCCATCGGGCTCAAGGCCGCCCATTCCGGCTGCGCGCGTTTGGCAGCCGCGATCGCCTTCTCGACAATCGCGGGCGTTGCGGCATAAAGCCGGGCGATCACTTCACCGGTTGCCGGATAGATGCTTTCGATGAGGGTGCCGCTGTCATCCTCGACATATTCCCCGTCGATGAAGTGCGATGCTTTCGGCTGGGCTTTCATGTCGCTGTTCCCTGGCTGGTTGGCATGAGGTTGTTCATTTGCCGATGCGGTCGAGCTGCATCGTTACATAATCCTCCGTCAGCGCGATCGAGGCTGTAATGCCGATCGGCGCCGATTTCAGACTTTGCCGGATATAGAGCCCGTCGATCATCGCGGCCGCGCCCTCTGCGATGCGTTCTGCGGCATCGTCTGGGCAAAGCGCCTTGAGGGCCGCAAGCAGGTTGGAGCGCAGGCGCCGCGCATAGATGACGAGGAAACGCCGTGTCTCTTCGGATCGCTGCGCCTCGGCATAGAAGGCAAGCCAGGCGGCAATCGTCTGCGGCGCGAACTGGTCGGCGTTAAAGCTGACGCGGATAATGGCCGAGATCCGCTGCCGTGGGGTTGCCGCCTGTCCCAGTGCCGTCACCGCGTCGTCGCGCAGCTGGCGTAGGAGGGAACGGATTGTCTCGATCAGCAGCTGTTCCTTGCTGCCGAAATAGTGGTGGGCAAGGGCAGGCGACACCCCCGCCCGCCGGGCGATATCGGACATGGTGACGGTCAGCGAGCCGTGATCGCCGATCACCCGCAGCGCTGCATCCACAAGCGCCTTGCGGCGCACCGGTTCCATTCCGACCTTCGGCAAGCTCATTTCTCCCGAGAATGCATGTAAGCGTATTTTTGATTGACTGATCAATCAACAAAAATCTTTCGCCGGATTGATCCGGATCACCTCTTTTCGCGAGAAATTGCTGCAGCATATCTCCAGCAATCAGGAGGTGTGCCAATGGCCAATATTTACGACGGAATGCCCGAATCCCCGTTGCGGTCGAAATGGGTGTGGTTCGTCGGTCTCGGCGTGCTGCTTCTCATTTGCGGCCTCATCGCTCTCAGCAACCTGCTGATGGCGACCGTCGCTTCGGTCTTTTATGTCGGCATGCTGATGCTGGCAGGCGGTGTTATCTATCTCATCCACGCCTTCCAGGTGCGCGGCTGGGATCATGTGCTCTTCTGGGCGTTGAGTGGCGTCCTTTATGTGCTCGCTGGCGTCTGCGCCTTCATCAACCCCATCCTTACGTCCGCCGCCTTGACCCTGTTTCTGGCCATAGCGCTGCTCATTGCCGGTGTCTTCCGCCTTTTCGTCGGCATGCGCATGCGGCCGCTCAAGGGCTGGGGATGGATTGTTGCGAGCGGCCTCATCACAGCTCTCGCAGGCTTCGTGATTGCACTCGGTTGGCCGGTCAACAGCCTCTGGATCCTCGGCCTCTTCCTGGCGATCGATCTTGTCGTTCAGGGCTGGACAATGCTCGCCTTCGGCCTAGGTATCCGTTCTTGAAACTGTGGAGAGAGGCCGCCGGATGGTCCGTTTCGGCCGTTTCTTTTTTGACAAGAACATGACGGGGTACTAAAATTCTGCGATTGAAGGCCGGCTCCGCAGAAGAGCCGCCTCCTGTGCTAAGGCACTTCGGCATTGGCGCTTGTCGCCCCAGAAGCCGAAAATAGACCCCCGAGGCAGTCTCTGCCGAATAGAATGGGAGGAGAATTCCATGCCGATGGTCACCGTTTCCATCTCACCGCTCCAGGCAGCCGGCATCCGCGATGCTGTTGATCAAGGCGGATATGCATCGAGCAGCGAAGTCGTGCGCGAGGCACTGCGCCTGTGGGATGCCGCCCGTAAATTGGGCGAATATCGCAGCGAAGTCCTGGCCGATGAAAGCGCACCCAGCGGCGGCAGATGCGTCGCCGATATGTTCGCCGATCATGAAGCCGAGCATCGCCGTTCGGCCTGAATAAGCCGTTGATTGTAAACTCGAAAATCTAATAAGCGCTTGGCGTGCATGAGCGGTTGCGCGTTCATGAAAGTTTCATACTGAGGAAAGGGTTCGTTGACCCTTCTGCTCCATTGTCCGGCCGAAAAAGAAAAGGTCACAGTGGAGATTGGCATGTCTTTGGCTGCCAGCGTCGAACCGGGTGTCGTGCGTCGTTATGCCAGCGATCAGATCGTTACCCTCGCCAAACTTGTCGTTGAAAACGCGTTTCAGCCGATTGTCGAAGCCGGTACGGGCACGGTCTTCGGTTATGAATCCCTCATGCGCGGACAGGAGCGTATCGGCTTCGAAACGCCGATCGAAATCCTCGACGAAGCCCATGAGACCGGCCAGCTCCTGCAGCTCGAGCAGATGGTCGCGAACCGCGCGCTCGCCAAATTCGCGACGCTCTCGAACTTCGCGACGGCCACGCTTTTCCTCAATCTCGACGTTCGCCTCATCCCGCATGGCAATCGTCTTGTCGAGAGCCTGCTGCTGCAGCTGAAAACGGCGAATATCCCGCCGTCCTCCGTTTGTTTCGAGTTTTCCGAGCGCTTCGACAATACCAGCGTACCCGAATTCGCCGATCTCGTGTCGCGCCTGCGCAAGGCCGGCTTCAAGCTGGCGATCGACGATTTCGGCGTCGGTCATGGTGAGATGAAGCTGCTCTGCGACTATTCCGTTGATTACCTGAAGATCGACCGCCATTTCGTCGCCGATATCGACCGCAGCCCGCGCAAGCGCCACTTGCTGAAGAGCATCGTCAACATGGCCCACGTGCTCGGCACTCGTGTGATCGCCGAGGGCATCGAGACGGAAGCCGAATTCATCGTCTGCCGCGATTATGGCGTGGATCTCGTGCAGGGTTGGTTCATCTCGCGTCCGTCCACACATCTCTCCGAACTCGTGCCTGCCTTCCCGCACCTGCAGGAACTAGGCAAGAACAAGGGCAACAGCCAGTCGCTCGACGAAATCCTCATCCGCAAGCAGATCGAAATGCTGCCGACCGTCTATGAGAGCGACGCCATCGATACGGTCTTCGAGCTGTTCCGCCGCAACCCGCGCCAGGCCTATTTCCCGGTCCTGAACGCCAATGGTGAACCGCGCGGCATTATCCACGAGCATCACCTCAAGGAATATATCTATCAGCCCTTTGGCCGCGACCTTCTGAAGAACAAGGACTATGAGCGCACCATCTCGCATTTCGTCGAGCGCGCGCCGATCGTCGGCCTCGACAGCGATGCTGATCAGCTCATGGTGATCTTCGCCAATATGGAAGGCAGCAACTGCCTGATCCTCACCGACAACATGCGCTACGCCGGCGTCGTCTCCGCCGCCTCGTTGATCAAGGTCATCAATGAGAAGCAGCTGAAGACGGCACAGGACCAGAATCCGCTGACTGGCTTGCCGGGTAACCGTGCCATCCGCGATTTCATGCGCCATTCCGGACGCGACGGCGATGAAGTGCGCCACTTCTGCTATTGCGACTTCGATAATTTCAAGCCCTTCAACGATGCTTACGGCTTTCATCTCGGCGACCATGCGATCTCGCTCTTTGCCGCACTGATGCGCCGTTACTTCTTTGCCGAGCGTCACTTCCTCGGCCATGTCGGCGGCGACGATTTCTTCGTCGGTGTCGTTGGCTGGACAAAGGAGGAACTGACGGAAATCCTTGATCGTCTCATCAGCGATTTCCACGATGACGTGCTCGATCTCTATTCGGATGAGGACCGTGCCGCCGGCCGTATCCACGGTCACGATCGCGCCGGCGCGGAAGCCTTCTTCCCGCTGATGCGCTGCTCGATCGGCGTTCTCGAACTGCCGGAAGGTCTCGTTATCGACGATATCAACCGCGTCAGCGCCGAAATCGCCCAGGTGAAGTCGAGCGCCAAGGAGAGCGACGAAGGCCTCGTATTCCATACGTTAGGCGAGGCGAATTGACGCCTCTGGCACTTCCGGCCTTCCCAAGTCCCAGACCCTGAATTATCTCCAATGCTTCGGAATAGGGAGAGCCGGGCCATGTCGTTGCCGTCGCATATGCGTTTTGTCGATCTGCCGTCTTTCGGCGGGCCGGAGGCGATGGCCATTGCAAGCGGACCGGTGCCGGTGCCCTCGGAAGGCCAGATCCTCGTCCGTACCGAAGCGGTTGGCATCAACCGGCCCGACATTTCCCAGCGCCAGGGCAGCTATCCGCCGCCAAAGGATGCGAGCCCCATTCTCGGCCTGGAACTCGCGGGCGAGGTCGTCGCGATCGGCCCCGGCGTGACCGGCTATTCGCTGGGCGACAAGGTCTGTGGCCTCGCCAATGGCGGCGCCTATGCCGAATATTGCCTTTTGCCGGCCGGTCAGGCGCTGCCTTTCCCAAGGGGTTATGATGCAGTGAAGGCCGCAGCTCTTCCGGAGACCTTTTTCACCGTCTGGGCAAACCTCTTCCAGATGGCCGGCCTGACGGAAGGCGAGAAAGTGCTGATCCATGGCGGCTCCAGCGGCATCGGCACTACCGCTATCCAGCTCGCCAAGGCTTTCGGCGCCGAGGTCTATGCGACCGCCGGCTCGAAGGAAAAATGCGAGGCCTGCGAGAAGCTGGGCGCCAAGCGCGCCATCAACTACCGGCAAGAGGATTTCGCAGCCGTCATCAAGGAAGAGACCGGCCACGGCGTCGATATCGTCCTCGACATGATCGGTGCGGCCTACTTCGAGAAGAACATCGCCTCGCTGGCGAAGGACGGCTGCCTCTCCATCATCGCCTTTCTGCAGGGCGCGGTTGCCGAAAAGGTCAATCTGTCACCGATCATGGTCAAGCGCCTGACGGTGACCGGCTCCACCATGCGCCCACGCACGGCGGAGGAGAAACGGGCGATCCGTGACGATCTCTTGTCCGAGGTCTGGCCGCTTCTGGAAGCCGGAACGGTCGCGCCCGTCATCTATGAGACCTTTGCCTTTGAAGACGTGGTAGCTGCCCATCGGCTGATGGAAAGCAGCAACCACATCGGCAAGATCATGCTGAAACTCGGCTAAGCGCGTACGTCCGTTCGGACGCACAAAACACGCTCTAACTCTTTGAATTTACGTATCAGGCTTTCCGAAAATCGATTCCGATTTTCGGGCCGATGCTGTAAGCGACAGCGCCGCGCCGACGGCGATCAGTCCCGGTAAGGCCATGATCACATAGAGCCAGCTCGCCGCCGAAAGCGCGCCCGCAATGCCGCCCGGGTCGACCAGTCCCGCGCCGTTGGCGATGACGCCGGCAAAGGCCGCTCCGAAGGCGCTACCGAGCGAGCTCATCGTCGGAATGGCTGCCGAAGCCTTATCCTGCTCGCTGTCGGCCACCAGCTTCAGCACCTTGGCGACGAGGTGCGCCCAGCCGAGGCCGACACCAAAACCCATCATGAACATGGCGACTGCTGCCGGGCCGAGGATGATAAGATGCGCTTCAGGGTTCTCGCGGCCAAGGAAGACGGCGAGCACGGCTGTCGCTGCAGCTTCGGTTGCACAGCCCGCAACGATCGCGGCGTTGGCTTTCCCGCCGGAGAAGGAGCCGCTGAAGAAGGCCGCCACCGTCCAGCCGAGGGCGACGAGAGCCACCAGATAGCCTGAAATCAGCGGCGTTATCCCGTGCAGAACCTGCAGGAAATAGGGAATGAAGATATCACTGACGAGAACGAAGTTGAGGCCGATCATTGTCAGATAGACCCGTGATATCGGCTGGCTCAGCGTCACCGCGCCTAACGGCAGCAGCCGGTTGTTGCCCTTGCGTTCCAAAACGAGCATGACGCCGACGGCGACGACCGAAACGGCGATCAGCCCGATCTTGGCTGTCGTCATCTCGGTTGTCCCTGCGGTGCTGACCAGCAGCACTGCCCCAAGCAGCAGGCAGATCTGCGCGACAGGCATCTTTGCCTGTTCGCGGTCGTCCTCGGCCTGCGGCAAAAGCCGCGGCGCCAGCACTGCCATCAACACGCTGAGCGGGACGAGCACGGCAAAGGCGTAGCGCCAGGCGCCGTCCTGCGCGAAGAAGCCGCCAAGCGTCGGGCCAATGACGGTCGACACCCCCCAGATTGCCGCATAGAGCGTCGACGCCTTGGGCCAGAGCGGTTCGGGATAGACGAAGCGAATGAAGGCGTAACAGAGGGCGGCGAGCGCACCGGTGCCGAAACCCTGCACCGTTCGACCGATCAGCACGACAGGCATCGAGGGTGCTGCGGCGCAAAGCAGGCTGCCGACGCCGAAGATCACTGCCGCGATCACGTAGACTCTGCGCAGCCCGATATTCCTCGGCCGCATCGCCATGAAGATCGAACCCAGTATGGTCGCGGCGATATAAAGCGTTGTCACCAGTGAGAAAAGTTCCAGCCCGCCGATATCGCGCACGATGCTCGGCGCGATCGTCGCCGTGATGTAGCTTTCGACGGCAGAGATCGTCATGCCGCCGCCAAGCATCAATGTCGCCGGCAGCAGCGCAGGGGAAAACAACTGGAAGACAGAAGTTGAAGAGCCTGATGGCTCCAAGGCGGTCTCGGACATGATGAATCCTTGCGTTTTTCCTGACCCGGTATTATTTTCCAAGTTATGAATTGGAAAATTGCATGAGCATCGGATTAAAACAAGAGGTAGCTTGGAAAAATATGCGCCAGTCTCCCGTCAACCGCATCCTGATCCTGTTGAAGACCGAAGGGCCGCAGCTTGCGGCTGCGGTCGGCGATGCGCTCAGCATATCAGGTGAGGCCGCCCGTCAGCAGCTTGCCAAAATGGCGGAAGAGGGACTTGTGGAACCAGTGACGGTCGCCCCCAGGGGCAGGGGACGTCCGAGGCAGCTCTGGCACCTGACGGCTGAGGGTAACAGCCATTTCCCGGATGGCCATGCAGAACTGACGGCGACCCTGCTGACGACTGTTGTCGCGCAACTCGGCCCCGCCGCGCTGGATACCGTCATCGCCGCCCGCGAAAACGAAACGCTGCAGCGCTATCGCGCCGAACTCTCAGACAGGTCGGATCTGGCCGCCCGCGTCGAGGGGCTGGCCGCCATCCGCAGCCGTGAGGGCTACATGGCCGATAGCTGGCAGGAGGACGATGGATCATTGATGCTGGTCGAAAACCATTGTCCGATTTGCGCTGCGGCGACGGTCTGCGCCGGCTTCTGCCGTTCCGAGCTCGAAACTTTCCGCAGCGTGCTCTCGGCCAATGTCGAGCGTAGCGAGCATATCCTGCTCGGTGCGCGCCGCTGCGCCTATCGCATTACTCCAAGGTAATTTGGGCCGGCTGGCGCATGCGGCTGCCGCTTTCCAGATAAAGCAGGATCAGAATGGCGACGATGCCGACAGCCGCGCCGACGAAAGCCGTGCCAGAATAGTCCGTCACCGCCGTTCCAAGCGCAAAAACACCTGCGGCCACGCCGATGCCGATGAAAGTGTTGAGCGAGATCAGCGAGCTGCCAAGACCCGGACGATCGGCGATAAGGTCTTGCAGATAGGTGATCGGCAGGCTGAGGATGGCAGCCGCCCCGCAGGCGTTGAGACCGAGCAGCGCATAGAGCTGCCAGGGCGCGGTGGCAAAGCCGAGCAGCACCAGATAGAGGCAATAGAGCACCGTGCCTGATGCCAATACATGCACGGTATGGAAGCGCCGCTGTACCAGGCCCCACATCATCATGAAGGGCATTTCGAGGAAGGCCGTCAGGCCTGAGAGAAAGCCGACGTCAACGACGCTGCCGCCGATCGAGTGCACGACGATGAGTGGCGAAACCATGCCGTTCAGCCGCTGCAGGCCGAGCAGCAGGGACATGACGAAGACGCGGATGAAAACATCGGGCGCAAAGACTCGCTTCAGTGAGGCGAAGAAGCCCGGCTGGTTGGGGATCGTCTCGCGCACCGGGCCGTTGCCGGGCGCGAAGAAGAAATAGAGGCAGAAGCAGATGAGGCTTGCCACCGCCGCCACCCCATAAGCCGGCGTCATCGATGGCGAAGTGACCAGAGCAAGCCCGACCAGCCCCGGCGCCACCGCCCAGGAACCGGAATAGAGCGCGCGCACCGTCGAGGTGATGGCGACCGCTTCACTACGGGCCAGCTGATTGGTGCGCGCCCTGACACTGGCAAAGAGCAGCGAATAGGTGGAATTGCTCATCGGCACGAGGAAGAGCACCGAGAAGATGAAAACGGTAGGGCTATGAATGAGGGCGATCGATCCGAAGCCGATCATGCCGGCAATGGAAAGCGCAAGCACCAGCGGCCGTCTTTCCGTCAGCCTGTCCGACCATATGCCGAGCGTCAGGCTGATCGCGACATTGACGACGGCAGCAAAGAAGACCAGCGCCGAATAGGCGCCGTCACTCATTCCAAGTTCGCTGATGCCGATAATCGACTGGTAGGGAACCGTGGAGGCGTAGGTGAAGGCGAGCGCCACCAGCGTGACGGTTGGAATGCGGATGCGGCTGTCGCGGATGATGGAAGAAAATGAGGATGGCATGAGAATAAGTCCTGACACACAACCTTTAGCCCCATCGCGCCTGCACGGAAAACGATAGTTTGCCGCACCCACAGTCACTTCGTGTGATGGCTGTTTAGATGCTGTGATCGGCCGGCATATAGCGCAAATTCCATTGGCTTTCAGAGAGCGAGAGGCTATGCCTGCAGTCTCCTTGCCAACAATCCGGATTATTGCCCATGTCCAATCCCGTCCTCGTCGAAGTCACCAGGGGCTCGCTTGTCGAAAGCCGCCACAGCGGTTCGGTTGCGGTCGTGGATGGTGATGGCCGTGTCGCCTTTTCGCTCGGCAATATCGCGGCAAATGTCTTCCCGCGCTCGGCCTGCAAGGCCATGCAGGCGCTGCCGCTGATCGAAAGCGGCGCAGCGGATGCCTACGGCTTCGGCAACAAGGAGTTGGCGCTCGCCTGTTCCTCGCATAGCGGCGAGGATGAACATGTGGCGCTTGCCGCCTCCATGCTCTCGCGTGCCGGCCGTGACGTGGAGGCACTGGAATGTGGCGCGCACTGGTCCTCGGACCAGAAGACGTTGATCCACCAAGCGCGCACGCTGCAGAAGCCCACCGCGCTTCACAACAATTGCTCCGGCAAACATTCCGGCTTCGTTTGCGTCTGCTGCCATCAGGGCATCGACAGCAAGGGTTATGTCGGCTACGACCATCCGCTGCAGCAACAGATCCGTGACGCCATGGAAAACCTCACGGGCGCCGCACTCGGTCATGACGTCTGCGGCACCGACGGCTGCTCCATTCCGACCTACGCCGTGCCACTCAAGGCGCTCGCTCATGGCTTTGCGAAGATGGCGACCGGTAACGGTCTCGGCCCCGAGCGTGCGAGAGCTTCCCGCCGACTCATCGAAGCCTGTATGGCCGAGCCCTTCTATGTGGCCGGCACCGGCCGCGCCTGCACGGTACTGATGCAGATCGCCCCCGGCCGGATCTTTTGCAAGACGGGCGCGGAAGGCGTCTTCTGCGCTGCCATCCCGGAACAGGGCATTGCGATCGCATTGAAGTGTGATGACGGCACCACCCGCGCTGCCGAAGCCATGGTTGCGGCGACACTTGCCCGCTACTTCGAGAAGGGCGGCAAGGAACATGCCGCGCTGACCGCTCTGGCAAATAAATCGATGCGCAACTGGAACGGCATCCATGTCGGCGATATCACCGTGACAGATGCCTTTGCCTGATCGCTGCCCCGATCGCTGCATTGTTAGATATATAAGTTATAAAAAAATAAGAATTGCCTAATATAAAGGGAGGCGCGTCCGGCGGTCGGATATGTCTCTCGCCGTGACGGAGCGCGTGAATACGGTTCCTCCGAAGCTGCGAGGGCAGGAGATGTTCGCAGGCCGCTATTTGTGGTGGATGCTGACAGGCATCACCCTCCTGATGTTCCTTACGATCTGCTTCGATTACTTCACCTGGCTTGCGGTGCAGCTCTCCAATTGCGTGGAGATGGCGGGCTCCTGCATGCCGGTGGTACAATTCATGGCAGGTACGCTGAAAACTGCAGGCGTGTGGACCGCGATCGGCATTCTGTTTGGCGCTGCGGTGCTGCGGCTGAGCTACCTCTCGCTTCTGCGGCTTTGGGGGCTGCCGGCAGCCCTGTGGTTTATAGCCTCCACGCCCTTCCTGCTGTTCATCGCAACCGGCGAACGCCTGCAATGGGCCGCGATATCTGAAGCGCTTCCGCTTGCTTTCCTGTTTCTCGCCTCCCTGCTTGCTTATCTTGCCGTTCCCTTCGAGGACGATGACACTAGGCCCTTCGGCGCCTCCGCTATCCTTCGCGGAATTGTCTATGCTGCTGCCCTCTATGGCGCTCTCGCCGCTGTCTCTGAAATGAACTGGCTCTCATCGATGGTGGCTAAGCTTCTAGGCATGCCGGCGCTCGCGGCCATCATTGCGAATGTCCAGCCACGCCTGCAGGAGGCGCTGACGCTTGGGCTAGGCAATATCCTGCCCGGCATTTTCGTGCTTGTGGTTTTCATCGCCGCGCTGCTCCTCAGTCTGCTGCCGCCGGGAGTTGTTCCTCCGCTCCGCCGCAAGCGGGTCAAGCTGCGGCAATTGCGACATTGAGATCCGCATAGGGCTGAAGCCGTTCCGCCGGCATTTCTGCGGGCACGATCAGCCCCGCCACTTCGCCTGCGGCAAGCACCGTGCAGGGCGAAACGAGATCGAATTTCTCCGCCGTCAGCAGCACGTGCGTTTCCGCTGAACACCGGGCGATATGCCGTTTGATCGCCGCCTCCTCGAAATCACCGGTCGAAAATCCGTGCACGGGATGAGCGGCTGTCACCCCGAGGAAGAAGATATCCGGCCGCAGAGCGGAGATCGCCGCCATCGCGACCGCGCCTGTCGCCACCATGGAGTGCTTGTAGAGCCTGCCGCCGCAGAGGATTACCTCTGCCGTCGGGTGATGCTCCAACTCGGCGGCGATCGTCGGGCTGTGGGTGGCGATTGTGAAGGCGATGTCGCGCGGCAGGTGACGGGCAATTTCCGCCGTGGTCGTGCCGCCGTCGAGAAATACCATCTGGCCGGCCTTCACCATCTGCGCCGCCTTCGCGCCGAGCCGCGCCTTGATGTCGGAAGCGACGTCGCGGCGGGCTGTGAAGTCGGGCAGCTCAGGGGCAATGGGCAAGGCCCCGCCATGCACGCGCTTCAGCAGCCCTTCCGCAGCCATCTCCCGCAGATCGCGGCGGATCGTATCCTCTGAGAGCTCGAAATCCTCCGCCACGCGCTTGGCGATGACCTGCCCGTCGCGGCGCAGGATGTCGAGGATAAGGGCCTTGCGTTGGCTGGTCAGCATGAATGCTCCTGCACGATAATTTACGAAACATCGTGAATATGCACGAATTGACTCGACATTCAAGAAATATCGTGCATTTTCGCGAAATCCCGTGCATGAGGCCGGGAGTTGATGGAGTAGATCATGTTGATTTTGATTGCCGGGCCCTACAGGTCCGGAACGGGCGATGACCCGACAAAGATGGCTGCCAATCTCAAGCGCCTCGAGGCGCCGTCGCACGCGCTCTTCAACGCTGGCCATGTGCCGATGATCGGCGAGTGGGTGGCATTGCCGGTCTGGCATGCAGCCGGCGGCAAGTCGGTGGGTGACAATCTCTACGAGGAGATCTTTCATCCCGTCGCCGGCCGCCTGCTGCAGCTTTGCGAAGGCGTGCTGCGCCTGCCGGGCGACTCCAAGGGTGCCGATAATGACGTGCGCATCGCCACCGAGCGTGGCATTCCCGTCTGGTACCGGCTGGAGGACGTTCCGGGTTACGCTTGAGGCGCTGCCCGTTCTTTCCGGCGCGGAGAAGGGAACACGCCGCAGTGTCTTTCGCTGGCCCTGAAACTCGCGCTATAAGGCTCCCCGAAAGGGGAGTCTCACCATGCTCACACTCTATTTCGCACCGGGAACCTGCGCGCTTGCAAGCCTGATCACCCTGGAGGAATCCGGCCTTTCCTTCGATACGAGGAAGATCAATACGCGGGAGAACGAGCAGCGCTCGGAAGCCTATCTGAAGATCAATCCGAAGGGCCGCGTTCCCGCGCTCGCCACCGATCGCGGCGTGCTGACAGAGTCGACGGCGATCCTCGCCTATATCGCCCAGATGGCGCCCGCCGCCAAGCTCGCCCCGCTGGACGACCCGTTCGAGTTTGCCCGGCTGCAGGCTTTCAACGGATATATCTCTTCCACCGTGCATGTGAACCACGCCCACCGCCCGCGCGGTTCCCGTTGGGCCGATGATGAAGCCGCGCTGGAATCCATGAAGGCCAAGGTGCCGCAGACCATGGGCGAAAGCTTCGAGCTGATCGAGGCAACCATGTTTAGGGGACCATGGGTGATGGGTGATAGCTATACGGTCGCTGATCCCTATCTCTTCGTCATGACCGGCTGGCTGCCATCCGATGGCGTCGATCCCGCGCGCTTCCCCAGGATCAGCGAGCATCACGCCCGCATGCTGGAGCGTCCTGCTGTTCAGCGTGCGCTGGCGCGCGAAAAAGCGTAAGCGCGATAGGCTGAAATCAGCTTCTTCGGCGCCCGGTAGGTCCAGGCGTCGATCAGCCGCTGCTTGAGTTCATCGTCGCCGATAGCTGCGATGCGGACCGGCAGATGCGGCCAGCCGACATAATGATTCGTCTGAAAGTAGATGTCGGGCGCCATCGTCAACAGGTGCTCCTTGTGGTCGATCGGGATCGAGATGACCACCGTTTCGTCGTTCTTGACCGCGACGAAACTTTTGCCCCCGACCTTCAGCGCCAGGTTGCCATAGGACGTACTTTCCTCAATGCCGGGGAGGCCCGCCTCCTTTGCCAGCCGCTTCAACCGCGCCAGAATGCTGTTCACGCTCTCGGTCATCTTGTCCGCCCTGAATGTTCCCGGCGGAAACCTATCATATATTCAAGTGCATTTCTCTAGTTGTCGTTGCAGAGGGCGTTTGGGCGCGGGTATCGGCAGAGGCAGGTCCGCAAGCTCCCGCTGCGACATGGAGGCGATGTCGGGATGATCGAGAAGATCTTCATCTCCATCATATTCGCTTTGCGAAACTCTGGCGGCAGGGTCCGATTGGCTTAAGAAAAACTTCAGCAATGACATCTTGCTCTCGCTTTCTGAGGCTCGGCTCAGCTTTCGGCACAAGGGATTTCGATTGCGCCGGCGCTTTGCATCTTGCTGTGCTGTGAAGATTATCGTCTTATGATGCCAATATCGGCGGCGAGCGCCTGCTTTTCAATTGAGATTACCGGTTTCCTACTGTAGGAAAACTATATGAGAAATCTCAACTCCGTGCATCTCAACGGCCTTCGCGCGCTGGAAGCCGTCGGCCGGCTCGGATCGCTTCAGGCGGCGGCGGATGAGCTTGGCGTTTCCGTCGGCGCCGTCAGTCAGCAGGTCATCAAGGCCGAAGCCCAGCTTGGTCGGCTGCTGTTTGAACGCACGCCGAAGGGCATGTTGGTGACGGAAGCAGGTGCTCCCGTTCTTGCCGCCCTGAACGAAGGTTTCCTCCGTCTTGCGGAAGCCGTCTCGATGGCGCAGCGCAAGGACGAATGTATCCTGACCATTTCGGTGGCCCCGGTTCTCGCCGCCCGCTGGCTGGTCTGCCGGCTGGACCGTTTCATGGAGCGCCACCCGGAAATCAACCTGCGGCTCGACGCGACCACCAAGCTCGTCAATCTGGCCGCCTCCGATATCGATGTCGCCATCCGCGTCGGAAAGGGCCATTGGCCGGGCGTGAAGGTCGAGCATCTCCTGGATCAGCTGGTGTTTCCCGTCTGCTCTCCCGAGATGGCCGCGAAACTGAAGAAGCCGGCCGATATCCTGAAACTCCCGGCTGTCATCGATGCCCATGCCATGTTCACATGGGATGTCTGGATGCAGGCAGCGGGGCTTTCAGGCGCTCCGCCTGCCATACGCCACAGCTTCAACGATGCCTCGCTTTGCCTCGATGCGGCGATTGCCGGTCAGGGCGTGATGCTTGCCTGGCAGACGCTTGCGGGCTTTTCGTTGCAGGAAGGCCGGCTGGTCGCACCCTTCGGCATCCGCGCCAATACAGGCGACGGCTATTATTTCGTGAGTGCCGAAGGCGGCCGCGAGCCGAAGAAGGTACGCGACTTCAAGGCCTGGATCCGCGAGGAAATGGCTGAGACGGCCGCGATATTCGGCTGATCCTCAAATCTCGATCGGCTCCAGCGAGCGCTTGCGCTGCATCTCCAGATAGGCCGGCCGCGCCTGGCAACGCTTGATCCAGGCATCAATATTCGGATGTGCCTCGAAGAGCGAGGCTTCGCTCTGGGCGTAACGCAGCACTTCCGCGATGTTGAGGTCGACGACCGTGAAGCGCCCGCCGACGATCCAGTCCTTGCCGTCAAGATGCTTTTCGAGAACCGAAAGCGGACGCTTCATGGTACGGCAGGCGACATCGATCACCGCGCGCCCCGCTTCGGTGTTTTCCTTGCCGTCATCATAGGTCGAAACGATCTTGCCGGTGTTGCGGTCGAGCTCGGAAACCGCCCAGATCGTCCACATCGTCATCAAACCGTCTTCTTCGACGGTGTTGCCGCCGAGGTCGCCACCATACTTGCGTGCAAGGTAGAGGTTGATCGCCAGAGACTCGTTCAGCACGAGATCGCCATCCTTTATGGCCGGGATCAGCGCCATCGGATTGAGCGCAAGGAATTCCGGCGAGAGCGTGTTGACAGGCGCATCCGGCGAGAGGGGGTTGTCAAGCCGCTTGGCCTGCAGCACCGGCACCGACTGGAATTCGATCCCCAGCTCCTCGGCCATCCAGTAAACGCGTGCGGCACGCGAGCGATAAACCCCGTAGATTGTCAGCATGGTATGTCCCCTTCCGTTTCGCGCCGACCCTAAAGCCAGCTCAGGCGTGAAGAAAGCACCTGCGGATGATATGTCGATGAAAGCTTTTGATAGCGCTCAGGAAATCCGGTTCCGGCCGACGGTCAGTTGTCCGTAGCGGGAGCTATCGTCCGCAAGTTCATCCGAGACCTGTTTCTCCCACTCGAAGCCTAGCACCGCGCCCTTGCCCATCCCCTGGAAGATGTTGTCGGTGATGACGGCTGAACCTGCACCTTCGGCAACCGAGACCGCGCAGCCGACCGGGGACTTGCGCACGACATTGCCGTTGACGACGACATTGCGCAGATAAGGACCCCATCCGATCTGCAGCCCCCAGCGCGGCGCATCCTCGATGACATTGCCTGACACCAGCGTATCGGCCTCCGCCGCAATACCGATACCGAAGCCGACCTCGTGTTTGTAAGGCCCTTTGAGCGTCAAGTTGCGGATGATGTTGCCCGTCACACTTGCCAGCCTGCCTCCCTGGTCGAAATTGGCAATCGATATGCCGTTTGCCGCCCCGTCGATCACGTTGCCTGACACGACCGCGCCGACGAATTCGAACTCCACATAGATTGCCGTCTCGCCGGAGCGGCGGCACTGGTTGTTGCTGATCAGGATGTTGGAGCCGGAATTGGCGCGAACTGCGGTAAAGGCGCAGTCAGCGATCTGGTTATCGGTCACCGTCACTCCATCGGCGCGGAAGATATTGATGCCGTTGCCGTTTTCGCCGGTGCCGCCGTCATTGGCACGGATATTGAAAACACGGTTGCCGGAAACGATCGTGCCATCCTCGGCCTTCTTCCAGCGATGCACCAGAATGCCGCCGTTGCCGCAGTCCGAAACCGTATTGCCTGATATCGAAAGCCCCGCAGATTCCACCGCATAAATACCGGACTGCCCTGCGCCGGAGATCTTGCTGCGCTCGATCCGCCCGCCGCAGCGCTCGAGCTGCAGCGCGTGCTTGCGGCTGCCGACGATCTCACAATTGTCGAGCAGCACCTCACCGACGCCGGTGAACTGGACGAGGGCGCCGGCGTAGTCCGCAAGCCACCGGTTCGATCCGTCGATCACGAGGTTGGAAAGCTCGATACGACCGACATTGTCAGCTGCAAAGAGGTGGCCTTCACCGGTATAGACGATCCGCGTCGCACCGGGCACGCCTGATATGCACGTATTGTCCGGCAACGTCAGGTTGGAGATGCGATAGGTGCCAGGCGGCAGAAAGACCGGCACGTTCTCACGCGCCGCTTTCTCGATCATCTGCTGCAGATTGCGGTTTTTCTTGTCGCCGCTTTCGGGAATGGCGCGGTACTGCACCGCATCGATCGAGCCGCGCATGTCGGGCTGCTCCGCACTGAGCGGAGCCGCAAAAGCGCGCGGCGCCGTCATGGCCGCTGCGGAGGCCGCCAGCACGCCAAGTATATCCCGTCGGGAGACTTTGCTGAAATCCTTCTTCATAGCGGTGTCCACGCAGGATTCATGCCAGCAGAAATGCCTCTTTTCGACACATATCCGCAGAAAAAGAAGAACCATCGGTCGAGTAGCAAACGCAACCTCTCGAATATTGTCGTCTCGTTCACCTTTCCATTTAAACACCCCGAAGGAAATGCTCGCTATTTTAGAAAGCGGTTTCAATTATGACTATTGTGGGCAGGCCTGCGGTTACCGGGAGAGAACAGCGTCATGAATGGAATGGGTGTCCGACGTTGGGAATCTGGTGATAACTTCAGTGCCGAGACACAACGTATCGTAGCTGCCACGGAGGCTATGATGGCGGCGACTGCCCATCATCTTTCCGAAGGCATTGAGAACCTCCGCCTCAAGGCGATCGTCCACGAGCTTCCCGATTTTCTTTACGTCAAGGACCGCGACGGCCGCTTCGTCTTCGCCAATGCTGTCATGGCACGCAGCCACGGGCTGGAGAACGCTGCCGAGATCGCCGGCAAGCGTGACTTCGACCTGTTCGATTTTGAGACGGCCCGCCGGTATTTCGATGTCGAGCAGGAGATCATGTCGGGCGGAGAGCCCCGCATCGACATGGAAGAACTCGTGCCGCAGCCGGATGGCGGCATCATGTGCCGCCTGACCTCCAAGATACCGCTGCGCAACGATCGCGGCGAGGTTGTCGGCCTCATCGGTGTGTCCCGCGACATTACCGAGCGCAAGCGGCAGGAGGAGCTCTATCGCGGCCAGGCGAACCTGCTGGAAATGATCGCCCGCAATGAACCTCTGCCGATGATCCTGGAGGCGCTGGTGCTGATGATCGAGCGCCAGATGACCGGCATTTCCGGCTCCGTGCTGCTGCTCGACAGCGAGGGCACGCGGCTTTACCACGGCGCGGCTCCCAATTTGCCCGGCGCCTACAGCCGCATGATCGACGGTGTTGCCATCGGCCCGAAGGTGGGCTCCTGCGGCACGGCAGCCTGGCGTAGCGAAACCATCATCGTCGAGGACGTCATGGCCGATCCGCTCTGGGAGGATTTCCGGGCGATGGTCAGCCAGTTCGGCTTCCGCTCCTGCTGGTCTACGCCGATCTGCACCTCGCAGAAGAATGTGCTCGGCACCTTCGCGCTTTATTCGAAAGAGACGCGACGCCCGACTGAACATGAGATGAAGCTGGTGGCGCTCGCCACCCATATCGCCGGCATCGCCATCGAGCGCAAGCGCGTCGATGACCGTATCCATTTCATGGCCCATCACGACGATCTTACGGGCCTGCCGAACCGCGCCTTCCTGAAGGAGCGCATGGCGAAGATCCTCGATCAGGCCCGGCGCAACAACCGCAAGGTCACGGTCGCCTATATCGATCTCGATAATTTCAAGGAGATCAACGATACGAGCGGCCACGCCGCCGGCGACGAGGTGCTCAAGGAGACTGCTGCCCGCATGGCGAACTGCGTGCGCGCCTCTGATATGGTCGTGAGGCTCGGCGGCGACGAATTCCTCGTCGTGCTCGTCCACCAGTCCGGCCACGATGCCGGCATCATGCGGCGCCTGCGTGACCTGCAGAAAGCGATTTCCAAGCCAGTGCGCTTCGAGGTCAGCGAGATCGCCGTCACCTCGAGCATCGGGATTGCAGCCTTCCCGTGGGATGGTGCGACGCCTGAAGAGTTGCTCGCCAATGCCGACCGAGCCATGTACCGTGCCAAGCAGCTCGGCCGGAACACGCTGCAATATCACGACGGCGTCGTCAGCAGTTCCGTCGACCTGCCGCTCAGCGAACAGGAGGAACTGCGCCAGGCGATCATCGCCAATCAGCTTTTCCTGCTCTACCAGCCGCAGGTGGATGTCGCCACCGGTCGCATCACCGGCCTGGAGGCCCTGGTGCGCTGGAACCACCCGACGAAGGGCGTGATACCGCCCGTCAATTTCATTCCGCTTGCGGAAGAAACCGGTCTCATCGTGCCGCTCGGCCTCTGGGTGCTGAATGAGGCCTGTCGCCAGGCCCGCGCCTGGCAGGACATGGGGCTGACGCCACTGACCATTGCCGTCAATGTCTCGCCCAAGCAGTTCGCCGATCCGGATTTCGCCTCCCACGTCGCTGAAGCGATCGATAGCCATAGGCTCGATGCGCGCTGGCTGGAGCTGGAGGTGACCGAAAGCGTCATCATGCATGATGCCGCCCGTGCGCTCGCCATCATGCTGTCGCTGCGTGCGCTCGGCGTCCGCCTGTCGATCGATGATTTCGGCTCCGGCTATTCCTCGCTTGCAGCGCTGAAAACCTTTCCCTTCGACCGGTTGAAGATGGACCGCTCATTGGTCGAGGCATTACCTGCGGATAAGACCGCCGTCGCCATTGCGTCCGCCGTCATTTCGCTCGCCCAGACCTTGAAGCTCTCGGTGCTTGCCGAAGGGGTGGAAACCGATGCGCAGCTGGAATTCCTGCGCCATGCCAGATGCGAGGAGGCGCAGGGCTATCGCTTCTCGAGGCCTGTCGCGCCGGAAGAGATCGTCGTCATGCTGCTGGCGCGAGGCGCCTGATCACTTCACCAGATCGGCGATTGTCTCGATCTCGTTCGTCCATATGCCGCCTGAATAATTGGCGGGCAGTTGGGCGAAGCGTTCGGCAGTGTCGATACCGGTCGAGAAGCCGCCGCCGTGATAAGGGCCGATGACGAAGACCTGCGTATTTGCGTCCTGCATGCGCTTGAGGAACCTGTCCGGCCAGCCCCACAGCCACGGCGCATAATTGATCGGAACCAGCATCATCACATTCTTGCAATCATCAGGCAGAATGCCCGTCCAACCGTAGCCGATATAGCCGGTGAGGCAGCCCATCAGGCTGGCGCGTGAAGCCGTGCGGATATCCGGCGCCAGCTGCCGGATCCGGTCGACCGGCTCGTCGCCGCCATAGACGATGATCTTCGCGCGCCTCTCAGCCGGCAGGCCATTCAGCACGACCGCGAGCTTCTCGCCCTCGGAGGGGTCACGGCTTTTGACATTGATGAGCAGATGTTTGTCAGGGAAGGTGGAGAGAACTTCGTCAAGGGTCGGCATCAGGCCGATGCCTTTGCCGCGGAAAGGGAAACTCTTGCCACCGTCGGCGGTATAGCCATAACCGATGTCGAGTGTCTTCATCTCGGCCATCGAGTGTTGGCGCGTGACGCCATGTCCATCCGTGCGGCAATCGAGTGTCCAGTCGTGGAAGACGGCGAACTGCCCGTCGGTTGTCGGATGCACGTCGACCTCCACCACATCGGCACCTGCATCGAATCCCGCACGCATGGCGCGGATCGTATTCTCCAAAAAATCATGCTTCGGTGGCAGCATGCGCGTGGCCGTGCAGGTAACGTTCTTCAGATCGGTCTCGTCGAAACGCTGGGCGATGCCGCGATGCGCCAGAAGCAGAGGTTTGCCCTCCCGATGTTCGGCTAAAAAGCTGGTATTGTTGAGATAAATTGCGGCGGCAAAGGCGAGAACCGCCACGCCTGCATATGTGAGCTTCCGTCCCATCATCCCCTCCGGTCGTGCCTCGGCAAATGGCTAGAAAGCGATTCCGGTGGTTCTTTGGCTCATTTGGGGCTTTTGTGGGTTAAGGCTCGCCTTCACGTTGCAGAAACCCTATGTTGACCCCGCAAAACACGGAGGCAGCGATGGCGGCGATTGCACTTTTTCATTCGGTCTATGGATTTCGGTCTCTTGAACGGAGTGCCGCGGAGCGTCTGCGCGCAGCGGGCCATCAGGTCGTAACGCCCGATCTCTACGGAGGCAGGGTAGGGCAGACGCTTGAGGAAGGGTTCGCCATCCGCAATGGGATTGGCTGGGCCGAACTTTGCAGGCGCGCCGAAAAGGCGGTCGCCGACTTACCGGCATCGGCCGTTCTCGGCGGCTTCTCCATGGGCGCGGGCATTGCCGCAAGCCTCTGGCCGGACCGACCGCAAGCAGCCGGCATTCTCTTGCTGCACGGTATCGCAGAAATTCCGGCCAATGCGCGCGAAGGCATTCCCCTTCAGGTCCATCTGGCAGAGCCCGACGAGTTCGCGCCGGCGGACGAGATGTCGGCGTGGCGTGCGCATGCTGCGAGAGCCAATATCAGCCCGGAGGTCTTCCTCTATCCCGGCGTCGGTCATCTCTATACCGATCAGTCGCTGCCTGACTACGATGCAAAGGCGGCGGAGGCCACCTGGAGCCGCGTCGACGCTTTCCTCGCCGCGCTCTGAACCTGTCAGGGACCGTTCACCAGCTTCAGGATGAGCTGCTGGATGTTGCCGCCCTCGCTCATTTCCACGCGGTCGAAATCCCGGCCGCGCTGGCGCTGCTTGTTGGAGAGCTCCCCGAGCCGTACCGTCAGTTCAGGCCTGATCTTTTTGCAGCCGGGGTCATCGGGCACTGAGAAGCCATTGCTCAGCGTCTCGATCTCCTTGACCATCTCGATGATCGTCTCGCCATGCCAGCGCTCATGGGTGCGCACGCCGGCGATGAAGCTGTCCCAGCTTGCCTTGGTCGCCGCCGGAAGGTCGATTGGCGCTTTCGGCAGCGTGTAGATGATGGTGAGCTTCGGTTTTGCGAAAGTCAGCGTGCAGGCACTGCCCTGCTGTTCATATTTGCGCGTCCAGGTCAGCTTGAAAGTCGTATGTGCGATAACCCGACCCGGCCCAGCCTGCGGCCCGCGTTCGCCGATGGATTGGTAAAGTTCCATACCGGTGCGGCCGGTAATTGCGTAAGCCTTCACTTCCTCGCTCGGCTGCCAGCCGGTCGCCGAGGCCGCGGCAGGCAGCATCAGCCCCAGCGCTGCCAATGCATATCCGAAAATAGTCCTCATACGCCTCTCATTTGCTTCCCTGCTGCAGCGCGGGCGAAGCTAACGAGGCTTGTGGGCGGATGCAATGGACGGAGGCCCCGCATAGCCCGCCTTCACTGCTAAATTTGGCGCTGTGTATCCCTCTGGCGCAAAACACATTTCCCACTATCTTTGCTGTCATGAGACCAGACGCGCTGCTCTATCCCGCCCCCGAAGGGCTCTATTGCCCGGAAGGCGGCTTCTATGTCGATCCGGTGCGGCCGGTGGAGCGGGCACTCATCACCCACGGCCATTCAGATCATGCGCGTCCAGGCCATGTGAATGTGCTCGCCACCCGCCAGACGCTCGACATCATGCGCATCCGCTACGGCGACGGCTTCTCAGCCAGCGAACAGCCGGTCGCTTTCGGGGAGGAACTCGTCGTCAACGGGGTGAAGGTGAGCTTCCATCCCGCCGGCCATGTGCTCGGTTCGGCTCAGATCGCCATCGAGAAGAATGGCACGCGCATCGTCGTATCGGGCGATTACAAGCGCCGCCCCGACCCGACCTGCGAAGCCTATGTGCCGGTGACCTGCGATGTCTTCATCACCGAGGCGACCTTCGGCCTGCCGGTCTTCCACCATCCCGATCCGATCGACGAGACCGGCAAGCTTCTCGCCTCGCTGCGCCAGTTCCCCGAGCGCACGCACCTGGTCGGCGCCTATGCGCTCGGCAAGGCGCAGCGCGTCATCCGCCTGCTGCGCGATACCGGCTACGGCGAGCCGATCTATATCCACGGTGCCATGGAACGGCTCTGCGATTATTATATCAGCCAGGGCATCGATCTTGGCGAACTGTTGCCGGCCACCATCGAAAGCCGCGACAAGTCCATCTTCAAGGGCGCCGTCGTCATCGGCCCGTCCTCTGCTTTTGCCGACCGCTGGGCCCGCCGCTTCAACGATCCGCTGCCGTCCTTCGCCTCCGGCTGGATGATGGTGCGCCAGCGCGCCAAGCAGCTTGGCGTCGAACTGCCGCTCGTCATTTCCGATCATTGCGACTGGCCGGAACTGACCGAGACGATCACCGAGCTCGCCCCGCAGGAGGTCTGGGTTACCCACGGCCGCGAGGAGGCGCTGGTGCGCTGGTGCGAGCTGCAGGGCATCAAGGCCAAGCCGCTCCATCTGGTGGGCTATGAGGATGAGGGGGATTGAAGCATGAAAGCCTTCGCCGACCTCCTGGACCGCCTGGTTCTCACCCCCAGCCGCAACGGCAAACTGAAGCTCCTGACCGACTATTTCCGCGACACACCGGACCCCGACCGCGGCTATGGCCTTGCCGCCATTGCCGGCACACTGGAGGTCCGCAACGTCAAGCCCGCCATGCTGCGCGAGCTGGTGCTGGAGCGCATGGACGAAGTGCTGTTCCGTTATTCCTACGACTATGTCGGCGACCTCGCCGAAACCATCTCGCTGGTCTGGGACAATGAGCGCGATATCAACCGCTCCGCACTCGCCCAGCCGCGTCTCGGCGAAGTCGTCGTCAGGATGAATTCGCTCGGCCGCACCGAGGTGCGCAGCTTCGTGCGCGACCTGCTCGACCGCTTGGATTCTTCCGGCCGTTTCGCCTTCATCAAGCTCGCGACCGGGGCGCTGCGTATCGGCGTGTCTGCGCGCCTTGCCAAGCAGGCGCTCGCCGATCTCGGCGGCAAGGACGTCACCGAGATCGAAACCCTCTGGCACGGCCTGCAGCCGCCTTATGAATCGCTCTTCAAATGGCTGGAGGGCGGCGAGGAAAAGCCGGTGCTTGCAACGCCTGCCATCTTCCATTCCGTCATGCTTGCCAATCCGGTGGAGGAGGGTGATCTTGATAGTCTCGACCCCACCAATTATGCCGCCGAATGGAAATGGGACGGCATCCGCGTGCAGCTGTCCCGCTCCGGCGAGACGCGCAGGATCTATTCCCGCTCCGGCGATGATATCTCCGGCGCCTTTCCTGATATTCTTGAAGCGATCAGCTTTTCCGGCGTCATCGACGGCGAGCTTCTGGTCGGTGGCACGGCGCGTTCGAATAATCCGACCCGCACCTTCTCCGACCTGCAGCAGCGCCTGAACCGCAAGGCGGTGACGGCAAGGATGCTGGAGGAATATCCGGCTTTCATCCGCGCCTACGACATGCTTTTCGACGGCGAGCAGGACGTGCGCGGCAAGAACTATGTGGAGCGTCGCGATCGGCTGTCGGAAATTATCGACCGCGCTCCGCATGACCGCTTCGACCTCTCGCCTCTGGTGCCTTTCTCCACCTGGGAGCAGTTGGACGATCTGCGCGCCGCCCCGCCCGATCCCGTTATCGAAGGCGTGATGATCAAGCGCCGCGACAGCATCTATCAGGCCGGCCGCATGAAGGGGCCCTGGTTCAAGTGGAAGCGCAATCCCTACAATGTCGATGCGGTGCTGATGTACGCCCAGCGCGGCCACGGCAAGCGCTCCAGCTATTATTCGGATTTTACCTTCGGAGTCTGGGCGGATGACGAGGATGGCGAACAGCTCGTCCCCGTCGGCAAGGCCTATTTCGGCTTCACCGATGCTGAGCTCGAAGTGCTGGACAAGTTCGTGCGTAACAACACGACCGAGCGCTTCGGGCCGGTCAGGGCAGTGCGGGCGGACAAGGAGTTCGGCTTCGTGGTGGAGGTCGCCTTCGAGGGAATCAATCGCTCCACTCGCCACAAGTCGGGCGTCGCCATGCGCTTCCCTCGCATTGCGAGATTGCGCCCCGACAAGCCCTCCTACGAGGCCGATCGCCTGCGCACGCTCATTGCTATGATCGACGCCAAGGCAGGTTGATATCGTCTGCCTGCGCAAAAATGACGCAGGCCCCCCGTTTTCAACAGCATGTGTATTGGCGGCAACGCTCTTCCGGTGCAGATTTTTTGAGCCGGGGAAATGATGGGTGCCGCGTATGAGCTCGCAAGAACGAAATGCCTTTTTCCGTCAACGCCGCGGCCTGCTTGCAGGCATAGCCGGCTCTCTTTTGCTGCCTCGCCTTGCGAATGCCTTCGATGTTCCCGATGTTCCGAGGCTCGCCAAGCATGACTATGCCAGTGTCCGCCATCACTTCCGCACCAAGCTGCTGCAGAAGGGGCCGGCGCCGGACAATTACGAGCCGCTGACAGCACCCGCCGATGCCGACCGGATCTTCTACCGCTCCGGCTATGGCGGAGAGCTGGAGCTGACGGCCTGGGTGTCCAAATACAAGCGCGAGAGCAAGCCAAAGCCCGGCATCCTCTTCCTTCACGGCGGCAATGCCATGGGCATGGGCCACTGGCAGCTCATGAAGCCCTACATCGATGCCGGTTATGTGGTGATGATGCCGTCCATGCGCGGCGAAAACGGCCAGATGGGCAATTTCTCAGGCTTCTATGACGAGGTGGACGACGTGCTCGCCGCGACCGAGCGCCTGCGCCATCTGCCTGGCGTCGATCCCGAGCGCCTCTTCATCGCCGGCCACAGCGTCGGCGGCACGCTGACCATGCTGACGGCGATGAGTACGCATCATTTTCGGGCGGCCGTGCCGATTTCAGGTAACGCGGATGCCTTCCGTTTCTTCAACCGTTATCCTGAAGACATCCGTTTCGACGATTCCAACACGCATGAATTCGAGGTACGCACGGCACTTTGCTACGCGCACAGCTTCAAATGCCCGGTGCGCGTACTGCACGGCACGGAAGAGTCTCACTTCAACGATCGCGCCGATCTGCTTGTCTCGCGCGCCCGGGCGGCAGGCACGCATATTGAAGCCGATACGGTCGCCGGCAACCATACCTCGGCGCTGCCGGCCGAGATCGAACAGAGCATCCAATTCTTCCACGGTGTGGCGGCCTGATAGCCGCCCGATGCGGGTCCGGCAAGGACCTGCATCATCAGTCTTTTTCAGCTGATTTTAGCTTCGGCCACCAGCCTCGCGCCAGCCGCGAATGCCATCTTGCGAGCAGATAATGCTATCTCTGTTATCGCTGATGAGGGTGGTTTCATGAATTTTCTGCGCCGGGCTTTCCCCTTTGCCGGGCTCGCGGCTGCCGCAATGACGCTCAGCGGCTGCAACATTCTCGTTCCCGATGTCGCAGCCGATTCCCCTGCGCGCTTCGTGCAGGAAATCTCGCCGGTATTCTACGAGCCCCCAGGCGTCGATCCGCGCCGCGTCAAGCCGATCCCCGATCAGCCGGTGCCGCAGACGCGCGAACTCTACAAGACGCAGTTCCACCAGACTTACGGTCTGCCGGTCAGCAATCCGCTGAACCTCGACATGGGCATGTATGGCCAGTTGAAGGACGGCGATTTCACGCTGCCTGCGATCCCCGCTACTCGCATCCATCCGGAATATCTGCGCCAGGAGGTCGACTACCAGACCAACGAGCGCCCCGGCACGATCGTCGTCGATACCAAGGACCGCTTCCTCTATTTCGTCGAGGGCAATGGTAGGGCGATGCGCTACGGTGTTGGCCTCGGCCGCGAGGGTTTCGCCTGGAAGGGCCGCGGTGTCATCCAGTGGAAGCAGAAGTGGCCGCGCTGGACGCCGCCGGTCGAAATGGTCTCCCGCCAGCCGGAAGTTCGTCCCTTCTCTGCGGAAAATGGCGGCATGAATCCGGGCCTCGCAAATCCGCTCGGCGCCCGCGCCATGTATATTTTCAAGAACGGCCAGGACACGCTTTATCGCATTCACGGCACGCCCGACTGGCAGTCGATCGGCAAGGCGGTTTCCTCCGGCTGCGTGCGCATGCTCAATCAGGATGTGGTCGATCTCTACGACCGCGTACCGGCCAAGTCCGAGATCGTTGTGATGTAGGGCTGCAACAGGGCAGGCGAGATCGTCTGCCTGGAGCTGGACACGTCTGCGTGATGCTATGGTTTATTTAGTATAAGCCGATAGATTTTTTCCTTGTCGATTTCGGCATTGGACGAATCAGGGGCGAGCTGCGTTTATGGCAAGCCCCGTATCACGAAGGAAATCAGTCCCGCGTCATGAGCCTCGATAAACCCCTCTCCCGTCGTAGCTTTCTTTCCTTTTCGGCTTTGACAGCGGCTTCCGCGCTGGCAGGCTGTGCCTCCACTTCGAATACGGTCGAAAATGGCGGCATGTCGATCAGCTACCGTTCGCCCTTCCGCGCGTTCCAGACGACGAGCGTGCCCGGCGAAGCAGAACTTGCCGTCATGTACGGCCCAATCGAAGACGGCGGTTTCCTCATCCCCGCCGTTCCCTATCAGCAGATCGATCCGCGCTACTATCGCCAGCAGGTCGTGGATCCGACGGGCCAGCCGCCCGGCACGATCGTCGTCGATACGCCCTCGCGCTTCCTCTATCTCGTCCAGCCCGGCGGCATGGCGATGCGCTACGGCGTCGGCATCGGCCGCGAAGGCTTCGCCTGGTCGGGTAATGGCGTGATCCAGTGGAAGCAGAAATGGCCGCGTTGGAAGCCGCCGAATGAGATGGTTGCCCGCCAGCCGGAGCTTGCGAAATACTCGATCGACCGCGGCGGCATGGAGCCCGGCCTCCTGAACCCGCTCGGTGCGCGTGCGCTCTACATCTTCTCGAATAACGAAGATACGCTCTACCGCCTGCACGGCAACCCGGAATGGCGCTCCATCGGCAAGGCGGTCTCGTCGGGCTGCGTGCGCCTGCTCAACCAGGACATCATTGACCTCTACGATCGCGTTCCCAACAAAACCCCGATCGTTGTTTGGCAGTGAGGAACGGTCGGGCGAAGCCCGAGCAGTCGATCCAGTGAATCGATTGCAGTGACGAACGCCCGAAGCGCAAGCGCAGGGCCGGAGGGTGCCTCGCCCAAAACAAAAAACCGCCCAACACGGGCGGTTTTCTTTTGACTTGATAGTTACGCCGCCTCAGCGCAAATCCCAGCTCTGCACCCCGAAGCAAGCAGTGCCTTATCCGCCACCTCGACAAACAATCGCCGAAACCACGACGCCCGCTCGTCCGCCCTGTCCACCCGCCGATACAGCATCGACACCGGATCGGCCGGCAGCTCGATCGGCGGCATCGACACCTCGAGATTATGAAGCTGCGCCATGCAGCGCCCCAGCGATTCCGGCACGACGGCGATCGACGGCATGGCTCTCAGCGCCGGCGGCACGGCCGAATAGCGGGGAACGGTCGCCACCACGTTGCGGCTCAGGCCCACCTTGTCGAGCGCGGCATCGACCGCCGTCGTCGCGCTGCCGAAAAAGGAGATGGCGATATGCGGCGCGGCGATGAAATCCTCTACGCTGATCGGCGGCTTCAGCTTCAACTGCTGCGGATCGTAGATGGCGATCGAGCACTGCTCGAACAACGGCATGCGGATATGCCAGGAGGCCGGTTCGCCATGAACGGAGATGCTGAATTCATACGCGCCGTCATCGAGCATCTGCGCCGCATCGCGCTTGTCGGCAGCAACCCCGACGAGCCGTGCGCCCGGCGCGAGCTGGCGCAGCCGCGCGACCAGAGGGCCGAAGAAGGCCGTTTCCAGGTTGTCGCACATGCCGACGCGGAATTCGCCCTGCCAAGTTGATGGATCGAAGCCTGTGGGCGGGCGGATGGCTCGTTCGATGCCGGAGAGCGCATCCTCGATTGCTGGGGCGATGGCGAGCGCCCGCGCCGTCGGCTGCAGGCCGCGGCCGACGCGCACGAACAACTCATCGTCCAGCGCCTCGCGCAGCCGCTTGAGAGCGGCCGAAAGTCCGGGCTGGCCGAGCAGCAGCCTTTCGGCAGCGCGGCTGACGTTGCGCTCCTGCATCAACACCGAGAAGGCGAGCAGGAGGTTCAGGTCGATTTTGCGAAGGACAGCGTCATTCATCATTATCAGTAATACCTGACATGGGTACTATCAATTTGCAATAGGGTCGGAAGCTGTACATTTTCTCGTTCCCTGCCGCCGGCCAGCCTCCCGGCAAGAGCGGCAGCAAAGAAGGAACTGAGATCGATGACCAATTCCCCATCTCCACGCGGAGCCGGCCCGGCGTTGCTGCTGCTCTGTGCTGCGAATTTCCTTGACGCCATGGATGTGTCCACCATCGGGGTCGCCCTGCCTGCCATCCAGACCGAACTTGGTATGCCGGCAACCTCGCTTCAATGGGCCGTCAGCGCCTATGTGCTGGGTTATGGCGGATTCCTGCTGCTCGGTGGCCGTGTCGCCGACCTCTTCGGCCACCGCCGCGTTTTCCTCTGGTCGCTCGGCATCTTCGCGGCCGCCAGCATTGCCGGCGGCTTCGTGGATAGCGGGCCGACGCTGATCGCTGCCCGCCTTGTGAAGGGCATCGCCGCAGCCTTCACCGCCCCGGCGGCCCTTGCCCTGCTGCTCTCCGTCTTCGGCGAGGGCGAGAAGCGGGCAAAGGCGCTCGGCGTCTTCGCCTCGACGGGCGCCACCGGCTTCGTGCTCGGCATGGTGCTCGGCGGTGCCGCCACCCTCGTGAGCTGGCGGGCAACGCTCGTCATGGGCGCTCCGGTCGCAATCCTCACGCTGGCGATCGCTCCCTTTGTCCTGCCTCCGGATGCGCGGCGCGGCGAGGGACGCAAGCATTTCGACTGGGCGGGCGCCTTGACGATCACCCCCGGCTTGCTGCTCTTCGTCTTCGGCATCACCAATGCTGCCGCAGCCGGCTGGAATGACTTCTTCACCTGGGGCTCGCTCGTTGCCTCCGTGGTGCTGATCGCGCTCTTCCTGATCGTCGAATCGCGCCATGCCGATCCCATGGTGCCGCTGCATATCTTCCGCAGGGCAAAACTCAGCCATGCCAATGCCATCGCCGCTTTGTTCCAGGGCGCCTATGTCGGCTTCCAGTTCATTGCGACGCTTTACTATCAGGATGTCATCGGCTGGTCGGCCTTTGCCACCGGCTTCTGCTTCGCCTTCGGCGGCGTCTGCGTCATGTTCCTGGCACCGCGTTTTGCCACTGTCGCGCAGAACCGCGGCACGACGGGCCTGATGGCCGTCGGTGTCGGCCTGCAGGCGACGAGTTACATCCTCTGGGTCGCTCTGGTCGGTCACATCGATCCGATCATCCTGGTTGCCCTCAACCAGATCCCGCTCGGCGTCGGTTATGCCATGACCTATCCGGCGATCCAGGTTGCAGCACTGTCTGACGTTGAAGAGGACAAGTCCGGCCTTGCCTCCGGCCTGCTCTTTGCCTCCTTCCAGATCGGCGGCGGCATTGTGCTTGCGGCGGCCTCCGCAATCTTCGCTGCAGCCCCGCACTTCGGCTGGGACCCTTACGTCGGCGGCATCGTCTTCGTGGCGCTGCTGGCGATCCTGATCACCCTGCTTGCCGCCGTCGGCCCGAAGACCGCCACGCTTCGCCCTCAAGCCTATCAGGCAGCAGAATAATGCAAATTGCCCGCGCCGGGGTGGCGCGGGCATCCTCTTTCAGCCCATGATCAAGTCCCGGCCTATATGCTTGCGTTGAGATTTCCCCTGAGCCGGGTCAGCATGTCGCGCATGACGGCCATTTCCTCCAGCGTGCAGCCGATCGCCTCGCCGATCGAAGACATGATCGTATTGACCTCGCCCCTCATCGCCTGACCTTTCGGCGTCAGCGACACGATGACCTGCCGCTCGTCGCGGGAATCGCGGGTGCGCTTGATGAGGCCGTTCTGCTCCAGCCGTTTGAGGAGAGGGGAGAGCGTGCCGGAATCGAGATCGAGCTGCTCGCCGATTGTTTTGACTGGCAGTTCAGCCTTTTCCCATAGCACCAGCATGACGAGATATTGCGGATAGGTGAGGCCCACCTTGTCGAGTATGGGCTTATAGGCGCGGGTAAAGGCATGCGCTGTCGCATAGACCGCGAAACAGAGCTGCTTCTCCAGCCGCTTTTCCTCTTCCGGTATTTCCATCACTTTCGCAGGTCTCGCTTTCATCGCCGCCATCCCTAGAGAACTTCATTGTCCTCTTTTCAAATTCCGAATGCAATTTGCAAAATTCACTTGCGTACAATTTAATTGGGCGTTATTAAAAACTCAACCCGAACGAACGGGGCCAACCAAAGGAGATTGTCATGCCTATTCTCTATACGACCAGAGCTTCCGCCACCGGTGGCCGCGCAGGCCGAGCCGTTTCCGAAAACGGTGTTCTCGACGTCACGCTGACCGTGCCGAAGGAACTCGGCGGCGACGGCGCAACAGGCACCAATCCCGAACAGCTCTTTGCGGCCGGTTATTCGGCCTGCTTCCTCGGTGCTTTGAAATTTGTGGCCGGCAAGGAAAAGGTCAAGATTCCCGAGGAAACCACCGTCTCCGCAACCGTCGGCATCGGCCCGCGTGAGGATGGCGGCGGCTTCGGCATCGAAGTGGCCCTGACCGTCAACATCCCGGGCGTCGACCGGGAAACTGCCGAAAAGCTCGCAGCAGCGGCACACATCGTTTGCCCCTACAGCCACGCCATGCGCACCTCGACAGAAGTTCCGGTCACGGTTGCCTGATTATTCTGCAGCATCAGTCGAGAAGGGCCGGGGCATTGCTCCGGCCTTTTATTTTGCGTCCGGTGCGCGGCCCGCTGCGTCAGGCAACTGATCCGCGTCGGTCAGCGTGCCCAAGAAGGCGACGATGTCGTCGATTTCCGATTCCGTCAGCGCCGGCGGGTCCCCGGGCTTGCGGCCGAAGGGCGGATCCTGGTTGAGATTGTCCCAATAGACCTGCGGAACGTCATCATATTTGCGGATCGTGCCGTCGGCATTTTTCGGGTACCAGCGGCCGGGATCGCTGTCGCGCGTAGCGTAGAAGGAGACGACGTCACGCAGCGAATGGAAGTAGCCATTGTGGAAGAAGCTCCTCTTCAGCGCCACATTGCGCAGCGTCGGCGTGCGGAACAGGCCGCAATAGTCCGGCCGGTCCTTGAAGTCGGTACGCTGAGGGCCGCAGAGGCCGAGATCGTGATAATCAGGGTCGCTGTTGGCGGGGATCGCCATGTTGCGCGGCACTGCCAGCCCCAGGAAGCCGAAGTCGGAAAATTGCGGCGGCTCGCCGTCATTGGCGGGCTCGCTCAAATGACAGCTGGAACAGTTTCCCTTGGCCGGATCCTCGAAGAGTCCATGCCCATGCAGCTCCTGCGCAGTCAGTGTTCCCTTGCCGGCAAGGAAGGCGTCATAGCGGCTGGAATAGGGGTAGAAATCCGCGCCACTCTGCTCGAAGGTGCTGAGAGCCTCGACCGCACCCTGGAAGGCATCCTTGGCATTACCGAATATGTCCTGGCCGAAAATCTCCCGGAAATCCTCCGCATAGACCGCCTTGCCGAGCGAGGCGACGACCTGGGCCTCATCCTTGTTGCCCATTTCGAAAGGCGAAAGCAGGGGGATCTTCGCCTGGTCGTAACCGTGGTCCACGCGCCCGTCCCAGGTCAGGCCGCCCGTTGGCCCGTTGTCGACGCTCTCGTCGCCTTCGTCTTCGGAATCGTAGAAATGCTCTGTGAACGAGGGTATCGCCTGCAGGTAGCGCAAGGTTGGCACGGCGCGCTGTCCCGGCTGGTCCATATGCGGCCCTCCCATTTCGATCGGCGTCGCGGAAGACGGGGCGAAGCCGTGATGCGGATCGTGGCAGGAGGCGCAGGCCTGCACGCCGGAGGCGGAAAGCGAAGTGTCGGAGAACATCTTGCGGCCGAGTTCCGTCAGCGCTTCGGCGCGGGCATAGGCTTGCGTCCGTGACATGGGGCCAGGATGCACACCGCTAGCAACGGCCGCGCTGCTTTGCCGCAGGGGCAGAATGGCAAAACCGAGCGCCGTCGCCGCCAAACCGAGCGCCATGCCAGACCGGAGGAGCCAGATAATCTTCGTCGCCATGTCAGGGATTCCAATGGGTTAACATTGTGGGCCCTCATGATCGAACCTGACTGCAACAGATTGATGACGCGCGCGTACCGGCCGCAGCCGCAACCCGTCCGATGTCACAAAGTTGATAGATGGCGGGAATAGCGTCTCGCCTGCGCTTGGCCATTCCACGTCCGCCCGGCGCCCCTCTAGCCACGCCCCCTTAGCCATGAGGTATCCCGCCATGACCAGACTGAATCTCCTCCGCAATCTTTCGCTGGCCGGCTCGGCCATGCTGCCGCTGGCGCTAGCCACGGCCGCCCATGCCGCACCCGCCGGTATGGACAAGATCCAGAATATCGTCGTCATCTATGCTGAAAACCGCAGTTTCGATAACCTCTATGGCAGCTTTCCGGGCGCCAACGGCCTTGCCAATGCAAGCGAAAGCCAGGCACGGCAGCTTGATCGCGACGGCGCGCCGCTCGCCGAACTGCCGCCTTCCTGGGGCGGCCTGACCGCCAAGGGTGTCACGCCGGCCATCACCGAGGCCCAGTCCGCGCACCTTGCCAACGCCGTCTTCTCGATCGACGATCCCAAGGGTTTTGCCCAGACGACAAACGTCATCACCCGCGACCTCTGGCATCGTTTTTATCAGGAGCAGATGCAGATCGACGGCGGCAAGAACGATAAGTTCGTCGCCTGGGCCGATTCCGGCAGCCTCGTCATGGGCCATTATGACGGCTCGATCCTGCCCATGTGGCAGGTCGCCAAGAAATACGTCCTCGCCGACAACTTCTTCCAGGGTGGTTTCGGCGGCTCTTTCTTCAACCACTTCCAGCTGATCTGCGCCTGCGCGCCCTATTATGCAGATGCCGACAAGAGCCCGGCCAAGCCGACGATCGCCAAGGTCGATGCCGACGGCATTTCGCTGACCGTTGCCGACAACGGACCGAAATCCGCCCTCGACGGTGCTCCTAAGTTCGTCTCCGACGGCAACCTCACGCCGGATTTCTATGCGGTCAACACCATGCAGCCGCCTTATCAGCCGAGCGCCAACGCCCCGGCCAAGGACGGCGATGCAGCCTATGCCGATCCCTCGCAGCCGAACACCCTGCCGCCGCAGCACGAGATCACCATCGGCGACCTGCTGTCGCTGAAGGGCGTCACCTGGGCATGGTATAGCGGCGCCTGGCAGGCAGCACTCGATGGCAAGAATGCCACGCCGGTGCCCAACTTCCAGTTCCACCACCAGCCCTTCAACTACTTCGCCAACTATGCGCCGGGCACGGCCGCCCGCGCCGAGCACCTGAAGGACGGCGGCCTAGGCGGCGAAGCCTTTATCAAGGATATCGACGACGGCAAGCTGCCGGCCGTTTCCTTCTACAAGCCGCAGGGCAACCTCAACGAACATGGCGGTTACGCCGATGTTTCGAGCGGCGACCAGCACCTCGCCGATCTGGTCTCGCATCTCGAAAAGAGCCCGCAATGGGAGCACATGCTGGTCATCATCACCTATGACGAAAACGGCGGTTTCTGGGATCACGTCGCTCCGCCGAAGGCCGACCGCTGGGGCCCGGGCAACCGCATACCGGCCTTCATCATCTCGCCCTACGCCAAGGGCGGCATGGTCGATCACACCCAGTATGATACGACTTCGATCCTGCGCCTGATCACCGCCCGTTACGACCTGCCGGTGCTGCCGGGCCTGCTCGCCCGCGATAAGGCGTTGGCGCTGAACAGCGAGGCGCCGATGGGCAACCTGACGGCAGCGCTTGATCTGTCGCGCTGATCGTCGCGACAACGCTATGTCTTCTCCCCACAGGTTGGGGAGAAGACTTCGACTTCCGGATGTTTATCCGTTGAGCGCCCGCATGCCGATTTCGCCGTAGCGATCTCCGACGGCGCGGGGCAGGGCCTTGGCGATTTCCTCGAGATCCTGTGGTGTAAGATCAACGCCAGCCGCTCCAAGATTCTCGTCCAGTCGCGCGCGGCGGCGGGTGCCGGGAATGGGCACGATATTTTCGCCCTGAACCATCACCCAGGCGAGAGCCAGTTGCGCCGGTGTTGCGCCCTTGCGGCGTGCAATCTCTTCGAACAGGGCGACGAGCTCGAGATTGCGCTTAAAATTGTCACCCATGAACCACGGCGAGGTCCGCCTGTAGTCATCGGGCGTGAGTTCATCGACGGACTTGATCGCGCCGGACAGGAAGCCGCGTCCGAGCGGCGAATAGGCCACAAGCCCAATCCCGAGTTCACGAAGCGTCTGCAACACGCCGTCTTCCGGATCGCGTGACCAGGGCGAATATTCGCTTTGAACGGCGGTAATGGGATGCACGGCATGTGCCCGGCGGATTGTGTCAGCGCGGGCTTCCGAGAGACCGATATGTCTGACCTTGCCGGCTTCGACGAGTTCCTTCATCGCGCCCACGGTCTCTTCAATCGGCGTATCGGGATCGACACGGTGGAGATAGTAGAGATCGATATGGTCGACGCCGAGCCGCCGTAGAGACCCTTCGCAGGATGCTTTTGCATATTCGGGCCGTCCGTTGGCTGTCTGGGCGCTGACGCCCGGTATCGCTCCAGCTGCGCGCACGATGCCGAACTTGGTTGCCAGCACCACTTGGTTACGCCGGCCCTTGATCGCCTCGCCCACTAGTTCTTCGTTGGTGTGCGGGCCATAGCTATCGGCCGTATCGAGCAGGGTTACGCCACGATCAAGCGCATGATGGATCGTGGCGATCGCCTCGCCCCTGTCGGCGGCGGTCGCGCCATAGGCCCAGTTCATACCCATGCAGCCGAGGCCGATCGATCCGACCTCAAGTCCTTGCCCGAGCCGGCGTGTCCGCATTGTTGAGTCTGTCATCTCTCATCCTTTCTTCCGCCTCTTCATAGGAGGCGATTTTGCCGTCGAGGACGCGAAGGCAGGTTTCGAGATCGGCCACATGGGCCCGGACACGCTCACGATGCTCCCTAAGCATCTCTCGACGCTCACTGAAAGTGGCTTTCCCGTTATCGGCAAGCTTCGCATAAAGGAGCATGTCGCGGATCGGCATGCCGGTCGTCTTCAGACGGCCGACAAACTCGATCCAGGAAAGGATGGAAGCGTCGTAGTCGCGTTGTCCGGATCGGTCGCGATCGGCATAGGGGAGCAGGCCGATACGCTCGTAATAACGCAGCGTATGAGCCGACAAACCGGACCGTTTCGCAAGGTCACTGATCTTCATGAAACACCTGTTTTCGTCACGACGCCAAGGAAGCTACGGCTTCGAGTGCACTCTAAGTCAATAGGCTTTTTGTGGCTAATTTCGCGACCACCCATGCGGACTCTGCAGGGTCACGTTAGGTATTGCAGGTCGCGTCTCAGGTGATCGCCGTTGCCCTCAGGCAATTTCGTCTCGAGTGCCGCATGCGTGCTTTCCCAGATCGGCAGCGCCTGTTGCAGGACTGCCCGCCCGTCATCCGTCAGGCGCAGAAGACGGCCACGCCGGTCCCTCGGGTTCGGTACTATATCGACCAAACCCTTGCGCTGCAGCGGCTTCAGTGCCGCCGTCAGCGTTGTCTGATCCATGGCGAGCAGGCTTGCGACCGGTCCCATCGGTGGCGGTTCCGGCCGGTTCAGGGACATCAGCAGGGAGAACTGGCCGTTGGTGAGGCCAACGGGCCGCAGTGCATCGTCGAACAGCCTTGCGAGCGCGCGGGCGGCGCGCTGCACATGCAGGCACAGGCACGTATCCCGCACCAGAAGCGTCGTAGAAAAAGGAATCGCGATCGAGTTTGACATGGTCTATTTCTATTGATATCAATGTATTTAGTCAAGAAGAGGAGACTATCTGCCGGAAAATGCCGGCCGCGCCAGAGGAGGGCGTAGATCATGTTGAACAAGGTTACCCAAAATCCCGTCGTTTCCCGCGAGGAATGGCTTGAAGCCCGCCGAGCCTTGCTCTTGAGAGAGAAAGAGGCGACCCATCTCAGAGACAAGGTGAATGCCGAACGCACGGCTTTGCCTTGGGTGAAAGTGGATAAGGACTACACGTTCGACACGCCTCGGGGGCCGAAATCGCTTGCCGACCTTTTCGATGGCCGCAGCCAACTCATGGTCTATCACTTCATGTTCGGCCCCGAATGGGAGGCCGGTTGCCCCGGCTGCTCGTTCCTCGCCGATCATCTCGACGGCACGCTGCCGCATTTGAATCACCACGACGTCACTCTTGTTGCCGTCGCCCGCGCACCGCTTGCCAAGATCGAGGCCTACAAGCAGCGCATGGGCTGGAAATTCCCGTGGGTCTCGTCCTTCGGCAGCGATTTCAACTTCGATTATCACGTATCTTTCACGCCTGAGGACCTTGCCAAAGACAAGGTCTTTTATAATTTCTCTCCGATAGCGCCCTCTGACGCCAATGACGAACTGCCTGGACTTTCGGCCTTTTACCGGAATGAGAAGGGCGAAGTGTTCCATACCTATTCGAGCTATGCCCGAGGCGCGGAGGAAATCCTCGGTACGCTGATGATCCTGGATCACGCGCCCAAGGGCCGCAACGAAGATTCGACCATGGATTTCGTGAAGCGTCACGATGAATATGAGGAAAGCCCCCAGGCCTCGTCCTGTTGCCATTGACGCAATTCCAGCAAAAGTGTTGCGCGGTTTTGCGTGCGGAATTGCGTGAAGCATCTAGCCAGCCACCCATCATCCGGAGGAGAAGGACGATGAAGACTGCAGAAGTGCTGAAGGAGCATGCTTTCCTGGAGAGAATGGTCGGTCACTGGACCGTCGCCGCTTCGGACATGACCGGCGACAAGCCTTGGGATGAGACCGTGCGCTCCCTGCAAGGCATCTGGTTCGTTGCCGAAGGCGCCGGTGAAATGAGCGACGGCAAGCAGGCGACGACGATCCTGACCCTCGGCTACGACCCAAGCAAAGGCAAATATGTCGGCAGCTGGATCGGCTCGATGATGGACTACATGTGGATCTATGAGGGTGAGATCGAGCCCTTGGGTAATGTGCTGTCGCTCTACACCAGGGGGCCGGCTTTCGAAGGCGATGGCCTTGCCGACTATCGCGAGCAGATCGCCTTTCTCGATGACAGCGCCAGAACCTTCACATCGAGCGTCAAGGAAGCTGACGGCACCTGGAAGCAGTTCATGGAAGTCAAATATACCCGCAAGGGCTGAAATCGCCGGGGCACATCAAGAGCAATTCCAACAAAAGTGCGAGAGCGGTTTTGCGTTCGGAATTGCGTGAAAACAAAGAGATAGAACTCAAGCGTGGACCGAGGAGAACACGATGTCCAATACGCATGGCAAGTTCATATGGTGCGAACTGATGACGCCGGACCCCGATGCGGCGGCGAGATTCTATGGCTCGGTCGTCGGCTGGACGTCGAGCAAAATGCCGGCGGCGGACCAGCCGGAATACACCATCTTCGAGGCAAACGGCGTCAGAGTCGCCGGCATGATGCCCTTTCCCGCAGAGCTGGAAGGGCAGGGCATTCCGCCGAACTGGACCGGTTATGTCGCCGTTGACAATGTCGATCAGTCGGCACGCGACTTTGCTGCGAACGGTGGCACTATCCGTCGCCAGCCGGCGGATATTCCAGGCATAGGCCGCTTTGCCGTGGTAGCCGATCCTGACGGAGCGGTGCTCTGCATCATGACGCCACTGCCGATGGAAAATCCGCCACCGGAACTGCCCTTCGACACGGCCGGCCATGTCGGCTGGCGCGAACTCTACGCCAATGATGGCGCGAAGGCCTTCGACTTCTATGCCAAGCTTTTCGGCTGGACGAAGGATCAGGACTTCGACATGGGTCCGATGGGCGTCTACCACATCTTCGCCGAGCACGGAAAACAGACCGGCGGCATGATGACCCGTCCGCCGGAAGTCGGCATGTCTTTCTGGTCCTATTATTTCACCGTGCCGACGCTCGATGCCGCCATCGACCGGATCAACAGCGGTCGTGGCAAGGTTATCAACGGTCCGATGGAGGTTCCTGGCGGCTGGGTCTGCCAGGCGATCGATCCACAAGGCGCCTATTTCTGCCTGTCGGCGGCGAAGCGTTAGGGGTCATTGAAAAAAGGGTCGCGAGCAATCTCGCTTGCGACCCCTATCCAGCTCCCCTCACACTCGCAAAGAAGTCTTCCGGGCTTTCCACTTCCACCAGTTTCTTCCGGCCGATCAGCCAGAAGCGGTTGCCAACGGCCCGTACGAAGCTGCGGTCGTGGGAGACGAGCAGGCAGCTCGCCTCATGTGCCATCAGCTCGCTTTCCAGCGCCTCCTGCCCCTCGATGTCGAGATGGTTGGTGGGTTCATCCAGCAGGTAGAAATTCGGCTGCGTCAGCCGCAGCACCAGCATCCCGAGCCGCGCCTTCTGGCCGCCGGAGAGCAGCTTCACCGGCTTGCCCTGCATCTCGATCGTCATGCCGGCGCCGGCAAGCAGCGAGCGCGCCCGCTGGTCGCCGACATCGAAGCGGCGGATGATCGTCTGCAGCGGTGTGTCGGCATCGCTGAGATCGGCAAGCAGTTGGTCGCCATAGCCGAGCACCAGCGAGGGCGTGGCCTTGATGCCGGCCTTTGCTGTTTCCGGCTCGGCGACCACCGCGCGCAGCATGGAGACGAGCCGCGACTTGCCGGCGCCGTTGAGGCCGAGTAGCACGATGCGGTCGCCCTGGCAGATGAACTGCTTTCCCGTGCGGAAGAGCAGCGTGCCGTCAGGCGTCGTGACCTCGGCATCCTCCAGCGTCACCAGAACCTTGGCATGCGTGCCGCGGTTGGCGAGACGGATCGCGCCTGCCGAACGCTCCAGATGGGTGGGCTTTGCGGTTTCCTCCAGCTTTTCGGCGCGTTGCTTTAACTGCTTTGTCTTGACCACCAGCAGGTCGCTGCCGGAATTGATGCCGATATTATTGAGTTTTGCCGCCTGCTTGCGCAACTGTTCGACCGTCTTCATATCCTTCTCGTAGCGCCGTGCATCGGAGGCATCCGCCTCGTCGAGTACCGCTCTCGCCCGGCTATAGGGCAGGGAGAAGACCGGCGATTGCTCCGGCCGCAGGAAGAGCGTTCGGTTGGTCGTCGCATCGAGGAAGGCGCGGTCGTGGCTGGAGATGATCACAGGCGTATCGCGCGGCAGTGCGTTCAGCCAGTTTTCCACCTGCGCGATCTTTTCGAGGTCGAGATGGTTGGTCGGTTCGTCGAGCAGCAGCACGTCGGGTTCATTCACCGAGGTGCGGGCAATCAGTGCCAGCCGCTGCCAGCCGCCGCTGAGCTGTCGGAGCGGCCGCTCGCGCAACTCCTCGGGCACTTCGAGCGATTCCAGCACGACATCCGCACGCCAGCTTTCGCCGTCTGCCTGGTCAGGAGGAAGGGCGAGAAGCACGGCATCACGGAAACTGGCATCGAGAAGTGCCGGCGGCACATTCTGCTCCATATGGCCGATGGTGAGCCCGCGCGCCTTGGTGATTTCGCCTTCGGTCGATTCCAGCTTGCCCGTCATGAGGTTGAGCAGGGTGGATTTGCCGCGTCCGTTCGCCGCCACGAGGCCGATCCGGTCGCCGGCGTTGACGACGAGATTGAGCTTCGAAAACAGCGGCGCGGACAGCACGATGCCGAGATTGCGGATATTGATGAGGGTCATGATCGTATCCTGGTCTTGCCAAGCGATCGCGCATATCCGGGGCGTCCAGCCATCAACGGAAAGCGCGTTATGCTTGGCGGATTATGAAATGCTTGCAGCTTGAACGACGGGCATTCAGGTGCAGCAGTGCCACTAGGGGCAGACCAGGAAGAGATTTGCGAGAAACGGTCTCTGGTCAGCCCTGCAAACGCATCTGCAGGGCGTTGACTGGGCCACGCTGGCGATGATGCCGGAAATACATATTCACGCGCAGCCCTCCTTCTTTCTCGGTTGCAAGAGGGAAATACCATTGCTCGCGGTTGGAAACAAGGGATCATGATGGCAGTAAACACGCTCAGATGGTATGAAAGGCCTTCATCATCCGGGATCGGGGGACGCGGGATGATTTCCATCGCAAGGGCAGGCAGCACAGAGGATTTCGTCATCGCCGCCGGCTTCTGCGAAGCACTCGGCGCCCTGGATGTGGAACTCGGGCGTGATCATGGTATCCCCGCCGAGATCGTCATGACGCTCTTCCACAGCGAAAATCATGAAAGCCTCGCCCGGAAATATAGCTCCGACGAAGCGATGATGTTCCTGGCCAGATGGGAGGGAGCACCGGCAGGCTGCATCGCGCTCGCACCATTTGAGACTGCTGCGATGGAGATCCATAAACTCTATGTGGATCCCGCCTTTCGCGGTCGGGGCATCGCCAATGTGCTGATGCGGCGGGTGTTCGAGGAAGCAAAAAAGAGCGGCCGCCCCACCATGCTCGTCAATACCGCCGCCTATCTGAAGAGCGCGCTTTCCCTCTACGAAGCCTTCGGCTTTACCCATTGCCCGCCTTTTCACAGCGTGCCGGCTGAAATCAGCCACACCGAAGTCTTCATGTCGCGGCCGCTTTGATCCCGACACAATCGCTTCTTAGCGATGTCGGATGTCACAGGGAGGCACGGCATGCTCATCGCTCATCTGCCGGCAGGCTATATTCTCGGAACTGCCGCGCGACGCAGGGCTTCGTCCATTGCGGTCATGGCGGCAGCGCTGATCGGCAGCGTCATGCCGGATTTCGACATGATCTATTTCCACGCCTCCGGCGGCCGGGTTCATCACCATGCCTATGTCACGCATTGGCCGCTCTTCTGGCTGGTCTCGGCGATCCTGATCCTGCCGCTCCTCAAATGGTTTCGTTCGGCCTGGCTCGCTGCAGGTTGCGTCTTCTTCGCCGCCGCCATGCTGCATATGGTCATAGACACGATCGCGGCACCGCTCTTTTGGTTGGCACCTTTTTCCTTTCATGAATTCGAGCTGGTTCGAGTTCCCGCAACCCATGCCAGCTGGATCATGAGCTTCCTGCTTCACTGGACATTCCTGCTGGAAATCTCGATCTGCCTTTCGGCCCTGGCACTCTTCCTGATGCGCCGCCGACGCGCCGAACCTGGTCGATCTGCGGCCTGACCACAGGGAGGATGGCGCGCAGGTCAGGGGGGTGTCGAAAGGCTGGAACTCCTTGATCGTCGCCGAACACATTTCGCCGGCCTGTTTGCCACTATAGTTGCACAGCACCGTGTGATCGTTATAAGCGGCCGTCGATGGATTGAGGAAATTCCTGATCGAGGGCGAAGTGATGGCAGGCGGTGACGACGAATATGTTTATGACGAGGCGACAGGCGAATGGCGCTCTCCCTCCGAGATGGCTGCGGCCGCACAGGCTGCGTCCGAGGTTCGCGACGCCTCCGGAAACGTGTTGAAGGACGGCGATTCCGTCACGCTTATCAAGGACCTGAAGGTAAAGGGCGCCAACCAGACCCTGAAACAGGGCACGGTCATCCGCTCGATCCGTCTGACGAACAATCCCGAAGAAATCGACTGCCGTCATGATGCGATCAAAGGTCTCGTCCTGCGCACGGAATTTGTCCGTAAGCGATGACTAAAGTATGCCGCGCAAAAGTGTGAAGCGGTTTTGCGATAACGACATGCGTAAAAACAAAGGTCAACGTGGCGCGAATCTGAAAGATCGCGCCACGCTTTAGACTTACCGCTTCAAGCTTCCCAATATGCCGCGTACCAGCGCCCGGCCGACCTGCGTCGCCACCGTGCGCGCCACGCTCTTCATCGCCGCTTCCACCACCGTTTCGCGCTGATAACCGGAGCGGCCGCGAGGCTGCGCCTTGTCGTCATCGCCGCCGCCAAAGCCGGGCAGGGTCCAGCCGGACGTGGTGCTGCCCTCCTGTGGCGCCGGGGCCTCTTCCTGCGCCCGCTTGGCAGCGTCGGAATCGGCAGCCTTCTTGGCGCGTGCCGCCAGCATCTCGAAAGCGGATTCGCGGTCCACGTCCTCGTCATAGACGCCGAGAACCGGGCTGCGGTCCATGATTTGCTGGCGCTCGACGTCGCTCACCGGTCCGACGCGGCCGGATGGCGGGCGGATCAGCGTTCGTTCGACGATCGAGGGTGCACCCTTGGCTTCCAGCGTCGAAACCAGCGCCTCGCCGGTGCCGAGAGTGGTGATGACGGTGGCGCAATCGAAGACGGGGTTGGGGCGGAACGTATCGGCGGCCGTCTTCACCGCCTTCTGCTCGCGCGGCGAATAGGCGCGCAGCGCATGCTGCAGGCGGTTGCCGAGCTGGGCGAGCACTGTTTCCGGCACGTCGAGCGGGTTCTGCGTCACGAAATAGACGCCGACGCCCTTGGAGCGGATGAGGCGCACCACTTGTTCCACACGCTCGGTCAACACCTTCGGCGCGTCGTTGAAGAGCAGATGAGCCTCATCGAAGAAGAAGACGAGCTTCGGCTTGTCGGGATCGCCGACTTCGGGCAGTTCCTCGAAGAGCTCGGAGAGTAGCCACAGCAGGAAGGTGGCGTAAAGGCGCGGGTTCATCATCAGTTTGTCGGCGGCAAGCACGGAAATCTGCCCGTAGCCATTGTTCGACGTGCGCATGATGTCGGTAATCTTCAGTGCCGGCTCGCCGAAGAAATGTTCCGCGCCCTGCTGTTCCAGCACCAGTAGCGCGCGCTGGATGGAGCCGACCGAGGCCTTGGAGATGAGGCCGAACTGGCTGGAAAGCTCGGTGGCGTTTTCGCCCATATAGTTGAGCAGCGAGGTAAAATCCTTGAGGTCGAGCAGTGGCAGGCCGGCCTTGTCGGCGATCTTGAAGGCGATGTTGATGACGCCTTCCTGCGGCTCGGAAGCATCCATCAGCCGTGCCAGCAGCAGCGGTCCCATCTCGGCGATGGTCGTGCGCACCCGGTGGCCCTTCTCACCGAAGAGATCCCAGAAGATGACCGGGAACTGCTCGAATTCGTAATCGGTAAAGCCGATCTGTTCGGCGCGCTTGGTGAGGAAGTCTTTTGCTTCGCCCTTGGCGGCGATGCCCGAGAGGTCGCCCTTGATGTCGGCGGCGAAAACTGGCACGCCGGCTCTCGCAAAGCCCTCGGCCAGCACCTGCAGGGTCACCGTCTTGCCGGTGCCCGTCGCGCCGGTGACCAGGCCGTGGCGGTTGCCGAATTTGAGATCGAGATATTCGCCCTTGTTGATGCTGTCATCAGGATTGCGGCTTGCGCCGATGAAAATCTTGCCGTCCTCGAGCATGTAGAATGTCTCCCTCGGTCGATGCCGCCGCTCAATTCTCGAATATGCGGGATGCTCTTTCCGCACAGTCATGCAAATATCGTTTCTCTGTTATAAGCAGCCGACGGGAGACGGACAACTGTCTGCGTTAAAAGGGAAAGCAGGAAAGAGGCGCCTCAAAAAGCGCCGCTTGAGTTGCCGCCTCGATTCGATTACGTTGACGTCAACGTCAAAAACAGGAGGCAGACGATGAATGAGATTGTGACTGAAATCGCCAATCGTGTGGGCATTGCGCCTGATTTGGCTGAAAAGGCGCTCGGCATGATGCTCGGCTTCCTGCAGCGCGAAGCAGCCGACGGCCCGGTCGCCGAGATGATCGAAAAGATCCCCGGCGCCACCGAACTCGTCGCCCAGTTCAACGGCGAAGGATCCAGCAGCGGCGGCGGTCTGCTCGGCGGCCTCATGAGTGCGCTCGGCGGTGGCGGCATTGTGGGCCTCGGCCAGCAGCTGATGAGCGAAGGCCTCGGCATGAGCGAGATCACCTCGCTCGCCAAGGAAACCATCGCCATCGCCAAGGAACATGCCGGCGAAGAGGTGGTCGATCAGGTCGTCGCCTCTGTGCCCGGCCTTAGCCAGTTCGTCTAAGACGACCCATCATTTCCACAAGCCCCCGGCACTGTCCGGGGGCTTTGTTTTTTAAGCATTTTCTCTTTTCTTTGTGTGTGTTCCATGCCCGATAAGTCCCCGATCAAAGCATTGCTGCCCAAGTCAGGCGGCCATCAATTCGTGCTCTATGGCGATTCCTGCTCGGGCGTTGCCGGCGCCCTGCATGAGCGTACCTTCGCATCCGTGAATGCTGTCCTGCGCCGGCTTGAGCCCCAGCCGCAGTTCATCCTCTTTCCGGGCGATGAGATCATCGGCCTGACGGCGGATGAAGCATCGCTGCGCGCCCAGTGGCGGCACTGGTTCGATGTCGAGATGGCCTGGCTCGACCGAACGAACATTCCAATGTGGCACACGACCGGCAATCACACGACCTATGACGAGATGAGCGAGGCGGTGTTCCGCGACACGCTTGGCCTTCCGGCAAACGGGCCGGCGGGGCAGGAGGGGCTGGCCTATTGGGTGCGCCGGGGCGATCTGCTCATGGTCTTCGTCCATACGCTCTGGACAGGTCTCGGCGGCGAAGGCCATGTCGAGACCGAGTGGCTGGAGGCGACGCTGAAGGCCCATGCCGACGCCCGCTACAAGCTGGTGCTTGGCCATCACCCGGTCTTTCCGATCAATGGCTATGCGGGCGCCTATCAGCGTGAGATCGGCCATGAATATGCTGAGCGCTTCTGGGATATTCTCGTGGAGGCCGATGTCTTCGCCTATTGCTGCAGCCATATCCTGGCTTTCGATGTGCAGGCCCATCGCGGCGTGCTGCAGATATGCACGGCGGGGGCGGGAACCGCGCACAGAATGCCCGAGGGTGTCGAATATCTCCATTGCATCCAGGCAGCCCTCGATGAGGACGGCCTGCGCTATCAGGTCCTCGATACCGAAGGCATTGCGCGCGAGCGCCTGCAATGGCCGCCCGTTCTTGCACGCGAGGATCAATGGCACAACCTTGCCCATGGCGTGAGTGACGCTCTCTGGTCGGGTCCGATGGACACGGACCGGATCGTCGAACTCCGTCTGAGCGGTCGGATGGCTTCGGACGCCTGCGCGTCCCAGCAGACCATCTTCTCGGCTTTCAGCGATGAAGGGTTGGCGCCTCTGTGGCTTGGCCTGCGCGGCAAGCAGCAGCAGTTGACGCTCATCCTCGGTCGCGATCCTGGTCGCAGCCCCTATTATTTCTTCGGTCCCGACCTGCCGCCGGGCAAGGAATTCGATCTCCACATCCTTCTCCATGCCTGCATGGGCCCAGGCGGCGTGCTCTGGCGCACGGAGGGTAGCAGGGCATGGTCCTCCTTCGAAGCGATCGCCTCGACAGGGCTTCAACGCCTTGTCTGGCCCGCCCGCTGGAGTGTGGGTCATGGCCAGAAAGGCGAGGGCGACCGGCCGTTCATGGGCGGGAGCCTGAGCCTGAGTATTGCAGGTTGAAAAACGCCTGATCGGTTTCTTGTTTCGCTATGCACCAAAGTCGGTTATTCGGCCTTCTGAATATCATCTAGGGAAGGGCGGATGAACGGAAGCGATCGATCGTCATCGGTGCTCAGAGAGCATTTCGAAGAGCACAGAACCAAGCTCAGCCGGTCGGAACTGGCAGTAGCAGAGCATCTGGTGAAGATGCCGATTGATGTGCTGATTTTCCGCAGCGCCGAGGAGATCGCCGCCGAAACCGGCACCAGCGATGCGACCGTTATCCGGACGGCCAAGCGCCTCGGCTTTTCCGGCCTGCCGGAGCTGAAGCGGGTATCGGGCCGCGTCATGGCGCGCACCATTTCCACCAGCGAGCGTCTGGAACAGCGTTTCCGCGCCACCGGCGATGATCTGGAAAAGGTTGCGACGCAGATGTTTGCGACCGCCCGTGAGGTGCTGACCTCCACCGAGGAGCAGATGGATGGCGCGATGCTCGCCGCCGCCATCTCGCTCGTCGAAGAGGCCGATACCGTCTGGTGCATCGGCATGGGCACAGCCGAGGTCGAGGCGCGCCATTGTTCGATTGCGCTTAGTCGCGCCGGCGTGCGCACCCGCTGTTCCGGCGCCTCGGGTTTTACGCTTGCCAATGAGCTGATCGATCTGCGTCCCGCCGACGTCATCGTCATGTTCCATGCCGTACGTGAGACCGCCGAATTCAAGCTCATCGTCCGGCAGCTCCGGGATATCGGCTGCAAGGTCATTCTGGTTTGCGGTGTGCAGCTGCGCGCCAATTATGTCGATAAGGTCTCGGCCATTTTGACCTGCATCGGTTCGCCCTCGAAGCTGGCAAGCTGGAGCATCGGCGCCATCGTTGTGGCCGATCTGCTTGCCTATGGCGTTGCGGTCCGTAACCAGCAGCAGGCGACGGATGCCAAGAAGCGTCTCGCCGACCTGCGCGACCAGGCGCTGCGCAACGACTGACCTCCACGGCAATATCTTTGCAATTTCATCCGCATGAAAATAAACATGAGAAATTAAGTTATGTTTATTGAAATGCAAACTACAATATTGTAGTCACCACGACATGACGCCGTGCAGCAGCGGCGTTGACTGTCGGGGTTATTTGCATGACGCGCCTGTTTCATCGCAGCAAGACGGCTGAAGTCCGTCCCTTCTCCCATAAGACCGTGCCCAGACGCCGATACCGGCGTAACGGCTGATATAGTCAGATAATCATTCAACAAAAACAGTCTCTTGCACCGGAATGCCTAGGCATTTCCGGCAAGGTTCCCTGTTGCCCGAATTTCTCGAACGCCTACGGAAAACTCCCATGATTGCCCCCAAACTCCAAGGAAAGCAGCTCGCTCTCACCGTCGCCCTTCTGGCATCCGCCACATCGGCACTGGCACAGGAAGCAGCCAACGGCACCGTCACTCAGCTCGAAACGATCAAGATCACCGGCAACTGGCTGGAAGAGCCGAACGAGGAGAAGGTGCTGAAACATCCCGGCGCCCGCACGATCCTCGATCGCCAACAGTTCGAAGAGCGCGGCGCGCAGGATATCCGCGATGCGTTGAACCAGATCCCCGGCGTCCAGGTGCAGGAAGCCAATGGTACCGGCGGCAGCGATGTGTCGCTTAACCTCGGCGTGCGCGGTCTGACCTCGCGCCTGTCGCCACGCTCCACCGTATTGATGGACGGCATCCCGCTGGCTTACGCGCCCTATGGCCAGCCGCAGCTTTCGCTCTTTCCGCTGACGCTCGGAAATGTCGAAACGATCGACGTCGTGCGCGGCGCCGGCTCCGTACGCTACGGACCGCAGAATGTCGGCGGCATTATCAACTTCGTCACCCGTCCGATCCCGGAGGATTTCACCGCTCGCTTCTCCTCGGGCGCGGAGATCGCCGGCAACAACGGCCACGTCAAGGCGACGCCGAATTTCCTGATCGGCGGTACCAATGTTGACGGCCTTGGTGCGGCCATCCTCTATTCCGGAATCCACGGCGAAGGCTATCGTGACGCCAACGACCGCACCGATATCGACGATATCATTGCCAAGGGCGCTTACGAGTTTTCGGATACGGACAAGCTCGGCATCCAGTTCCATCACTATGAGGGCGAGGGCAAGATGCCCGGCGGCCTGACGAGCGCCGAATATGAGGCCGATCCCTACCAGTCGACACGCCGCTACGACGATTTCAGCGGTCGCCGCAACGATATCTCGCTGCGCTACCAGCATGACGATGGCGACAACAATTTCGAAGTGCTGACCTACTACGTGGATTCCTTCCGCGGCAGCCATGTGGAGCAGCAGGGCACAGGCGCCAGCGCCGGCCTCTATCGCCTGACGTCTGCTCCGCGCAGCTACAGCTATTTCGGCATCGAGCCGCGCTATTCCCGCCTGATCGAGCTCGGCGGCATTACCCAGGAGGTGACCGTCGGCTATCGGTATCTCTGGGAAGAAAGCTCGGAAGTCGCGTCCCGCACGGCTTTCTACAACAGAGCCTCCGGCATCGATCCGACCACGCGTAGCTCGCCCACCTACCAGACGAGCGATGGCGGCACGATTGCCCATGCTTTCTACATCGACGACAAGATCGAGATCGGCGACTGGACCATCACACCGGGCATTCGCTACGAGATGATCAGCACGCACAACGATGTCGTGAATTTCGGCACCAGTGGTGCGGTCACCAGCTCGCTCTCTCCCTCGGTCGAGGCGAACGAAGCCCTGCCGACATTGTCGGCTTCCTACCGGCTCAGCAATGAGTTGACCGTCTTCGGCAATGTCGGCGTCTCCTTCGGCCCGCAGCAATACAGCCAACTCGCATCCACCACGGATGGCCTGCATCCCGAGAAGGCGACGACCTACGAAATCGGCCTGCACTATGAGGGCGATAACTGGAACGCTGAGCTGACTGCCTTCAATATCGACTTCGACAAGGAACTCTATCTCGGCCGCACCATCGTCGGCGAGGGCATCTGGACAGATCTCGGCGCCACCCGCCACCGCGGCATCGAATCCGCCATCAACTACGATATCGGCGATGTCGTGCCCGCACTCGACGGCCTGTCGCTGTCGGCAAGCTACACCTACACCGAGGCGACCTATGAAGCCGGCGCCTTCGAAGGCCGCGACCTGCCGTTCTATTCGCGTCAGGTCGCCTCGCTCGGCGCGCGCTACCGCTACGATGACTGGATCTTCAATGCCGACCTGCAGGCCCAGTCAAAGCAGCATTCGCCGGGATCTGCCGATGCCGGCGCGACCTATGTGACGGAAGAGGATGCGACAGGCCGCCTCGGCGATATTCCGGGCTACGGCACCGTCAACCTGCGCGTCGCCTATCAGCCGGAAGACAAGAAGAATGCCCCGCAATTTGCCTTCGGCGTGAAGAACCTGTTCGACAAGGAGTATTTCACCCGCTCGACGGACAATAATGGCGGCAAGTTCGTGGGCCAGCCGCGCACATTCTTCGTCAACGCATCGATCGCCTTTTAAAAGCATGTCGCGCAAAAGTGTGCAGCGGTTTTGCTGCAACGACATGCGAAAACAAGAGCCTAAAGCGTGGCAAGCGAATCTGAAAGATCGCGACATGCTTTAAGGGCCTGATCAATCCATCCGTCGGATGGAAATTCGCACTGACCTTTCCTAGATTAAAAGGTGCCGGATTTTTCACCGACGGCCGGATCGGCTGGAACGATGGATACCCAAATCCCGTTTCATATCGGCCAGATAAGAAGGAATATGGTCATGCGTACGGTCATTGCAGCAGCCTCGATCATTCTTCTCGGGTTCGCCGCTCCGGCCTTCTCCCAGGCCCTCGGTGATATGGACTATTCCGGACGCTTCGGCGGCATGCCGCCCGGCACGGTGCCGGACGCGGAATCAAGTAATGCTTTTTCGATTCCGCTCGATCCCGTCGAGAGCGACAATATCACAGTCGTTATTCCGTCCGACCGGACGGCTTGCCCGCGGCCCGGCACGAGCGCCTATCGCACGGCCGAGCGTGACGGCACGCTGGCTACCGCCTGCCGCCGACGGTAAGTTAAATTCCAGTGCAGGAACGGCTATTTGCCGTTCTTGTGCAGGATCACGCCAAGCTCATGCCACTCACGCCCGTCTCGCTGGATAAGCTCGTCGGCGCAGGCCGGTCCCATGCTGCCGGGTGCGTAAGGGTCCGGCACGCTCTGATCTTTCGCCCACTCATCCAGGAACGGCTGTACCGCCGCCCAGCCGGCCTCGATGCCGTCGGCGCGCTGAAATAGCGTCTGGTCGCCGATGAAGAGGTCGTAGAGTAGCGATTCATAACCTGTCGTCTTGCCGATATCGAATTTGTCGGCATAGCGGAAATCCAGCGAAACCGGCACGGTGTCGACGGATTGTCCCGGCGACTTGATGGAAATCTCCATGCTCATGCCCTCATCGGGCTGCACCTGGATGACGAGCCTGTTCGGCGGCAGACGGCGGTTGACCTCGGTTTCGCGGAACTGCGCGAAAGGAACTGGCTGGAAGGTAATGACGATTTCCGTATCGCGTGCCGTCATCGCCTTGCCGGTGCGCAGATAGAAGGGAACGCCGGCCCAGCGCCAGGTATCGGCGTAGAGCTTCAGCGCCACATAGGTCTCGGTCTTGCTGGCGGGCGAAATATCCTTTGTATCGCGATAAGCGGGCAAGTCGGTACCGTTGAGCGGACCGGCGGTATAGGCCCCGCGTACGCCATTCGCCTTTGCTTCCTCCGGCGTGTAGATGCGCAGAGCCTTCAGCACCTTGCTCTTCTCGTTACGGATCGCCTCGGCGTCGAAACTGTTCGGCGGCTCCATGGCGATCATTGCCAGAAGCTGGAAGAGATGGTTGGGGATCATGTCGCGCAACGCGCCGGTCGCGTCGTAGAACTTCCCGCGCATACCGACATCGACGATCTCCGAGGCGGTGATCTGTACGTGGTCGATATAGCGATTGTTCCACAGCGACTCGATCATCATGTTGGCGAAGCGCGCCGTCATCAGGTTCTGCACTGTTTCCTTGCCGAGGAAATGGTCGAGCCGGTAGACTTGGCTTTCCTCCACGCGGGCGAGGATGCGTGCATTCAAGGCGCGGGCCGAGGCGAGATCGGTGCCGAAGGGCTTCTCGATCGCAACACGACGGAAGCAACCGCCGCTTTCGTCCATCAGTCCGAGATCCGCAAGTTTCTCGACGATCGGCCCGAAGAAGCTTGGCGGCACGGCGAGATAGAAGGCTGCATTGCAGGTCGTGCCAAGGCGCTTGCCGATTTCGAGGAAGATATCATCCTTGGTGAAATCGCCCTGCAGATAGGAGATCCGTGACCGCAGGCTCTCCCAGACCTCGTCCTTGCCAGTTACTTCCTCGCCATCGAGATGGGTGAGGAAAGCGTCCAGCCGCTGGCGCAGGAATTCATCGTCACCAGGCTCGATGCCGACGCCGAGGATGTTCAGGTCCCCGCCGACGAGATGGCTGCGGGTGAGATTGATGATGGCCGGAACCAGCAATCGCCGTGTCAGATCGCCGGTGGCGCCGAAGATGACGAGAGTGACGGGCGGGGTGGGGTGAGCGTCCATGCGTGTCATCTCCAGCTTAATTCTCCCGGCCGAATATAAAGCGCTCCGGTTCTGCCGCAAGCACCTTGCAGCCCAAGAATAACAAGCGTTTGACACAGCGCTAGAAATATATAAAGACATAAAGATATCGTTATGTCATTGGGTGGTCCATGATCGATCTTGTCAGCGCCGGCTTCTTCCTCATGGCTGCTCTTGCCCTTCTCGGTTCGCCCGGTCCCGCCATCGCTGCGCTCCTGGCAATCGGCCGCCTCCATGGTATGGCGACCGGCCTGCGTTTTTATGTCGGGCTGCAGATCGGCCTGGCAATTGCAGCCGCCGCGGCGGCAGCCGGCCTTCTGTCGTTGATCGAGGCAATCCCGCTGGCGATGATGGTGATGACGGTTGCTGCCACCGTCTACCTCGTCTGGCTGTCCTGGAAGATCGCATCGGCGCCAGTCGGTGCAGATCTCTCCGCCGCACGGCGGCAAGCCTCGCCAACCATCGCCGGCGGTGTCGTGCTAGGCCTCACCAATCCCAAGGCCTATATCGCCTTCGCCTCGCTTTTTGCCGCTTACCGGCTTTCGCAGGATGGCGCGCTGGACATGCAGGCCAAATGGGCGCTCTGCGTCCTCATCATGATCGTGGTCGATATTTTCTGGCTGTGGCTGGGCGTCGTTTTGGGCAAGGTGAAGCTGGAGCCATCGAGGGAGCGAGCGCTCAACATCTGCTTTGGCCTCGTCATTCTCGCGACTGCGATACTGTCGCTGATCGAGCTTGTCGGCGCCTGAAACGATATGGCCATTGCCGAAGGTCTTTCCGCAATGGCCGTTTTAAGATGATGGATAACTTACGCCTTGGAGGCGGACTTGTCCGTTGTCGTATCGGTGGCCGGCTTCGATGCGCCGGCATCACTCGCAGGCTTGTCGGTTGCGGGCTTGTCACCTGTGCCATTCGCCGGCTTCGTGTCGGTCTTCACCGGCCAGGTGATGTAGTAATTCTGCGTGCCGACCTGGCCGAAATAGACTTCGTTGCCGGTGCCCTTTTCGATGAAGCTGCCGTTTTCGCTTCTGACCAGGCGCCCGTGCGAATCGCGCTGCAGATGGTCGCGCAGGAAGTCGTTCCAGTCGTCCGTCTTGATTGCCGTGCCCTTCTTTTGGTCGACATCGGCTTCCTTGGGGTCGGTCACGTCCCAGGCCTTGATCGAAACGCCCTTGGTCGGATCGGTAACCGTCAGCTGGCCCTTCTTGAAAGCGGCAAGCATGGCAGCTTCCTGGCTGCCGGCGCCCTTGGCGTCTGCCGCAGCCGTCATGTTCTGGCGCAGCAGCGCCATGAAGGAGGCGGTGGTGATATCGGTGCTGGCGGTGGTGTTGCCGGAGGTATCAGTCGATCCGGCCTTGCCGGCATTGATCTTGTCGAGCATGACCGATAGCGCCGAGCGCGTCTGCGAGGGAAGGCTGGAATAGTCGTGATCGGTCGTGCTGCTGGAGCTGCTCTCCGAGGAGCCGCCCTTGATCGTCTGCAACGCTATCTGCGCCGTCATAAGCCTCATGGTGGAAACGGAAGAAACCATCTGAAAATCTCTTTGTCGGGCCTCGCACTGGTGGCGCAAAGGCGTTTAAAGGATAGCGATCGACGCTGGCGGCGTCGCGAAAGCACGTCTGGATTGAGAAATCCCAGGGCGAACCGCTACACTTCAAACTTTGCGTGTGGCTTGCGGATGGCTGACAAAGTTTCGCCGGCAGCGATCAAGCGGACTGCTGCCGGCGTCATAGAACTCAGAATTTCCGGTCAGGCCTTCACCGCCACCATGAACAAGCGCGGGAACTTGAGCAGCACCTTGCCGTCGGCGGCCTTCGGATAGACCCTGTCGATACGTTCGAGATAGTCGGCCAGAAACGCCTCGCGATGCTCTTCGCCGGCATGGTCGAGATAGGGGCGAAGGCCAGTTCCCTTGACCCACTCGACGATCGCGGCTGCATTGTCCATCGGATGATTATAGATCGTATGCCAGATGTCGACGCGGGAGGATTTGGCGATCAGCCGGCTGTAATAGGTCAAAGGCGGCGGAAGCACATTGCGGCGCACGCTCTTCTTCTCGAAAGCCGTCTTCCACGGGCCGGCATGCGCCGTTTCCTCCATCATCAGATGGCTCGGCTCGCCGAGATTGTCGGGCATCTGCACGGCGAGCACTCCGCCCGGCGCCAGCCCGTCCATCAGCCTGTCGAAGATGTCGAGATGGTTGGGCAGCCATTGGAACACGGCATTGGCAAAAAGCAGGTCCGCCGGCTCCGAGGGTTGCCAGGTCGAAAGGTTGGCCTCTACGAAAGCCGTGCCCGGCAGGCGCTTGCGGGCCGCCTCCAGCATGTTCAGGTCGCTGTCGAGACCCGATACATTTTGCGCACCATAGCGCTCGATGATCAGTTCGGTCGAATTGCCCGGACCGCAGCCGAGATCGACCGCGTGGCGCAGCTCCGTCAGGGGCACCTGCGCGAGCAGGTCGCGCGCCGGGCGGGTGCGTTCATCCTCGAATTTCACATACTGGCTGGCTGACCATGCCATCGTCTTTCTCCTGAAGTCAGGCCACGTCCTCGACGCAGCAGATGCGAACTTTGTCGATACGGGCCGACCGGTTCAGGCAGCCAGGATCGCAGCGCCAACGCTTGAAAGTATCTGGTCCTCGACATGATTCAGCGGGTTCAACAAAGGTTTTCCTATATCAGTTTTTAACAGACTTCAGTGTCGCCGATCGCAGTCTTGCTGATGGGCTTCCACTTATTGCCGTCGATGTAGAAGAACTCGATGAAACATTTGTTGGCGTCGTCGTTCAGTCACTGGGCAATGACGATCTCTTCGCCAGCCGTTGCGTGGCATCAGAAGAAACTGACGGCGCTTACGCCGCCAGGATCGTGATTCCATGGGCATTTGCCGCTGCCCGCATACGCGCCACCGTTTCCGGTGACGGGCTGCCTTGCGGCTGTTCGGTAACGCCCTCGGTCTCGATGAATTCGGCCATGTCGCGATCGACGACGGCAGAAAAGACCGCGGGGACGGTTCCGTTGTTGGAATAGCCGTGCACCATGAAGGGCGCGATGGTGACGATGTCGCCTTCGCTCGCCTCGATCTCTTCCGGCCCGGTATCGGTTAGCCGCCAGATCGTCAGCGTACCCTCGATGATCCGGAAGACTTCCGGGCTTGCGTGGACGTGGCGCGGCGTCTTGCCGCCGGGCTCAACGGTCACGTCGAAGATGTTGAGCCAGTTGCCTGTGAGGCGAGCCCGTCGCTCGACCTTGTCGCCCAGCACGAAGAAGCTTTTTGCCTCCGTCCGGGCATCTGTTTTCACAAATGAGTTGGACATGATGTCTCTTTCTTGCTCTTGCGGGGCGGTCCGATAGACCTTTGCGGCCGTTTTGGCAACCGCCACAAAATCAGGGGAGGGTGAGCGGAGATGGCTTTTGCGCGCTCCCAGGCCCTGAAACCGACGACGATCATATCGGTATGGCTTCTCCGCTTCGCAAGTGCGACAGGTTGGCAACCGCCGTTTCTGTAATATCGGCGACACAGAAGAGGCGCATAGAACGCGCCGATCCTTCCCCGCCATTCAGGCATACCATCAGCGGAGCAACCCCATGTCTTCACTTCCCGTCGTCGGCGCAGCCATGACGATCGACGAACTCGAAACCCATCGTGACTGGCTTTTCGAAAAGTCCCGTGATCTCGAGCTGCAGAGCTTCGTCAACGCCGAGGTGCTGAACGGTGACTGGACGCCGCGTGCCGATCGCACCAGGAAGCTGCTCGACGGCTACAAGGGCCGCGTCGGCATCCATGGCCCGTTCTGGGGCTTCATCATCGCCTCGCAGGATCCGGATATCCGCGCCGTCGTCTCCCGCCGTATGCTGCAGGGCCTGGATGTCTGCGCTGCGATCGGCGGCACGCATATGGTCATCCATAGCCCCTACACGACCTGGAGCTACAACAACCTCGACAACAACGAGGGCGAACGCGAAAAGATCGTTGAATACTGCCATCAGACGATGCGCGAAGCGGTGAAGCGCGCCGAGGAAATCGGCTGCACCCTCGTTATCGAGAACATTGAAGACAAGGATCCGCATATCCGTGTAGCCTTGGCGGAGAGCTTCAACTCGCCGGCCGTCTCCGTCTCCATCGATACCGGACATGCGCATTACGCCCATGGCTATACCGGCGCTCCGCCGGTCGATTATTACGTCCATGCCGCCGGCAACCGCCTCGGTCACATTCATCTGCAGGATGCCGATGGTTATGCCGACCGCCACTGGGCGCTTGGCGAAGGCACCGTCAACTGGCGTGCCGTTTTTGCTGCGCTTGCCAAGGTCGAAAGCAATCCGCGCCTAATCATCGAAATCAAGGACAAGTCGAAGATCATCGCTTCGGCCGAATACCTGGCTTCGATCGGCCTCGCCCAATAACAGCCTCAGGTAATCGGAAAAGGCGGCGGGATGATCATCTCGCCGCCCTTAACTTTCAGGCCGTTGCATTCTTCGGCCGGCGCGTGAAGGCAACCGGCAGGCAGAGCACATAGAAAGCCGCGCCAAGCACCCAGACAAGCCCCGGAAAGACATCGCGCGAGGCGAAGTAGATGGTGCTGATCGCCAGCGGCCCGATGATCGAGGCAAGGCTCGTCATGCTCGCGAGCATCCCCTGCGCACGCCCCTGATGATCGTTATCGACGCGTCCCGTCACCAGCGACTGCAGGGCGGGCGCACCGATGCCGCCGAGGCAGAAGAGTGGCATCAGCAGGAAGGCCATCCAACCCTCCGTCAAAAGCGCGATGATGATATAGGCCGCGCTGTCGGCAATGATGCCGATCAGCAGCGCCCGATGCTCGCCCCATCGCTCGCTGATCGGCCCGGCAATGAAGGCCTGCACGACGGCGTGGAAGAAGCCGAAGGCCGCAAGCGAGATTCCGACCATCATCGGCGACCAGGAAAACTTGTCCTGCCCATAGAGAACCCAGATCGTGCCGCCGACTTCGCCGACGAGTGCCAGGACGAAATAGGCGCCGGCAAGCGGCAAAAGCAGACGGTAGCCTAGTAGCCAGCGGAAATGCGCGAGTGGTGAAAACTCTTGGCTCTCGGCCTCCGCGCCGATCTTGCGCGTCTCAGGCAGCAGGAACAGCGCCATCAGCAGGTTAGCCGCATTGAGCACGGCAGCGGCGATGAAGGGCAGCCGCACGGAAAATTCGCCGAGCACGCCGCCGATCGCCGGCCCGGCAATGAAGCCGATGCCGAAGCAGGCGCTGAGCTGGCCGAAGCGGCGCGTGCGCTCGGCATCTTCCGTAATGTCGGTCACACAGGCGGCGGCCACTGCATTGCTGGCGCCGGTGATACCAGCGATCGCCCGACCGATGAAGAGCAGCCAGAGCGACGGCGCAAGAGCCATGAAAACATAGTCGATCGCCGCACCGGCAAGCGACAGCATCAGCACCGGCTTGCGGCCGAAGCGGTCCGACAACGAACCGAGCACCGGCGAGAAGATGAACTGCATCAACGCATAGAGTGCCAGGAAGGCCCCGAATCGCCAGCCGAGATTATCGGTATGGCCGACATCCTGAAGCAGCCGCGGAAAGATCGGCAGGGTGAGCCCAATCCCGGCGGCATCGAGGATCACGGTGGCATAGATGACGGTAAGTGCTTTTTTCATGGGATCATCTGAAAATTTATCACTGATAAGTTCCTTATCGCTGATAAATTGAAATGGCAACAGCGAATGGAAACAGGATGAAGGTGGACCGGGCGCAGATCGTCAACGAAGCGCTGAAGCTCTTGAACGAGGTGGGCATCGATGCGCTCTCCACGCGCATGCTTGCCGATAGGCTGAATGTGCGCCAGCCTGCGCTCTACTGGCATTTCAAGAGCAAGCGGGCGCTGGTGGAGGCCATGGCCGAGGAGATCATGGCGCGCGGCCACACCCACGACTGGCCGGTCGTGCCTGATAATTGGCGGGATGTCATGCTCGAAAACGCCCGTGATTTCCGTCGCACGCTCTTGAGCTATCGCGATGGCGGCCGCGTGCATGCCGGCACGGAAACCAGTCCGCAGGATCTTCCCAATGTCGAAGCCCATATCGCCGTTCTCGTCGAAGCGGGCATGGAAGCGGAATTCGCTATGGAACTGCTCGTCGCCATCGCCCGCTACACCGTCGGCTGCGTCATCGAGGAACAGGCCGAACCGCCGCCGGAACAGGAAAAGCTCGATGCGGCCGCAGCCGATTTCCCGCTGACGCGCCGGGCGATCACGCATTATCGCAATCGCGGCCACGAGGCTTTCTTCGAGGCCGGCCTCAGGATGATGATCGACGGCGCCGCCCTTCGGTTGTCGCAGGACGCCTAAGTCTCAGTCGCGCATCGCCCAGCGAATGCCGGCGGCGACCGAAAGCCCCAGCAGCGGCCATATTGCCCAGAATGTCCCCTGCCATGTCAGCATGTTGATGGCGACGATGCCGACCCCGATGACGGCAAACGCGGCGACGCGCTGATCGAACCGGTCCTGCCTCCGCACCCATATCATTGCCGTCACGAAGGCGAAGGCAAGCATCGGCCAGACGGCCCAGAACTCGCCTTCCCAAGTGGCAATGTTGATGAAGACGAGCACTGCGCCGATAAGAGCGAGAATGCCGCCGAGCTTGCGCAGCCTGCCGCGCGGGCGCAGCGCCGGAGCCGGTTTTGGCGCCGGCATTTCGACGGGCCGTTCGGGAGCGGCTGCCGGCTTCCGCGGCTCCGCGCTGATATCGCCGATGCGCACGGCATAGCTCGGCACGGCATCGGCAACGTTCTTCATCTCCAATGCCCCCAGAAAGTCGAATCCGACAGCCACTTTGTTTCGCACCTGGTCATAGACCGTGTTCGAGATCACGATCCCTCCGGCCGGGGCGGAGGCCTGCAGGCGAGCAGCGATATTGACGCCGTCGCCGTAGATATCCTCGCCTTCGACGATGACATCGCCGAGATTGATGCCGATGCGGAAGAGCATGCGCCCATCCGTGGGCCGCGCTGCATTCTTGCCTGCTAGCTCGTTCTGCACGTCGATCGCCGCCCGCACCGCTTCGACCACGCTCGGGAAATCGGCCAGCAGCCCGTCGCCCCAGGTATTGACCACGCGTCCGCCATGCGAGGCGATGAGACGGGACATGGCATCGCGATAATGCTTGAGCATGGCGAGCGTGCCTTCCTCATCCGCGCCCATCAAGCGCGTATAGTCCTGCACGTCGGCTGCAAAGATCGTCGTCAGCTTGCGTTGTGTCTCGCTCATGAAATCCCCCGTCGCCGCCGGCCGGAACTGGCTTCGTTATTCTATAAGTGGGATCGCAGTCTTGTTTCGGTAGTCCGCTCCAGCGCGGGCTACCATCCCACATTCCTAGAATTGCGTAATAACGCTGATGCCCGTGCCTTCGGCCTTGTCGAGCGTCATCAGCGCCGGCACTGCCTCTGCCAGGCTGATGCGCCGGCCGATCAGTTTCTGCGGCGCGATCTTGCCGGCGGCGAGCATCGAAAGCATGGCATCGTAGCGCCAAGCCTGCATGCCGTGGCTGCCGTAGATTTCCAGCTCATGGCCGATCACCTGCGCCATCGGGATCTGCGGCGTGGAATGCTCGCCGAGCATCAGCCCTACCTGCACATGCCGGCCGCGCCGGCGCAGGTTCTTGATCGAGTTGAAGCAGGTGACGGGGTGGCCGAGTGCGTCGATGGAGACATGCGCGCCACCCTTGGTGATTTCACGCACCGCTTCGGCCACATCGGCGACCGTGGAGGCATTGATCGTGGCGACGGCCCCGCATTCGCGTGCAAAGGCAAGCTTCTGCTCGGATATATCGACGGCAATAGCATTCGCGCCCAGCGCAGTCGCGATCATGATCGCCGAAAGCCCGACGCCGCCGCAGCCATGTACAGCGATCCATTCGCCGGGGCCGGTGCGTGCCTGGTCGGCGACGGCGCGAAAGGAGGTGGCGAAGCGGCAGCCAAGGCTTGCCGCCGTCGCATCGTCCACACTTTCAGGCAGATGCACGAGATTGGTATCGGCATAGTCGATGCCGACATATTCGGCAAACGAACCCCAATGGGTAAAGCCTGGCTGGAACTGGTTCGGGCAGACCTGCTGGTTGCCGGAATGGCATTCGCTGCAATGGCCGCAGCCGGAAACGAAGGGCACGGTCACGCGGTCGCCGACCTTGAAGCGCACCACGCCCTTGCCGGTCGCGACGATCTTGCCGGCAAGCTCATGCCCCGGCACATGCGGTAGGCGAATATCCGGGTCATGGCCCATCCAGCCATGCCAGTCGCTGCGGCAAAGCCCGGTCGCGCCGACCTGGATGACCACCCCGTCTTCCGAAGGCGTCGGGTCCGGCACTGCGCGGATGTCAGGCGCCTGTTCGAAGGCTTCGTAATACATGGCTTTCATCTGTTCATCTCCTTGCCGGCCCGCGTCTTTCCGTCTGCCATGATGGCACGCGGCAGTGGCATCCATCCAGTCGGCCTTTCATCATTTTCCTTTATGCACCCATCGTTTTAGCACCATGACACGCGCATCAATATTTCAATCGTAGTGCGGTCTCCGGCATTTTCTTGCTTCGATGTTTCAACCGTCAATTTACGCTTGACCACCCCCGAAAGGGAGGATTTTGCTTTGCCGACTTCATAAGGAGAGCCGCAAATGCCCGTCGATACGTCACCTCGCACGACCACCTGGACCTATGTCGACGGAGAGTGGATTGCCGGCAACCCGCCGCTGATCGGGCCGACCTCGCATGCCATGTGGCTGGGCTCCACCGTCTTTGATGGTGCCCGCTGGTTCGATGGCATCGCGCCCGATCTCGACCTGCATTGCCAGCGTATCAACCGTTCTGCTGTCGCCATGGGCCTGAAGCCGGTGAAGACTGCTGAAGAGATCGAGGCGCTCGCCTGGGAAGGCGTGAAGAAATTCGACGGCAAGACTCCGATCTACATCAAGCCGATGTATTGGGGCGAGCATGGTTCGCCGGGCAGTGTCGTGGCCGTTGATGGCGAATCCACCCGCTTCGCGCTCTGCCTGTTCGAAGCCGCGATGGGCGGCCATGGCGGCTCTTCGCTGACCGTCTCGCCCTACCGCCGCCCCACGCCGGAAACCGCGATGACCGATGCCAAGGCCGGCGCGCTCTATCCGAACAGCGGCCGGGCGATTGCCGAAGCGAGAAGCCGCGGCTTCGACAATGCGCTGATGCGTGACATGAACGGCAATGTGGTCGAAACCGCTTCCTCGAATGTCTTCATGGTCAAGGACGGCGTCGTCTTCACGCCGATTGCCAACCGTACCTTCCTCGCCGGCATCACGCGGCTCCGCGTCCTCGGCCTGCTGCGCAAGGCCGGCTTCGACGTGCGCGAGGCCACACTTTCTGTCGAGGATTTCATGGGTGCCGACGAGATTTTCACGTCCGGCAACTATTCGAAGGTCGTCGGCGTCAACAGGCTCGACGGCCGCAATTTCCAGGAAGGCCCGATTACCCGCAAGGCGCTGGAGCTCTACATGAACTGGGCCTATGGGCGTGGGGGGAATGAAGAGTAGTGCGCAGCTGCTTAGCGTCTCACCGCATAAAGCTCTACGCCATCCGCGAAGCCTTTCAATCTGTGGCTTCCCGCTGACACGGCATCCTCAGGGCGCACCTCATTGAAAAAGTCCTGCGACATCAGCAGGGCTTCCCCAAGCTCGCTGCACACGCCCTGAATACGGCTGACGAGATTCACATCCCCGCCGATCAGCGTGAAATCCAGCCGGCGGCCTGAGCCGATATTGCCGTAGCTGACCTCGCCATGATGCAGCGCGATGCCGGCTTTCGCGCCGATGCCGTTGTAGTTGAAACCATCCAGCGCCTCGAGGATCGCTCGGGCAGCCGAAAGCGCCGCGTTACAGGTTCGCGCCGCATCATAGCCGGGGAAGAAGGCGAGCACCGCATCGCCCATGAATTTCAGCACCTCGCCGCCTTCGCTCGTGATCGCCGGAATGACCCGATCGAAATAAGCGTTCAGCAACCCGAGCACCGTTTCGCCCGGCAGCCTGTTGGAGAGTTCGGTAAAGCCGCGCAGGTCGCAGAGCAGCAGGGCAGCCTGCATGGATTCAATCTCGCCCTGGCGGATGCGGCCGGCAAGAATGCGGCTTGCCGTCAGCGGCCCGATATAGGTGTCGAGCAGGCTGAGCTCCATCTGGCGCAGGATGCGCAACTCGCTGGTATTGCGCAGCGCCGGCACGATACGTTCGATCACCTGCATTTCGGGAGCGGTGAAGCCGCCCGGCCGCTTGGTGCCGAAGATCGCGGCGCTGACCGGGCCGTCGGCATTACAAAGCGGCGCGATCATCAGCTGCACGAGGCTACGCCCGGCGAACACGTCGATATGCTGCCAACGGCCATGCGGGCTCTGGCCCGGACCGACGACGAGCATTTCGCGGCTTTCGAAAACCTTCTGAAGCGGCGTGTTAGCAATGGCAAGCCGCGTTCCGTGCTCGCGGTCATGGATTTCCACCGGTTCGCCCGGCGCCCAGGCGATGGTACGGCCGATATATTCCGGGTGCAGCGTCATCAGATGCAGCGTCAGCCGGTCGACGGGAACACCGAGCGCCCGAAGGCGGCGCCCGAGGCCGGAGACGAGGCCGACCTCGTCGAGAGCATGACATTCGTCGCCGGTCAGCCATTCGATGAGGCCGAGCACCGCAGTCGTGTTGAGGCTGCTGGCGGGTGCCTTGGTTTCAACGGCATAGTCGATATCGAGCAGGTCGTTCATGGGTGTTATCCTTCTGATGGCGGCACCTAGTGAGCGCCGCCGCCTGAGATCTGACCGGGTTTCTTGAGGATCAGGCTGGCAAGCAGGGCGATGACCAGGGCGACGCCGAGCAGTAAGAAAGTGTCGCTGAAGGCCATGATATTAGCCTGCTTGCGCAGCTTGAGCGCGATGGCGACGACCGCCTTGTGCGTGGCAAGTGCCTGATCGCTGACGCCGTGGTTCATGAAGTAGGCGGTCATCTTTGCAACACGATCGCGTGTGGCTTCCTCGAAGACGGAGACCGAGTTGGTCAGGATATTCGAGTGGAACTGCTCGCGCTTCGACAGGAAGGTCTGCAACGAGGCAATGCCGACGGCACCGCCGAGATTGCGCATCATGTTGAAGAGAGCGGAAGCCGAGCCGGCATTCTCCGGTTCTATGCCTGCCGTGGCGATCGCCGAGAGCGGTGTGAAGACCAGCGCCTGGCCGACGGCACGCACGACATTCGGCCAGAAGAGCTGATCGCCCGCATAGTCGCCCGTCATATGCACGTTCATGAAGTTCGAGGCGGCAAAGAGCGCAAAACCGATGACGATCAGCAGGCGGATGTCAAAGCGCTTCATCAGGCGCGGCACCAGGGGGATCAGCAGCAGTTGCGGGATGCCGGTCCAGGCAAGCACAAAGCCGATCTGCTCGGAATTATAACCCTGAATGCGGGTCAGGTAGATCGGCAGCACGAAGACCGAGCCATAGAGCGCGATACCCAGCAGGAAATTCGCAAGGATGCCGAAGCCGAAGTTACGGCGGGCAAACAGGCGCAGGTTCAAGAGCGGATTGGCGACCTTCAGCTCGATGATCAGGAAGAGCGTTAGCGAGACGGCGGCAATAATGGAGAGGCGGACGATGAAATCCGAGCCGAACCAGTCTTCCTTGTTGCCCTCTTCCAGCACGGTCTGGAGTGCGGCAAGCCCGATCGCCATGGTGACGATGCCGGGCCAGTCGCCCTTGGCGAGCAGACCGAGGTTCATCGGCGCACGGTCGAGCGAGGCCCAGAGCATGCCGACCATCAGGGCGCCGGGAACGAGGTTGATATAGAAGATATATTCCCAGCCCCAGTTTTCGGTGAAATAGCCGCCGATGGTCGGGCCGATCGCCGGCGCAAACGTGGCCGAAAGCGCAAAGAGCGCGAGGCCGATCGGCTGCTTGGGCTTGGGCAGCAGCGTGATGATGATGGTGAAGGCCATCGGGATCAGCACGCCGCCGGAAAAACCCTGGATGGCGCGCAGGATGATCATCTGCTGCAGGTTCATCGCAAAGGCGCAGGCGACCGAGAAGATCAGGAAGAGCACCGCATTGACCAGCAGATAGTTGCGGACCGAAAAGACACGGGCAAGCCATGCGCTGAGCGGAATGACGACGATCTCGGCGATGAGATACGAGGTCGAGATCCAGCCGCCATCGTCTGTGCCGGCGCCGATGGCGCCCTGGATGTCGGCAAGCGAAGCATTGACGATCTGGATGTTGAGGATCGCCATGAAGGCGCCGAGCGTGGAGCCGACGACGGCCGTCCACATGCGAAGTGGGCTCATGACGGGCTTGGCAGCCGGGACGGCCGCAGCGGCGGGGCGCGCGACCGAATTGCTGTTTGCGGCGATCTGTAGCGTAGCCATGACTTCTCTCCTTCCGGCTCTGCGGAAAACTGTCTCATGACGCTGTTCGGGTGATAATTGAGAAAGGGATGGAAGGATCATCCAGCAGGAGTGGATAATCCTTCCTCCACGGCCGCGGAGGTCTGAGCGGCCTTGGTATCGATATCGGGGATGACGGACATGCCCGAGCGCAGCAGGCCGGCAAGGCGCTCGTCGTCGATGACGATCTTGACTGGAATGCGCTGGACGATCTTGGTGAAATTGCCTGTGGCGTTGTCGGGCGGCAGTAGCGAGAATTCCAGGCCGCTTGCCGGCGAGACGCTGTCGACATGGCCCTTGATGGCAATGTCAGGAAAGCTGTCGACCTTGATTTCCACGGTCTGGCCAGGGCGCACGAAGGTCAGCTGCGTTTCTTTGAAATTGGCAACGACATAGACCGCATGCAGTGGCACGACCGCCATCAACTGGGTGCCCGAGGTGACATACTGGCCGACGCGGATCGAGCGCGCGCCGACCGTGCCGTCAACGGCGGCGACTATATCCGTATAGGAAAGATTGAGCTCGGCCTGGCCGGCGGCGGCTGTGGCCCTGTCGCGCTGGGCGAGCAGTTGCTCGCGCTGCGTCTGCAGCACCGGCACCTTGTTCTCGGCGGCAACGAGCGCCGCCTGATCGCGTTCAACAGCAGCGGCGGCCTGATCTTTCAGCGACTGGCTCTGCTCGGCGCGAGATTGCGTTCCGGCGCCGTTGGTGATCAGCCGACTGGCGCGGTCGGCATCGGACTGGGCGAAGGTCAGCGAGGCCTGCGATGCATTGAGCGTGGCGCGTGCCTGCTCAATGATCGACTGCTGCAGCGAGATCTGCGCATCGAGGTTGGTGACGGCAGCTTCGGCGGCCTTCACATCGGCCTTGGCCTGCGAAAGCGCCGCCTGGAAGTCGCGATCGTCGATGCGGGCGAGAACCTGACCGGCCTTGACCGTATCATTGTCGTTGACGAGGACCTGCTTGATATAGCCGGCGACCTTCGGGGCGACGGTCGTATAATCTGCCTTCACATAGGCATCGTCGGTGGATTCGATGAAGCGGCCGACCGTCCAGTAGCGGTAGCCGAAATCACCAGCGAAGGTGACACCGGCAAGCAGCGCTGCGGCAATGACGGCGTGCTTGATGAGCTTACGGCCGGACTTCTTCGGGGTCTCTACGGCCGCGGCGGCTGCAGCCATCGCTTCCGCAGTCGGTGCTGCAGCTTCTGTGGTAGGGGCGATCCCGCCCTGCTGGGCATTCTTGAAAGCGTCATTGCGGGGCAGTTCGACCATTGTCCTTCTCCATTCGTCTGGGCTTCATCAGTACGAAGCCCTGTTCGATGGGAGGAAGATGGACCCAGCAGTGCTTTCTGATAATCTGCTGTTTTCGGGAAGGATCATCAACTCTCAGCGGATAATCGAGGTGCGATATGGATCGGCTGACCAGCCTCACAGTCTTCGGTCGGGTGGTGGAATGCGGCGGCTTTTCCGCTGCAGCGCGGCGCCTCAACATGTCCGTCACCATGGTGGGCAACCATGTGCAATCATTGGAAGATCGCCTCGGCGTGCGGCTCTTGAACCGCACCACGCGCAAGGTCAGCCTGACCGAAACCGGCAAATATTATTACGAGCGCTCGTCGCAGATCCTGGCCGATCTCGAAGAGGCGGATCGCGCGGCCGGCGCCTTGAGTTCGACGCCACGCGGCACGCTGAGATTTTACACAAGCAGCGCCATCGTCCGTTTCCTGCTGCCCGTCATCAACGAGTTCATGACGCTCTATCCGGCCGTCCAGATCGATTTCAGTATCGGCGAGCGCTCGGTGGACATGATCGAGGATGGCTATGATCTGGTGATCCGTACGACGCCATCGCCGGATTCGAGCCTCGTGGCGCGTAAGCTGACGCCATGGCGGCATTTCCTTGTCTGCTCGCCAGATTATCTGAAAACTCACGCCATGCCGACGACGCCGGCCGAAGTCGCCGAGCACAATTGCCTGCAATACGCCTATTATCCCTTTGGCGAAGAATGGCGTTTCGAGGATGCCGAGGGACGGCAGGAGAGCGTCAAGGTGGGCGGCAGCATCATTTCCAACAGCGCGGAGACCCTGCGCTATCTGGTGCTGAACGGGCAGGGCATCTTCCTCGCCCCAAGCTTCGTCGTGTCAGAGGATCTGGAGGCCGGTCGTCTGGTGCAGATGATGCCTGATTATCGCGGCGTCGAGATCCATATCAACGCCGTCTATCCGAACCGAAGCCATCTTCCGACCAAGGTGCGGCTGTTCCTCGACATGCTGGTGGATCGCTTCGCCGAACATCGCAAATGGATGGCGTGAAAGGCGTCCGCCGGGACTGTTTCCCGCCGGACCAGTGCTTCATTATGGCTGGACTGGAGAGCCGACATATCCGGCAGACTGGATATAGGCGATGGGCGCAAAGAAGTTTCCGCCGGCATTGAACGCCATCAGCCCTTCCTCGCTCAACGCCGCCCGCACAGCCGGGCGGGCTGCGACACGCTTCATGAAGGCAGGAAGGGCGGCAAAACGATCGAGATCGATTTCGATCCAGGGCGACCAGTTGAGGCAGACGAAGAGATAGGCATCCGCGACCGTGAAATTCTCGCCGGTGAGATAGGGACCGGCAAGCCTCCCGTTGATCCAGTCGAGGCGTTTGTTCACGACCGTGCGCATCGCCTCATGTGCGGTGGTGTAATCGGCATTGAAGAGCATTGCCATCGGCTTGTGCAGTTCCGACGTGATGAAATTCAGCAGGGATTGCACCTGATTGCGGCCAAAGCTGCCGATCTCGGGCAGCATCCTTCTGCCCTCAGGAGCGCTATCGGCAAGAAATTGCACGATCGCCGGCCCCTCCGTCAGCACTTTGCCATCGTCGAGCATTAGCGCCGGCACATAGCCGTTGCCGTTGATGGCGAGATAGTCCTCTCCGTTGCTGGTGCGATGCGTCTTTCGATCGACCGTGACGAGCTCGATATCGATACTGAGCTCCCGGCAGACGATATGCGGCGAAAGCGAACAGGCGGCCGCATGCATATATAGCTTCATGACTTTCCTCCTCCAGCGGCCGTGTGAAGCCGCCAGCATCAATCCGTTGGACATTTGTACTATTTCGCATAAAATTCCCCTGGTCAATTATTTTATGCGAAACGGTACAAAATGAGCGAGAAGAAGCGCGGCCGTCCGAGGGCCTTCGATGCGAAGGTGACATTGGAGAAGGCGAGGGAGGTGTTCTGGGATCGCGGCTTTGCCGGCACGTCGCTGGACACGCTGAGCGCCGCCACCCAGCTCAACCGCCCGAGCCTCTATGGTGCCTTCGGCGACAAAGAGGATCTTTATATCGATGCCCTCGAGGGCTACCGCGCAGAAAGCATGGGCGTACTGGCAGATGCGCTCGACCCGTCGCTGCCGCTGCGCGAAAACCTCGCGCGTGTTTATCAACGTGCTCTGGCCATCTATCTCCACGGGGAAACCGCCGCCCGTGGCTGCTTCCTCATCGGCACAGCAACGGCTGAAGCGATCCAGCATGAGCGGGTCCGGGAAGTATTGAGCCGCAGCCTCGACGATTTCGACGGGGAGATCGAGAAACGTATGAAGCTCGCGATAGAACGGGGCGAATTGCCCGACGGAAGCGATCCTCACACGCTTGCAAGGCTCGCTTCCGCCGTCATGCATTCGCTTGCCGTCCGCGCGCGGGCCGGCGACAGCCGCGAGACACTGGAGGCCTTGGCGCAGTCCGGCGTGGATATGATCTGCGGAAAAGCCTGAGGTTCAGGCTTCCTCTTCTTTCGTCCGCACCAGCCATGTGAAGGCCGCGCCCGCAAGCAGGAGGACGCTGGTGCCGAGAAAGACCGCCGGCATGCCGATATGCCCGCCGACAAAGCCGCCGAGAACAGGCCCGACAACCTGGCCCACATATTGCGAAGAAATGGACAGGCCGAGAATGCTGCCGGCCGCACTATCCGGCACACTATGCCGGATGACGGCGGTAATGCAGGGCAGGAGCCCGCCGAGCGCCAGACCCATCAGGAAACGAAGGCCAATCAGCTGCCACGACACGGTCACGAAGGCCTGTGGAATGAGCAACAGCCCCGCAACCGCGAGCGCACCGGCAATGACCGGCCAGTGGCCGATTCGGTCGGCCAGCTTGCCGAGCCGCGAGGCGGAGAGGATGCTGCCGAGCGCTGCCGCCGACATGACGATACCGGCGACCATCGTCACCTGTCCCTGATCGGGCACCAACTGCGCCACATAGACGGTGATGATAGGCTCGATCGACATATTGGCAAGCATCAGCAGCAGGCCGGTCGCAAGCATGGCGACCACCGGCCCCTTGTCGGGAATGGATTTCCAGCCGCCGGACGCCTTGGCCGCCTGTTTGCGGGCCGCCGATTTCTCCTCCTTGATGAGGAACGTGGTGGCGAGGAAGGCGAGGAAGATCATGCCGCCGGCCGCCATGAACGTGCCGCGGATGCCGATGATAGGCGGCAGCGCCCCGCCGATCAGCGGGCCGACGAGATTGCCGGCCATGATGCCTGACGAAAGCACGCCGAGCGCCCAGGCGGACCGGTCCTTTGGCGTCTGTGTCGCCACCAACACCATCGAGCCCGAGGCATAACCGCCCGCCAGGCCGACGAAGAGGCGCAGCGCCACCAATTGCCAGACGCTGCCGGCCATGCCCATCAGCGAGATGGCGATGGTCATGCCGAGGCTGGCGCGCACCAGCATCAGCTTGCGTCCATAGATATCGCCGAGCCGGCCCCAGAGCGGCGCCACGCAGGCGGCGGCAAAGAAGGTCGCGCCATAGGCAATGCCCGACCACTGCACGATCGCCGCATGGTCATTCACGCCAAGCTCCTCCACGTAAAGCGGGAGGAAGGGAAGCAGCAGCGTCATCGCCACGATGGTCGTGAACGAGCCAAGCAGCGAGATGACGAGATTGCGTTTCCAGTAGGCGGAGCCCGGCGCCACCTTTGCGGCGTCCCATTGAGTGTCGGTCATTGCGGATCTTCTTCGGTGCAGTCTGGCCGCGGCCAAGATGAGGAGACCCTCACTTTACGCATCGCACTGAGGGCTGCCAAGGACGGATTCCACTCAATCAGACCTGCCGGCAGAGGGAAAAGCGGATTGAAAGCCATGATTTCGCCCTCAACTGATTGCAATGTGCAATCGGAATTCCAAAGGAGGAGCAATCATGAGCGACAGAGATGACGATCGCGCAAAAATGCTGCGCAATCTCTACGCAGCCTTATCTGGATCGGCGGAAGGATATCGTCGGCGCAATGCTGACGGAGAATTTCACCTTCTCCAGCCCACAGGATGATCATATTGACCGCGCCACCTATTTCGAGCGCTGCTGGCCGAACGAGCCGGCGCTGAACGCCTTCGACATCGAGTTCCTGGTGGTCCGTGGCGATGAGGCCGTCGTGCGCTACAAGGCCGAAATGACCGATGGTAAAGCCTTCCGCACCATCGAAAGCTTCCGTTTCGATGGTGACAGGATAGCGGCGGTCGACGTCTATTTCGGCCGCAACATCGGTTAGAAGAAGCGTATCGCCGATGTTGCGATGATGATGATCGAAACCGCGATCATCAGCGGCTTGACCGGCAGCCGCTTGACGAGGATCGCCCCGAAGGGCGCGGCGATCACGCCGCCGATGATCAGACCCACCGCCGAGCCGAGTTCCGACCAGCCGAGCGTCAGTACGAAGGTGATCGAGATGATCAGCGTCACCGCGAATTCGGTGAAATTGGTCGAGCCGATCACCCGCTTCGGATCGTGACCTCGGCCAACGAGCGAGCTGGTGACGATCGGTCCCCATCCGCCGCCACCGATCGCATCCAGCACGCCGCCGCAAAGCCCGACGGGCGGCACCATCCAATCGCGGACATTGCGCTTCGGCGTCGGGTGGAAGGCTTTCCAGAGGATCACGAGACCGATGGCGATCAGATAGGCCGAAACGAAGGGCTCGATGACCTTGCCATCGACATTAGCAAGCAGGAAGGCGCCGGCCGCCCCGCCGATCATGCCGGCGGGTGCCAGCCGCGCCACCAGCTTCCAGTCGACATTGCGGTGCCAGGCATGGGAAATGCCCGATGCGGCCGTCGTGAACATCTCCGTCACATGCGTCATCGCGCTGGCATTGGCGACCGGCACGCCGAGCGCCAGCAGGCTGGTCGTAGACAGCACGCCGAAGGCCATGCCGAGCGCGCCATCGATGATCTGCGCGCAGAAACCGACGACGATGAAGAGGAAGAAATCCGTACTCATGAAAATCCTTGGCGAACAAAAGGCCTAGCGAAGGCAAGACTGAAACAGTTAAGGGCGGAAAAAGTTTCGTCTCAAGCGTCAGGCGAGCGCCGTTTCAGGCGGATGACCTTGAAGAAGCCGTTTGGGAAAACTGGCAATATTTCAATGGCATCGAAACCGCTCTTGCGCGCCCAGTCGGTGATCCGGCTGATCCGGAAAGACGAGCTCCAGCCGATCCGCCGGGCAAGCGGCGCCACCGCCTCCTCGATCGCGCCCTGCAGGCCGGCGCCGTCGCCGAGCTTGCTGGCCAGAATGATTTCGCCACCCGGTCGTAGAACACGGGCGCATTCATCGAGCGCACGTTCCGGCTCGGGGATGAGCGTGATGACGAAGGGCAGGCAGACAGCATCGAAAGATTGGTCCTCGAAGGACAGTGCGTGCGCGTCCATCACCTGCAATTGCCGGATATGGAAGAGCTTCTGTCTGATGACCTTTTCCCGCGCTCTGGCGATCATATGCTCGGAAATGTCGATGCCCGTCACACGGGATCGCCGGGGATAGTGGGAGAGCACCAGCCCGGTGCCGACGCCGATTTCCAGAATGTCCGTACCGGCGTCAGCGGCAAGTCGCGCCAGCGTGCGATGCCCGTCGCGCAGGAGACCGCGATAGACCTGATCATAGACCGGTGCCCAGCGCTGATAGATCTTCTGCTGGTCTTCCGCCTGATTCTGAACTTGTCCCCGATTTCGAACCTGTCCCATGAGAGCGCCTCCTCCAGACCCTGCCTTCAAACTCGTAAAGGCAGGCTCCGGTTCCGGCGACACGACAAGGGAGCCGTCAGATGTGCTGCTTTCGCGTTCGGCGGAAAGTTTTCTTCCCGCCGAAGAGCGCTTCGATCACTCCGCCGGCGTGCGCAGATTGGTTTCGATGGCCGCGAGTTCGTCACTGACCGAGCTGGCGACCACGCCGGTGCCGCGCAGCGACTTGTTGGAAATGTCGATCATCGGCGCGAAGGTGGCGGCTGGCATGCGGACCTCTTCCTTCACGGGCTCTTCGACGGGCAGGGCGTCTGCGAGGCTCGGCCGATCGCCGCGCGCCACTTCGAGCTGGCCGCTGAGGATCGCGCGTTCGGCGCGGAGCTGGCGGATTTCCGACTTGGCGATTTCGAGGCTCGTCCGCAGCTGGCTAATTTCATAGCGGTCGGTATCGAGGCGCGTGTCGAGATCGTGCTTGAAGGCTTCGATCTCGCGGTCGCGTTTGCTGCGCTGGCTTTCGGCCTCGCGCAGCTTCATCACCAGATCGTTGCTGTGGGCAGCGAGCTCGCGGCGGGCGGCTTCGCTTTCCGTGCCGTTGAGACGAACGCGGTTGAGCTCGTCGGTCATCCGCTCCAGGCGCGCAAGCGCCGTGGCAAATTCGCCCTTCGTACGCTTCAGTTCCGCGCGGGTCGACAGCAGTTCCTCGTCCGTCATCTTGTTGCGGCTGTTGGCGGTCGACAGCAGCTTCTCGACAAGCTCGGATTTCGAACCGATCGCCTCGTGCTTGGTGCGCAGGTTTGCGATTTCGAGCGTCGAGGAGGTTTCCAGCGTTTCGAATTCGGCTTCCAGGCGGCGATAACGCTCCTCGGAAGCGGCCAGGTCCTGCTTCAGGTTGGCGATGGAGGACTGCAGGCCTCGTGTCAGCGCCTCATGCTCCGAGAGATTGGTCTTGAGGTGGCTGCGCTCCTCGTTGAGGCGGGCGATTTCGCGAAGCTGGATGCTGTTTTCGCGGCGCGAGCTTTCGACGAGCAGCTGATGAGCCGTGGTTTCCAGCTCCAGCTTCTCGCGGGTGCTCGCGAGTTCCCGGCTGCGCGCATCATGATCCTGCTGCGTGCGGCGAAGCTGCGAGGAAACCTCGTCGAACTGCAGCGCCCGGTCGCGGATCTCGCGCTCGGCATCGATCAGCCGCGCCTCGACGACGGTGAATTCTTCCCGCGTCAGTTCGTGCACGCCCTGCAGCTTCACCAGTTCTTCGCGATAGGTGCCGGCCTCGACGCGAAGCTGGCTGCCGTCGAGCTTCAGCTCCTTGTTGTCGGCCGTCAGGCGCTGGTTTTCCTGGTCGGCCTTGCGCCGCGCATTGCTCTCATAGTCGAGCAGCGAGCTCAAACGCGAACATTCAGCCCTCAGCGCACCCGTTTCGTTGAGCGAATGGCTGTGCGCGCCGAGCAGCGAGGAAACCCGCTCCTGCAGCGACGTCAGGCTGACGAGCAGCTCCTCGGAAGACTGCTTGTTTTCCTCGATTGCCGTGCCGAAAGCCTGGAAATCATCGACTTCCGAAACGCTGTACTGTACCGGCGGCCTATCCACGAGACCCGTCTGTTCGGTGACGGACAACGTCTGGCGATGGCTGGATGCTCTCAAACCCGGCTTGACGGGTTCTTCATTACGACGAAAAAAGCTCATGACCATCACACGCCCCGAAGTTGATGTCAGAAGTCCCTGAAATGATTTATGCAGTGCTAATTAAGCTATTCCTATCAAAGGTTGCGCTAACGCTCTTTGATAGCCCTTGATTGCATCTAAGACGCGCTATTCATCGCCTGTCAAAAGCGCCCAAAAGAAATTAACAGGTTTTTATTGAAATATCGGCCGCCGCTCCTAAGCGCGGCTAAGGGACGCGAGCGTGCCTCATTTTCCCGGCGCGATTACGGGATTGTGAGCACCGCAAGGAGAGGGATTTTATTCCTTTGCATGGTAGTCCTCATCTCCTCGTCACGCCGCTTTCATATCCCGGAAAGCGCGACACCCCCGATAATTTATGCGCGCGGAGAGAGCTCGTGATGAGAGGCAAATTTTCCTCGAAGCGGTTGTTTTTTGATAATTCGCCGGTTGCCTCTCAATGCTTCCCCTCCTATGTTCCGCCTCACCTGCCGATGACGCAATCTATTGCCAAGAGGAGATCTGATATGGCTTTCGAATTGCCTGAACTTCCCTATGACTACGAAGCCCTTGCTCCCTTCATGTCGAAGGAGACGCTGGAGTTCCACCACGACAAGCACCACAAGGCTTACGTCGACAACGGCAACAAGCTTGCAGCGGAAGCCGGCCTGGCCGATCTCTCCCTGGAAGAGGTCGTCAAGAAGTCCTTCGGCACCAATGCCGGCCTGTTCAACAATGCTGCCCAGCACTACAACCACATCCATTTCTGGAAGTGGATGAAGAAGGGCGGCGGCGGCAACAAGCTGCCGGGCAAGCTCGAAGCTGCCTTCAATTCCGACCTCGGCGGCTATGACAAGTTCAAGGCCGATTTCGCCGCTGCCGGCGCCACCCAGTTCGGCTCCGGCTGGGCCTGGGTTTCCGTCAAGAACGGCAAGCTCGAAATCTCCAAGACCCCGAACGGCGAAAACCCGCTCGTTCACGGCGCCACTCCGATCCTCGGCGTCGACGTCTGGGAACACTCCTACTACATCGACTACCGCAACCTGCGTCCGAAGTACCTCGAAGCCTTCATCGACAGCCTCATCAACTGGGACTACGTCCTGGAGCGCTACGAAGCGGCTACGAAGTAAGCACTTCCAAGCATCTGATTTTCAGCACCCGGCGCCGCAAGCGCCGGGTGTTTTCGTTTCTGCTTCTGTTCTCCTGCAATCTATCCGCCAAGGATGGCTTGACTCATTCATACCCGGTTGGCTATAGGTAAATCCATAGCTAAACGGGTATGGATTAAAATGTCGAATGCTCAAGATGCGCTGTTCAGGGCGCTTTCCGATCCGACCCGTCGGGGCATCTTCGAGCGCCTGTGCCGTGAAGGCGAGAAGACGGTCGGCGCTCTGACGGCCCACGCCGGTGTGTCTCAGCCGGTTGTTTCGAAACATCTGGCGGTGCTCAAGACCGCTGGGTTGGTGTGCGACCGCCATGAAGGTCGTCAGACGCATTACAGCGCCGAAATCCGCGCGCTTGCTCCGCTCGCCGACTGGACGACGGAAATGGCCGGCTTCTGGGAAAGCCGGTTCGACGCTCTTGAAGATTTGCTCAAAAGGATGGACCAATGAACGACACCGCAACTGAAATCCGCTCCGTCATCGTCGAGCGCGAAATCGCGTTCCCGCCGGAAAAGATCTGGCGTGCGCTCACCCAACCGCATCTGATCCAGGAATGGCTGATGAAGAACGACTTCAAGCCCGTGCGCGATCATAGCTTCAAGCTCACCGCCGAGTGGGGCTCCGTCGATTGCCGGGTACCGGAAATCGAGCCGAACCGAACGCTTGCCTATACCTGGGATGCCTACGGTCTCGAAAGCACCGTTACCTGGACACTGACACCTGTCGGATCGGGCACGCATCTGCGCATGGAACAAGCCGGCTTCCGTCCGGATCAGGAACAGGCCTACCAGGGCGCCAAGTTCGGCTGGCAGCGTTTCTTCGAAAATCTGCAGCAGGTTTTGGCGCGCGCAGAGTGATCAGTGACATTGGCCTGTTTGAGGAGGAATACCAATGAATTGGAACAAGTCTATCCGCCAACTTCACCGCTGGCTGTCGATCATCTTCACGGTGACAGTCATTGCCAATTTCGCCACGATGGCACTCGGCACACCGCCGGCTTGGGTGGTCTACTCGCCGCTGCCACCGCTTTTCCTGCTTTTGTTCAGTGGCCTCTACATGTTCGCGTTGCCCTACTTTACGGGCCGGCGTGAACAGGCATCGGCCGCAGGCTGAGGCATCGCAAGGGCTTCTTATCAAAGGGCCGCGGCTGGCAGCGCCGTCACATCGCTGTCATCCGCCGCCTCTACATCACGCCGAATGTCATCAGCCGATCTCCCCCTTTTCCGCTTCGGCATCATCGCCGATCCGCAATATGCCGCCCTCGAACCGCAGGTCGAGATGGGGCGCTACTACGCCAACAGCCTGCCCAAGGTCCGTGCCGCCATCGAGACCTTCAATGGCGAGGAGCTGAGCTTCGTCATGACGCTCGGCGATATCATCGACCGCGATTTCAAGAGCTTCGACGATATCCTGCCGGTCTATGACACGCTGCATCACGAAGCGTTCTTCCTGCTCGGCAATCACGATTTTGGCGTGGCTTCTGAGCATCTGGAAAAGGTCGCGGGACGGGTCGGCATGCCGGCGCCCTATTACAGCTTCCAGCGCCACGGTTTCCGCTTCATCGTACTCAACGGCAATGAGGTCAGCACCTTCGCGCCGCCGGAAGGCCATCCCCACCGTGCGCTTGGCCGCGAGCGTCTGGCGGCTCTGCTGGCAGCCGGCGCCGAAAACGCCCATGAGTGGAACGCATCGCTGAGCGACGAACAGTTTGCGTGGCTGGCCGGCGAAATCGAAGCGGCGAAGGCTGCGAGCGAGAAGGTGATCGTCATGAATCACTTCCCCGTTCATCCGCCCTGTGAACACGACATGTGGGACCGCGAGCGCATCGTCGAACTTCTGTCTTCGCAGGAAAACGTCGTCGCCTATCTCAACGGCCATAACCATGTCGGCAATTACGGCAAGGTCGGTGGCTGCCACTTCGTCAATTTCAAGGGCGTGGTCGATACCGAGAGCGAAAACACCTTCGCCATCGTCGATGTCTACGAGAACCGGATGGAGATCCGCGGTTTCGGCCGCGAGGATAGCCGCACGCTCAACTACTAAGCCACTTCCGTTGCGATCGCCGCCGGCTGTGCCCGGTGCTCCTGCGCGTCCTTCTTCGGCGGCGTGCCGAACATGCGCGAATATTCGCGGCTGAACTGCGAGGCGCTTTCATAGCCCACCTGATAGGCGGCATTGGCGGCATTGATGCCATCGGCCACCATGAGCCGCCGCGCTTCCAAAAGCCGCAACTGTTTCTGATATTGCAGGGGGCTCATAGAGGTCAGCATCTTGAAATGCTGGTGAAAGGAGGAGGGGCTCATCCTTGCTGCCGCCGCCAGCTGCTCCACGCGCACCGGCGCCGTGAAATTGTCGCGCAGCAGGTGAATGGCATCTGCCACACGCCGCGTCTGGCTGCCGGGCAGCGCCAGCTTGCAGACCTCGCTGCCATTCTCGCCTGACAGCAGCCAGAAGCTGATCTCGCGCAGGATCGCCTGTCGCAGGATCGGGATAGATTTCGGTGTGTTGAGCATGCGCATCAGCCGCAGGATGCAATCCTGCAGCTCCACTCCGAAATGCTGCACGAAAACGCCGGGACCGCCTTCACCCGAAGGCTTCGGCGGAGTTTCTATTGCCTCCAGCACCTCGCGCAGAATGGTGACATCGAGTTCCAGCGTCAGCGCGATCATCGGCCGTTCCACGCTTGCCTCGATCACTTGGCCGAAGGCAGGCATTTCCACGCTGATAACCAGCGCCTGCATGGCTGTATAGGTATAGAGCCGTTCTCCGAACATGATCTGCTTGGCGCCATCGATGATGATGCAGAGCGCCGGCCGGTAGATCGCAGGCTTTGGCATGGTCAGCGTGGAAGAACGCATCAGGTAGACGCCGGGCAGGGCAGTTGCAAACAGCCCGTCGCCGCCACCGTGGCTGTCCATGTACTGGTTGAGTACAGCCTTGATTTCATTGGGCATCGTCATTCTCCGGGTAGCGGCCTTTGCCCGCCATCTTACTCTGTAGACGGGAGGCGACAACCTGTCTGGAGGAATAGGCAAGAAGTTCGAGGCTTTCGGTATTCAAGAAAAGGGGTGTCAGGACCTAGATTCCAGTCATCCGAACAAGGAGCAACCGAGATGACCGATCAGAACGCAAATTCGAAAATCGCAATCGTCACCGGCGGCAGCCGCGGCCTCGGCCGCAACACCGTCGTCAGCCTCGTCCGTGATGGCGTCGACGTGATCTTCACCTATAATTCCAACCGCGCCGAGGCCGACAAGGTCGTCGCCGAAATCGAAGCGGTCGGCCGCAAGGCCGCCGCCCTGCAGCTCGATACCGGCAATGTCGCCACCTTCGATGCTTTCGTGGACAATGTCCGCTCGGTGCTGAAGGGCTGGGGCCGCGAGCACTTCAACTTTCTCGTCAACAATGCCGGCACCAGCTACCACGCCTCGATCCTGGAGACGACCGAAGAGGAAATGGACAGGCTCTACAACATCCATTTCAAGGGCGTCTTCTTCCTGACCCAGAAGCTCCTGCCCGTGATCGCCGACGGCGGCCGCATCGTTAATCTTTCCAGCGGTCTTGCCCGCGTCGCCGTGCCAGGCTCCTCGGCCTACGGCTCGCTCAAGGGCGCCGTCGAGGTGCTGACGCGCTATATGGCCAACGAGCTCGGCGCCCGCGGCATCGCCGTCAACACGGTCGCACCTGGAGCCATCGCCACCGATTTCAGCGGCGGCATGGTGCGCGACAATCCGGAAATCAACCGCAGGGTCGCTTCGATGACGGCGCTTGGCCGTGCCGGCGTGCCCGATGATATCGGCCCCATGATCGCCTCGCTGCTGACGGAAGCCAACCGCTGGGTCAACGCCCAGCGCATCGAGGTCTCCGGCGGCATGGCGCTCTGAGGTCTTGCTGGGTGGGGGAGAGCTTGACTCACGCGTTGGCGGCCAATGGCTTCTCCGTCCAGCTCTCGGTCCACAGCGCGCGCAGACCGTCGCCTTCACCCTTGAAGAAGACGTCGGCTTCGGCACAGGCCTCCACCCGGTCGCCGCGGAAATTGCGGATCGCCTGCCTGAGTTCGCACCAGGCAACGATATTGGCGGTCTGGGAATAATAGATCAGCGCGATCGGGCGGATCATCCGCTCGGTCGCGCGTCCCATTTCGTCGCGATAGTTGAGCGTGAGTTTGCGTTCGTCGCGGATCGCACGGCGCACAATGGCAAGGTCGACGCCTGCGGGCGCCTGGGCGACCGTGCCCCAGGCAAACAGCGCCTTGTTCTCCATCGCCTGGCGTAGCGGTGCGGGTACTGCGCCGGCAAGCTTCTGGTTGACGCGCCGTGCCGCAAGCTTCAGCTCTTCGTCGCCGGTGCGCTCCAGGAGCGCCAGCGACAGCACGATCGCTTCCGTCTCTTCGATCGAAAACATCAAAGGCGGCAGATCGAAGCCCGGCCGCATGATATAGCCAATGCCGCGCCCGCCCTCGATCGGCACGCGCATCGCCTGCAGGGCAGCGATATCGCGGTAGATCGAGCGCACCGTCACCTCCAGCCTCTCGGCCATGACGGCTGCGGTCATCGGCTTCTTCGCCAGCCGCAATATCTGGATGATCTCGAAAAGCCTGGAGGCCTTGCGCATTTGTCGCCCTTTCTCCAACGCTCCTGACAATACACTGTCAGTTGGCTTCCCGTATAGAGCCATCTATCGGATTGAAATTGATGAATTTCCTGAAAAATCGCACGAAAATACAGGATGGACAACTGACATGAATTACCACGAAAGCCTCTGGCTCTACTTCACCCTTCTCTTCGGCATCATCATCGTGCCCGGCATGGACATGCTCTTCGTGCTCGCCAACTCGCTGACCGGCGGCACCAAGCGCGGGCTGGCCGCCACCAGCGGCATCATGCTCGGCGGGGCCGTGCATTCGGCCTATGGTGCGGCGGGCGTCGGCATTCTCGTCGCCATGCTGCCGCAGACCTTCAACGTGCTGCTCTTTGCCGGCGTCGCCTATATGATCTGGATTGGCATTTCGCTGATGCGCAGCTCGATCAAGGTCGAGGCGGTCGGCCCCGGCACGGCGCGTTCCACCTGGAAGGCGTTCCGGCAGGGCGCGGTCACCTGCCTCGTCAATCCCAAGGCCTATATCTTCGTGCTCGCCGTCTATCCGCAATTCATAAAGCCGGAATTTGGGCCGATCTGGCTGCAGGGGTTGATCATGGGCATCATGACCGTGCTCACGCAGCTCGCCGTCTACGGCACGCTCGCGATGACGGCCGGCCGCAGCCGCGATCTCCTGGTTTCCAACCCGAAGACGACTGCCGTCATCGGCCGTCTCGCCGGCCTGCTGCTGGTCGTCATCTCCGCGATCAGCCTCTGGCAAGGGTGGAAGACAGCCTGATCTGGCCTATTCTTATCACATTGTTTTTATGAGGATCCGGCTAAACGTGACTATGCGAGCACATGGATTTTGTCATGATCCCGGTGCAAATTGCCCTCGACCGGCTTCGCCGGTGGAACAATGGAGAGAGAATCATGAATTGGAAAACAGTTGCGGCGGCTGTTGCGTTCGCCGGCATTGCCCTCGGTTCGGCCATGGCCGTCGACGGCACGCATGACGCACGTATTGGAATGATGAAGCAGATCGGTGGCGCAGCAGGCGCGCTGTCCGCCATCGCCAAGGGCACCAAGCCCTATGATGCGGATGCCGTGAAGACGGCGCTGACGACGATCGCCACCACGGCGAAGGCCTTCCCGGACCAGTTCAAGCCGGGCACCGAGACGGGCGACGAGGAAGCAAGCCCGAAGATCTGGGAAAACATGGATGACTTCAAGGCACGCGCCGCGAAGCTGTCTACCGACGCCGAAACCGTTCTCGCCCAGCTTCCGGCCGATGCCGCCGGCGTCGGCGCTGCGCTGAACACGCTCGGCGGCAATTGCGGTGGCTGTCATCAGCTCTATCGCATCAAGAAGGACTAGGCGATAGAGCTATTCCCGTATGATCTCGCGATCCGCATCGGCCCTTGCCGCCGGTGCGGATCGCCTTATTCTCCCCGGCAGCGGGGCCGGGGCCGGCAAACCCGGGAATGTCCCTTGATATCGACAGTAAGGAGAGGCGGCGCATGGTCCGCAGGTTCATCCGCTTTGTGCTCTGTCTCATCGGCATCGTCGTGATCGGCGGCGCAGCCTTCTACTTTATCACCGCGCCCGATCCGCTGCCGGAAAGCCATTGGGCCAATCTCGGCGCGCCCGACGTTGCGAACGGCGAGAAGGTGTTCTGGGCCGGCGGCTGCGTCAGCTGTCATGCCGCGCCCGGTGCGAAAGACGATGCGAAGCTGACGCTGACCGGCGGTCTCGCCCTGACGAGCCCCTTCGGCACCTTCCATGTGCCCAACATTTCTCCGGATGAACAGGCCGGGATCGGCCGCTGGACGCTGGCCCAGTTCGGCAATGCCATGAAGCGCGGCGTCGGCCCCAATGGGCAGCATCTCTACCCGTCCTTCCCCTACGGCTCCTATACGCGCATGAGCGACAAGGACGTCAACGATCTCTTCGCCTATCTGAAAACGCTGCCGAAGAGCAGCAACGTCGCACCGCCACATGAACTGCCGTTCCCCTTCAACATCCGCCTGGCGCTCGGCGGCTGGAAACTCCTCTATTTCAACGACCAGCCGCGCGTCGTGCTCGCCAATGCCGACGACAAGCTCAAGCGCGGCCAGTATCTGGTCGAAGGCCTCGGCCATTGCGGCGAATGCCACACCCCACGCGATTTCCTCGGCGGCTTCGTCCGCGATCAGTGGCTCGCCGGCGCGCCGAACCCGGAAGGCAAGGGGCGCATACCCGATATCACGCCGGGCTCGAAGAGCGTCGGTTCCTGGAGCGAGGCCGACATAACCAACTACCTGCAGACGGGCTTCACCCCGGATTTCGACTCCGCCGGTGGCCAGATGGTCGACGTGCAGCAGAACATCGCCCATCTGCCGCAGTCCGATATCGAAGCGATCGCAGCCTATTTGAAGGCCGTGCCGAGCAAGTAGCGTCTGCCTGGGGCAAGCGCCGCAAGCCACACTGCCACCATGAAGCACCCGACCCTTGAGGAAACAGACGCTGCGATTGCTCGCATGCAGGACCGGCTTGCCGCGCGCAATGCCGTTCTTGCGCGCTGGTTTTCCGACACACTTGCTGTCATGGAAGCAAAAATCGCGAGCCGCCTCGATGATCCCGGCGATCTGGCGCAGGCAAGGGCTGCGGCCTTTTTGTTCGTAAAGAGGGCGCTTCACCAATGGGCGAGCCGCCCGGTGCATGAGGTGGCGCCCGGAGACAGCCTGCCGAAAGAGGCTCGACGGCTCAAATGATTGGCATGCTTGCTAGCGCTCAGGCCGCCTTCGGCTGATGCTCCGCACCAAAGATCTGCACATAGGTGTCCAGCTCTTCGCTGCCGAAGCCGAGTGCCCGGTAGATCTCTGCCGTAAAGGTAATCGGCGCCGAACCCGGCGCAGTGACGATCATGCCGGAGCGAACTGCCTGTGGTCCCTCACGGTAATGCGCTTGGCCATGATAGCCCTCGGCGCCGGCGAGGAGATCGGGTGCGTTGCTGGTATGGGCAACCTGGTCGAGAGCACCGGCACGCGCCAACGCCAGCGTCCCGCCGCAGATCGCAGCGGTGAGCTTGCCGCGTGCGATGAAGTCGTTGATCACGGGCGAAAGGTCGGGCGTCTTTTCTGTCTCCCAGATGGTGCCGCCGCAGATGACCAGCGCATCGAAGGCGTCGCCATGCAGGTTCTCGGCTACCGCATCGGGTGCCACTCGCATGCCGCCCATGGAGCGCACTTCCGCGCCGCCGGGACTTGCCGTCACCACATCGAAACCGAAATGGGTGCGGGCGGAGGCAGCAAGCTGCCCCACTTCCCAGTCCGCGAAGCCTTCGGTCAGAACCACCGCCAGTCGGGTCATGCTTTCCTCCCTTGCAAGATGGCCGAGCGGCTGGAACCACTCACGACAGAGCCTGCATATAGCGCATGCCGGTGACCGGGCGAGGGGTGAAATCCATCTGTTCGTAGAAACGGTGCGCCTTGAGATTGCCGGTGGCAGCGCTGACGGAGAGGTAATCGCAGCCTGCAATGCGCGCCGTTTCGCGGGCGCGGTCGACGAGAAGCTGGCCTGTGCCATGGCCGCGATGGCCGTCTCGTACGAAAAGGTGATGCAAATCCATGCCGCGTTTGCCCTCCTGCGCCCTGTAGAGCGGAACGAGGATGGCGTAGCCGATAAGCCCGTCGCTACCGTCAGCGACGAGGGCCGAGATCCACGGCGTCGGGCCGAAGAGATCGCGTTCGAGCTGTTCAGGTGTCGAAGCCGAGATGTCGCCGTGATGGGCGGCAAGCAGGCCGATCATTTCGTGGAGTTCAGATATGTCGCGGGGTTTGGCGGCACGGATCGTCACGACCGGTGGGCGCATGAGCGATATTTCGCTGTCTTCGATTTCAAGCATGGTCTTCGCGTCCTTTTTGAGTTTATGCCGCCAGGACGCTGCTGATACAACAAAGCCGCCTGACGGCGGCTTGTTGACATTATGATCTGTCTCGGCCGCCCTTTACAGGTACAGCCAAAAATACGAGCGGTTATGGTGCGCGTTCTTGATCATGCGCCATACATTCGCCGAAACCGCCCGTTTGTCAATGGCAGATGCAGGCCAATCAGGCCGCACTGGCGGGTATGGCACAGACACCTGCCGCGCAGCCTTCAGCCTTGTCACTGGGCGCCGCCGCTGGAATGGGTGCCGCCAGCGCCATGCCGATGCGCGCGCCGAGAGCGATATCGTCGTCGACCCCGAAGGCATGATGCAGGATAGCACCATCGCGGCCGATCAGGGCCGAGGAGGGCGTTCCCCTGAAACCATAGCGGCGCATCGTCACCGGTATGTCGGAACGCCCGTCCGCCTGATCGACACCGATTGGCGCGGTCAGCCGATATTCATGGATGAAAGCCCTGAGCACGGTTGGTGTCATCGCTTCGTGATGCTCGAAGACCGTGTGCAAGCCGATGACTTGAAGATCCGTGTTGGCGAAGATGCGCTCGATGCGGCGCACTTGCGGCAGGCTTTCGGCCACGCAGCCGGGGCAGAGCAGCTGGAAGCTGTGCAGGTAAATCACCTTGCCACGCAATCCGGCGATGGAGAGCGGTTGAGGCGTGTTGAACCATTCGCTGACGGAAAGTTCCGGTGCGAGTGTCAGATCGGACATGTCGAAATCCTTGGTCGTTGGGCAGGCCTTCGCATCATCAGTTGCATCCGGGGCGCAATGGGATAATCCTGCCTGGCGTTTTCTTTCTCTATTTGCCTGGAGAGAGGAAAAAGCCGGTCCGGCGATGGCAGTCGACGGACCGGCGACCCGCTCACTTTGCAGGCATGACCTTGCCCGGCAGGCTGAGATTGCCGGATGCGACCTTGAAGACATTGTCGACGCAGAGCAGCGGTGCATGCAGGTTGCCGTTGATCTTCAGCTCTGCCGTCACGCCGTCATAGGAGGCGCCGGTGATGCCGCCTGGCAGCGACAACGGGATGGCGACATCGACGCGGTCACCCTTGAGTACCGTCGGATAATCCGGGCTATCGATCAGCAGCGGAACGCCCGGCCAGGTGGCGGGAAGCTTCGGCTTGGCGCCGTCAGGGATGTCGGTCACCTTCAGACCGCCGGCGCAGGCTTTGTCCTTATTGAGCACGACCCAATGCGGATGCCAGACGTCGCGGTTCTTGCCCTTGTAGGCAGCATCGTCGAAATCCGGATGGAAGGTGACGGCGAGTGCCACGATGCCCTGATCCTTGTCGAATCCGATGTCGCCGCTGTTGAGCGAGGTCGGCCAGACATAGGCATAGACGCCGGAGCCTTCGAACTTGCCTGACGCCGCGGGCTTGTCAGTGCCGGCTTCGCCACGCACGCGGGTCGAGAAGATCGCCTTGTCACCCTTGGTGACAATCTGCGTTTCGATGATGTCGAACGAGGCCTTCACGCTCTTCGACGGCTCGGCCGTGACGGGATGGGCCACGGCTGAGCCGAGCCAAAGCGATAGCGTTCCGGCGGTGGCTGCGCCGGTTATCAACTGCCTTAACATTTTGAACTTCCTTCTCTTTCTAGGTTGCCTGGAGGGTGCGCCTATCCTTTTTCAAAGGCGTCCCAGGTGGCAGCCCGGGTTGCCGGATCGGCGGTTTCATGATCGCGGCAGTCGATGCGCAGTTCATCTCTGCCGAAGGCCGCGTTCACGAAATTGCAGTGGTGCGGTTTGGCAGCACCAGAATGCTGGTAGGGGCGGAAATAGCGACAGCTCGTGCACATCCGCTGGATCGGTATGGCGTCTGCCTCCTGCAGATGCCGGATCATCTTGACGAGTGACAGCAGCAGGCTCTCTTGTTCGCTCGCGGAGAGCGAACGGGCGGCCTCCATCGCCGCCGTTTCGATCGGCGAAACGGAGCCGAGCGCTGCCGTTCCCTCGACCGTGATACGGATCGCGGTGGCGCGTTTGTCGTCGGGAGCGCTCGCCTTGGCGACGAGCCCCTTGCGCTCCAGTGCCGCAATCGAATCCGTCGCCGTCGGCTGCGAGACGCCGAGATGCGCTGCGATCTCCTTAACCCGTGCGCCATCGCGACCGGCGAGAAATTCGAGGATCGCAAGCTGCGTCGGCTTCAGTCCGGCCTTTTCGGCCTTCGACCATTCGTCGCTGCGCATTGCGATCGCGATGCGCGACAGGCCTTCGCTGATGCGGTTGTCGATCGATGTGGGGTCCTTAGGCGTTTCCATGCGCTATAATATATAGGAGTCCTATGTAATTTCAAGGGCTACTGCGCTGTATTGCCGCTTTCGTTTCTCGGGAGGGTAATATAGGGTACCCCCCTATCCTACATTAGAGACTGCCATGTCCCATACGACCCATCAGAAGAAGAAACTCATCGCCCGTGTCAGTCGCATCCGTGGCCAGCTTGAGGCGGTCGAGCGCGCGCTGGAGGGCGAGCGTCCCTGTGGCGAGATCCTCCAGCTTCTCGCCTCCGTGCGCGGCGCGCTGACGGGGCTGACGGGCGAGGTGCTGGACGACCATTTGCACGAACATGTGCTGCATGCCGCCGACGGGAAGGCGAGGGCGGAGGCAGTCGAAGAAATATCGGAAGTCTTGCGAACCTATATCCGCTGAACCGGATCGATAAGGAGCTGGCGATGAGTGCCGGAACGAATACCCATGGACATGAGCATATCTTCCTGGGGCAGGACCATGCCCGGAACGAACACCGCATCTGGCTGGTGATCGCGCTGACGGCGGTCATGATGGTCGTCGAAATCGGCGCCGGCACCATTTACGGCTCGATGGCCCTGGTGGCCGATGGCTGGCATATGTCCACCCATGCCAGTGCGCTGCTCATCTCTGCGCTCGCCTATCTCTTCGCCCGCAAGCAGGCCCGCAACCCGCGCTTCACGTTCGGCACCGGCAAACTCGGCGATCTAGCCGGTTTCGCGAGTGCCATCATTCTGGCAATGATCGCGCTGCTGATGGGGTGGGAAAGTTTCCTGCGCATCACATCGCCCGTGCCGATCAGCTTCAGCCAGGCGATTGCCGTCGCCGTCATCGGCCTTGCCGTCAACCTCGTCAGTGCCTGGCTCCTCAGCGGTGGCGGCCACGACCACCACCATCACGGTCACGGGCATGATCACCATCACGATCATCATCATGCCCATGGCCATGATCACCATGGTCATGCGGATAACAATATCCGCTCCGCCTATATGCACGTCATCGCCGACGCGCTGACCTCGGTGCTCGCCATCGCCGCGCTCACCTTCGGTAGCCTTTATGGCTGGCTCTGGCTCGATCCTCTGATGGGCATTGTCGGCGCTCTCATCATTGCGCAATGGTCCTGGGGTCTGATGAAATCGTCCGGAGCTGTGCTGCTTGATGTGCTCTCCGAGGGTGAGACGCTGCCGGATGAGATCCGCGGCGCAATCGAAGGAGACGGCGACAGCATCACCGATCTGCATGTCTGGCAGGTCGGCCCCGGCCACCATGCCGCGATCGTCGCGGTGCTGACGCCGCAGCCGCGCGATACCGCCTTCTACAAGGAGAGGCTCGCGAGCCTGGACGAGTTGTCGCATGTGACGGTGGAGGTCACACGCGCTGCCTGATCCCGCCAAAAAGCCGAGATGCCGCCGCAATCGGGCCTTACGCCTGTGATCCTGATTCCCCGGAGGTCTTCATGAATCACAGCCTCACCCGCCGCAGCTTCATGGGCTCCGCTTTGCTGCTGCCTGCGCTGGGCTTTGCGCCCCGCGTGCACGCTGAGCAGCAGAATGACGATATCGACAAGCGGCTTGCAGCACTGGAAGCGCGCATTGGCGGGCGTCTCGGGGTCTCCGTTCTCGACAGCGACACGAATGTTTCCTTCGGCTATCGCGGCAGCGAGCCCTTCGCCATGTGCAGCACCTTCAAGGTTCTGGCCGCCGGCCTCGTTCTTGCCCGTGTCGACAAGGGCGATGAGAGCCTCGACCGGCGCGTCACTTACGGCAAGGACAAGCTCGCCACCTATTCCCCCGAGACCGAAAAGCATGCGGGCGGCGACGGCATGACGATGGCCGAGATCTGCAAGGCCGGCATTACACTGAGCGACAACACTGCCGGTAATCTGATGCTGGAAAGTTTCGGCGGCCCGGCTGCACTTACCGACTGGCTGCGCTCGATCGGCGACGGCACGACAAGGCTCGACCGTATGGAAACCGCGCTGAACGAGGCCGCGAAAGGCGATCCGCGCGACACCACGACGCCGGATGCAATGCTCGATTCACTCGGCAATATCGCTCTCGGCTCGGTTCTGGCAGAAACCTCTGCAAATCAGCTGGTCGACTGGATGATTGCAAACACGACCGGCGGCGCGCGCCTGCGCGCAGGCCTGCCCAGCGATTGGAAGATCGGCGACAAGACTGGAACGGGTGATAACGGTTCGGCCGGTGATATCGCCATCATCTGGCCGCCGAAGCGCGGCCCCATCGTCGCCGCCGTCTATATGGCGGAAACGACGGTCAAGATGGACGAATTCAATCCCGTCTTCGCCGAAATCGGCAAGATGATCACTGAGATGGTGTAGGCCGCCAACAGCGTCGCGGTCGGTCGGACTCAACGAAAAAACCGCAGCCCGGTTCGCGGCCTGCGGCTTTCGAAAGATTTAGGTGATCGATCGGCAACTATCAGCCGTTTTCGGCCTGGTCGGTGGACTTCGTATTGCTTGCCTGCGCAGTCGCAGGATCAGTGGTGCCGTCTCCACCGCCTTCGATGCCGGCGAGCTCGCGCTTGATCTGCTCGGCGATTTCCTTCTCTATCGCCGCGCGCTCGTCGGCAGGCATCGCCTTGAGATCGTCTTCGGTGAGATTATGGGCTGCCAGATAGCGGGCGCGGATGAATTCTTCCGGCGTCATGCTGCTCCAGTCGGAGAATTCGTCGACCAGGCTCTTATGTGCTGCCTTGGCTTCCATTTCTGCATCAGAGGGTTGGTTGATATAGGTCTCGTTGCCGGCCTGCACCGCCCACATCGTATTGGCGATGGACGGCGGGGTGGTGCTCGGCTGCAGGCCGGCGCCGGACTGGTTGCGCGTGCTGCCGCCAAATTCCTCGGTCTGCTTGTTCTTGGATTTGCCCTGCTCGAAGAGCGAGCCGAGGCCAGAGTAAATTGAGAGGTTGCTACCGATTTCCATGAAAAATCCCCCTGAAAAACCGGCTGCACCATTCTCCCCGGAGCCTGTCTGAGGCTTGCGTCTCTACCAGAGGGCGAGCAAATCTTTGGCCGCCGCTTAATCCAGCAGGAAATCGATCATCGTCCTCGTCGCGGCCGAGAGACGGCGATGCGGCGCGTAGACCAGCGAAAAAGGGCGCGAGCGCCCGCTGATGTCAGGGAGAATCTCGATCAGGCTGCCGCGATCGATCCTGTCGCGAACGATGAAGTCGTAGCTCTGGCAGATGCCCATGCCGGCTTCGGCCAGTGATACGACGCCCAGCACATCGTCGTGGATCTCGATCGTCCCCTCCGGCGTCCAGTCCGTCTCCGCGCCATCGATTCGAAACAGCCATGGCGCCGGCCTGCCGGTGCTCGGCATGAAAAACGGCAGGCATCTGTAGCCTGCCAGGTCTTCGATCGTCCGGGGCGTGCCCGTGCGCTTGAGATAATCAGGCGAAGCGACGAGCCGCAGCGGCGCGTCTTCCAGCTTACGGCCGACAAGCCCGCTGTCCGGCAGCGGCCCGAGGCGGATTGCCAGATCGTAGCCTTCGGCGACCAGATCGACATTTCGGTTGGTGATGCTGACTTCGACATGCACATGCGGATGGGCAGCACAGAAGCGCGTCAGTTTCTCCGGAAGCCGGAAATGGCCATAGGTGGTGGAAACGCTGAGACGAACGCGGCCGCTAAGCGCTCCGTCCTGTCCCTGAATGGCGCGCTCGGCATCTTCGATCAGCGAGAAGGCCGCTCGCGTCTGCTCCAGATAAGCGCGGCCGGCCTCGGTGAGGCTGAGCCGCCGCGTCGTGCGCCGCATGAGCTGCGCACCAAGCCGCGTCTCCAGCCGCGTGATCGCCCGACTGAGCACCGAAGGCGTGGTGGCAAGAGCGATCGCGCCACCGCTGATCGAGCCTTTTTCCACCACGGTGACGAAGGCTTCCACATCGCCGAGATGATCGAAACGCCGCATGATTATAACCTCTCAAGAACAGATGATTTCCGCCGGTGCGGCTTTATCCTCTCTGAAGGAGATAATAAACCTTTGTCATCGAATGCATCACGGCTTTCGCAAGCCGATCAAACATCAGGAGAAAGCGATGACATCCGCAACAAAGCCCGTACTCTTCGTTCTGACCAGTCATGGCGTCAAAGGCGACAGCGGTCAGCCGACCGGCTTCTACCTCGGTGAAGTAACACACCCGCTGGCTGTCCTCGATGCGGCCGGCATCAAGGTCGAGTTTGCCTCGATCGAGGGCGGGGAACCGCCGGTCGATGGCCTCGATCTCGAGGATGCGACGAATGCCCGTTACTGGAACGACGAGACATTCCGCCATGCGATCCGCGGCACGGCAAAGCTCGCTGATATCGATCCTATCAACTATTCGGCGATCTTCTTTGCTGGCGGCCACGGCGCCATGTGGGATCTGCCGAAAAGCCCTGCTGTGCTTGACGTTACGCAGAAGATCTTCGAAACCGGCGGCATCGTCGCGGCGGTCTGCCACGGTCCGGCAGCGCTGGTAAACGTCAAGCTCAGCGACGGCAGCTATCTCGTTTCCGGACGCAACGTCAGCGCCTTCACGGATTCCGAGGAGCGGGCGGTCGGTCTCGACAAGACGGTTCCGTTCCTGCTCGCCAGCACGCTCATCGAACGCGGCGCCAGCCATCATCCGGCGCCGGATTGGAATGCCAAGGTCGTGGTTGATGGCAGGCTCGTTACGGGCCAGAACCCGCAATCTGCTACCGGTGTCGGCGAGGCGATCCGCGATCTGCTCACCGCCTGACAGTTGCCAGAGCACCGGCCCGATATCAGCGGGCCGGTCCAGTCGTTATGGCAGCGTGTAGGCGATCACATAATCGCCCGGCTTGGTGCCAACAGAACCATGCCCGCCGGCGACCATGACGACATATTGCTTGTTGTCATCGGTCGTATAGGTCATCGGCGTTGCCTGTCCGCCGGCCGGAAGACGGGCTTCCCAGAGCTGGTGTCCGTTCGTCACGTCATAGGCGCGCAGATAGTTGTCGACGGCAGCACCCAGGAAGGCGACGCCGCCCTTGGTCACCATCGGCCCGCCGATGCCGGGCACGCCAACCTTGAAGGGAAGGGGCAGCGGCGTCATGTCGTGCACCGTGCCATTCTTGTGCATATAGGCGATGCGACCGGTGCGGAGATCCACGCCGGCGACATAGCCCCACGGCGGCGCCTGGCAGGGGATCTGCAGCGGGCCGAGGAACGGACCCATGAACACGCCGTAGGGCGCACCGTCATTGCGATTGAGGCCTTGTTCGCTTCCCTTCTCATCCTGCCCGCGCGGCGGAATATCGGCCGCCGGCACCAGGCGCGAGGTGAAGGCGAGGTAGGTCGGCATGCCGAACATCACCTGCCGCTCGGGATCGACGGCGACCGAGCCCCAGTTGAAGGTGCCGAAATTGCCGGGATAAATGATAGTCCCCTGCAGCGACGGCGGCGTGTAGCGGCCCTCATATTTGTAGCGGTGGAATTCGATGCGGCAGGCAAGCTGGTCGAACAGCGAGACACCCCACATATCCTTTTCCTGCAATGGCTCCGGGGAGAAGGTGAGATCGGAGATTGGCTGCGTCGGCGCCGTGTGATCCTCCGGGATGGCGCCATCAGGCGCCGGGATTTCCTTGAAGGGAATGATCGGCTGGCCGGTGCGCCGGTCGAGCACGTAGATATCACCCTGCTTGGTGGATGCCACCAGCGCCGGCACCGCCGTTCCGTCCTGTTTCGTCAGATCAAGCAGCACCGGTTGGGCAGGGACGTCCATGTCCCAGAGATCGTGGTGGACGAATTGCTGCACCCAGCGTAGCTGGCCCGTATTGATGTCGAGCGCCACGACCGAGGAGGAGAACTTCTCGACATCGGCGCTGCGGTTCATGCCGAGCTGGTCCGGCACCTGATTGCCGAGCGGGATATAGACCATGCCGAGCTGGTCATCGACGCTGAAGACCGACCAGCTGTTCGGTGAATTCGTCGTGTAATGCTGCCCCTCCGGCAGCGGCGTCGTCTGGTCCGGATTGCCGGAATCCCAGTTCCAGATCAGCGCGCCGCTGTTGATGTCATAGGCGCGAATGACGCCGGACTGTTCCTGCGTCGAATAATTATCGTTGACCGCCCCGCCGATGATGATCTTGCCCGCAACAGCGACTGGCGGCGAGGTGGAGTAATAATAACCGGCCGGATTATACTGCATGCCGGCCTGTAGCTGCAGCACGCCCTGTTCCGCAAAGCCCGTGCAGACCTGTCCGTTGATCGCATCGAGCGCGATCAGCCGCGCATCCGAAGTCGGCAGGTAGACGCGCTCCTTGCAGGGTTGGCCGGCAGGTATCGCCTCATCGTTGTAATAGGTCACACCCCGGCAGGTCTGGTGCTGCCGGTCCGGGTTCATGCCGGAATTGGCGTCATATTTCCATTTCTGCTGGCCGGTCTTGGCATCAAGCGCGATCGCCCAATTGTGCGGCGTGCAGAGATAGAGCGTGTCGCCCACCTTCAGTGGCGTCACTTGATAGGTCGTTTCCCCGACATCGTCAGGCCGCTTAACGTCGCCGGTCTGGTAGCGCCAGGCCTCCTTGAGGGTGGAGACATTCTGCACGGTGATCTGGTCGAGCGGCGAATAGCGCTGGCCATAGGGCGTGCGGCCATATTGGTGCCATTCGCCAACGGGCACATTGCCGCCGAAGGCTGGCGTTGTGGCAACCGTCTGTATCGGCAGATCGCCCGCGAGATCATGCGGATCCGTCGTTATCGAATAGGCAGCGACGATGATGGCAGCGATGACCGGAATGGCGAGCGGCCAGGGATTGGCGCCGTAATAGGTACCGGTCGGGCTGCGAAAGCCGAGCGGCCGGCGGATCCAGGGCGTCAGCAGCCAGATCCCGAAGAGGATGATGAGGCCGCCGCGGGGACCAAGCTGCCACCAGTCGAACCCCACCTCCCAGATCGCCCAGGCGAGTGCAACGACCACGAGCACCGCATAGACCCAGAGCGCCACGGCCTTGCGCATGAGAAGCAGGCCTGCCGTCAGCAGGAACATCAGCCCCGCGAAGAGATAGAAGATGCTGCCGCCGAGCGTGACGAGCCAAAGCCCGCCGGTGCCCAGCGCCAGTCCGAAAATGATGAAGAGGATGGAGGTAATGACGATTGCCATAAGGCAGTCTCCCGCTGGTTAGCCGGATCGGAGAATGGCGAAAAATATACGCCGATCAGACAGATAGAGCGGGAGGCTTACCTTTCAACCGCCACAATTGGCAGCGGTCGCGGTGTCAGGCTTTTGCAAGCTCGCGGTCGATCGCCGAGACGAGGCGGTTATCGTCAGCCGTCACGTCGGGGGCGAAACGGGCAACGACCTTGCCGTTGCGGCCGACGAGGAATTTTTCGAAGTTCCAGAGGATTTCGTTGTCGTCGGAGGCGAGACCGGCGCCCTTCAGCCGTTCGCGCATCGGTCCTTCCCCCGTCGTTTCCACGGTGGAGCTCGTCAGGTTCTTATAGAGCGGATGTTTGTCCGGCCCCTTGACGGAAATCTTGGAGTACATCGGGAAATCGACGCCGAAAGTGCTGGTGCAGAAATCGAGGATTTCCGCGTCCGTCCCCGGTTCCTGGCCCTTGAAGTCATTGGCCGGGAAGCCGGCGATGACGAAGCCTCTCTCGCGCTTGTCGGCATAGAGCTTTTCAAGCCCTTCGTACTGCACCGTCAGGCCGCATTTGGAGGCGACGTTGACGATGAGCAGCACCTGGCCGCGATATTCGTTGAGCGTCGTCTCGCGCCCCTGAACGGTCTTGACCGGAATGTCGAGAAGGTCGGTCATCACTGTCTCCAGTTAATATGGGTTGTCTGAAATCAGGTTCCGCAGAAGGTCTGTAGCACCCGCTCTTCGGGCTTCGGCGGGTCCATATAGGCCGCAAATGCCGGCTGCTCGTCATAGGGGTGCGAAAGCACTGATAGAAGAGCCTCGAACAGCGAGAAATCGCCGTCCTGAACGGCCGCCTCGATCGCCTGCTCGACCCGATGGTTGCGCGGAATAAAGGCCGGGTTGACCTGCTTCATCGCGGCAGCCCGATCACTGGGCGTCTGCGGATCGCGCGAAAGCCGTTCGCGCCAGCGCGCCAGCCATTCTGCAGTGGCAGTCGGCTCCCGGAAACTCGAGGCGAAGGCAGCCTCAGCCGTCTCGTCACCTGCCAGGATTGAAAGCCGCCGGAAGGTCAGCGTAAAATCCGCGCTCTCAGCCTGCATCAGCGCCAGTAACGACTGGATCAGTTCCAGATCGCCATCCTCAGCTGCGCTCAGGCCAATTTTGCCGCGCATGCCCTGCAGCCAGAAGGCGTGGAAACGCTCGCCATAGGCCTTGATGATGGCATTGGCATGCTCGATCGCCTTGTCCTTGTCGGCATCGATCAGCGGCAGCAGCGCTTCGCCGAGCCGTGCCAGGTTCCATTGCCCGATACCCGGCTGATTGGCATAGGCGTAGCGCCCGTGCTGGTCGATCGACGAGAAGACCTTCATCGGATCATAGATATCCATGAAGGCGCAGGGACCGAAATCGATCGTCTCGCCCGAGATCGTCATATTGTCGGTATTCATCACACCATGGATGAAGCCGACCTGCAGCCAGCGCGCGATCAGCGCCGCCTGCCGGTCGCAGACAGATTCGTAGAGCGCTAGATAAGGATTATCCGCCGCCTTCAGCTCGGGATAGTGCCGTTCGATGACATGATCGGCGAGCGCCTTGATGCCATCCTCGTCACCACCAGCGGCAAGATACTGGAAGGTGCCGACGCGGATATGGCTTGCCGCGACGCGCGTAAAGACGGCGCCCGGCAATATCTCCTCACGCCGCACGCCTTCGCCTGTCAACACGGCAGCAAGCGCCCGCGTGGCGGGAATGCCGAGCGCAAACATCGCCTCGCTGATGATATATTCGCGCAAGACTGGGCCAAGCGCCGCCCGCCCGTCACCACGGCGGGAAAAGGGCGTCTGTCCCGCACCCTTGAGCTGAATGTCGCGGCGCTCGCCGCGGCGGTCGATCACTTCGCCGAGCAGGATCGCCCGCCCGTCGCCGAGCAGCGGCACGAAGTGGCCGAACTGGTGGCCGGCATAGGCCATCGCCAGCGGTTCGGCGCCTTCGGGCACGAGATTGCCGGAAAAGATCGCAGCGCCATCGCGCTTCAAGATATCGACATCGAGCCCGAGCTCTTTGGCGAGCGGCTCGTTGAGCTTGATCAGCCAGGGCTCCGCTACCTGTGTCGGCACTTGCGTGGCGAAGAAGCGCTGCGGCAACCGCACATAGCTGTTGTCGAAGCCGAAGGCCGTATCCGGCCGTTTTTTCTGCAGGGCGGAGGTCATGACTAATAGGTAGGGCCGCAGGTGCGGTCACGCAAGCCGATTTTGGCCCCGAAACCATTCCCTTCACGAAGGGCAAAAAAGTGCAAGGAATGGTGATCTGCCTTTACCTCTCGGCAAAGCAGATGTGCCATAAAAGACATAGCGCCGCCATGATTGCAGGCGTATAGCAAAATCATCTCCTCTTGGCAGTTTTGCCATGTCATCCCCCGCGGCCCTGTCGCCCCGTGTGCTCCGCTGCGCCTTTGCGAGTGATCCCTGACGATGTCGGATCAGATTTATCATGCGCCGATGGTTCGGCGCGCAGCACCCAATTTCCGGGTGATCGCGATGATTGTCGCGAGTGCCATGCTCATGGAAAATGTCGACGCAACCGTGCTGGCGACCGCACTGCCGACGATGGCGCGCGATTTCGGCGTCGACGCCCCGGCCATGTCGATCGCCCTGACCTCCTATCTGCTCAGTCTGGCGATCTTCATTCCCGCCAGCGGCCGCATGGCAGACAGTTTCGGTTCGCGCACCGTCTTCCGCTCTGCGATCGCCGTTTTCGTGATCGGCTCCATCCTCTGTGCCTTCGCGCCGACCTTGCCGTTCCTCGTGCTCGCCCGCCTGCTGCAGGGCATCGGCGGCGCCATGATGATGCCCGTCGGCCGTCTGGTGCTGATGCGCAGCGTCGACCGCAAGGATATGGTCAGCGCCATGTCCTGGCTTTTGGTGCCGGCGCTGATCGGCCCGATCGTCGGCCCGCCGCTCGGCGGCTTCATCGTCACCTATCTCGACTGGCGCTGGATCTTCTACATCAACGTGCCGATCGGCATCATCGGCATGATCTTCGTTTCGATCTTTATCGACGAGGTGAAGGGCAAGGCCGCCGGCCCCTTCGATACGCTCGGCTTCATCCTGTCGGGTATCTCGCTCGGCTCGATGCTTTTCGGCTTCGAATTGTCGAGCCACGAAGGGCAGGGCTCGTTCTCGATCTTCCTGATTGCCATCGGCCTGCTCTTCGGCATTGCCTATCTGCGCCATGCCCGCAAGCATCCGGCCCCGATCATGGATTTCTCGCTGATGAAGGTGCCGAGCTTCGGCACCTCGGTCATCGCCGGTTCGCTGACGCGCATCACGCAGGGCGCACAGCCCTTCCTGCTGCCGCTGCTCTTCCAGATCGGCTTCGGCCTTTCGGCAGCTGCCGCCGGCCAGATCGTCATTTCCACGGCACTCGGTGCGTTGTTCATGAAGCCTCTGGCAAAGGCCGTCTTCCGCCGCGTCGGTTTCCGCCGAAGCCTTATTATCAACGGCATTCTCGGCACGGTCGGTTATGGTCTCTGCGCCGCCTTCCGGCCGGACTGGCCGATGCCGCTGATCTTCATCGCGCTGGTGCTCAGCGCCTTCTTCATGTCGTTCCAGTTCACGGCCTACAACACCATCGCCTATGATGAGATCAGCCAGGATCGGATGAGCTCGGCAACGAGCTTCTACACCACCTTCCAGCAGCTGATGCTCTCGCTCGGCATCTGCATCGGTGCATTGGCGCTGCACGCCTCCATGGCCTTCAACGGTGTCGAAACGCCTGAGCTTGGCGATTTCTCCACCGCCTTCATCGTGGTTGCGATCATTTCGATTAGCGCCACCATCTGGAACCTGCGCTTCTCACCTACCGCAGGCGAAGAGATCAGCGGTTATAAGGCCAAGCCGACAAAAGGCGCCGCAGCCGGAAGCTGAGGCGCCTTCCTCTTCGTTAGAGGCCGATAGGCTCCCGCAATCGCCGGCGCCACGATGGACGCCCCTTGCGTTGGTCCGCCTGAAGCCCGTAGGCCATGCGGCTGTCGAGGTCCTCGAAAGCTGCAAGATCCATATCCTGCAATGCCACCTCCACAACCGCCTCCGGTTCGGCTTGCGTCTGCCGCCCTGTGATCGCAAACCACAGATCACGCCAGCTGCGCTGGCGCGTCATTGCCCCCACCATCGTCACAATCATGCCCTTCCGCTCGCCCCGTCACGCCGCCTGCGGCAGGCAGGCCTCGCAGATCGCCGCAACATGGCGGTGGTCGGTGCCGCAGCAGCCGCCGAGCACCCGCACCTGCGGCATGCGGCGAAGGAGTTCGCGGTAGCGTCGGCCGAGATCGGCAGGATCGCCCGCATCCAGCACCTCGCTGTTATCGAGTTGCTCATGGCTCATGGTCGAGGCATTGGCGCGAATGCCGGAAATGCGCTTCACCCAGGCGCTGCCGTGATCGAGCGCCCCTTCGAAATGCGTCGGGTGGGCGCAATTGATCATGTAATAGGCCGGCGATCCGCCGGTCGCCGCATCCGTCGTTTCGATCGCGTCCTGAATGCTGCGGCCGGTCACCAGCCTGCCGTCGGTCTCCAGCGTGAAGGAGATCGCGCAGGGCATGCCGAGCGTTTTGGCTGCACGCACAATGCCGATTGCCTCGTCGATGTTGGTCAGCGTGAAGGCGGCGACCATATCGGCCTCCGTGCCGGCGAAGGTCTCGATCTGGAAGGCGTGGTAGTCCTCCGCCTCGTCGGCGCTCATCACGCCCGCTTTGTAGCCGTCGCCGCGCGGGCCGATGGCGCCGCTGATGACGATTGGCTGCTCCGGCCGCTCATAGGCGTGGCGTAAGCCCACGAGAAGCTCGACGGCTTGCTCATTTGCCGCTTGCAGCGCCTCGGTCGTATAGTTGAGCTTCTGGCCCCAGTCGGGATTGGCGCGCCATGTGGCGGTGTCGAGTACGAAGCCCGTTCCGTGCCGCCGGGCGATATCCAGATAGCGGCGATAGTAATTCTTTGTGCGCTCCCGTCCGTCCTCGGAAGCCAGTAATACGAAGGAGGCGAAATGCGGAAGATCGATACCGTCGTGGAAGATCATCGTGGTTTCCATGCCGCCATCGCTAATGAAGGTGCCGCCCTTTAGCTGCGGCAGCCCATGCCTGTACTTTGCCATTGTGAAACCTCTCCTGTCGCGGCGCCTGTAATGGCTGCCGTCGATGGTGATGTTCTGACGCTTAATCTGATGCCAAACTAGGCGACTTGCGGTATACTATAGTAGGTTTCGAATTTTGCGGATTGAAATCAATCCCTTGCATGGGCCGATGCTGCCGGGGGCGGAGCCAGGCCCGATCTTGCTGCGCAGAAAACTGTACCGCGGGTACAGGAGGGGAACATGCGAAAGGGCGAGGAAACGCGGAATCGCATCCTTGATGTGGCAGAAGCAGCGGTCTTGCAGAAGGGTTTCGGCGGCACGTCCATTGAGGAACTGATCGTCGAGACGGGCATCACCAAGAGCGGCTTCTTTTACCACTTCAAGGACAAGAACGAGCTCGCGAAAGCGCTGCTCAACCGCTACATCGAGAACGACGAACGCATCTATGACGAGATCTTCAGCCGCGCGCGCGATCTGATGGATGATCCGCTGCAGTCCTTTCTGCTTGGCTTGAAGCTGCTCTCCGAACTGGTGGCCGACCTGCCGAACGGCCATCCGGGCTGCCTGGTGGCGACTGTCTGCTACTACGAGCGGCTCTTCGACCGCGAGATCCAGGAGACTAACCGCAATGCCGTACTCGCCTGGCGCCGCCGCTTCGGCCGCATGTTCCGCGAGATCATGGCCGTCTATACGCCACGCGAGCCCGTGGATGTCGACCAGCTCGCCGATATGGTCTCTTCGGTGCTCGAAGGCGGTATCGTTCTCTCAAAGACGCTGAAGGAGCCGAATACGCTCGCCGAACAGGTGCTGATGCTGCGCATCTTCGTAAGGATGCTCTTCCTGCCGGCCATCGAGTCGCCGCTCGTTGCCGTCAGGCACGACCAGATCTACGGCACGGTGAGGAGTGGCGGACTTTAGGTTTTGCCGTCTTCCAGCTCAGCCGCCAAGTCGGCGAGCTTGCGCACAGTGTTGAGATTGCGGGAGGTACCCGCCTTCAGCGCCGGCAGCTTCAGCTTCGATCGGCCGGAGCCGATGGGATAGTGCACATAGATCTCGCGCCCAGCGAGTTTTGCTTCCTCGCCATCGGGCGCCACCATCTTGTCCAAGGCATCTTTAGGTGCCGCTTCCGGCAGGAAATAGACCAGGAGAAAATTGGGCTTGGCCTCGGGAAAGGGCGCATGGGCTATGATGCCGTCGAGTTCCTTTCGGCTGCGCACCATCACGCCTGGCCGCTTGCCCAACGTCTTGCCCAGCGCGTCGTCGAGCTTCTCCTCGACTGCCTTTTCGGCCTCATCAGAGCGGAACAGGACGTTGCCGCTCTGGATGTAGGTCTTCACATCGGCAAAGCCGAGCCCCTCGCATATCGCATTCAGCTCCGCCATCGGCAGGGAGCTCGTGCCGCCGACATTCACGGCTCTCAGCAGCGCGACATAGACGGCCATTTCTCCCTCCCTTGACGGCGTGGCGTGCGCAGGGCACGCCACATTCGGCTTCTACATCTTGCCTGCCACCTTGACCGCAAACGCATATTCGAATGCGATTTCCTCAAGCCGCTGGAAGCGGCCGGAAGCGCCGCCATGGCCGGCATCCATGTTGGTCTTCAGAAGGATGGGCGCATTGCCTGTCGTCTTGTCGCGCAGCTTGGCGACCCACTTCGCCGGCTCCCAATAGGTGACGCGCGGGTCGGTCAGGCCACCGAGCGCCAGGATCGGCGGGTAGGGTTTCGCGCCGACATTGTCATAGGGCGAATAGGCGGCGATCTGCTCGTATTCTTCGCGGCTCTCGATCGGGTTGCCCCATTCCGGCCATTCCGGCGGGGTGAGCGGCAGTGTGTCATCGAGCATGGTGTTCAGGACGTCGACGAAGGGAACGGCGGCGATGAGACCGGCGAATTTCTCCGGTGCCATGTTGGCGACCGCCCCCATCAGCATGCCGCCGGCCGATCCTCCCTCGGCGATGATGTTCGCGTAAGACGTGAACTTCTCCTGATTCAGATAATCAGCGGCAGCGATGAAGTCCTTGAAGGTGTTGGTCTTCTTGTCCATCTTGCCGTCTTCGTACCAGGCAAAGCCCTTGTCCTTGCCGCCGCGGATATGGGCAATGGCATAGACGAAGCCGCGATCGGCAAGCGACAGGCAGTTGGTGTTGAAGCCGGCGGGAATGGTGATGCCATAGGCGCCGTATCCGTAGAGCAGGCAGGGCGCGGAACAGTCAAGTGGCGTGTCCTTGCGATAGAGCAGGGTGACCGGCACTTTCTCGCCATCCCATGCCGGCGCGAAGACGCGGCGGGTGACGTAGTCGTCAGGATTATGGCCCGAGGGCACTTCCTGTGTCTTGAGCAGCGTGCGCTCGCGGGTGACCATGTTGTAGTCATAGAGCTGCGAGGGCGTCGTCATCGAGGAATAGGAGAAGCGGATGACGTCGGTGTCATATTCGGCGGCACCCGAAAGGCCGAGCGAATAGGCTTCCTCGTCGAAGGCGATTGCATGTTCTTCGCCGGTGCGGCGGTCGCGGATCATGATCTGCGGCAGGCCGTCCTTGCGCTCGAGCCACAGCAGATGGCGAGCATATGCCATGTGGCTGATGATGAGCGTGCCCGGCTTGTGCGGCACGACCTCGCGCCAGTTTTCCTTGCCCGGCTTTTCAACCGGCGCTTCCATGATCTTGAAATCCTTGGCGCCGCCGTCATTGGTAAGGATGTAGAAGACGTCTCCGCCTTCCGTCAGCGAATATTCGATGCCTTCCTCGCGCACCGCCACCAGCTTCGGCTCGGCCGTCAGGTCCTTGGTCGAAAGCAGCCGGTATTCGCTCGTTTCATGGTCGTGGATATCGATATAGATGAAGTCGTCGAGCAGCGAGCCGCCGACGCCCATGAAGAAGCCGGCGTCCCCTTCCTCGTAGACCAGACGGTCGTCGCTCTGCGGCGTGCCGAGAATGTGGTGGAAAACTTTCGAAGGGCGATGGTTCTCGTCGAGGGCCGAATAGAAGAAGCTCTTGCCGTCAGGCGCCCAGACCCCGCCGCCGCCGGTATTCTCGATCACGTCGGACAGGTCTTCACCGGTCGCCAGATCACGAACCCTCAGCGTGAAGAATTCCGAGCCCTTGTCGTCATAGCCCCAGATGCCGCGGCTGTGGTCCGTGCAATGGTCGAGGCCGGCGAGCCGGAAATAGGCCTTGCCCGCGGCTTCCTTGTCGCCGTCGAGAAGGATGATGCGGATCGTCTCGTCCTTTACGTTGCCATCGCGCGGAATGCGGAAATAGCGCGGCTGCTCGCCGCCGGTGACAAAGGAGGTGCCATAGGCATAGGCCCCATCCTTCATCGGTACTGAGCTGTCGTCTTCCTTGATGCGGCCGCGCATCTCGGCAAACAGCGTTTTCTGCAGCGGCTTGGTGTCTTCCATGGCCGCATTCATGTAGCCGTTTTCGGCTTCCAGATGGGCGCGGAT
>UCCS01000194.1 GCA_900470965.1 Hyphomicrobiales bacterium
CGTTCCGGTCGCGACCGTCTTCCGTGGTCATCTGCGCAGCCTGATTCTCGGTACCTTCATCGCCGTTGCCACCTTCGTGCTCTTCTACCTGATGACGGTCTTCACGCTGTCCTGGGGCACCACACCTCTGGAAAAGGGGGGGCTTGGCTATTCGCGTGAGCAGTTCCTGGTCGTCCAGCTCGTCGGCGTCGTCTTCTTCGGCCTGACGATCCCGCTCTCCGGCTGGCTGTCGGACCGTTACTCGCGTCGCCTGATCCTGACCCTGACGACGATCGCGATTGCGATCTTCGGCTTCTTCTATGCGAGCCTGCTGACGGCGGGCCTGACCGGCGCCTTCCTTTGCTCGATCATCGGCCTCGGCCTGATGGGCTTCACCTACGGTCCGATCGGCGCTGCCCTGGCAGCTCCCTTTCCGACCATGGTGCGCTACACCGGCGCCTCAATGACCTTCAACCTCGGCGGCATCTTCGGGGCTTCGCTCGCCCCCTATATCGCCACCTGGCTCGCAACCAACTACAGCCTCAACTATGTCGGCTATTACCTCGCCGCCTCGGCTGCGATTTCGCTGATCTGCATCCGGCTGTCGGGCCGCGAAGAAGTCTGAACCTCATACTTCCTGAACAAGAAGCCGCGACGCTCACCGTCGCGGCTTTTTTTATTGATGCGATCGGCAGTTCCGGCTAGCGAAGACCTCTACGGTCGGAACAGGGAGAAGATCATGCGATGCCTCGTCACCGGTGCAGCCGGCTTCGTCGGCGCTCCTCTTGTCGAACGGCTGTACAGGGAGCAGATTTGCGACGTAGCGGTCACGACACGATCCCCGACATCAGCCTTCCCGCCGGATATCAGGCATTTCCCAATCGAGATCACCGAGAAGACTGATTGGACGACAGCACTCGAAGGCGTCGATGTCATCGTCCATCTCGCCGCCCGCGTTCACATCATGAACGATCGCTCGGCCGATCCGCTGGCGGATTTCCGCCGGGTCAACACAGCCTCGACGCTCAACCTTGCCGAACAGGCGGCGCGCGCCGGCGTGAAGCGTTTCGTCTTCATCAGCACCATCAAGGTCAACGGCGAAGAAAACGATCGGCCGTTCCGGCACGACGATCAGCCGAAGCCGATCGATCCCTACGGCATTTCGAAAATGGAAAGCGAAATCGGCCTTCGGGAGATCGCCGCCCGCACCGGCATGGACGTCGTCATCGTCCGACCGCCGCTGGTTTATGGCCCCGGCGCGCGCGGCAACTTCGCCCTGCTCGTCGGCCTTGTCCGCAAGAAGCTGCCCCTGCCCTTCGCGTCACTGAAAAACCGCCGCACACTGGTCGCGGTACAGAACCTCGTCGACCTGATCATCACCTGCATGCAGCATCCGGCGGCAGCCGGCGAAACATTCCTTGCAGGAGATGGTGAAGACCTGTCGACGCCGGGATTGATCGAGGGCATCGCTGCGGGCCTCGGCGTCAAACCGATGCTCCTTCCCTTCCCGCCGTCCCTGATGCACATGGCAGCCAGGGTCACGGGAAAGGAAGCCGTCTATCAGCGCCTCTGCGGCTCGCTGCAGGTCGATATATCCCACGCGCGCGACGTACTGGGCTGGTCGCCCGTCGTCACATCGCGCGAAGGTTTAAGGCTTGCGGTAAAATAGCGCTTACTCTGTCGTCACGCCCTGGAAGGGGCGAACCTCGCGACCTGGCATGAAGAGCCCGAGACGCTTGATTTCCCATTCGAGCTTGATGCCTGAGGTTTCGAAAACCTTGCGGCGCACTTCCTCACCCAGATATTCCAGATCGTAACCGGTCGCCTGCCCCATGTTGATCATGAAGTTACAGTGGAGCGATGACATCTGCGCGCTGCCGATGACGAGGCCGCGGCAGTCCGCTTCATCGATCAGCTTCCAGGCCGAATGGCCCTCGGGATTCTTGAAGGTCGAACCACCAGTCTTTTCGCGAATCGGCTGCACCGTCTCGCGGTGATTACGAACGGCATCCATCTCGGCGCGGATCTTGGCGCGGTCGTCGGGATAACCCTCGAACAACACCGAGGTGAAGATCAGATCATCAGCAGCATCGGAATGGCGATAGGAATAGCCCATCTCGGCATTCGTCAGGACATGCTTGTTGCCCTTGCGATCGATTGCCCGCACCTCGACGACGCGATCCTTCGTCTCGGAGCCATTGGCGCCGGCATTCATGCGGGCAGCGCCGCCGATACCGCCGGGAATGCCATAATAGAAGGCGAAACCGCCGATGCCATTATCCATCGCCATCGCGGCCACATGCTTGTCCGGGCAGATGGCGCCGGCGAGAATGCGGTTTTCGCCGGCAAGTTCGACAAAGCCGAAGCCCTTGGCCGAAAGGCGCAGCACGACGCCTGGAATTCCGCCGTCGCGCACCAGGATGTTCGAGCCGACGCCGACCACCGTCAGCGG